>JBMFIQ010000006.1:0-78752 GCA_049976245.1 Microbacter sp. | reverse complement strand
TAAGAAACTGATTATCAAATTAAATTCATCTAATAACACCTAAAAATCAAACCATTATTTACTTGCGAAAGTTGAATAACTAACATGTGACAAAGATACAGCAATTTATTTCAGATTTTGAGCAGACGACCATTTTTTTGATAAAATCGATATCATTCGAAAAACAGCATGACAAGAAACACCCGAATTCTTAATTTTCAAAAAAAAATACATAGATCATGCCAAGTCATGACGATTTATTCCTTATATTTGGAATCAAAATACCAAGATTATGAATCTCCAGCCCAATAGTTCAGATTATTTCCCCATATTGATACAAATTGTTGTTTCTCTTGCATTTGTCGTGGTGGTGATGTTCATTTCACACTTTATCATCAGCAAACGCAAAAGAGTAAGAACCATTCGCAAGGAAGACAACTTTGAGTGTGGCATCGAAATCAAAGGAAACGCACGATTCCCATTTTCAGTGAAATATTTCTTAGTTGCCATTCTTTTTGTATTGTTCGACGTGGAAGTGATTTTTTTCTATCCATGGGCAGTAACGTTTAAAAATATCGGATGGAACGGTTTTTTGTACATGATGTTGTTTGTAGCCTTATTCCTGTTCGGTTTTTTCTATATTTACAAAAAAGGGGCTTTCGACTGGTATCAAAAAGAGAAATAGGGTTATTCAACATTCCACTTAACATCATCCAAAAACAATGAATAACATAACTGAGAAACCATCGTATCAGGTGGTGGATCCTCCCGAAGGATACAGCTCTCCGGGATTTTTTGCAACCACATTGGACAAAGCGGTTGGATTGGCGCGAAAAAATTCAATTTGGCCTTTGCCGTTTGCCACATCGTGTTGCGGCATTGAATTCATGGCAACAATGGGTGCACATTACGATTTAGGCCGTTTTGGAGCAGAACGTCTAAGTTTCTCGCCTCGACAAGCCGATTTACTGATGGTAATGGGCACCATTGCAAAAAAAATGGCACCCGTTGTACAACAAGTGTACGAACAAATGGCAGAACCACGTTGGGTACTTGCCGTGGGAGCATGTGCTTCCAGCGGAGGCATTTTTGATACCTATTCGGTACTACAAGGCATTGACAAAGTAGTTCCCGTTGATGTGTACGTACCGGGTTGTCCCCCTCGTCCAGAACAAATTATCGAAGGATTTATGAAGATACAGGAACTGGTAGCTCACGAATCGCTACGACGTCGGTACAGCCCGGAATACATTGCCCTGCTTCAAAGTTACGGCATTCAACTTGATAAGAATTACACCCATGGATTATAACACACTGACCGAACATTTGAAAGCGCAATTCGGAACTGCCATTCAAGAAATCGATGAAACTGCGGACATTTTTACCATTGTGGTTGAAGCCGATCAAATTAAACCCGTCATTGCTTTTTTGAAAGAGCAAGAACATTTTGATTTTCTCACCGATTTGTGTGGCATTCATTACCCCGATCAGCCCAAAGAGCTGGGTGTGATTTATCATCTTCATTGCTTAAAAGATCGCCAACGAATACGCATCAAAGCTTTTATTACGAAAGAAAATCCCTTTATTGACAGCATTGTATCGCTCTTTTTGGCTGCCAATTGGATGGAACGTGAGACATATGATTTTTACGGAATTCAATTTAACGGACATCCCAATTTAAAACGAATTTTGAACGTGGAGTACCTCGACTATTTCCCCATGCGAAAAGATTATCCATTGGAAGATGCAACAAGGACAGACAAAGATGATCGTTTTTTCGGAAGATAACTTATGAACAAAACCAAGCATACAAAGGCTTCAAAAGCAAAAATTCACGTCGATAAGGCTCAATACAACACATTGAACCTGGGGCCCACCCATCCTGCCACGCATGGGGTTTTTCAAAACATTCTGAAGATGGATGGAGAAATCATTGTGGATGCCGAGCAAACCATCGGGTACATTCATCGCGCATTTGAAAAAATTGCCGAACGACGGCCTTACTATCAAATCACCCCATTGACGGATCGTCTTAACTATTGTTCATCGCCCCTCAACAACATCGGTTGGCACATTGCCGTGGAAAAACTTCTTGGGGTAGAAACCAACAAAAAAATCGATTACATGCGCATCATTGTGATGGAATTGGCACGCATTTCAGACCATTTGATCTGTAACAGTGTGACCGGCGTTGACAGTGGTGCTTTGACCGGCTTTGTCTATGTGTTTCAGGAGCGTGAAAAAATTTACGAAATTTATGAAGAGATGTGCGGAGCACGGATGACGACCAATTTAGGCCGCATCGGAGGCTTCGATCGTGACTTTTCGCCCACAGCCATTAAAAAACTGCGCGAATTGCTGGCACATCTTCCGAAAGTGTTGCAAGAGTTTGAAACGCTTTTGTTACGCAACCGCATCTTCATGGATCGCACCATCGGCGTAGGCCCCATGTCGGCAGAACGCGCCTTAAATTATGGTTTTACGGGACCGCTTTTGCGAGCTGCAGGCATTGATTACGATGTTCGTGTGCATGAACCGTATTCCTCGTACAACGATTTTGATTTTATCGTTCCCGTTGGCCAGCATGGAGACACTTACGATCGGTTCTGTGTTCGACAAACTGAAATGTGGGAAAGCATCAAACTGATTAAAAATGCATTAGAAAACATGCCTGAAGGAAAGTTTAATACGGAAGTCCCTGCATTTTATCTGCCGCCCAAAGAGGAAGTGTACAGCAAAATGGAACCGCTCATCAATCACTTCAAATACATCATGGGTGAAATTGATGTTCCAAAAAAGGAGGTTTATTCAGCCGTAGAAGGAGCCAACGGCGAGTTGGGATTTTATGTGGTTGCCGACGGAGGACGAACCCCGTATCGACTGCACTTCAGGCGACCTTGTTTTGTTTATTATCAGGCATATCCCGAAATGATTAAAGGTTCTAACATTTCCGATGCCATTTTAACCATGAGCAGCATCAATGTTATTGCAGGAGAATTGGATGCATAAACTTCCATTCATGCATTCAAGTCTCATCAAAAAAATAAGAAAATCAAAACTGTTTCATCAACCAAAAGTACCAATCAAACCACCCTAACATGAGCGATCGTCATTTTCATCATAAATTGTACGTCAAAAGAAACATTCCCGTTTCGTTCACTCCCGAAACGCTTGAACGAATTGATGTCATTCGTTCCCATTACCCTGCAGATCAACAAAAATCGGCATTAATCCCCATTCTTCAAATAGCACAGGAGGAATTGGGCGGAAGTTTGAATGTTGACATCATGGATTATGTGGCCAATTTACTGGGAATTACGCCCATCGAAGTGTATGAAGTGGCCACGTTCTATTCTCAATTCTATCTTGAACCACAAGGCAAATATGTGATTGAAGTGTGCCAAACCGGTCCTTGTGCGATGTGTGGAGGCGAAGATGTCATGCACTATTTGGAAGAAAAGCTGCAGATCAAAGTAGGAGAAACCACACCGGACGGTTTGTTTTCTCTCAAAGCCGTGGAATGTCTGGGAGCTTGTGGATCAGCTCCCGTGATACAAATCAACACGGAATTTTACGAATACATGAATTTGGAAAAAATTGACGAAATCATTGCTCGGCTACGTCTTGAAAGTGAAATGCCTAAACCGGAACATTTGACATGGAAAACAAGATTATCTTAGAAAACATTGACATACCCGATATACGTCAGTTTGAGGTTTATAGGCAACATGGCGGTTATCAGTCGGTTGAGAAAGCCTTGAAAACAATGACTCCCGACGAAGTAGTCAATGAGGTAAAAATTTCGGGATTGCGTGGAAGAGGCGGAGCCGGTTTCCCTACGGGATTGAAATGGAGTTTTATAGACAAAAAAAGCAGCAAACCACATTATTTGGTTTGCAATGCCGACGAAAGTGAACCTGGTACCTTCAAAGATCGTTATTTGATGGAGCACATTCCTCATCGACTGATTGAAGGCATCATTTGTGCTTCGTACGCCTTGGAAGCCCATACCGCATACATATATGTAAGAGGCGAATACAAATACATTGTCGGCATATTGAACGAAGCAATCAAAGCCTGCTATCAACATCATTTATTGGGAAAAAACATTTTAGGGACTTCGTATGACCTGGATGTTTATGTTCATTGTGGAGCCGGCGCCTACATTTGCGGAGAAGAAACTGCATTGTTAGAATCGTTGGAAGGTAAGCGCGGAAATCCGCGACTGAAACCACCTTTTCCTGCTGTCAAAGGGCTTTACGAATCGCCTACGGTCGTTAACAATGTAGAAACATTAGCCAACATCGGATGGATTGTTCAACATGGCGGAGAAAGTTTTTCGAAGATTGGCATTGGCAAGAGTACCGGCACAAAACTTATTTCGGCCTGCGGTCATGTCAATCGACCCGGAGTGTATGAAATTGAACTCGGACTGCCGGTAGAAACATTTATATACAGCGATGCCTATTGCGGAGGCATACGCGACGGAAAAGCATTAAAAGCCGTGGTACCGGGCGGATCATCCGTTCCCATATTGCCCAAAACCTTAATTTTGAACACAGCCAAAGGCGAGCCACGGCTGCTGAGTTACGAATCGTTGGCCGATGGAGGGTTTGAAAGTGGATCTATGTTGGGATCAGGCGGATTCATTGTATTTGACGAAGATGACTGCATCGTTCGCAACACCTATAATTTTTCTCGATTTTACCATCACGAATCATGCGGACAATGTTCGCCTTGTCGCGAAGGTACAGGCTGGATGGATAGCGTACTTTACCGGATTGAACACGGTGAAGGAAGAATGAAAGACATTGACTTGCTGGTGAGCATTTCGTCGCACATCGAAGGAAATACCATTTGTCCGCTTGGCGATGCGGCTGCATGGCCAGTTGCAGCAGCCATTCGTCATTTTCGTGATGAATTTGAATTTCATGTCAATTATCCCGACATTGTGCGCAACATCAAACACGGTTCGTTGTTGAAATACCAAAAAGTGTAATTCTTATGCTCAAAGTAACCATTGATAATCATACGATTGAGGTAGAAGAAGGAACAACCATTCTTCAGGCTGCGCGCTTAATTGGTGGTGACATTGTGCCTCCTACCATGTGCTATCATTCAAAAATTGAAAACAGCGGCGGTAAATGTCGTACCTGCATGGTTAAAGTGGTACAAGGATCAGCCAAGGATCCGCGTCCGATGCCAAAATTGGTAGCATCGTGCCGAACAGAAGTCATGGATGGCATGGTGGTACAAAACATCACCTCACCGGAAGTGATAGAAGCCCGCAAAGCTGTAGTTGAATTTTTGTTGATCAATCACCCGTTGGATTGTCCCGTATGTGATCAGGCCGGAGAATGTGATTTGCAAAATCTCAATTACAAGCATGGATCGCCTGAGTCACGATTTGAAGAAGAAAAACGCACCTACGACCCAATTGACATCGGATCGTTGATCCAATTTCATCCCAACCGCTGCATCCTTTGTTATCGCTGCGTTTATCTGGCTGATCAACTCACCCATCAACGGCTGCATGGCGTGTTGTATCGAGGTGACCGTTCAGAAATCTCAACTTTTATTGAACAAGCCGTTGAAAATGATTTTTCCGGGAATCTGATCGATGTGTGTCCCGTAGGCGCATTGACTGACAAACCATTCCGTTTCAAAAACAGAGTATGGTTTCTGAAACCCATGGACGCTCATCGAGAATGCAGCAAATGTTCCGGGAAAGTGACCCTTTGGATGCGTGGCGATGAGATTTATCGTGTCACGGGACGGCGTAATCAATACGGCGAAGTAGAAGATTTCATTTGTAACGAATGTCGTTATGAAAAATTGGACAAAAACGACTGGATTATTGAAGGGCCAAGACGTATTGAAACATCATCGGTGATCAATCAAAACCACTATACCAAGCTTTCCAAGCCTCACAAAATCAATCCTTTAAAAAGAACAATGGAATAATATGAACGTTTACATTCTTTTTAAAACAGCATTAATCATTGTCATCCTGCTGGTCAGTTTGGTGATTGCCATGTATGCCACCCTGATCGAACGAAAAATTGCCGGATACTTTCAAGATCGTTTAGGCCCTAACAGAGCAGGACCTTGGGGAATTCTGCAACCGGTGGCCGACGGCGTTAAATTGTTCTTTAAGGAAGAGTTCATGCCGGTCACGGCCGACAAATTTTTATACATCTTAGGGCCATCACTGACAATGTTTGTGGCGTTGCTCGGCAGCGCTGTTATTCCTTGGGGAGGTTCGCTGATCATCGGCGATAAAACATTTCCACTGCAGGTAACCGACGTCAATATCGGCATTCTATACATTTTTGCCGTCACCTCCATTGGCGTTTACGGCATCATGATTGGCGGCTGGTCATCCAACAATAAATATGCCCTGATGGGTGCTGTACGTTCCGCTTCACAAATGATCAGCTATGAACTTGCCATGGGCATGTCAATCATTGCCATTGTGATGACAACAGGATCAATGAATTTATCATCCATTGTGGAAGAGCAACACGGGTTTCATTGGAACATCTGGTATCAACCCATCGGATTTTTAGTTTTCCTGATCAGCGCCTTTGCCGAATGCAACCGAACTCCATTTGACTTACCAGAAGCCGATTCTGAACTGATTGGCGGATATCATACGGAATACAGTTCAATGAAGTTGGGATTTTATCTTTTCTCGGAATACATCAACATGTTTGTCTCCTCTGCAGTCATTTCTACACTTTACCTTGGAGGATACAATTTCCCGTTCATGGATCAATTAGGCTTGACAGGCAATTGGTTATCGCTGGTTGAAGTAGTTGTATTTTTTATCAAAATCAGTTTTTTTATGTTTTTATTCATGTGGGTACGATGGACTTTGCCGCGGTTTCGTTACGATCAGTTGATGCGTTTTGGTTGGAAAATATTGTTGCCTTGGGCCATTGTCAATATGATTGTGACCGGATTATTTTATCATCTGTTCAACCATTAAACAAGCGAATTGCGGCTCAAAAGACACAACGCAGGAGAAGAACCGTTAAAACAAACTCAACCGATCATGAAGGAGCAACAACACGATATCATAAAACTCACCACCCGATCAAAATTGGTTTCAAAGAAACAAATGACGTTTTGGGAACGGATGTATCTGCCGGCCATAGCCAAAGGGATGTATGTAACGTTTACCCATTTGTTCCGCAAAAAAACAACCATTCAATATCCTGAAGTAAAACGGCCAGTGTCGCCCATATACAGAGGAATGCATGTTTTAAAACGCGATGACGAAGGAAGGGAACGATGCACGGCTTGCGGACTTTGTGCATTGGCATGTCCGGCCGAAGCCATCACGATGATTGCAAAAGAACGTAAAGAAAATGAGAAACATCTGTACCGTGAAGAAAAATATGCGGCTGTTTATGAAATCAACATGCTCCGTTGCATTTATTGCGGCGATTGCGAGACGGCCTGTCCCAAAGAAGCTATTTTTCTGACCGAACGCTTTGTACCGAGTGAAGTAAGCCGCACCGATTTTATTTACGGGAAAGAGAAACTGCTTGAACCTATTGATGCGCGCATCGATGTTTCCAAAAGACAAACACCGGAAGTATTGGCTTTCAAAAAGGATAAAACGAAACTTCATAATCAATAAACCCATGTTTCAACTGTATCTTTTTATATTTTTAAGTGTCGTGGCATTGTGGGCGGCTTCGATGGTCTTGATTACCAAAAACCCGGTTCACAGCGTTCTATATTTAACCCTCACTTTTTTCACATTAGCCGGGCATTATATTTTGCTGAATGCTCAATTTTTAGCTGTCGTACATGTGATTGTGTATGCAGGAGCCATCATGGTGCTGTTTCTTTTCACGGTGATGTTACTCAACTTAAACAAGACAGGCCAATTTTCCAAAAGTCATCTCATGAGATTGACAACCGTTATTGCCGGAGGTCTTCTTTTCGTTGTCTTGGTGGCTTCGGTCAAATCAACTGATTTAGTCATCACCATCAATCCAAATTTAAGTCAGGCAGGGTTGGTCAAAAATCTTGGAAATGTGTTGTTTACCGAATATTTATTGCCGTTTGAACTCTCATCCATACTTTTTCTTTCGGCCATGGTTGGTGCCGTGATGTTAGGAGATAAACATAAAAAATAAACGCATGGAAACAGTCACTCATCCACTTCAAATGATTCCGTTGATGTATTACATCATTTTTTGTTCAGCGCTTTTCAGCATTGGCGTGATTGGCATTTTAGTAAAGCGAAACGCACTGACCATTTTCATGTCCATCGAGTTGATGCTTAACTCGGCCAATGTGTTGTTGGCTGCATTCTCGGCCTATCGCAACGATTCGTCGGGACAAATATTTGTGTTTTTTATCATGGTAGTAGCTGCCGCCGAAATTGCCATCGGTCTGGCATTATTAATCAGCATCTATCGATCTTCAAATTCCATTGATATTCACATTCTAAATCGATTGAAATGGTAACGACAACCCTTAATGACATGCAATGGATGGCAACGTGGATGTTGCTCTTTCCGCTCATTGGCTTTCTTTTCGTCGGACTATTCACCCGACGAATGGCCCCAAAATGGGCAGGAATCATCGCTTCTACTTTTGTGTTTTTGAATGTAATCATCACCTTTGTATTGTGGCAATATTTAAACACCACACATCAACCGTTACAATTTAACTTGTTTGAATGGATTCAATTTGCAAACATTTCCATTCCCTTTTCTGTTTCCATTGACGCATTAACCATAGTCATGTTGTTTGTGGTGAACGTGGTTGGATGGCTGATTCATGTTTATTCCATCGGTTACATGCGCCATGATGATGGCATTCACCGTTTTTTTTCATACATGAATCTCTTTATTTTCTTCATGTTGATTTTGGTGATGAGTTCAAATTACCTGATGCTGTTCATCGGATGGGAAGGCGTTGGACTCTGCTCCTATCTGCTTATTGGTTTTTGGTACAAAGATCATCTCAACAACAATGCTGCCAAAAAAGCATTCATCATGAATCGCATTGGTGATTTGGGTTTTTTGATTGGCATTTTCATGTTGTTTCACACCTTCAAAACCCTTGACATCCAAACAATAGCAACCGAAGCCGCAAAAATGCCATCAGGAAACACTGCATTGTTAATCATTACCCTTGGATTGCTCATGGGTGCAATCGGCAAAAGTGCCCAAATACCTTTGTTTACCTGGTTGCCCGATGCCATGGCCGGACCTACTCCCGTTTCGGCACTTATTCATGCTGCTACGATGGTTACGGCCGGCGTTTATTTGATTGCCCGTTCGAGCGTTATTTTTGTACTCTCGCCTCTGACGATGCACCTCATTTTGATCATTGGACTGGTTACCGCACTCATCAGCGGGTTGATAGCCATCTATCAACATGACATCAAAAAAATATTGGCCTACTCCACCGTGAGTCAGTTGGGATTTATGTTTATTGCACTGGGACTGGGATCATTCTCCGGTGCTATGTTTCATTTAACCATGCATGCCTTTTTCAAAGCATTGCTTTTTATGGCCGCCGGTAGTGTCATACATGCTCTGAATCAGGAACAAGACATTCGAAATATGGGTGGACTGAAGAAAAAGATTCCATTGACTTTTTTTCTCTTTTTTGTCGGTACACTGGCAATTTCGGGAATTCCACCTTTTGCGGGTTTCTTTTCAAAAGAGTACATTCTGTCGGCAGCTTATGAACAAAACACCATGATCGGATTGATCACCACGGTGATTGCCCTGCTGACCACATTGTACATGTTCAGACTCTTGTTTGCGGTTTTTTATGCACCGGAAAGTCAAAAAGTCAAATCAATGGGACATATCCACGAATCGCCCTTTGTGATGACGATCCCGATGATGGTTTTGGCTTTATTGTCCATCATTGGCGGATTGGTGCAATGGCCGAAGATTTTGGATGATGTTCAGCTTTTTTCAAATTATCTCGCTCCCGTCTTTGCCACCGCAACCCAATTAAATCATGTGGTCTATCAACCGATCAGCTCAACATTTGAATGGCTGACTTTGACAATTCCGTTACTAATCATTGCTTTGTTCATTGGTTGGATGTATGTTCTTTTTGCCGTGAAACCAATCAACGACAATCTCTCATGGTGGGAAAAAATCATGGCCCGCAAGTTTTACTTTGACGACATTTATGACTTCACCGTAGTGCGTCCCACCATGCAATTATCCAAGTTCATCAGGGAATTCATTGATCAGAAGGTCATCAATCGTTTTGTCAATGCCATTGGAGACAACACCCTGCTGGCAGGCGAAAAACTTCGTCTTCTCCAAACCGGCAACGTTGGATTTTACCTTATTATTATGGTTTTTAGCATTTTAGCAATTTTAATTATTAATTTTATTCGATAGATTCATGATGATTCTTTTCTTAATCATACTGCCGCTTCTCACCTCGTTAATGCTTTTTGCCATCCGATCCGGGCATACCGGGAAAACCATTGCGACCATCGTTTCATCGATATTGTTTTTTGTCTCCATTTTTGGAGGTTACGAAGTATGGACAATGCCTCAAAACGGATTAACAACCAGCATCAATCTGCAGCAGCAACTGGGCATCATGCTTGACTTTAAGATGGACGGAATTTCCATTTTATTCGTCCTACTGACCACCTTGCTGGTTCCGATCATTGTGGCATCAACCTATCGAGAAGAGCAACGGCCATCGTCGTTTTACGCATTGATCTTATTGATGCAAAGTTCGTTAATTGGAGTTTTTACAGCTTCAAATCTGCTGTTGTTTTATATTTTTTGGGAGTTCACCCTGCTTCCCATCTTTTTTATTACAGCACGTTGGGGCGGCAAGAATGCTAAAAAGATCAGCATAAAATTTTTGATTTACACCATTGTGGGGAGTTTCTTCATGTTGGTGGCCATCCTTTATCTTTACACACAGACGCCTGCACCCCATTCGTTCAATTTTGCCGACATCTATCAACTTCATCTTTCATATTCTGCTCAACTTCTTGTTTTTTTAGCTTTTGCTCTGGCTTTTGCCATCAAAATTCCATTATTCCCATTTCACTCCTGGCAACCTGAGACATACAATGCATCGCCGGTTCAAGGCTCAATGCTGTTAGCTGGTTTAATGTTGAAAATGGGACTTTACGGGATCATTCGTTTCCTCATTCCCTTGGCTCAACAAGTGATCTTCAACAGTTCAACCATCGTGTTGTCCATCATTATCATTGGAGTGCTCTACGGCGGAGTTATTGCCGTTACGCAACCAAACTTAAAAAAGATGATTGCCTTTGCCTCATTGGCCCACGTGGCATTGATTGCAGCAGGATTATTCTCCAATAACATTTACGGAATTGAAGGAGGCATTTTGCAATCCTTTTCACATGGTGTTAACATTGTAGGCTTTTTTCTCTGTTACGCAATCATTGTGAAACGAACTCACACTGATTCTATCAGTCAACTTGGAGGCATTGCACGTCAAGCACCTCGTTTTGGCATCGTATTTATGATTATTATGTTGGCTAACATTGCCTTGCCACTTACCAATAGTTTTGTAGGCGAATTTCTCATCCTGCTGGGGCTTTTTAGCGTCAACAAGGTCATCGCCGTGTTGGCCGGATTAACCATCATTATTGGAGCAGTTTACATGTTGCGTATGTATCAAAAAGTAATGTATGGAGCAAGTCAAACTGCTACGGAACATTTTGCCGATTTATCATGGTCGGAAATGCTGTTGTTCACTCCCATTATATTAACGATTTTTTTGATAGGCGTTTATCCATCCTTTGTATTAACCATGCTTCAAAACGTAGTTCATTAACAAAAAAACAAGGCATACATGTACACCATCATTGTCATATCCATTACAGCCGTCATCGTTCTGCTTTTAGGCGTATTTCATGTGAAGAAACTAATTCTTCCACTGATTTTTTTCGGATTGATCACCGCATTGATTGTCAATGGACTTGGATGGAATCAACCCGTTCATTTTGTTCACAACATGTACCTGAACGATCATTTCACCATTGCCTTCAATGCTTTGCTGATTATTTCAACCGGTTTGGTTTTTATGTTTGCACCAAGCTATTATCAGGCTGTGACCAAACCCAAAGAAGATATTTATGCCTTGATGCTATTTTCGCTGATTGGAGGTTTGATGATGACAGCTTTCGAAAATTTGGTAATGTTGTTTTTAGGTATTGAAACACTCTCCTTGTCGCTCTATCTTTTGGCCGGTAGTAAAAAGACCGATCGCTATTCCAACGAAGCAGCCATGAAATATTTCTTAACCGGATCGGTTTCTTCTGCATTTTTACTTTTTGGCATTGCTTTTGTGTACGGATTGAGCGGCACTTTCAACATGGAACAACTGCACGAATACATCATTCAACACCAAACAGCCATTCCGGTGATGTTTTCCATGGGGCTTGCCCTGATGGCGGTTGGATTTATCTTTAAAATCGGAGCCGTTCCTTTTCATTTTTGGGTACCCGATGTCTATCAAGGATCGCCAACACTAATCACTGCTTTTATGGCAACAGTGGGCAAAGTGGCTGCTTTTGCTGCCATCTTCCGTTTTATCAGCTCAGAGCTTCTTGAAATTGATTATTTATGGAAAACCACCATCGTTGTCGTCTCCATAGCCACCATTTTGTATGGAAACTTTGCCGCATTATATCAAAACAACATTAAACGAATGATGGCTTATTCTGCCATAGCTCATGCAGGATACATGATGATTGCATTGATTGCCGTAAAAGGGAATACGGAGGGAATTCTTTTGCTCTATGCTACTGCCTATTCGCTGGCAACCATCATTGCCTTTTCGGTGCTCATGATGGTTCGAAAACAAACCGGCAACTATTTTCTAAAATCGTTTCAAGGATTTGGCAAACAACATCCATTGGCAGCATTCTCAATGACAGTGGCCATGCTTTCATTAGCCGGTATTCCACCGCTCATCGGTTTCTCAGCAAAATATCAACTGTTTGCCTCTGCCATCGAACAAGGTTATTTGGGTGTCGTCGTTGTTGCCATTGTGGGCTCCATGGTGAGCGTTTACTACTATTTCAAACCCGTTGCAGCCATGTATTTCACCCATTCCGATGAGCCCATTGTGCAACCAGCTCCACTTCGAATGCATCAAATGCTTGTCTTTTGCATGGCTTTGATATTGCTTGTTGTAAGCATTTTCCCTGCATTCATCATGCATTTAATTTGACTTTGACGATCGTACCACTTTCATGCCTTTTCATCGAAAAAAAAGATTTTGCATGGAATAACTCAAATCAACATGTTGCTCTATAAGCCAATGTGAAGAAGTTTGAATAAAGAATTTGATGTGCTGAAAAAAAATTCCAAAAAACACTTCCAAGCTCAAAACGGATCAAAAGAGCATTCCAAGTGTGAACGGCATTGAAAGGCCAATCTAAAAAAAGCAGCTCTCCTTTTTTTCATCAGAAGAACTGCTTTTTTGTGCAAAAACCATTTGTGATCGACGTTTGGAATTGCTATTCGATGATTAAATTCCATTGATAAACATCCGGTTCATCTCCATATTGAATGGCTCGCAATTTGTGATACAATGCCGTACTCACAGGGCCTGCTTCGCCATTTTTGGAAAAATGATACGACACGTTGGCATCAAGATCATCAATGCGTTCAATCGGACTGATGACGGCAGCAGTGCCGCAAGCTCCGGCTTCTTCAAAGGTATTGAGTTCTTCAACGGGAACACGCCTTTTTTCAACTTTCAATCCCATGTCCTGAACCAATTGCATCAAACTTTTGTTGGTAATGGAGGGAAGAATGGAGGTTGATTCCGGTGTAATATAGGTATTGTTGCGAATGCCAAAGAAATTGGCCGGCCCACATTCGTCAATGTATTTCTTTTCTTTGGCGTCGAGGTACAAGACAGCTGAATAACCCATTGCATGAGCTTTTTCACCGGCCAAAAGTCCGGCAGCATAATTTCCCCCCACTTTGTAGGTGCCCGTCCCTAACGGAGCAGCCCTGTCGTACTGACGAAGAATCACCATAGGGGTTGGTTTGAAGCCGGCTTTAAAATAAGGACCTACGGGTGTTACAAAAATCAAAAACAAATATTCATCAGCTGGTTTGACACCTACCTGAGGCGATGTTCCAATCAATAAAGGACGAATGTAAAGAGAAGCTCCTGTACCGTATGGAGGAACAAACCGTTTGTTCATCATCACTGCTTTTTTAACAGCATCAATAAACAACGCTTCAGGCAATTTCGGCATCATAATGCCGTCGCAGGTATGTTGCAACCGTTTGGCATTTTCATCGGGACGAAACACGCGAATTTTACCGTCTTTACCCATAAAGGCTTTTAATCCTTCAAAAGCTTCCTGCCCATAATGTAAACTCGTTGCTGCCATGTGAATGGAAATGTAAGGATCCGAAGAAACCTCTAAAGATCCCCATTTGCCCTCTTTAAAAGCACAACGAACATTATAATCCGTTGGTATAAAACCAAAGGTCAACTCAGACCAATTAAGTGTATTCATACGAAAAATGTTCATAAAATTTATAACAAAGATAGTTCTTTTTTGTGATGATCAATCTTAACCAAAAGATAAATACACACTCCATTTTCCCAAGCTTGTATCAAACATTTTACGTCTGACTTTTAAGTAAAATGCCCATTAAAAAGAACTCTTAAGCGTAGATGTTTCGACCCATTAATTAATGAATTGACTAATGCTGCCTTTTTGTTGCAGGACAATGTTGACCTAACCTTATATCAAATTGCGATTTTACCATTACAATAAGGCTTGAAGACATCATGATATGACTTTTGACATATTAAAATGGCAGGAGACATATTGATATGACTCGGAGAGTTAAATATGTTTATTGATTGACCTTATGATAATTTTATTCGATCCATAGGATCATTCAAATCGCACTTTTTTTTGTGGCAGGTGAAATATCCCGACAGGACGTGGATAAAAAAAAGCGAAAGGTCCATGGCTTGGTATAGACAAAAAGGAAATGACAACTTGCTCAACCTCGAATCCCATGATAGAGCCATTTCAAGCAACTTCCCTGCCTGATAAAAATATACATGTTTGAAATTTAATGCTTATTTTTGTATTGAAATCGTGTGTCCATCCATGCACCCATTTTTTCAACCAGATCAACTCCGTTTATTAAAAAAACAACATGCATTTCAATTCATTCAACAACAATTCAGTGTCTTATATTATTCAATCCCTACAAATGCATTCATTTTGAAACAAGCCATAAAAACAACTTATGTTCAAAAGATTAATTTTTCGGCAAATTCCATTCATTCTTGGTGTTAAAATTAAAATAGACGTATAAAACGAGCCGTAAAAACAGCTTATGCTCAAGCGTATGACTATTTTGGCAAGTTCCATACAACCTTAATGTTAAAAATTAAAATAGACGTATGAAAAAATATGGTATTCTTTTGATACTATTGGCAATATCATTTCACATGATGGGACAGACATTGAAGGA
The DNA here is from genome assembly GCA_049976245.1 of Microbacter sp. Lineage (GTDB taxonomy): Bacteria > Bacteroidota > Bacteroidia > Bacteroidales > Paludibacteraceae > Microbacter. The sequence continues at coordinate 63,258 of JBMFIQ010000006.1, read as the reverse complement.
AGCACAAGACGCTTACAATCAACAACGTTATACGGATGCAGTAAAAATGTTTCAGACGCTTGCAAAAAGAATGCCTTACGACGCCAGAGTCAACTACGGATACGGCATGAGTTTATCAAAAACTGGCCACGACGAACAAGCCATTCCTTTTCTGAAAAAAGCCGTCACCAAAAAATTTTATGCTGCTTACGGCCCGTTAAGCGAACTCTATTTCAAAAACTACTATTTTGCTCAAGCTGTTTCCACCATTCAGGCCTATTTGTCATTACCAACCATCTCGACAGCCGAAACCCAAAAATATACAGCCCTTCTGAACAAAGCCAAATTAGGCGCTGACATGATTCAACATGTGGAATCCGTCACCATTGTTGACAGTTTACAGGTCGATAAAAAAGATTTCTTCAAGCATTACAACTGTTCAAAAGATCTGGGAACCATCTTTCATTCCAGCGATCTGTTTCATCAGGAACCTTCGGACATGCTGGGCTATGAATCACAACGACGAAATCGCATCATTTTTGCCGATTCGTTGCACGGCAAAGCACAACTCTACAGCATGTTTCAAATGACCGACGGATGGAGCGATCCAACACCATTGAGCAATGTTGTCAATGATTACGGAACAGCCTTAAACGATCCTTTTCTGGCTTCCGACGGTGTAACACTTTATTTTGCCGCCAAAGGCGATCATTCACTCGGCGGCTACGACTTGTTCATTACCCGTTACAATTTAAGAGAAAACAACTATTTTCAGCCTGTAAATTACGGCATGCCCTTCAATTCCATTTACAACGATTATTTGCTCGTCGTTGACGACGTCAACAACATTGGCTGGTTTGCTACAGATCGCTTTCAACCAACAGGAAAAGTAATGATTTATACATTTCTACCCAATGCGGCACGAACTCCGATTCAAAGTACCGACACAGATTATATCCGACTTGCAGCTCAACTGAAGACTTATAAGTTAGGAAAAATGCCTGCCATTCACACTCCCATTCTGATCGATACAACGCTCAACATCAATGCCAATAAAACCTCCAACATTCAATTTGTTGTAAACGACACATTGAGCTATTCATCGCCAGAACAGTTCAAAAGCCCTCAAGCCCGTCAATTGTTTCTGCAAGCAGACAGCCTAAAGAAAGAGATTGACCAGATTGAAATTGAATTGGACAACAAACGACAAACCTTTGCTGAAGCTCAATCACAAAATGAACGATTGACCTTAGAGCCACAAATTATTTCGCTCGAACAACAAGTAATTGCACTCCGTCCCAAACCCCTTGAATTGCTTAATGAAGCCCGAGATGTCGAAAACAAAGCATTACAGGAATTAAAAAAATAAGCCGTCGCAAATACATCCATCTTGCTTTCTTCAATCCATTCTCCAAAATATTGACCATAACGACGACATCATGCATTGAACATGAATTTTTCGGAACAAATATTAATCAAGGTTAGGCAATTTATGACATCGCATCCCTTCCCGCAACAAGGCAGCAAAATCATTGTCGGAGTAAGCGGAGGAGCCGATTCCATAGGATTGTTGCACATCCTAAACAGCTTAGGATTTCATTGCATTGTTGCTCATTGCAATTTTCATTTGCGAGGTAATGAGTCGGATCAAGACGAACTTTTTGTAAATAATAAAGCCAAACAAATGAATCTCCCGTTTTGTTCCGTTTCGTTTGACACCGTGGATGAAGCAAAAAAACAGTCAATTTCAATTGAAATGGCTGCACGAAAGTTGCGTTACGAATGGTTCGAAACGCTTCGTCAAAACGAGGACGCCGATGCCATTGCCATTGGTCATCATGCCGACGATGACGTTGAGACTTTTTTTATCAACCTCATCAGAGGAACCGGATTGCGGGGTCTAAAAGGAATTGATCCAGTCAATCATCACCTTATCAGACCGCTGCTTTGTCTCAACCGGCACGACATTGAAACTTATTGTCGAGAAAATCAGTGGGCTTATCGCACCGATTCAACCAATGTCGATCCATCCATCCTGCGCAATAAAATCCGACACACACTCATCCCGTTGTTTGAAGAGATAAACCCCTCTTTTCGACAAACCATGCAACAAAACATGGCTGCATTAGCCGATGCTTTTTCAATGATTGCTGCTGTCGAAAACAAAACGGTGCAATGGATTATTGATAATAACCACACACGCCATTTGAACATCGATGCGCTGCTGCAACAAACCAATCCACATTTTATTCTTTTTGAACGGCTTCGCCCCTTTGCATTCAACCGTGCAACCGTTGATCTCATATTCAAAAACCTGAATGCCCCTTCCGGCAAACAATTTTTTTCGACAACACACCGATTGATCAAAGATCGAAATCAACTCATCCTGACACCCGTCAATATCCTAAAAGCGTCAACAAAGACGATTCAACAACCTGATTCAACCGTGAACATTGACGAACAACTTATTATTTACATTTCAGCACCATTGGGAGATCGGCACGTAACATTTGACAACAACAAACGACAAATTTACGTCGATGCAGATAAAATAAACTTTCCTCTGGAAATTCGCCATCCGCAACAAGGAGATTATTTTTATCCTTTCGGCATGAAAAACAAAAAGAAATTAAGCGACTATTTTATTGATATTAAATGGAATTTATTGCAAAAAGAAGAAGCATGGCTGTTGTGTTCCGACAAACAAATTGTCTGGATCATTGGAGAGCGACCGGACGATCGATTTAAACTCACCAATGAGACAAAATCAACATTTAAAATTGGAATTTTATGACAATTTGCGGTATAAAAGAAAAAATATCGTATCTTTGCAGCGCAAAATCAAAGAGAACTTCTTTTCTTGCATCCATCATTTTACAATCCATTTAGTTTGCTCACATCATCAAATACGGAACTCCAACACAAGTCCGACGTAGCATCAAAATATGCTCGGATTTTACATTTATCTTTAAATTTTTATGTATAACATTTCAGAACTCAGAGACAAAGACCTTATTGAGCTTAAGAAAATCGCTGCCGAAATGAACATCAATCGTCTTGACTCTTACGTTAAAGATGAGCTGATTTATCGCATTTTAGACGAGCAGGCCATTTCCAAAGCAGCCGAAAACAAAGACGATGCACCGGAAACAGATCTCTCACGAAAAAAACGGAATCGCGTAAAAACGGCCAAACAAAACTCCACAAATCAACCGGATAAGCCAAAAACAACCTCCGTCAGCGAACCTGCCTCCTTACTGCCCAAGGAATCCCCTACTCCAAATCAAGGTCGCAACGTAACTGATCCACTTTCCGGGAAAGAAGAATCAGCACCTGCTCAATCATCCAACAATCAACAACAGCATTTTTCCAAACAAAATAAATCAAAAAAGAAAAATGATCAAAAAAAAGGAGGCGTTGCCAACCAACCTGAAACCGTAACCAAACAACACATCAAAGACGATGATCCGTTGTTGAAAGAAGCCATGGAGGACGAACAAGAAACCAATGAAAATCAAGAAATTAAAACAACCGAAACTGTTGCACAATTAACGGAAACAACCGTTGTTGCCACCGTCAATAACCACGTTAACAATCAGGCTGCTCAAAAAAATCAACGAAACCAGGGAAACAACCGTTCCACAAACCCAAATCAAAACCAAAATTTTCAAACACAAAACAACAACGGAAAGAAAAATTGCGATACAACACCTGAAAAACCATACGAATTTGAAGGGATCCTCATCGGAATGGGAGTTTTTGAACCGATGCAAGATGGATATGGCTTTCTGCGTTCGCCGGATTACAACTATTTTACTTCCCCTGATGACATTTATGTCTCTCAATCGCAAATCAAACTTTTTGGACTAAAGAAAGGCGATACCGTTGAAGGCACCATTCGTCCGCCCAAAGAAGGCGAGAAATTCTTTCCGTTGGTTAAAGTGACCAAAATCAACGGCAGAACACCTGAATTTGTTCGCGATCGTTTAGCATTTGATCATTTAACGCCCCTTTTCCCCGATGAAAAATTCAACCTGCTTTCAGGGAAAAATGATCCGTTGTCGATGCGTATCGTGGATCTATTTTCACCCATCGGAAAAGGACAACGAGGGCTCATTGTGGCTCAACCAAAAACCGGTAAAACCATTTTACTCAAAGATATTGCCAACGCCATTGCAGCCAATCACCCGGATGTTTATATGATCATCCTGCTGATTGACGAACGACCGGAAGAAGTGACCGATATGGAACGCAGCGTGAATGCCGAAGTGATCGCTTCCACCTTTGACGAACCGGCTGATCGCCATGTGAAAGTAGCCGACATCGTGTTGGAAAAAGCCAAACGATTGGTTGAATGTGGCCACGATGTGGTGATTCTCTTAGATTCCATCACCCGATTGGCACGTGCTTACAATACCGTTGCTCCGGCTTCGGGAAAAATGCTTTCAGGAGGTGTGGATGCCAATGCACTACACAAACCCAAACGATTCTTCGGAGCTGCCCGAAACATCGAAAACGGCGGCAGCTTAACCATTATCGCTACAGCGTTGACCGAAACCGGTTCTAAAATGGATGATGTAATTTTTGAAGAATTCAAAGGAACAGGCAACATGGAGTTGCAACTCGATCGGAAACTTTCCAACAAACGCATCTTCCCTGCTGTTGACATCATGTCATCCAGCACGCGCCGTGATGATTTGCTGCACGATCCCGAAACACTTAACCGCATGTGGGTGCTTCGCAAATATTTATCCGACATGAATTCCGTTGAAGCCATGGAATTTTTGAAAGATCGCATGGAACGCACCGAAAGCAACGAAGAATTTCTGGCAACCATGAACGGATAACTTTTGCCAAATCACCTAACCAATAAGATCGAGACCTCTGCAAAAAAGCGGCTCGATCTTTGTTTTTTCAACCATAATGCAACTACGTTACAACGATTACACTACGCTGTTGAGAACACAACTGCATGGTCGTGTTCAAAAAATATCGATCAACGCCGGATTTACCTGTCCAAATCGCGATGGCACGTTGGGTTTCGGTGGTTGCACCTATTGCAACAATCAATCGTTCAATCCCGATTACTGCCAACCTCAAAAAAGTGTGACCGAACAATTGGAAGAAGGCATTCGTTTCTTCCGAAAAAAACACGAAGATCAAAAATATATTGCTTATTTTCAAGCATATACCAATACTTATGCTTCGATTAACACGTTGATAGGTTTATACGAGGAAGCGTTACAATTTCCCGATGTCGTTGGCATTGCCGTCGGCACTCGTCCCGATTGCATCAATAATGAATTGCTCGATTTTTTTGAAACTCTTTCGCATTCGCGTTACCTCATGGTGGAATATGGCGTTGAATCGACGCGTAACGAAACATTGGAATTCATTCATCGTGGTCATACCTTTGAACAGGCCGAAGAGGCCATTCGTGCTACTGCAGAGCGAAACATCAACACAGCAGCTCATCTGATCATCGGATTGCCGCATGAAACGCACAAAACATGGATGGAACATGCCCTCAAACTTTCACAATTGCCGCTTACGGTTTTAAAACTGCATCAACTTCAGATCATTCGTGGAACTGTCATGGCCAAACAATTTGAACAACATCCCGAATGGTTTCATTTGACCACGTTGGAGGCTTACATCGATGCAGTCATTGATTTCCTGGAATTGCTTTCGCCTGCCATTGCCATGGAACGATTTGCCTCACAATCACCTCATCGGTTGCTCATTGCTCCCGATTGGGGAACAAAGAATCACGAATTTGTGGTGAAATTGCAACGCCGAATGGAAGAACGCGATACCTATCAGGGGAAAAAATGGCACGTTCAAAACGCACCAACTCTTTGATCGAAAACGTCATTTCCAACCAACGATTTTCACCGGATGACGAAGAGTGATATCCCAATTTTTGACGAAGTTGAAAAATTGATCAGCCTTTTTATAACCGCCAATTTCTTGTGACCAAGCAGCCGCAAAATGATAGGTAAACGATTTGCCTCTAACAATCAACAATAAATTATCGGCATCGCGGGTCGATTTCTGCAAATTCGAATATGGGACAGAAACTGCTAATCCGACGGTTTGAGGCATAGCACGCTTATTATCTGTTTTTGGATATTGAAGACCTGTTCCCCAAATAGCCACTACGCCTTTGAGCGGAGGCATGATCTGCGATTGATCAAAAAATGTTTGCACACCTGCACACAAAGTGGTCGTATCATTTTGATTCACATGAACTTCCACATCGCGATGGCCGGCATACAAAATGTAACGTTGCTTCAAATCCACATTTTTCCCTTCATACTGCCAACCATCCGACTCCATTTCAATGATGGCACGTATCGGCCCATCCGTGATGACACGAGCTGTCCGATTGGTAACAGGTAATATATGAATGGCTTTTGTACCGTCCCATCCTTCAAGCGTTCCAGATCCGGCTGTCTCTTTCACCCACAGAATGTCATCACCAAAGCCTTTAGCAATTTGTTCATCCGTTGGATACCAATTGTCTTGTGCTAATTCCAATTGATGATGCTTTTTCCCGTAGAGGTCAACCGTCTGTTTTTGATCGAAATAAATACGAAAGGCCATCATTTTCGATTCAAAAGCCGGTCCGTGATGTTGCAATGCCTGATACAAATTTCCCGTTGGCGACGATTCCTCAAGAGTTGGAATCAATGCTTTTGTAATCTTGTCTCTACGAAACATTTGCGAATGTGTTTCAGCAGGAAATTTGGTGAACAATGAACCATCGTTGGCTACTTTAATGGTGTAATTCCCTTTTTGCTTGGCCGGAATGTTGACTAAAAAAGCCAATTCATCCGGCTTGCCATCCCGATTGAGATCGTCCAATTGTGACGGGATCAGTTTCCCCAAATGATACACAGCCACTGAACCGACTGTGATCCCAGTTTTTTGTGCCAATGTCGAAACGGGAATAACGATCGGCGCATTCAATTGTTCAACCGAAGAAGGATTCTGTAGCATCACGGTCACTTGAGCTGTTTTTGCAGAAATGGAAACGACAAACAACACGTAAAAAAGTAAAGTAAGATACGTTTTCATGAGAATGATTGAAAAAAACTCATGTACATAAACTTCGTGACCGAACACGAACTGTCATCAAAAAAAATGCTTCGTTCAAATCGGCCGATTCAAACGAAGCAAAGGTAAAGCAATTTTTGAAATAAAATCAGGTTATGCTCCTGAATTTTCAGAAAAATTTGATACGTTGAGATTGAAATCAATGACCACCATTGCCAAATTGATGCTGATATTGGTATTGATAGTTGTACCGGTAGTGATTCTGCAAAGCATATTGACTGCCCTGCTCCATGGCTGATTGTACAATCGCGTTAAATGCATCCTGAGAAATGTATTGCGGAACATACACCAAGCCCAGCGCCGTGTATTGTTTGTTGAACGCACGCAAATGATTGCGGGAACCTTTCAACAAATTTTCAAACGTCATCACGATGTTGGCGTTTGGATTGGCAGCCAGTGCATCGGTCAAATCTTTAATATCCATTTCTTCAATTTGCAGACCAATTTTATAAGCATCAGCCAATGAAATGCTCCCCGTAGCAACAAGTGACTGATAGAGTTGGGTTATCGCTGAAAAAGTAAAAACGCCCGGATCAGCAATCAACGTATCCGGTTGATTATAAAACTTCAACAACGTGATGACAGCCTCCATGTGACGTTGTTCCGCATTGGCAATGTTCGAAAAAATCGGCTTACCCCATTTTAAATTAAGCGCCGTGTAAACATCTCTTGCCAATTTTTCTTCTTCTTTCATCTTCAGCAACGTAGTCAGTTCTGCATCGGTTAATGACGCCGTTGGAGCAAATGCAGCCAACAAATTATCGGTTGACACTGTGGTGGTTCCGTCAGAAGCAACCTGAATCACGCTTCCAAAAGTCGTTTTTTGTGGATTCAATGCATCTTGTTGCGTACATGAAGTCAACATTAACACACTACTAACAAGAAACCCAAGCATCATCCATCGATTCATTTTTGTTTTCATTTTCTGTTGATTTATTTTATTGACATTTTATTTTTTTATTTCTTTGTTGGAGTTTCGCGATAATCGCAAATTCCGTTGTTGTTTTTATCCACATAATTTGGTCCGTGTCCTTGTCCGCGACCTAATCCTTTTCCTCCGCCACGTCCATTTCCATACCCTTGTCCGCGACCAACGGTACCATTGGCATGACGAGCTTCAAAATTGTCGCAAACTCCGTTTTTGTTGTTATCCACATACGATCCACGCGTTACGGCTGCACGATTGGCAGATCCATTGGCATTGGGTGTTCCATTTTGAGCAAAAGCTACTCCAACAGCACTTAGCGCTACAAAAGCTACGGTAAAAAACATTGTTTTTGCTTTCATCATTCATTCATTTTTTGTGGAATATCCATACAACCATATTCTTTCAATCAAAGGGAAAGGATATTCCGGGTTAAACATTCATTTCAGCGACTAAACCGATTGCCATGTGGTCCACCACCTCTTGGGCCACGATTACCGGGATAATTCAACGGCAGATCATTGATAAAAATTTCCTGAAACAACTGATGCAGCTTGGCTTGTTGTTTTGGATTACACTCTTGCTTGATCCCCAAATAATAGCGAAACGTCACTTGTTTCAACGAACGATGCAACTGCCCGATTTCGTCCGATAACCGATTCAACAACAAAGTATCCGATTGAGGCTTGCTCATTTCGTCAAGCATTTGTTTCCGTTTCTCTGTCAACTGAACTAAAATGGAACGGGCATCTTGTCTGAACACCCTGTTTACATTTCTAAATGTTTCCATTTGAGCCGGATCCAGATTTAATTGATCACGAAAATAACGACCAGAAAATTTTTCGGCATCTGCTTCAATTCCGTTTACTTGTTTGGCCGCAAATTCTTCAGCCTGTTTGGTCTGATACAGATGATAAAAAATCGTCACCAACATCGTTACATTCATAACTGCAAGAAACAATACCGTCCACGATAATCCCTTGATTTTCTTTTCTGAATTCATGTTGCACCTCCCTTATTTTGCTTCATAAAAAGCGATTGGTTCAATAGCGCCATCGTTCAAGTAAAGCATTTCTTCAACATGAGCAGGATGAATTTGCATTGGACGATAAATATTGCCCATCAACACCCCCAGCGAAATGGCAGCTCCAACAATCAATGCAACAGTTACAGGTTTGAAAATCATTTGTTTTGCCACAACCGGAACTTTCGTTTCCGCTTTCGATAAACGTTCAATTTGTGCCATCACACGTGTTGCAAGAAACGGATTGGAAGAGGTCGACTTCTCTTCCAAAACAACTTGCTCCAGTTTTTGCCACAAAACGAACGCTTGTACACACGATGGACAGCTCGCTAAATGCGATTCCACTTCGCGGTGCATGGCCTTCGAAAGCGTGCCGTTGAAATAGGCTTCGAAATGATGTTGACATGTTGTGCAATCCATGTTTGTCGCTTTTAATTGTTTAGAAACCAAATTGCTTATTTTCCTACGCTGTTTGAACATTTTTTTAATTGATATGGCCTATAATACTTATTTACTGATAATTATTTTCTATAAAAAGATAACAATTCTTTTCGCAAGGTCTTTTTTGCCCGTTGGAGTAACGCTTCCACAGCGCCTTCGGTGGTTTGCAAAACCTCGGCAATTTCTCGTTGCGACATATCGTCGTATTTGCTCAACACAATGGCCACACGTTGTTTTTCCGGCAGTTTATCCAGCATGTTTGTGATCATTTCCCGTTCCTCATTGATCAATATTTGTTGTTCAGGATTCGGATCTGGTGTGGGAGTTGACCATGATTTGGGTGATTTTTCGCCGGTAAAGAACGATTCCAACCGATCGAATATGGAACGTTTTTGCTGATCGCGTAAATGATTGAGTGAACGATTCACGGCAATGCGATACAACCACGTTGAGAATTCCGAATCGCCTTTGAATGACGCCAGCGATTGATAAGCCTGAATAAAAACTTCCTGAGTTAAATCGTCCGCATCCTCTTTCTGATGAACAAAACCCATGCATGTACGAAATACCTGCGTCTGATAACGTTCCATCAATTGACGAAACAATCCCGAATTACCGGCAAGTATCTCTTGAATCAACTCAAAATCAGTCATATAATAGGTAATGTTTCATAAAAAGAATGAAAGGAACATTCAAGCGGTTGTCGTTAAAAAGTTCGCTGATCCAAAAACAAACTCAAGAAGAATGCTTCAAATTAATATTAGACACCAAAATAACCCATTTCCTACGCAAAGAAAGTAAAAAAAGCAACACAATAGAGAACCACTCATCAACCGAACCTTTCCATACCAATTGAAGCTATTGGATACGAAGCATAAAAAGAGCTTATGCTCAATAAAATAACTATTTTTGCCAAGTTCAATACATCGTTAATGTTAAAAATAAAATAGACGTATGAAACGAGCCATAAAAACAGCTTATGCTCAAGCGAATGACTATTTTTGGCGAGTTCCATACATCCTTAGCATTAATATTAATAAATATAAACGTATGAAATATAATTTATATATCATTGATAACGAACTTCTCTCAAACCTGAATTTTAAAAAACATACAGTTTAAGTTATCTTTATTGATTTATCACAACAAAGCATGAATCCCAAAAGATGTCCAATTTCAAAACAAAAATCGATCAAAAACAAAAAAAACCAAGATTCTATTTTGTAGATATCAAAAAATCTTCTACCTTTGCACACACAAAAAGCCCAGATGGCGGAATTGGTAGACGCGCTGGTCTCAAACACCAGTGGATTCACTTCCATGCCGGTTCGATCCCGGCTCTGGGTACAAGAAAACCCTTCATGATCTTTCGATTTTGAAGGGTTTTCTTCTATATTGCATGAACGCTAATGGTCATTCATTGGAGAGAGTATCTTTTATGACACACTGCTCCAAACACGACAAGCAGGGTCATTCTTCCCACGGATCGAGATCCAGATTGGTTGCCGCAAAGATGTCACGATGCATGTAGTTCAAGATGCGTTGAACATATTCCAACAAATCTTTAGCCTGTTGATTGTCAGGTTTTTCCTTAATTATTTTTTCCAATTTGACGATTGCTTCGTTGTAATGTTGATTGGCAATACATTGTCGAATATCGTTAAAATCTTCCGGTGTCATATCTTCTTTTTTTTTGTGGACGCATCCTTTTCCGATTCATCCTTGTAAAATAAACAAATGCTCGTGATGACCTCATGAATTGATGGCATTTCCTGTTTTTTGAATTAAATAACCAGTGCAGCAGCATCCCGAATGGCATCCATAGCCTTTGCAGGAATTTTTGCATCACCAACAACATACGTGGGAAGTGAAGTACGGAAAGGAAGATAACTTTTCATACCGGTGGCCACAATGATTTGATCAAAATCGCCCAGCATTTGCTGATTCCCATGAGGATCTTCAATCCACACGCGTTGATTTTCTTCAATTTCCGACACTTTATGCTGCAACAAAATGGTGACATTGTTGTCTTTCAATTTCTTCATAGTCAATGTTCGTTCAATCATTTCCAATCCGCGTGCCATTTCGTCCAATGCTTCAATCACGGTAATTTCATTGTGAGCATCGACCAAAGCAGAAGCCACTTCAATGCCGATCAAACCGCCGCCGATAATCAATACTTTTTGGTTTTTAGGGAGATGATCTTCTTCAAGAATTTCGGCCCAGGCAAACTTTTTCAAACCGCGAATGGGTGGAATAGCAGGGACAGAGCCTGTAGCCATCACCACAACATCAAAATGATCTTGTTCGATACGTATTTGCGTTACCTCCTCCTTCACCACGCTAATGTGATGATAATCCATCATTTTAATGTAATAATCAATCAATTCGTTTAAACTTTTCTTTTTCGGCGGCAAATCGGCCAAAACAAATTGTCCACCTAATTGATTTTTCTCAAACAACACAACGTGGTGTCCTTGTTCCGTTAGGGTGACGGCAGCTTCCATGCCTGCAAGTCCACCACCTACAATAGCTACTTTTTTAGGATGAACTGCATGTTTTTTCTCAATCTCACTGTTCACATAGGGATTAACAAGACATCCCAATCCCTTGCCCGAGCGAACTCCGCCTAAACAACCATCCGAACAGGCTAAGCAGGGACGAATGGGAGAAAGCTCTTGCCCTAAAAGTTTTTCCACAAAATGTTCGTCGGCAACCAATGCACGACCTATTGAAAAATATTGTCCCTGAAACTGTTCCTGAATCGTTGCAATGTCGTCAGCCGAATGAATTCGACCGTGAAAGATCACCGGAATAGAAACCTCTTGTTGAATAACATGTGCGAATTTCCACGTCATCCCTTTGGGAATAAACATATGTTGATAATACCAAGCCGGAGCAACACAAGAAGAACCATTGATGACATGAATGGCCATCACGTTGTGTTGTTCCAAAATGCGGGCAAGATGCAAAGTCTCTTCCGTGGGCAATGAATCGGCAAGATTGTTTCCGCCGTTCAATCGCACAATAATCGGTAAATCGGTGGCATTCTGAATTGATTTGAGCACTTCGAGAGGAAAACGAAGGCGATGTTCGAAAGCATTTCCGTACTCATCATTGCGTTGATTGACAGATGGTGACAAAAATTGTTGCATTAAATAGCCATTCCCAAATTGGAGCTCAAGCATGTCAAAACCCGCTTGTTCTGCTCGTTTAGCTGCATTCACGTACAATTGAACTACATGATCCATCATGGAACGATCCATTTTTTGAGGCGTCGCACCACCGTTTTCACAAGGTTTGTCAACCGATGACCAAAAAACATTGCCCGCGATGGCAGCATTCGCCATTCGGCCCGGATGATTCAGGTGAGCAATCACCTTCGCCCCATTGGCATGAATCAACGTGGTCAACGATGTCAATCCAATGATTTTGTCATCGGCATCAATCCCCAACTGGAAAGGATTTTCACGCAATGAAGCTTCCAAATAAAAAGGTTCCGGCACAACGGCTGCAACGGCATGCGTACGTTTTTCGTAAAAGTCCAAGTGTCGTTGATTTATTTTCCCGTCTTTTTGATCACAATAACCGAGTTTGACAGGAGCAAAAAAATAATGATTTCGCAACAAAGTTTCCATACTTAGTTAACTATTGATATTGTTGATGTCAAAATTTACAGCAAACGACGATGTCTGTCTTTGAACAAAGACATGTTTTTTTGACAACAAATATAAGAACAGAATATCAACTTGAGATGAATGGAGTAAAAAAAACCTTTCGTTACGAAACAAGTATGAAACAAGTCATAAAAAGAGCTTATGCTCAAGTTTATGACTATTTGGTGAGTTCCATACATCCTTAATATTAAAAAATAAAATAGACGTATGAAATATTGAGATTCATTAAAAACGATGAAAATCTAAAACTTCAATTTCAATTTAACCTTTAAATTTCAATCATTTACGTATGAATGGTTTTATCAAAAATCAACTCGGACTCAGAAATTAAAAACGGTCACCATCCCCCTCCCAAAGCCCTATAAAGGGTTATTTTTTGCTGAATAATGCTATTGTAGGTGTTGTACAATGAAAGCTCTGTAGCCAATTCATTGTTTTGCGCATTGAGCACATCCAGATAAGTGGCATATCCATTGACCAACAACTCCTGAGAATATTCGTAAGCTTTTTTCAATGCATCTACTTGTTGTTTTTGATATTCAGCTTGTTGTTGCAGATAATGCATGGAAGCCAAAGCATTGGACACTTCGCCGCCGGCATTTAACAACGTCTGTTTAAAAGTCAATAAAGCTGCATCTTCCTGCAGTTTGGCAATTTCACGTTGTGTTCTTAACGTACGTCCGTTAAAAATTGGTTGCATTAAACCTGCAACAGCATTCCAAAAGATAGAGCCCGGCAAATTAAACCAATTGGCAATGCCCGTAGCTTCTGTTCCAAAAATACCGGTTAAAGAAAATTGAGGATACATGGCTGCCGTTGCCACGTTGAATTGCTCATGGGCCGCCTTCAGGCCATATTCGGCTGCCAAGACATCGGGACGACGACGCAACAACTGAACGGGAATGCCAATGTGCAAAGATTCAGGGTGAAACAAGGTCAGTTCGAGACGATCAGATCGAACAATGGAAGATGGGGTTTTCCCTAACAATTGAGCTAAATAATTTTCAGTGATGAGTGTTGACATCTCAATTTGAGGCAAATACGCAGAAGCTGATGCCAGTTGAGCTTTGGCCTGCAGCACAGCAACCATGTTCACCTGAGCCGATTTCATCATACTTTCCACCATGGAAAGGTATTTTTGGTAATTTGCAATGCTTTGCAATGTCACCTGTTTCTGTTTATCCAACAGCACTAACTGATAATAAGCCGATGCCACATTGGCAATCAACTCGGTACGCGTGGCCTCAAGCGTTGCTTTTTGTTGCAGCATGGAAGCCAATTGTGCTTTTTTGGCACTGTTTAATTTTCCCCACACATCCAATTCCCATCCAGCTGTCAGGCTCCATTTCAAATCGGTAATGGGGACCGTTTTCGGAGGCATTGAATTGCCGTACTTCGAAATGTTCGACAATGAACCGTTTGCTCCAAAGTTTAAGGTCGGCAAAAGCGCAGCTTTACTTTGTTTGTAATATTGATCAGCCTGTTGTAAGCGGTTGATGGCCAAACGCACTGAGAGATTACTGTCTAAAGCCTGTTTGATGAGCTGCTGCAAATCGGGATCAGCATAAAAGTCGCGCCAATTCATGCTTGCAATGGTCGTAGTATCCACCGAAACGCTATCCCGGTAAAGACCATTGGTCATGACTGTTAAATCGGTTTTAAATGGTTTGACGGCACAACCGGCCAACAACAACATCATGAAAATGATAAAGGCTATTTGTTTGATTTTTAATGTCTCCATTTTCTTTTTCTAATTTTCTCATCTAACGTTTGGAAAATAACAAACATGGTAGGAATGACAAAAATACCAAAGGCCGTTCCTGTCAACATGCCGCCTGCAGCAGCTATTCCTATTGAGTTATTGCCTGCTTTGCCGGCTCCACCTTCTAAAATTAAAGGCATCATGGCAAAAATAAAAGCAAAGGATGTCATCAAAATAGGACGAAGCCGTGCGCCAGCCCCGTCAATGGCAGCCTCCACGATGGACATACCGTGTTCTCGTCGCTGTCGGGCAAATTCAACAATCAAAATGCCGTTTTTAGCCAACAACCCAATTAACATAATCAAAGCCACCTGCACATAAATATTGTTTGAAATGCCCAGAAAATGCACAAAAAAATAGACGCCAAAGAGTCCGATGCTTAAAGACAACATCACCGACCAAGGTAAAATGTAACTTTCGTATTGAGCACTCAAAATGAAATAGACAAACAAGAAAGACAACATGAAAATGAACAACGCTTGAGATCCGGCTTTGATTTCCTCGCGCGAAATTCCCGAAAATTCCACAGAATAACCAATAGGCAAAGTAGATGCAACACGACGCACGGCAGCGATGGCATCGCCCGTACTGTATCCTGCTTTTTGTTTTCCGGTAATGGTTGCTGCCGTAAACATATTGTAACGCGTCAAAACTTCCGGTTGATAAATGCGTTTGAAGGTCAACAACGTTTTAATCGGCACCATATTCCCCTGATTATTTCTCACCATTACCCTTGAAAATGAATTCAAATCCGTTCTGTCAGCGGGTGGCGCTTGAATCATCACACGACAATATTTGGTATAAAGGTTAAAATCAGAAACAAACATGCCGCCGTAATATGCCTGAAGCGCTTGAAAAACATCACTCACCGAAACACCTTCCATTTTACATTTATCAACCTGAATGTCAAACTGATATTGTGGAAAATTAACATTGAAATTCGTCGTGGCATAATCAATTTCAGGTTGTTTCGACAATTCTTTAATAAATTGTTGCTCTACTTTGTAAAATGCGTTGATGTCATTGCCTGTTTTATCTTCTAATTGCATTTGGAATCCGTCGGAAAAACCAAAGCCTCGAATGGCAGGTGGTGCAAAAAATATAATTTTTCCTTCCTTGATGAAGGCACTCTTTTTATAAAGCTCATTAATGACATCCTGCGCTGTCGTATCGCCGCGTTGGTCCCAATTTTTGAGTGTCGAAACCATCATTCCGTGAGAACTTCCGGCTACTCCGGTCAACATACTTTGTCCCGAAATGACCAAACGGGCTTCAATAATTGGCATGCTTCCCAACACATTATCTAATTGTTTCATCACATGTTGTGTACGTTCAAGCGACGCACCCGGAGGAAGCGTTACATCGGCAAAAATTATTCCTTGATCTTCATTGGGAACAAAAGCTGTTGGCGTAGTTTTGATCAGAAAATAAGCTCCAAGAGCAAAAACAACGATCAATACGGGCGGAATCCAACGATGCGTTGTTGTAAAGAATGACAACGACCGTTTATATTTTTGTGTCTGAAGCGCAAAAGCAACATTAAAATTAGAATGCAGGCGGCTGAAAAAACTCTTCGACCCACTGTTTTTATCCTTTCTACGAATCAATAAAGTGCACAAGACGGGACTCAACGTCAAGGCATTGATAGCGGACAAGACAATGGCGCCCGCCATGGTCAAACCAAATTGTCGATAAAAGACACCACTTGTACTTTGCAAAAAACTCACCGGAATAAATACCGAAGCCATGACAAGGGTGATGGAAATGATGGCCGTTGAAATTTCGCTCATGGCCTTGGAAGTTGCTTCAAAGGTGGTTAAACTTTCATCCTGATCCATTTTGGCATGCACGGCTTCCACTACCACAATGGCATCATCGACCACAATGCCGATGGCCAAAACCAAGGCAAACATGGTGAGTAAATTGAGCGAAAAACCAAAAGCATTGAGGAAGAAAAATGAACCTATGATAGCAACAAGGGAAGAAATTGTCGGAATCAGCGTGGTTCGCCAATCCTGCAGAAAAAGAAACACCACAAAAAACACCAGGATAAAGGCTTCCACCATGGTGCGTTTCACTTTATTGATGGAAGCAACCAAAAACTTATTGGCATCATTCGGAATGGCATATTTCACGCCCGGAGGAAACGATTTAGAAGCCTCTTGCAACGTAGCTTTCAACTGATCAACCACATCACGTGCATTGGATCCGGCCATTTGCCATGCCGACATCCCAACGCCCGGCTTTCCGTTGGCTAATGAGGTAACCGAATAATCGTAAGCCCCCAAGTCAATTTGTGCAACATCCTTCAATCGCAAGATTTGACCATTGGGAAGTGCTTTGATGACAATATTTTCATAATCGGGCACTTGATTGAATTTTCCCTTGTATGTCAATGTATATTGAAAAGGCTGATTCCCGTTAAGCCCCAACTGACCGGGAGCTGCTTCAACATTTTGTTCCTGAATGGCATTGATCACATCACTTGGTTCAAGATTAAACGAAGCCATTTTGGTGGGATCGAGCCACACACGCATAGAATAAGTTCTTGAACCAAAAATATTGACCTGCCCTACTCCATTGACCCGTTCCAATTGAGGAGCAATATTGATCCGAGCATAATTTTGCAAAAAAGTTTCATCAAATTTGGGATTGTCGCTATATAATGTAGCAATAAGCAATTGGTTATCAAGCATTTTACGAGTAGTCACACCATACTGTGCCACCACGGCAGGCAATTGACTCAATGCCGAAGAGACTCGATTTTGAACATCTACCTGAGCCATATTGGGATCGGTTTTGATGTTAAAATAAATGCTGATGGATGCCGTACCGTCATTGCTGGCAGACGAAACCATGTATGTCATTCCTTCCACACCGTTAATTTGTTCTTCCAACGGCGCAATGACACTCCGCATCACGGTCGAAGCGTTAGCACCCGGATATGTCGCCGACACAGTCACCATGGGCGGAGCAATGTTAGGAAACTGCTCAACCGGCAACGAAATATAGCCTAAAATACCGATGATACAAATCAAAATGGAGATGACTGTCGCTAAAACAGGACGGCGTAAAAATGTTTGAATCATGAGATGGAACTATTAAATCGGATTAATTCAATATTGGACTAATTTTCATGCCATCTTTGATTTGTGTAATGCCATCCGTTACCACGACATCACCTTCCTTCACTCCGTCGCTCACCACATAATTATTTCCGGCTATGGCTTTCACGGCAATGTTTGTGGCATGAACAATCCCATGTGAATCAACAAGATAAAGCATTTTTTTATTTTGAATATCAAAAGTAGCTTTTTGAGGCACCATTAAAACATGTTCGTAGTGCACGGGCAATTGCAAGGTACCTGAACTTCCGGTTCTCAACAGCTCCTGAGGATTTGGAAAAGTAGCTTTCAGCAACAACGAGCCGGTGGTTGGATCAACAAGCCCGCTGCCCAACGATATTTTGCCTGTGTAAGCATATTTGGTGCCATCGGCCAAAAGCAGACTTGCCGAAGGCAACCGTTTGATCTTGTCCTGCAAAGTTCCTTTGAGCGTATCCGTCCATTGCAACATTTTTTGCTCATCAATAGAAAAATAAGCAAACATGTTCCCGTTGGACGACACAGTGGTGATGGGTGTGGCTGCACCGGCAGTGATTAAACTGCCCTGCCGAAGGGTAATTTGGCCAATAACTCCGTTCACCGGACTGGTAATCAAGGTATAACTTAAATTAATTTTGGCATTTTCAAAGTTTGCTTTAGCAGCTTCCAAATTGCTTTGATCCGTTTGTAATTGATAAGGACTGATGATTCCTTTTTCAACCAAAGGAGTCACCTTTTTTACCTCAAGCAATGCATTTTGATAAGCAGCCTGAGCGCTCCGAACTGCCTGAAGATAGTCATTGTCCTGAATTTTTAAGATTGGCTGACCTTTTCGCACATGATCTCCTTCCGAAACATAGAGGCGATCAACGTAACCCGTTGCTCTTGAATAGATGGTAACCACATTTTCACTTTGAAGCTGCGTGGCATAATTGGTATAAACCGTTGCATCACCGCTGTGCACGACCATGCAATGCAATCGCGGAATGGGAGTATTCTTTTCTTTTGAATGAGACCGGCACGCTGCAAAAGAGACGCTTAGAAACACCAAGCCCACATAAAACAACTTGGAACGTATAAATGACTGAAGCATAGAAAAGAAATTAAAAAAGTAAGATGTTTGAAAAAGAGGTGCTTAGAAAACTAAGGTACGGAAAAGAAAAAAGTAGTCCCACCGGGAATCGAACCCAGACCAACAGAACCGGAATCTGTCATTCTATCCATTAAACTATAGGACCAATTGTTTTGCAAAAATAGCTTATTTTTCTTTAGAAACCATGACCTCAATCAGTTTCTACACACAAAAGATTTCATACGTTTTTTTTTTTTGTAACGCTAATGATGTATGGAACTCGCTAAAATAGTCATACGCTTGAGCACAAGCAATTTTTATGGTTCGTTTCATGGCCATTACGGTCCCATTTAGGTCAATAACCCGATGATTAAGAAGCCTGAATTCCGTGAACCACAAAATCGATGATGGCATTTTTTCGTTGCTCAATATAGTGTGCATATTCATCTTTCTGCCAGTCAAAGAGTGATTGATTCATTGATTTGTTGAAAAACACAGACGAATTAAGCGAAAAAATGTGCATGAGTAAATCCTGTGGATGAATAACCCTAATTTCTCCCTTTTGAATAGCTTGTTGGGTAATTTCTTCAAAATGGGCTCTGAGAGGAGCTGTCAGATTTACTATGCGATGTTTCAGAAAATCTAAGCGTGCTTTGTTGACAAAAAATTCGTTGAAGATGAAAAAAGGCATTTGAGGATGATCAAGGAAGAGATCAAAATACTTATTAATCATCATTTTGATCCGATCAATGTATGGGATATCCAACGAGAGAATGTCGTCGAAAAAAGACAAGATGCTTTTTAATCTTGTCACAAAAATGGTTTCAAAAAGATTCTCTTTTGTACGGTAATAATAATGAATCAAAGCATGATTAACATTGGCTTTGAGCGCAATTTCGGTAGTTTTGGCAGAACTAAACCCTTTTTCGAGAAAAATTGCTTCTGCTGCTTCTAAAATTTTTTGTTCAGTGTGATTGGTTTTCATCGGTAAATCCATTTACGTTAAAATAATCGTTTCCATTGAACCATCCGGTTGTTTTGTCGCTTGGTAAACCATAATCCAAATTGTATTGAGATGAAACGAGACAAACAAAACAGATCACAAAAGGGGAAAGACAAAGGCACGGTTAAACTGTTCAACGTATTTTATTTGACATTTCTACACGGAAATAGTTTAAAGTGCACGGCGATTCATTGGGATAATTTAACAATAAGAGATTTATGCAACCACAATAAAGCAAAGGCTCACAATGGCTTTGAAAATTTTGAAGTTTTTTCGACGATGCTTTCGAAAAGAAACTGCCGGTAAAAAATCTTTTGAAGCAATCTAAAAACAGCCTGTCTAAATCCTGCAAAATGATTGAAATCTTAAATCAATTCAAAAATAAAATCCTACTTTAAACGAAAACCCATATCAACGAAGTTACAAAAGTCAAGTCAAGAAAAAGGACATTCAATCAGCATGAACGTCCTTAAAAGCGTGGTTCGGATTAATCTTGATTGTTAAAAATCAAGCCCGCTCCGATAATAATTGGATTCCGACAGAGGCAGAAGTCGACCCGAGAAACTGACTTGCCCATTGCTAAAGGTTGCATTGACCATGGCTTCAGCATGATTGTCCCCATATCCTAACCAAATGGTTATGTCGGCATTGAGTCCATTACCAAAAACATTCATGGTATATGTTACATTGCCACTTTTATCGGTCTTAATGGATATTTTTGTGGGATAGCCTTTTAAAGTTACGCCGCCTATTCCGTTAGGCCCGCTTCTGAAGCCATTGAATGCCAATTGCAAATAAGCCTTATCTTTTTCAAGCATGATGAAATTGGTGTTGTCATTCACTTCAAAAATACGTCCCCACCTGTTGTACACCTGACTTGCCTCCAAAATCCAGTCTTTGTCATTCAACGCTTGAACAGCTTTGTCGTAAGCAGCCATTTGGGCAGCATCACGTGCAGCTTTTTTAGCCTGCTCCATCTCTTTTTTGATGTTATCTTTTTGAGCTTTAGGAAAATCCTTTGCAAACAATGGAGTTACCATCAATGCAGCCACAGAAAAAGAAATGGCTAACCAAATCACATTTTTCGTTTTCATACTGTCAATCATTTAAAAAATTAATATCCCATACTCATTGCTCCCTTTAAATCCACTTTCAACCATCCTTTCTGTTGATACATAAAAATATAAACCCCAAAAAGGCATTTCAGTTGTTTAATGGATTTTTTAATGTCTACAAATATAGCATACGGCGAATCGAATTCGATAATAAATGTCAATAAATAACATGTTTTAACATATATGGCTGTTTGAAAACATGAGCAGCGCCGATTTTAGCGCCTAAAAAATCCTTTCAATGTTTTCTGCATGATGGTACACTGTCGAAAAAACAGCAAATGAACTCCATGAAGACGGAAAATCTTCCGACTGCCTGAGCCTAAAATACAACTTTCGGATCATCAATCAGTTAAGTATTTGGAATTTCGTCTCCCAGTATGGCCAAATCGTCTGAAGCATTTACTTCGGGCAAGATGTCACCGGATGATTCAGTTGGTTGTACTCCTGCATTTTCCTCTTCTTGAGCAGATTCAAATTCCGGTTCCGGCTGAATGTTTTCATCAAAATTAAAATTTGAATCGCTTGTTGACAATGATGGATTACTCTTCATAAAAACATGATTTTTTTCGATAAACAACAAAATTCCATAGCAACAAAACTGCTTAATAAATTGTAAATGAGACTAAAAACCAGAATTAAGCGCATTAATTCATTAATCAAAGATAAATGATTCCAAATGAAATTATTCAGTACTTTGAGGGGTTGAAAACATATTTAACATTTTAAGCATCATGGCATCAAACAGGCGATCCGGCACATGACGCCGAATCCAAATCATCAAATGAGCCCCTTTTCCTGCAGCATATCGGGTTTTGGGTTTGCGTGCAAGGACAGCTTTTTCGATGATTTTTGCAATGACCACAGGTTTGGAAGCAATCATTGCATCGCCTTTGCCCAACATGGCGGCATGTTGTCGGGCAAAATGGCGATAAAAGCCTTGACCTGATGTTTTAAGCAAGTTTTCACGGGCAATGGAACTCCATTCCGTTTGAATCATAGCCGGTTTGATAATCACCACATCAATGTGCATCGGGATCAATTCCATGCGCAGACAATCGCTCCAGCCTTCGAGAGCAAATTTCGATGCATGATACCATGCTCCAAAAGGCTCGCTGATGGTTCCGGCCACAGATGATACATTGATGATTCGACCTCCTTTTTGTGCGCGCATTGTGGGCAATACGAGCTGCGTAAGTCGCGCCAATCCAAAAAGATTGACTTCAAACTGAGTCCTGGCTTCTTCTATGGGGACATCTTCCACCGCTCCAAAGGATCCATAACCGGCATTATTGATCAGAACATCGATTCTCCCTTCGTGATCCATAATATACCGAAGTCCATTCACCATCGACGCATCGTCCGTAACATCCATTTTTAAGACATGCACTCCCAAGGCTTGTAAATCGGACATTTTTTCGAGACGTCGGGCAGCTCCGTAAACAGTGAAACCTTTTCTTACGAGCCGTACGGCTGTTTCCTTCCCAATGCCCGACGAAGCGCCCGTAATCAAAATAACCTTATTCATTTTTTTATCATTTATTTTAGAATCAAATGCCTACGCATACAAATTTTCCATTGTTAGTCTAAGTTGTCTCGTCGTGCGCGTTTCAACTTGATATATCAATTTTTCACTGTGCACACACTTATTCATAAAGAATTGACCATCAATCATTTACAATGATCGATGGAATGAACAAAACAGATCAACCCATGTATTTCACAAACAACATAGTTCAAAACATCAGACAATCAAAAAATATACAAGCAATGAAAAAAATCGGTTAACCTTGCAGGGGAATCATTTCCTTATCAACCTTCCCCTATTTTTAATGCTTTCAGACGATCGTTTTGAATGATCAATGCTTGGTTGTTCAGCCAATCATTTTCGTGATTCCGTGTCGTAATGACCGGCATTCGTTTTTTGCTGTTGTGGATTTGCCGCATCAATGGGTTGGCTTCCATCGTTACAATGGAAAACGTTTTGATGCTTTGTCCGTTGATGGGATTTTTCCACTCACTCCACAAACCGGCAAACGCAAACAATTCCCCATCGGGCAAAGTCAAAAGGTATTTTTGTTTCTTTTTCCCTTTTTCATCAAGCCATTGCCACTCATAAAACCCATCGGCAGGAATCAAACATCGTTGATGCAAAACATATTTAAATGCCGGTTTTACGGCTATGGTTTCAACTCTGGCATTTAGCGTAGCGGAAGCGATCGTTTCATCTTTTGCCCAGGGCGGAATCAAACCCCATTTTAACCATTGAATGCGTTCAGGCGCTGCATTGGTAATGACAGGCGTCAACGGATGTTGAAACCCATTGAAAAACCCACCCGTTTCCATCATTCCATGCTCCAAAGAAGCATTAAATCGATGTTCCAGCATTTGAGCATTTTGAGTGAGTTTGAAATAAAAACACATGTTTTTAGGCGTGAATGGTAATCAAATCATTCCATTGTGTTGTGTAACAGGGCGAAAGTCGTTCCTGCTTCATTTTCCATTTTCGCCCCGGATCCTGTGCTGCCAACATCACTTTGTGTTGCCCAAATTGATGTGTCAGATGATCGATGGCCTCCATCAACGCCTTATGTTTCGGATTGCTGTTTTCAAACAAATGAAGTTGATTGGGCATTTCGGGTTCAATGTGCATGACAATCACGCCGGCCTTTTTATAATGATATCCTTCAACAAAAATACGTTTTAAACCTTCAGCAGCAAACTGAGCCAGTTCAATGCTCGAATTGGTTGCATATGGTAACGTCATCACGATGTTTTGAGCATATTGCGGCAAGTCATCTCTAAAATAATTGGTATGAACAAAAATCATCATGGCATGACAAACACTCTGTTGTTGCCTTAGCTTTTCGGCACAGGAAACGGCAAAAGTAACAACCCGTTCATGAAGCTCGTCAAAGGTCGTGTACATCTTTTCAAAGGAACGAGTGACCGCGATGCTGCGCTTGGCAGAAGGAACTTCCATCGCAATGGCCGGAATGCCCTCCAATTCTCTTTTTAAACGCAATCCGACGATCGACATATTTTGTTTAATCCAATGATCCGAAAGTTCCACCAGACCCAAAGCAACCCGAATCCCTTTTTGTTTGAGTCTTTTGGCATGTTGTCTGCCAATGCCCCACACCTCGTCAACGGGAAGCCATTTGAGCGCTTTTACTCTTTTTTCTTCGTTATCAATAACATAAACTCCATGCGTTCGATCGGGAAATTTTTTCACAATATGAGCAGCCGCTTTAGCCAGCGTTTTCGTTGGCGCAATGCCAACACTGACGGGAATGCCGGTAGATCGAAACACATCTTTCCTGATCTTCATCCCTACCTGTGCCATGGACAACGGTTCCGATCCGTTCCATTGCAGAAAAGCCTCATCGATGCTGTAAATCTCCATGTCGGGTGTGTATTGAGCCAAAATACTCATGACGCGGGAACTCATGTCGCCATACAACGCAAAATTGGACGAAAAAACATGCACGTGATGTTTATCAAATAAGGGTTGAAATTGATATGCGGGTGCTCCCATGGGAATGCCCAGCGCTTTGGCTTCGTTGCTGCGGGAAATCACACAACCGTCATTGTTGGAAAGAACCACCACCGGCGCGTGATTTAAGTCGGGACGAAACACCCGTTCGCACGACACATAAAAATTATTGCAATCAACTAAAAAATACATCCTTAAAAAGATTTAATCACATGAGTCACAATGCCCCAAATCAAAAAATCGTTTTCAGCAGTTACCCTAATCGGCTGATATGCATCGTTGGCAGGCATAAGCCAACAACAATCCTTGTCCAATTTAATGCGTTTGACGGTAAACTCGCCATCGATAAAACAGACCGCAATTTTTCCATCTTCCGGAAGAAGCGATTTATCAATGATGAGCAAATCGCCATCGTTAATTCCCTCATCTTTCATGGATTGACCTTTGACACGTCCAAAAAAAGTGGAAGCAGGATGTTGAATCAATTGTTTGTTCAAATCAATGGACCGATCCGTGAAATCACTGGCAGGCGATGGAAAGCCTGCGCTAATTCGATCAGAAGCCAAAGGCAATGACAGAGCCGTCTCCGTAAGTGCGGAATAAATATCTAACGTATTGGTAATGTGTAATTTTAATGCACTCATATCATCATGAATTGTGATAACAAAGATAAAGATTATTGCCTCATTTTGAGAAATTGGGATGTTAATATAAATATTTAAGTGCTGTTCCGATTTTTTATACATCCTACAATATTTTGAAAATAAAACAGTTGCATTTTAACTTAAAATGAATCCATGTTGGACGTTCCGACACACCTGTTGCGCATTTAAAACCTTCTTCTAATTTTGCCACCCGTACTATTTACAAGTGATCTTTTAACCATTAAAAAACATGGAGGATTTTTTATGTCAAAACGTACGAAATTAGTCAATGTGTTCTTTATTGCTCTTTTGGGGGTTTTGCCTTTGCGAAGCAGTGCTGCCACGTTAACGGCCGACAGTGTCACCCTCTACACGCCCTACACCAACATTTCCGTTCCTCCGGGACAAACCATCAACTACAACATTGATGTGATCAACGACAGCAAAAAAATTCAAAATTTACACATTGTTGTTGCCGGAGTTCCCCGTGGATGGACTACCGATTTGAAATCAGGAGGATGGAACATCTCCCAAGTTGCTGTTTTGCCGGGACAAAAAGAAACCCTATCGCTTTCGATCGGCGTTCCGGTAAAGGTCAACAAAGGAACTTATCATTTTAACGTGATAGCCAAAGGGGCATATTCGTTGCCTTTATTGGTAACGGTTTCAAAGCAGGGAACATACAAAACAACCTTATCGTCCGATCAGCCCAACATGGAAGGAACATCTAAAACAACGTTCACCTATCAAGCTACCCTGCAAAACATGACAGCCGACACCCAACTTTATGCCTTGCAGGCACAAGTTGATCCAGGATGGACGGTTGATTTCAAAGTGAATTACAAACAAGTCTCTTCCGTGAGCGTCGATCCCAATCAGACGCAGAACATCATGATTGACATCACGCCGCCCGATCAAATTCCCGCCGGTACCTATACCATTCCGGTCATTGCTCAAACAAACAATACATCAGCCACAATGCAACTCTATGTGGTCATTACCGGATCATACAACATGTCATTGACCACTCCCACCGGGTTGCTGAGTACCCACATCACTGCCGGATCGACCAAACGGGTACAATTATTGGTTCAAAACACCGGTTCTTCCATTCTTCAACAAGTGCATCTGGATGCAGCGGCACCTGCCAATTGGGATGTCACATTTGACCCAAAAGAAATTGCACAAATCAGGCCCAATGGCTCAGCCATTGTTTATGCCACCATTAAAGCCGATAAAAAAGCCATTCCAGGCGATTATCAGGTGGACATCACGGCAAAAAATCCACAAGTTTCGTCAACGGCATCCTTTCGCGTTTCGGTTGAAACATCATTGCTGTGGGGATGGATTGGAGTGCTCATTATCCTGATCGCTTTGGGAAGCGTTTATTTTCTGTTCCGCAAATATGGAAGGAGGTAAGCCGTGAGTGAACATATCATTGAATTGGTGCATTTGACCAAAAAATATGGCACTTTTACCGCGGTGAATGATCTGAATCTGACCATTCAGAAAGGAGAAATTTTTGGGTTGCTTGGGCCAAATGGCGCCGGAAAATCTACCACCATTTTAATGATGCTTGGCTTGGCAGAACCCACTTCCGGGATAGCCAAAGTTTGTGGCATCAACTCCACGACCAACCCCATTGAAGTAAAACGTCGAGTAGGATATTTACCTGAAGATGTAGGATTTTATGATCAACGAACCGGCTTTGAAAATCTCATGTACACGGCGCGCCTCAACGGGATCCCTGAAGATCAAGCCGCTCAACAGGCCACCATGTTGTTGGACAAAGTTGGGTTGACGAATTCCTTTCAAAAGAAAACCGGAAAATACTCGCGCGGAATGCGACAACGGCTTGGACTGGCAGACGTGTTGATTAAGAATCCGGAAGTGATTATTTTGGACGAACCCACCTCAGGCATCGATCCAAAAGGTGTGCGTGAGTTTCTCAATCTGATTGTCGAATTAAGTCGCGGACAAGGACTGACGGTATTGTTTGCTTCGCACAATTTACATCAGGTGCAGGAAGTATGCGATCGCGTCGGCATTTTTGTTAACGGAAAATTATTAGGTCAAGGAAATATCCAAACCTTGTCGCAACAACTATTCAAAGATCGTCCATTCGTATTGTACGTTGGCATTCACAAACCCGATGACGACGGAAAAACGAAGACAGCTTCATTGTCCGAAGTAACCCAATTGCTTCAACCCGTTGAGGCCATCTCGTCCATCACCATGAAAGATGATCTTTTTTGCATCGAATCCAGCTGCGATGTCACCTCTCAAGTGGCCTCACTCATCGTTCAATCGAAATTCACCATGCTGTCGTTGAACAAAAAAGAGTATGGCCTCGATGAAATTTATTATCAATATTTTGAAGGAGGAATAAACCATGGATAAAAGCATCACATCAACTACCGCCGCTTTCATCGATGAAACAGCTCACGGTGAACGTCGAAACATCGCGCGTTGGTTTGGCAATGCTAAAGGAGTTTATCATCCGTTCTGGGTTATTGTCAATAAAGAGATCTCCGAACAACTGCGTAGCTGGCGGTTCATCATTCTGGTCAGCATCATCCTGCTCACCTGCATTGGATCGATCTACACAGCCGTTACCAATATTGGACATTCAGTCAAAGCATCGGATGTTCAAAATACGTTTTTCTTCCTAAAACTCTTTACGGTTTCGGATGGCACCATGCCTTCATTTTTTGTATTCATCAGTTTTTTAGGACCCTTGCTGGGAATCAGTTTAGGATTTGATGCCATCAATTCGGAATATAATCGTGGAACCCTCAGCCGAGTTTTAGCTCAACCAATCCATCGAGATTACCTGATCAACGCAAAATTTGTGGCTTCGCTGTCCGTTATCACCGTATTGTTTTTTGCGTTGGGTTTTTTGGTAATGGGACTTGGATTGCTGACCATCGGCATTCCGCCAACAGCTGAAGAATTTTGGCGAATGATCGCTTTTTTGATCCTTAGCATTTTCTATGTCGCCTTTTGGCTCAATCTTTCCATCTTGTTTTCAGTCCGTTTCAAACAACCGGCTACTGCTGCGTTGGCCGGAATTGCGGTATGGCTTTTCCTGACAGTGTTTTATCCATTAATTGTTAACCTGATCATCAAAGGATTAGCACCAGCTCAAATGGCCATGGCTTCTCCAAAACAATTGTTCGATTTGGAAGAGCTAAGGTTGACATTGATGCGCATTCTTCCCAATCAGCTTTTCAGCGATGCAACCACTACCTTGTTAATGCCTACGGTGCGAAGTCTTGGCCCTCTGACCATGGAGCAGGTTTACGGCACCATTCCCGGGCCACTTCCTTTAGGACAAAGCATCTTATTGGTTTGGCCACAAGTCACCGGATTGATTGCTGCTACCATTATCTGTTTTGTTTTGTCCTACATTTCATTCATGAAAAAGGAGATTCGCTCAAGATGATGGGACATCTTTTGACCACGAATGCAGAACGAACGATTTTTTTCAAAGCATTCGTGGTTAAACTTGAAACTCCTTGCAACATATTGTTTTGCTTTGATGATAGCCTTGACTCCTCTCGCTTGGTAATAAAAATCTGATGGAACAAGCCGGAAAATCAAATGTTCTCAGGTTTTCAATTCAGGTTAAATAACCACAAACGGGCATTGCTTTTCTGCGAATGATTTAATATGTGTTTATAAATGTCATAATCGCATGATCTTCATTCAAAGTTGGCTATCTTTGCAACAGAAACATTCAATTTTTTTTGATTGATATCAAGATTAATTCATTGAATCGGATCAATTGATCGTCAAAAAAAAATCAATCACTTGACAAACAAAACAATGCATCATCATATCAAAGAATTGCATGTGCTTAACGCACATGACAAATTAAAAAAAGGAGCTATCTTGCTCGATGTCCGTGAACCGGATGAAATCAATTCAATGGCATTTGACGTTGAGAACCAGATTCAAATACCGGTGGATCATATCCCGTTGAAACACATTGAACTTCCCCGAAATCAGGAAATCATTGTCGGTTGTCACAGTGGCAACAGAAGCCGCCAAATCACCACTTTTTTAATGGAACAACAATTTGAGCAGGTTTTCAATCTGACCGGAGGTATTCGGGAGTGGGAAGATCACGGCCTTCCGGTGATTGAAGCGTGTGAAATCAATGTTTCGATGCTTGAAACAGACACATCAAATTAAAGATTCCTTTCCCTGTTGATCGATTTTTTGAACACCATGATGAGAAGCGTTTGCCTCCTTTTTATAAATCTTCAATCCGGATCCACTGACTTCGACAAGCGTTGGCACAATCTATTCGTGGTAACCGGTTTCAGCCGGACTGCTTTATTGACGGTTTTTTTAGGAGCATTTCTGATGACAGCCACAGCCCAAACCGACTCAAAGTTCCATATTGCCGGCAACCATAAAAACTTCACCCGCTTAAACAGTGACAACTACAGCACATCTCGAACCACAACACCGGCTCAAGAGGGAATACGCTTGTCAACGTTAAATAAAATTCATTCCATTGTAAACCAAGGAATCAAAATAAAAGCATTTCCGGGCTGTCAAATTTTAGTGATGAAAGACGGAAAAACAGTGTATAACAAGTGTTTCGGCTACTACACCTATCACAAAGAAAACAAAGTCAAGCCAACCACCATGTACGATTTGGCTTCACTGTCGAAAACAACGGGAACACTGTTGGCTATTATGAAATTATATGACGAAAAAAAATTACAACTTACTGATAAAGCATCCGATTTTCTACCTTTTCTACGAGGCACCAACAAGGCCGATATCACCATTGAAGCGTTGCTTTTTCACGAATCAGGCTTGCCTGCAGGCCTACCTTTTTATCAATTGGTCATTGAAAAAAAGAAGATTCCTTCATTATTAGGATCGCTGAACATGCCCATGATGTCCATTCCGACCGGCGATCCAACATTGCAATACAAACCGGGTTGGGCGGCTAAGAAACCCTCGGAAAATTATCCTTTTCAGGCGGCTGACAGCCTTTATATCAATCAACAATTTCATCAGGCAGCCATGCAAATGATTGCCAATGCACCACTCAAAAGCAAAACTTATCGCTACAGTGATTTGAATTTCATACTATTGAAAGAAATTGTCGAAACAATTACTGGAATGCCCATGGACCAGTTTCTGAATCAGAATTTTTTCATTCCAATGAAAATGAACTACTTGGCTTATTTGCCTTTGCGTTCACATCCACGGGATGAAATTGCACCGACCATGAAAAAGGATTTTCTGCGCAATCAACCCTTGCAAGGTTACGTTCAAGATCCCGACGCAGCTTTGTTTGGAGGCGTTTCGGGCAATGCAGGCCTTTTTGGAAACGCCAAAGATGTTGCAATGGTCTATCAAATGTTGCTCAATCACGGAACGCTTAACGGCAAACGCTTTCTCAGTGCCGAAACATGCACCCTGTTTACCACCAAAACATCGCCTGACGGTCGTCGCGGATTAGGATTTGATAAGCCAATCCCTTACAATCCACTCCATAGTCCCTGTGCCCCTTCTGCTCCAGCCGAAGTCTTTGGACACACGGGATATACCGGAACATGCTGCTGGGTTGATCCGTCCAATCAATTGATTTACGTCTTTTTAAGCAATCGCACCTATCCTTACGATCAGGTTAACAAATTGGCAAGATTAAGAATTCGACCAAAAATTCAGGAAGTCATTTACAAATCGTTACTTAAATGATCTATGAAATGAGCCATAAAAACAGCTTATAATTAAGCGTATGACTAAAGCGAAATCCATAAAACCATAATGTTAAAAATTAAAATAGACGTATGAAAACCACAAAAAATGAGCGTTTCAAACATCATTTCATTTCCCATAAAAAATCATCACAACAACCACAAATTCAATGACATTAGCACCAAAAAATAGACTTTGACACACAAGAAAATGTTCAAAGACGAATTTACAATTTAACGTTAAAAATAAAATAAACGCATGAAAACCAATCAAATAGGAAATAGATGGACGTTGATTCTTCTTATTTCCGGACTTATTGTCAGCAGTTGCACCCAAGCCAAACAACAAGATCAGCATAGAGATCAACGCTCAAAAAATACAACATCAGCCGTTCAACCTTCCATGAACAGCGCTGTCGCCATTTACGCCAAGCCACAAGTTCCGGTGCTGTGCTTTCATCGCATTGAAAATAACCTCAAAAGTGAGTACAACATAACGCCGGCTACCTTTGAATCATATCTCAAAATACTGAGCGACAGCGGTTATCATGCCATTTCACCTGATCAATTGTATCATTATCTGGTTTACAACGCACCACTGCCGCCCAAACCTGTGATGATTACTTTCGACGATTCACGGGCAGAAGATGCCTCCATTGCTGCTCCTCTCTTGGACAAATACGGTTTCAAAGGCGTTTTTTTCATCATGACCATCACGTACAACAAGAAAAACTACATGACGACCCAACAAATTGCGCAATTGGCAAAAGATGGACACACCATTGGTTTACACAGTTGGGATCATACAATGGTTACCAAATATCAAAGCGAAGCCGATTGGGAAAAACAGGTGATCAATCCGAAAAAGAAATTAGAAGAAATCATAGGCAAACCGGTTGAATATTGGGCATATCCCGACGGCGTATTCAACCACCAAAGCGCTGAAATGTTAAGCCACTATTTTAAGCTCTCTTTTTCGCTTTCAACCAAACGCGACTCACTTTTACCGTTACAAACAGTACGTCGCATGATTGTTCCCGAATGGACACCCCGCGGGATGCTAAAAGCCATGCATCGAACGTTCTAATTGTCATGCAAAAACCACATTTTCATTGATTAATCCAAAGCCCATTTATGTCATTCATCTCTTTGTCCAAAAAACATCTGTTGCCGCTTACCGTTATTTTGTGTTCATTTACCATTGGGTCATGCCATCAACAAGCTGAAAATCGTCACACCAAAAACCATTCAACAACATCATCGGTACAAGTCCCGTTGCAAAAAGTTGACACAACAGCTTACCTTGAGAAAATCAAATCTTTAGCCAATGGCGACACCAGCGGGCTTTGGCCGGTTAAGCATCAACCTTTCCCTTTAGCGGGAGCCATTTTGCCGTTTAAGCGCATTGTTGCGTTTTATGGGAATCTTTATTCAAAAAAAATGGGTATTTTAGGAGAATTACCTCCAAAAGAGTTGTGGCAAAAATTGGATTCTGAAGTGCAAGCATGGGAAAAAGCGGATCCTTCAACGCCCGTTCAACCGGCCATTCATTACATTGCCGTGGTTGGACAAGGCATTCCCTTGAAAAGCGGCAATTACAGCATGAGAATGCCTTTCAAACAAATTGATTCAGTACTGACCATTGCAAAAATGGGACATGCCATCGTTTTTTTGGATATTCAGGTGGGGCATAGCATAGTGGAAAAAGAGGTGCCTTTACTTGAAAAATATCTGATGATGCCTCAGGTTAATTTGGCTATTGACCCTGAATTTTCAATGAAAGACGGAAGCATTCCCGGTCGAAAGATCGGATCGTTGGATGCCAACGACATTAATTATTGTTCAAACTATCTGGCTCAGTTGGTTCAAAAATATCATTTACCACCAAAAATTCTAATCATTCATCGATTTACACAAGGCATGGTAAAAAATTACAAGGAGATTGTACTCCGCCCTGAAGTACAAATTGTGATGAACATGGACGGTTGGGGTGAACCTTCACTAAAAATGAACACTTACAAACAATACATTTACCGTCAACCGGTTCAGTTCACGGGATTTAAATTATTTTATAAAAACGACTTGAAAAAACCGCCGCATCGCATGTTGACCCCCGAAGAATTGCTTAAATTGAAGCCACAACCTGTTTATATTCAATATCAATAAATCATATCAGTCATTTACAAAGCATAAAAAAGTCTTAGCAGCATGTTTCCCATGCTACCTTTTCATGGAAGTTGGTTCACCCGTAAAGAAACATAACCTCATGCAAGCTGAACTCATCATTCGCGAAATTACTTATCATTCAACTGAATACGACATGGAGTTGAAGTTAAGAGATGCTGTTCTGCGTCAGCCGCTGGGCATGAGCATTTACCGTGATCCATTAGCATTTGAAAAAGACGATTTCCATTTGGGCGCCTTTCTCAATGAACGGCTGGTTGGCACCCTCATTTTGACGCCTGTTGACAACAATACCTTAAGAATGCGTCAGGTGGCCGTGGATCAAAACATGCAACGGCGGAAAATTGGGACACAATTGGTTCGTTTTGCCGAGAAGATTGCCCGCCAAAAAGGGTACAACGTCATGAAGCTTCACGCCCGCAAAAGCGCTGTTTCTTTTTATTCCAAACTTGGATATGAAACAGTAGGCGATGAATTTAAAGAAATCAATCTTCCACATTTCGTCATGCAAAAACGCTTAAGATAAGCTGCCTGCAACCATCAAAACGTGAAGCGAAACATGCGGTCATTTTGATCTGTTGATTGTCATTTTTATCCCATAAAACGTTTATGTTGAACGACTTTTAAATTCAACCCGTTTTCTTTCTCTATCAATTATTCATATTTAACACAACCAAAAAACAGAACTTATTTTTTTTGTTGTACTTTTGGACTGAAAAACGTTTTTAGTCTAATCATTTAATATATGGTTGTCAATAAAGAAGATAAGTTGCGGGAAGAGATTTTAAATTCGGCACAAAAACTCTTTCAACAGTACGGTTTACGAAAAACCACCATGGAAGATATCGCAAAAAAGTCGGGCAAAGGGAAAAGTACGTTGTACTACTATTACGCCAGTAAAGAAGAGATTTTTGACGAAGTCGTGCGACGCGAGGCCGATGAAGTATTCACGGAAACTCAAAAAGCCATAGCAGCGGCTTCTACAGCCGAAGATAAACTGAGAGCCTATTTTGTGACCTCTTTGAAAATGGTACAAACAAAGGTAAACTTATACAACCTTGTGCGCAATGAATTTGTGGATGACAATGCCGCACGAATCCGAAACATGATCAAGAAAATAAATTTGAATGACATTGAAACAGTGAAAGAAATTTTACAACTTGGCATTCAAAACCATGAATTTACAACCGACATCATGCAAGGCATTGATCTCATTGCCTACATCATTGTGAGCGCTACCAGAAGTATTTTGATTGATTTGGCACTCGATGCGCCGGTGCCTGACTGGGAATTGCGCAGCCATGTGATGATTGATCTTTTTATAAAAGGATGCAAATCAAACGCCATCCTTCCATAAAAATATTAGAGAACAAAGAGAAATTATTTGTTTAATCATTTAAAAACAAAAAAAAGTATGATAAAAAAAACCTTGTTATCAACAGGTATGATAACCATTGCACTGAGTTTATTGTATGGTTGTAGCGGACATTCATCCGATGGAGAGAGTCAAAGACCCATGCCGGTTAAAATCATGAATGTAGAGCCGTCAACCATCCATATCGGACAGGAATACGTTGGAACCATTAAGGAATCAGTGGCCATTCCGCTCAGTTTTGCCACATCGGGAACGGTTTCGGCAGTTTACGTTTCCGAAGGACAAACCGTCAATAAGGGCATGATTTTAGCCACACTGGACAACAAAAGTTATCAAAGCAGTTATCAAATCGCTTTAGCCAAAGAGCGTCAGGCACAAGATGCCTACAACCGTTTGTCACAATTGTACAAGAAAGGAAGTCTGCCCGATGTGAAAATGGTTGAGATAGAAAGCGATCTGCAGCAAGCGCGTTCGATGGCTCAAATTGCAAAAAGCCAATTGTCCGATTGTGTGCTAACAGCTCCAACACATGGCGTGATTGGAAAAAAGACAGTAGAACCGGGCATGAATGTCCTTCCAGACTATCAAGTATTAAGTTTATTGAAAATTGAAAAAGTAAACGCGGTAGTACCCATTCCTGAAAATCAAATTGCCGCCATTCAAAAAGGAGAAGAAGCCACAGTGATGGTGGCTGCATTGAACAATGCTACATTTAAGGGGAAAATAACCGAAAAAGGGGTCGAAGCAGACCCGATGTCACACACGTACAACATTAAAATAGCCTTGCAAAATGAAGGCGAACAACTCCGACCCGGAATGGTTTGCAATGTGACCATTACGCCACCGTCAGCACAACCCATGATCACCGTGCCCCAAACGGCCGTGATGGTCGATACCAACAATCAGCAATATGTTTATGTGGTAAACAAAGACGGACATTCCGTTCATAAACAAATCATACAGGTTGGAGAAGTGGTAGGAAACGGTGATGTAGCCGTCACTTCAGGATTAACCAAAGGAGATAAGGTAGTGACAGAGGGAAATCAAAAAATTGATGATCAATCGTTGATTCAAATCATTCAGTAATATGCGAAGAAGAATTGGAGCGGTTGAGGCCGCCATGAAATATAAACAACTTGTTTTTCTGGTTGTGGGATTGTTAATTGCCATCGGCATATTTGCTTTGTACGATATGCCGCGTCAAGAATTTCCCACCGTTACCATTCGTCAGGGGCTGGTTATCGGCATTTACCCCGGTGCAACGTCAAAAGAAGTTGAAGAGCAACTCACCACACAAGTTGAACGATATTTGTTTAGTTTTAAGGAGATAAACAAATCCAAGACCTATTCCCATTCCCGTGACGGGCTCATGGTAATTTATGTGACGTTGAACGACAACGTCAACAATGCAGATGAATTTTGGTCGAAATTGAGTTATGGATTAAACAATTTTAAAGCGCAGTTGCCTTCGGGCGTAGTAGCATTGGTAGCCGACAATAACTTTGGTGAAACTTCAGCCCTTTTAATCACCATTGAAACTCAAAACAGGAGTTATCGCGATTTAGAACATTACCTCTACCGGCTTGAAGATGAACTACGAAGAATTCCATCAGTTTCCAATGTGCGACATTACGGATTACAAGAAGAACAAATAGCGGTTTACTTGGATAAAAACAAATTGGACAGATACGGACTTTCCAAAAACACCATTTTAGCCACCCTTTTTACCCAAGGATTGAGAACGGTGGGAGGTTCGGTGGACAACGGAAAAACCGATGTTCCCATTCATGTGACCGGTCAATATCAAACAGAACAGGATGTTGCCAATCAAATTATTTACAGCGATCCCACCGGTGCCGTGATTCGATTGAAAGATGTAGCCCGCATTGTACGGGAATATCCTAAGCCTGACAGCTACATTCAAATTGACGGTAAAAAATGTTTAGTCATTTCAATGGAAATGTTATCGGGGCACAACATTGTAAAATACGGAAGCGATGTGGAAAAAGTTTTGAAAAAATTTCAACAAACGCTGCCGCCGGGCATAACGGTTCAACGCATTGTCAATCAGCCTCATGTGGTAAGTTACTCCATCGAAGTTTTTTTAAGAGAATTCCTCATTGCCATCTTGGCGGTCATTCTGGTAACGATGTTGTTATTGCCGTTAAGAGTGGCATCGGTAGCTGCTTCATCCATACCGCTCACCATTTTTATTGCATTGGGCATCATGGATATTTTCGGAATGGAACTCAACACGGTAACGCTGGCAGGATTGATCGTGGTGCTGGGAATGATCGTGGACAACTCGGTAGTGATTGTTGACGACTACATGCAAAAATTGGATGAAGGCATGTCAAGATGGTACGCCTCCATTGCCAGTGCCAAAGAATTTTTTCATGCCATTTTATCAGCCACACTGGCCATCAGCATCACTTTTTTCCCGTTTCTTTTTACATTGAAAGGCGAATTTAAAGATTTCGTCACCATGTTTCCATGGACAGTGACCATCACATTGGGCATTTCGCTATTGGTAGCAGTGCTGGTCATTCCTTTTTTACAATATTATTTTGTCAAAACAGGATTTACTGCTGGAAGAAAAGAGTCGAAAAAAAAGCATTTTGACACGCTGAACCTGATTCAATCTACTTACGAAAAATACCTGATGCGGGCATTCAAACATCCAAAACGTACTTTATGGATAGGCGGATTATCGGTATTGGCAGGCATTATCCTTTTCAAATTTGTTCCGCAACGATTGATGCCGACCGCTGAACGCAATCAGTTTCCTGTGGAAATTTATTTACCCGACGGAAGTTCACTGCAACAAACGGAAATGGTAGCTGACAGCCTTCAAAACATGCTGCGCAAGGATAAGCGGGTGAAATCGATCACGGCCTTTATCGGCACCAGTTCACCACGCTTTCACACAACGTACGCACCAAACTTTCCGTCAAAAAACTATGCTCAATTCATTGTCAATACCGTTTCGAACGATGCTACCGTGGAATTGCTCAATGAATACAGTGATAAATATTCGCGCTACTTCCCCAACGCCTATGTACGGTTCAAACAACTTGATTTTGAACCCGTTCAGGCCATGATTGAAGTACGTTTATCGGGCAATGATGAACAAGAGCTGATCCAAACCGCCGACAGTCTCTTGTCTAAAATGCGGATGATGAATTCGTTGCGATGGGTTCACACTGATTTTGAGACACAACAACCCGTTGCCAAAGTCAATCTCAACAGCGTTGCGGCCAATCAGACAGGCATAACGCAAGCCATGGTTTCATCTCAATTGGCTGCCGATTTTAATGGATTGCCTTTAACTACCATTTGGGAAAAAGATTATCCCGTGTCGGTGATGTTAAAGACAAACGATGCGGGGCAACAGCATGTCACCGACATCCGCAACACATACATCCATTCGGTCATTCCGGGTGTATCGGTGCCGTTAAGTCAAATTGCAACGGTGACACCTTGCTGGACACAAGGACAGTTGGTACGTCGTAACGGGATTCCCACACTGACCATTATGGCCGACGTAGCACGTGGATTGAATGCCAACAACGTATTCGATCAGGTGAAAAAAGTGATACAAACGGTGCATGTTCCTGAAGGAGTGACTTTAAGTTACGGTGGCGCTCACGAAAATGATGCCGAAACATTACCGGGGATTATCGAAGGGCTAATGGCCAGCTTGGTGATCATATTTTTGATTTTGATGTTCCATTTCAAAAAAGTCCGTCTTGCTTTGTTGGTGTTTGGATCAGCTTCATTAAGCATTGTAGGGGCTTTGCTGGGAGTGTTAATCATGCATGTCGATTTTAGTCTAACATCCATTCTGGGAGTGGTGAGCTTGGTTGGAATCATCGTCCGAAACGGCATGATTATGCTCGATTATGCCGAAGGATTGCGTTACAAACACCACGAATCAATTTTGGATGCAGCCATTCATGCCGGCAAACGTCGGATGCGGCCTATCTTTTTAACTTCTGCGGCAGCGTCCATGGGCGTAGTTCCCATGATGCTTAGTCACAGCTCATTATGGACTCCGATGGGAGTGGTAATTTTCTTTGGAACGTTAACTTCTATGGTTTTGTTGGTGTTGATTTTACCGGTAGCTTATTGGATGATGTATCGTCATCATGATCAAATTGTTACGGAAGACAAAGTATCCACAGCCACCACTCCTTACATCAAACCATTGATGATTGGACTGTTGATCGTGGCGACAGGTTTTGGGCATGTCATGGCTCAAAAATCATACAATTTGGATCAATGCAAACAATTGGCACTAACTCACAATAGCATCGTGAAAAATGCCAAATTGGATGTTGAGGCCTCAAAACAGGTCAAAGCAGCTGCATTAACAAACTTTTTCCCGACGATCAGCGCTTCCATGAATGGATATTTGGCAGACAAACCATTGCTAAAAATGTCGGTACCGAGCGGTAATTTACCCGTTTACGACGGAAATCCCGCTCATCTTTTAACGGCGACGCAGTTTGCCTATTTTCCAGGAATGAATTTGAACTATTTCGACAAAGGAATCCTGTCGGCGGTGACATTGACACAACCAATCTTTGCAGGCGGACGAATCATTAACGGGAATAAATTGGCACAAGTAGGTGTTTCGGCCGATCAATCGAAAGAAAAACTGGCTGTCAATGAAGTGCTCTTACACACGGAAGAGTCTTTTTGGCAGGTGATTTCATTGCAGGAAAAAATGAAAACCCTGCATCAATATGCGCTTTTTCTCGATTCGCTTTACAAACAGGTGAATGATGCGTTTCAAGCAGGATTAATCAATCGAAATGATGTCATGAAAGTAACGCTGAAACAAAGTGAATTGGCCATGAATCAATTGAAACTGACACACGGCATTGCGCTGAGCAAAATGGCGCTGTGTCAATACATTGGCGTTCCGTATGATTCCAGCTTGGTATTTTCACAACACATTGATTCATTGACACCTCCTGAAAATTTCTATGTCAATCCTCAAGAGGCGCTCCAAAATCGGGAAGAATACAAACTGTTGCAAGACAACGTCAAAGCACAAAAATTGCAAACCCGCATCAAGACCGGATCGTATCTGCCTGAAATTGGAGTGGGCGTAAGCGAGGCATACTATAACTTTTCAACCATGAAAGATTTTAATACGCTTGCTTTTGTGTCGGTTAAAATTCCGTTGACCAGTTGGTGGGAAGCCTCGCACACCATTAAAGAACAGCATTTGCGAGAACAAAAAGCCGCCAATAATTTGGAAAACAATTCGGAACTTTTGATTTTGCAAATTCGAAAAGCCTGGGATGAACTGGTGGAAGCCTATTCACAAATTGGTGTGGCAAAGGTAACAGTGCAACAAGCCAAAGAGAATCTGCGTTTGAATCAGGACAATTTCAAAGCAGGAATGGTCAATGTGTCCGACATGCTCGAAGCGGAAGTCATGCTACAACAAGCTGAAAATGATCTGATTGATGCTCAGTTTGCTTACAAAACCAAACAAATAGCATATTTGCAGGCTGTTGGGAAAGAATAAGGCAATTCAATCACAATAAAACAACTCCATTTACATGAAAACGACTGTCAATCTGTTTCCAATGAACAGATTGGCAGTCGTTGTATGATGGAATGCAACACTTTTTATTCCACAATGATTTTCCCTGTTTTGATTGGTTGATTTTGTTGCGTGATTTTGTAAAAATAAATTCCCGTCGGGAAGTCTGCTTTTGAAATGGTTAACCAATGAGTAGGCACCGTCATCTTTTTGACCATCGTACCATCTACGTTGTAAAACACAATTTCAGTATGGCTCAAATCCATATCGGATGAAAAATGGAACATGCCCGTTTCTTTCATCGGATTTGGGAAAAAAGTGATTGTGGCATTGGCATGCTGATCATTGATTCCGGTTGCTAAAGTGGAAGCAAAAGCCAGCCCGTCAATCTTCAAAACGGCACCCACATAACTTCTTGCCGTATCAGCCCATGTCTGACCCAACCAATATGAACTGGTAATTTGAATCATGGCCGTATCAGAAACATTACCTCCAAAATTGATGGGAAGTTTTCCTAAAGTATAAGTGGAAGCAGCACTCAACGTGGTACCATTTCCGCCAATTGATGTCCCGTTTTTCTTAAAACTAATGCTAATATTGGCTAAATCGTTTGGATTGGCAGGTGCGTACTTGTACCAAAAAACCAGCGTATCGTTGGAGACAACACATGGGAAGCCTCCCGTAAATTTATTATTGTTCCAGTTTCCGTTGGTAATATAACCGGGAAATATATTGAAGTTGCCATTGTTAGAACCGGCAATGGTAGTCAATTGAACGGCGTAGGTGCCGCTTTTGGCATCGGTAGTGCGGGTCACATTGTCGGGATCGGAGTACCAATCAACCAATTTAGGCGCTGTGGAGAGCGTTTCCCACTGTTCAAAATCGCCATTCAACATGGATGGTTGAGAAGCCACCCCCGTGAAGCTGACATTGTCAAGAATCAACGTACTGCCGGCTTTCCCGTTTTTGGAATGGATCAAATCGCTCGAAAGGAATATCAGCAAAACAGTGTCAGGCATTTGAGTGAGTGCGGGCGAAAACGTAAAATTAAAATTAGCAGGCGATGTGTGAAGTCCGCTCAAGTAATAAATATATGTTGCCAGCACCACCGTGTTTTTCTTGAATTGAACCGCAATGACGGCAGAATCACTCCGATCGGAAACATTGTATTCATAATAACCGGTAATCCCCGTTGGTTGTACGGTGCAAGGAATGCCGCCTTTCCAAGTTGCAGGATCGGGCCCGTTCAAAAGCGTCGCATTGGACATAACAGCGGCAACTGTATCGGTGGCATTTGCCAGTGTTTGCAGTTGAACGGCATAGGAACCATGTTCAATGGAAGCAACTTGAGTAACATTGGAGCTACCGATGTAATAAATGGATTCAACGTTATTGGTCATTTCATAATACAAAGGCTGCTGATACTTTGTAGAATCCCACATTTCAAAATTTCCGTTTGGTATCACGTTTGATGGTGTCACATTCCCCACTTGCGCTTCAACAAGCAACGGAGTAAAAATCAACATAATTAAAAAGTGTAAAACTGTTTTCATAATGATAAAATTTTAAATAATGATTAAAAAGAAAAAAATATAGCCAACCGCTTATCATTTTCTGATTTTTTCGTTTGAAGAACCATTGTATAACTGACTTTTACTTTCGTTCATCCGTTGTCTATTACTAAACATTAAAAGCTCTATTTGAAGACAAAGATAAATTGTTTTCATAACTTTTGTTATCTATTGACATAAAATTATTTTTATCGGAAACAACATAAAAATAGAAATGCTCGAACAAAGCAACCCAAAATCGACACATAAGAAAATATTTTATATTCATCAATTTTCATTTTCAACACCAAGATTGAATGGCACTCGCCAAATAGTCATGCTCTTGAGCATAAGCTCTTTTTACGGCTCGTTTCATAAAAACGTTTTTTGTACCTTTGCACCACTTATGGAACTTTCGGAAATACTTACTTTATATGCTGCTCATCCACAACTTGCACCTGTTGAAAAATGGTTGCACTCTTCCGGGCAGCATCTTCACATTCAAGGTTTATCTGGATCTGCCAAAGCCATTGTGCTTGCTTCACTCTACTTAAAAAACCAGCAAACATGGATTGTGGTTGCCGATCAGGCCGATGAGGCCGGTTACCTGTACAACGATTTGAAACAATTGCTTGGCGATGAAAAGATATTCTTTTTTCCATCCTCCTACAAACGAACCTTTGTTCAGGGAAAATTGGATGCTGCCAATGAAATTCTTCGTACGGAAGTATTACAGCATTTGGCAAGCCAACCAACGGCATTGGTGATCACCTATCCCGATGCTTTGGCCGAAAAAGTCGTTAATCCCGACGGATTAAACGACCACACGTTGACACTACATGTTGGTGAGCGGGTTGACACGCATTTTGTCATTGAGTTGCTCATCCAATACGGATTTGAACGGGTTGACTTTGTCTATGAACCCGGACAGTTCTCCGTGAGAGGCAGCATCTTAGATGTTTTTTCGTTTTCAAATGAAAATCCCTTTCGAATTGACTTTTTTGGGTCGGAAGTGGAATCCATCAGAACTTTCGACATTGAATCCCAATTGTCAAAAGAAAAAATTGAAAAAGTAGCCATTGTTTCCGATTTAAAACAACAACAAAACGTCGAAACCATTCCGTTTTTTGAATTTGTGTCGCTAAAAGCCCTGCTGGTTTTTTCCGATTATGCTTTAGCACGTCAACGATTGAACAGTTTGTTCGACGAACTTTTGATCAAAATCAACGAATCAAAAGATGAAGGGAAAAGATCGTTGGAATTGTTTATCAACGGCATGGAGATGAATCGGCTCACGACACCCTTTAGAACCGTAGAAATTGGATTGCATCCTGTATTTGACATTGACGCCCACGTAGTATTCAATACTGCATTGCAACCACCGTTTCATAAAAATTTTGATTTAGTCGCCACCCATTTCAAACAAAAAAAAGAAGAAGGCTACCGCATCTACATATGCAGCGACAGCAAAAAACAACACGATCGCATTGCCTCCATTTTTCACGATCGGGGAGATCAACTTACCTTTACTCCCGTTCTGAAAACGCTGCATGAAGGATTCACGGATCACGACTTATTCCTTTGCATCTACACCGATCATCAATTGTTTGATCGCTATCATCGTTACGCATTGCGATCGGACAGTGCCCGCACCGGGAAAGTGGCCATGACGTTAAAAGAATTAAACCAGTTAAACATTGGTGATTTCGTGGTGCATGTGGATCACGGTATTGGCCGATTTGGCGGATTGATAACCACCGAAGTCAACGGGAAACGTCAAGAAATGATCAAATTGAT
Organism: Microbacter sp.; assembly: GCA_049976245.1. GTDB lineage: Bacteria > Bacteroidota > Bacteroidia > Bacteroidales > Paludibacteraceae > Microbacter. The sequence continues at coordinate 19,708 of JBMFIQ010000006.1, read as the reverse complement.
CTACAAAGATGACGACTTGATTTTTGTGAGCATTCATTCACTTCATCGCATCTCAAAATACAAAGGAAAAGAAGGAGAAACTCCACGAATCAACAAATTGGGAAGCGGCGCCTGGGAACATCTGAAAGAACGAACCAAGAAAAAAGTAAAAGACATTGCCCGCGAACTGATTCAACTCTATGCCCGACGTCGAGCCGAACGTGGATTCAGTTTCTCGCCGGACAGTTATTTGCAACAGGAACTTGAAGCCTCTTTCATTTATGAGGATACTCCCGATCAAACCAAAGCAACGGCGGAAGTCAAACAAGACATGGAATCCACTTTGCCAATGGATCGGTTGGTATGTGGCGACGTAGGCTTTGGTAAAACCGAAGTGGCCATTCGGGCAGCCTTCAAAGCGGCTACCAACGGCAAACAAGTGGCAGTGCTGGTTCCGACAACCGTTTTGGCAGCACAGCATTATCGCACGTTCAGCGAGCGATTGAAAGATTTTCCTTGTACGGTCGATTACATCAGCCGGGCACGTTCGGCAGCTTCCGTCAAACAACTCCTCCAACGATTGAAGGATGGTCAAATCGACATTTTGATCGGCACCCATAAATTAATCGGCAGCAACATACAATTTAAGGATTTAGGACTTTTGATCATTGACGAGGAACAAAAATTTGGCGTTTCGGTGAAAGAAAAATTAAGACAGTTGAAGGTCAATGTGGACACTTTAACCATGACGGCCACCCCGATACCACGTACCTTGCAATTTTCCCTTATGGGAGCACGCGATTTGTCCATCATCAGCACTCCCCCGCCAAATCGATATCCGATTCAAACAGAATGGCATTCCTTCGACGAACAACTTATTCGAGATGCTATTTCGCACGAAATGGATCGCAACGGACAGGTGTTTTTCGTTCACAACCGCATCCATTCCATTTATGAGATGGAATCGTTGATTAAACGGCTTCTCCCGGAGGTACGTGTTGCGGTAGCTCACGGACAGATGACTCCCGAAAAATTGGAGCAAATCATTTTAGATTTTATTGATTATGAATACGATGTACTCATTTCCACATCCATCATCGAATCAGGCATTGACATGCCCAATGTGAACACGATCATCATCAATCAGGCTCATCAATTTGGGCTAAGCGATTTGCATCAATTGAGAGGACGCGTAGGACGAAGCAACAGAAAAGCCTTCTGTTATCTCTTTACGCCTCCTGAAGAAATGCTAACCCCGGAAGCAAGAAGAAGGTTGCAGGCCATTGAAAACTTTGCCGACTTAGGCAGCGGATTCAATATCGCCATGCAGGACTTGGATATTCGAGGTGCCGGAAACATGCTGGGAGCGGAACAAAGTGGTTTCATTGCCGAATTAGGATATGAAACGTATCAAAAAATTCTCAACGAAGCAATACAGGAACTGAAAGACGAAGAATTTTCGGATCTCTATCAACAGGTTGATGAAGAAAAACATCGGGGAACCGAATTTGTGGCTGACTGTCAAATTGAATCCGATTTTGAAATGATGTTTCCAACTCCCTACATCGAAAGCGTTTCGGAACGCATGAACCTTTATCGGCAATTGGATAACATCAATCAGGAAAGCGATTTATCAGCATTTGAAAACGAACTGATTGACCGATTTGGTCCCATTCCCGATCAGGGAAAAGAATTGATTCAGGTAGTTCGACTTCGTTGGTTAGCCAAAAGTTTCGGCATCGAAAAGATGATTCTGAAAAATGAAAAGTGGATTGCATATTTGGTATCGAATCCACAATCCGCATATTATCAATCTGAAACGTTTGGTAAAATATTGTCTTATCTGAGCCAACATCCGCATCGCTGTCAACTGCGCGAAGTAAAAGGCAAACGTTCCGTGGTCATTGAATCCGTGCACAGCATCAGCGAAGCCTACACCATTCTATTGAACATAAAAAATCAAGCCTGAAAAACGACCTCCAATCTTGTTCATTTCAAAACCCACATACAAAAAAACGCATGAACCTTTTTCCGAATTTCGGCATTGGCTCATGCGTTTTTATTTCAAGCATAATCAAATCCTAATCGCTTTACGGAATGATGTTTAGCAATCGGGATTGACGTGTAATTTTTTCAATGGCTTCGTCAATTTGTTCAAAAGTGTGCGTGGCCATCAAGGAGAAACGAATCAACGTATCTTCAGGCGGAACGGCAGGAGAAACGACAGGATTGACAAAAATGCCTTCATCCATCAGCTTTCGGGTAAGCAGGAATGTTTTGCTGTTATCGCGAACAAAAAGAGGAATTATTGGAGTTTCTGTTTTGCCAATGTCAAAACCGGCTTTCCGGAAACCATCCAAAGCACGATGCGTATTAGCCCAGAGTTGTTCTTTACGCCATGTTTCTTCAGCCATCACATCCAATGCAGCCAACACACAACCTGTGGAGGCCGGCGTGATACTGGCGCTGAAAATCAATGTTCGTGAGTTATGTTTCAAAAAGTTGATGATGTTTTTATCGGCAGCAACAAATCCACCAATCGTTGCCAACGATTTGCTAAACGTTCCCATGATGACATCCACGTCGTCCATCAAGCCGTAATGTTCACAAATACCGGCACTTGTCTGCCCAAAAACACCCAACGAGTGCGCCTCGTCAATCATAATGGAAGCATTGTATTTTTTTGCCAAATCAACCATTTCGGGAAGTTTAGCAATATCGCCTTCCATACTAAACACGCCATCGGCAACGATCAGTTTCACCTTTTCGGGTTCACATCGTTTGAGTTGGCGTTCCAACGATTCCATGTCATTGTGTTTGTACTTCAATTGATTGGCAAACGAAAGCCGCCGTCCTTCAATGATGGAAGCATGATCCAATTCATCGTAAAGCAAGAAGTCGTCTTTCCCGGCCAAGCAGGGAATGACGCCCGAATTGACGGAAAATCCGGTGGCATAGACCAAGGCTTGTTCTTTGTGAACCAATTTGGCCAATCGTTCTTCCAATTCAAGATGGATGTCAAGGGTGCCATTCAAAAAACGCGAACCGGCACAACCGGTACCGTATTTTTCCACAGCTTTAATAGCAGCTTCTTTAATACGTGGGTGATTAGTCAATCCCAGATAACTATTTGACCCAAACATCAAAACCGGTTTCCCGTTGATGGTCACGACCGTGTCCTGATCCGATTCAATGGCACGAAAGTAAGGATAAACTCCAGCTGCCTGATACTTCTGCGGAGCATCAAACAAGGACATTTTTTCGCTAAGTAAACTCACGATTATAATATTTTTTGGTTTGTGACTGCAAAGGTATAAAAATTAATTTAGCCTTTGTATGAATTATTACGAAAAAAAAATGTTCTTTTTCGACGCATCAGAATGCTCCTGAAATTGGCTTCCCTATTGTTAAAATGACCCGTTTGGAGCATTGTGCGAAACACTTGTTATTATTGAAAAAAGAGCTAATGGTCTATGATCAATGTACACAGCAACCGCCAAGAAATCAATCATTCATTTTTTTGACCGATTTTTATCAAAATAAGGGATCAAAGTAAAAACAAAAGCATTCCCACATCATGGCATCATCCTTCAGCATCATCATCATCGGTCACGTCCGAAAGCATTAATTGAGCTTCCGATTCGGGGAGCGATTCCACGCTGCGCAATTTTCGTTGAATGGCTTTGGTGCGTTTTCCCATCACATCGTCCAATTGATCCAATCCGGTTTGAATGTTCTTTTGAGCTTTTTGCATCAGGCCGCCAAAGTTTTCAAACTCTTTTTTCACTGCACCCAAAATCTTCCACACTTCACTGCTGCGCTTTTGAATGGCCAACGTGCGAAATCCCATTTGTAAACTGTTGAGAATGGCTGCCAACGTGGTAGGACCGGTTACAATCACTTTGTAATTGCGTTGCAACTCTTCCAACAGGCTTGCTTTCCGCACCACTTCGGCATAAATGCCCTCAAAAGGCAAAAACATGATGCCAAAATCGGTGGTATTGGGTGGATCAAGGTATTTATCGCTAATGTCTTTGGCCATTTTTTTGATGGTCATCTCTAAAGCTTTTTGTGCAGTCTCAATTTGTGTCACATCTCCCAAGTCAAAAGCCGTTTGCAATTGTTCATACACATCTTTGGGGAACTTGGCATCCACCGGCAACCAAACTTGTTTGTTGCTGTCGTCGCGTCCGGGCAATTTAATAGCAAACTCTACCAAATCGTTGCTGTCAGCTTTTGTTTTGACATTGGCTTCATATTGATCAGGTGCTAAAATCTGCTCCAAAAGCATGCCCAATTGCACTTCGCCAATGCCGCCGCGCATTTTCACATTACTCAACACTTTCTTTAATCCGCCAACGTCCTGTGCCAATGTTTGCATTTCGCCCAGCCCTTTTTGCACTTCAATCAATTGTTTACCAACGGTTTCAAAACTTTGTCCCAGCCGATCGCTTAAGGTTTTTTCCAATTTTTCTTCCACCGTAACACGAATAAACTCTAATTTGGTTTCAGTGCTTTTCACCAATTCATTCTGTTTAAGCTCCATCTGTTCAAATTTCTCTTTTTGCAAGACATTGAAAGCCATGTTGTTTTTGTCGAGCGTTTCCTGAAAGCGGGCAAAAACATTTTCGAGCGTGGTGCGCATCACCTGATTTTCTTCTTTGGCCTGTTGTTGGAGGAGCATCATTTTTTCTTCTACCTTGTTGGTTGTTTTTTCCAGTTGATCAACCGTTTTGGAAGTCAAATCTTGTTGCTCTTTTTTTAATTCCTCCATTTTTAAGCGTTGATCGGCCGTAAATTCTTTTAAACTGAGCGTCAAGGCTTCGCGGTTGGATTGGTTAATGTCACTCATTTTGACGGACAAAGCATCCATTTTTGAAGCAAGTGTTTCATTGATTTCCTTGAGTGCATCGTGGGTCTGCTCCGTAATCAATTTTAAGGTTTGTGCCAGCTCGGAACGAAATGCATTCAGCGTATCATTCAGTTCACTCCGATTCTCTTTGGTCATGGAAATCATCTCTTCACGATTGTCCTTGAACTCTTCTTTCATGTTTTGTTCAATACGCATCAAATTGGATTTCAGATCATTGATGCCTATTGTCATCACATCGTTTTGACGAGGCGATTTTTGCTGCAACAGCAACACGATGATCACTAAGGATAAAACGAGAATCGCTACTAATAACATGATAGTCAACATATCAGTTCGATTAAAAAATTTAATAAATCATTCAGCCATTTCTTTTGACAAGCATGAAGGTCTCTATGAATGTGAGACTGATCATCTTCGACAAAAATATACTTTTTTCTTCGTTTTACCTCATCAACATCATCCAAGTCACCTGCTTCCTGGTCCGATCATCCATTGGCAGAAAAGTATCAATCTTTGATAAAATAACGTCATAAACTCCATTTCTAATCATCTATCTTTGCAGACACATGAAAATATAACAAGAAGATCTGCCAATTTCAGCTCAGAACAATGTTCATCATTAAAAATTACACACATCATGCAACCATTAAACATTACATTTTGGTCAAAAAAACTTTTACTGCTTGCGTCGTGGAGCATTTTTTCGGCAACAGCCCAAAACGGCGTGATTAAACAGGTTGAACTGACGAGTTTTCAGCTTCAATCTTCGGCCGTTATTCAAGCTGACGGTGAAATGCTTTCGAAGCCGGAATACCGCTCAAAGGTTTATTGGTTTCCCGTCAAAGTGCCTTCAACGGTACTCACCGGATTGGTAGCCAATCATGTTTATCCCAATCCATACATTGGACTGAACAATATGCTCATTCCCGATGCCTGCGACAGCTTTAACAAAAAATACAACCTTGAACAGTACAGTTTTTTACCGAATGATCCCAATCCATGGAAAAAACCATACTGGTATCGCACCACGTTTTTTGTTCCAGCCGGCGATCAGGGAAGACATTTTCAATTGATATTCAAAGGGATCAATTATCGTGCCGCTGTGTGGGTAAATGGCCATTTGATAGCCGATTCGACACAAATGGCCGGTATGTTCGGTCAATATAGTTTGGACATCAGTCCGTGGGTAACGGCAGGAAAAGACAACGGATTGGCTGTCAAAATTTATCCGTTGGATTATCCCGGAACACCTGCCGAGGAACAACTCAAAGCGATGGGACCATTTTTTGAAAATGGTGGACCCACCGGCGACATCGGTAAAAATGTAACCATGCTTTGTTCCGTAGGTTGGGATTGGATTCCTCCCGTGCGCGATCGCAACATCGGCATTTGGCAACCAGTCTTTTTGCGTACCTCAGGAGGTGTCATCATCGGTCAACCCCATTTGGTTACAACCCTTCCCGCTTTGCCCGACACGACGGTTGCCAACCTTTTTCTTTCATTGAAACTGACCAATGCGCTGAACAAAATGACCAATGGAAAACTCATGATCACCATTGCCCCTGAAAATTTTACAGGCATCGCGTTGACTTTCAGCAAATCAATGAATTTGAAACCATTTGAACAATCGGTTGTCAACTTCAATCCGACAAATGAACCGGCATTGCACATCAAAAATCCGCATCTTTGGTGGTCTTTTGATCACGGCAAACCCAATTTGTATCGAATCCGGTTACAATTCATGGAAGGCAATCAACTTTCGGACGACACCTCTTTTGTCTTTGGCATTCGCACCGTTTCGTCCAAATTGGTGGAAGTGCCCAATAAATATCCACGACGCGATTTCTACGTCAACGGCCAACGAATCAATTTAGTAGGTGGAGCCTGGGTGCCTGACATGATGCTCAATCGCGATTCAGCACGTTATGAACATGAACTGCTGCTTTGTCGCAATGCCAATGCCAACCTCATTCGCATTTGGGGAGGAGGCATCACACCGCCCGATGCGTTTTTTGATGCTGCCGATCGACTTGGATTGTTAATCTGGTCTGACTTTTGGGTTACCGGCGATACACAAGGAGAATTTAAAGGATCGCCCGACTGGCCACTCCAATCGTCCGTTTTCATCAACAACATGACAAGCACCATTCTTCGAATTCGCAATCATCCCAGCCTGCTCCTTTGGACAGGCGGCAACGAAGGACATGCACGCAAAGAACTTTACAATGCCATGCGCGATAGCGTCATCGCTCTGGACGGGACGCGTCCCTTCATTCCAAGCTCATCGGGTTTTGCTAAACTGCCCTCCGACTGGAAAGGTTCATGGCCTGACAACGGACCTTCAGGTGTTTACAGCGGTGGACCTTATTCGTGGCAAGATCCGCAGGAATATTACCGTTTGGCTGACCAGGCCAAAGATTGGGTTTTCAAAGATGAAACCGGCATCCCGTCACAACCTCCTTACTCCACTTTGCATAAAGGAATTCCCGATTTAATATGGGACAAAAACGACTCTTTCCCGCTCAATAATACTTGGGGATATCATGATGCTTGCACCGGAAACGGGCACTACGAACTCTATTATGAGGAGATGACCCGACGGTTTGGAATGCCTGTCAGCATGAAAGATTTTTCGGAAAAAATGCAAATGATGAATGCCATGGGTTATCAAGCCATCTTTGAAGCAGCCGGACACAAACTCAACGACAACGGCGGAGTCATGCTGTGGAAACTCAATGCCGCCTTCCCAAGCGTTATTTGGCAAATTTACGACTGGTATCTCGAACCCAACGCCGGCTATTATTTTATGCAAAATGCCTGCGAATCGACACACGTCCAATTTGATCGCGACGATTCAACCGTAGTGGTGGTAAACCGCAGTTATCGTCCGCAACAAAATGAATGGGTGGAAGCCGTTGGTTATTCACTCGATTCAAAAAAGATGTTCAGTCAAACCGCAACAATCCAAATCAATCCCGCTTCTGTCAAAACAGTTTTTTCGCTTGCCAACCCCATCCATCACCTGCAAGGAGTGACTTTCATGCTGCTCACATTGAAAGATGCTCAGGGAAAAGTAATTTCCACCAATAGCTACTGGCTGGCTCCCAACGAAAACTTCAGTGCATTGAAGGAAATGCCTCTAACCAAAGTATCGGTAAACATGATTCGGGAAACAACCACTCAAAACAATCGAAAATGGATTTTCAAACTCAGCAATCCTTCCAACCGAATCGCTTTTTTTGTTCATCTCAGCTTGAAAAATCACGAACAACAGGAAGTAAGACCATCGCTTTGGTCGGGTAACTATGTGACTTTGGCGCCACATTCCGACATGATTATCAGCGTGGAGGTGCCCAAAAATCTTGTGAAAGCCCAAGGCTATAGCTTGGAAACTGACGGTTGGAACTTGCCACGCACCGAAATCAAATTGTCATCACCCATGTAAACAGCCCATTGTAAAAGAACAAAATTAAAAAAGCGGCATAAACATAACGGAACTTTAGCATGTCCATTACAAAGGACTTCCACTTCTAACCCGCGACATCTTTTTTGTTCCCTCCAAATCGGATTGTTCCACTTACTAAAAAATTTAGTGAATGGGACAATCCGTTTTTTAGAATAAAGTACTATTCATCTTGACAGTTACAAACCATAAAGATAATTGCCAGATGTGAGTGCTTCGTTCAAATTGGAACAAAAGGAACTTCTAATTCCATCCTTCTTGATTCGAAAGTTTTATCAAAAAATCACATGTACTTATTTCTTTTCACCATACATTTTTTCGAAAATCACCGAATCTTTTTTGAATAATCCACCGGTGATTACTTTTATTCTTTAGGTGATTATTTTGAAATCACCGGTGATTTTTTTCATTTCAAGGGAGAAAAAATGAAGTTAGAGAAGTTTACAATTAAGTTGTTAGAAGTTTTTATGAATCTGAAATTAAACAAATTAAGAAAATTAAGAGAAAGATAGTGACCATTACAAAGTTTGAATGTGATGATCATTTAACAATTGAATTTAACACCGGAAACTTCCTCCAACAATTTTAATGAAGAATTTTTCGGGTCTTGTTACCTGTCGAATTTTGAACTTTAACAATAAAAAGGCCATGACGACTAAAAGGAATCCTCATTTCAGTTCCTCCACTGTGATTTTGATATAAACATAAACCGTCCATTGAGTAAATCTGAATCAAATCCATCAGATGAATTCCCTGAATGATAAGTTGAGTTTTATCACCAAAAATTTTCAAAGGCTCGTTTTCAACAATGTTTACTGCATCGGCAAATCCCGTTTCAACCATCATTGCATCCGAAGGTGAAGAAACAACATTTTTCAAGGTTGATTTAACTTGATAATAATAAGTGAATCCTGGCTGTAGGTCATCAACATCTAAAAATGTTTTAAGTGATTTGACATTGTGTAAAACAAAAAGTGTATCTCTGTTTCCATAAGTAACTGAAACATCATCTAATGACAAATTGCCGGAACCGACTTTTTTGTATGTCCAACGGAATGATTTAAATCCTTGTGTCCGACTAAAATGATATTCTGGATAAAATTTCGAGGTGGATGCATTGTAAAAAAAACTATCAATACGCGTCCAACCATTCAATCCATAACCGTCTAATAAAAAAGATGATCCTGGACTCGAAGATGCAAATCGATACATAAAACTCAAATTAACTACAGGATGAGGATACGTATTAGTCTGCAACCATTCTCCGTTATTTTTGAATGCAACGGCAGGAACAGCATTTCCCGACGATGTCGATGAGGTATAATTTCCTGAAACAGTTCCCAGCCAATTGGTTGGCAGAGGCTTCCCGTTTGTCCCTACAAGATTAAATTCTTCTTTTACAATGGTATCTCCTTGTCCTATCATTTTAAAAACATCAACCAAATACCCATCGGCATAAGCGACATTACCCCAATTTGCTCTAAAATGGTTAGATCGAACTTCTGAAGGATCACTAATTTCAGGTGCATCTAAAAGCAAGGTATGAAGTTGCATGGTATTAAATGCAGTATCATTCTTATTTGATTTAATGGCAGTAACACTATAGGTATAAACACTTTCCGGATCTAAATTGCCAATAGAATATTCATTTTTGGTTCCTGTCGAAAAATCTTTTAACAAAAAAGTTGATGCAGAAGCAACATTCATCACATGATTTCCAATCATGTCAAATGAATCACCGGGGAAACGATCCCATTCGTTTTCATTAAAGACCGATAAAGGATGTGTAACGAATGCTTTTCTTTGCAAAGTTACTTGATAACCCCAAATATAATCAGCCCCTGCATCAGCAGCACCAACTATATCAATGGGGAAGCCATTTCGTAACAATCGAACAGCATCATTGCCATTAAATTGCAATATAGTATCGACTAACAACGTTGCTTTTGCCAACAAATTGGGATTAGAACACTGCTTATTTACAAGTACTAAACTGGCATAATTATCAAGTGTTCCTGAAAGCCTGAAAGTAGAACCAAAAGAACCACTGCCGTTGGATTGTTTCTGAAGCGAGTATTTTGACAAATCGATAGGCCTACCTGTACCGTTATAAAGTTCGATGGCTTTATTCCAACTACTTCCACAAACATAAGTGGATATCATTAAATCCCCCGCACGTTGATCTCCTTGATAAACATTTAACTTATATTCAATAGCATTCGGATCAGCTAACCATCTCAGCGTTCCTCCTACCGGAGAAACTTCGTTTGGTTCAAGTGTCACAAAATCATCCACTGCAATTCCTTTCAATCCAATGCGTAGTGTATCGCTCATTTGAGGAGAAAAGATCAACAAGGTATCACGGAAAGTGCCGCTAACTTGAGGTGTAAATTGAAGTGGAAATAGAATACCAGACGAGGCTTGATCCTTGGTAATGTTAGAAGATGAAAACGAAAAAACTTGATTGTTCCTAAGCAACGATACAGAAACATCATCCAACAAATTGATGCCTAATAAATACAACGAATTTGTTGATACAGAACCTCTCATGATGACACCAAAATCAATGGAAGTATGAGGACGAGGTAATGCAAAAAAAGGTGCTGTTTCTGCTGGAAAAGGAAAAACTTTGGTTGTATCTTTACCCCAAATGTATTCAGCCAATTCAGGATAATCTATAAAAGGATTACGATTCCCTTGAAATTTGTAAATGGTTTCATTTCTTGCAATTTCTTTAGGACTTACAGGATCTTGACGGTTCCACTTAAGCAATAAATCAATAGCCCATGGCTTCCACACCGGCCAAACCGTATTTGTCATCATAGGCGACTGCCACAAAGGAGCTAAATTTTCGTAAACCGTGGCAATGTATAAATAGGAACGGGCAAAATCACCTTTATATTCATCAGCGGGTTCAAAACAATTGTCCACATAAGCTGCTTCAAAGCCATTTTTACCTACTTTACTTTTCCCATTAAAAAACGTTGGCACTCCAGTTACTTCACCTAAAGGAAGATTGTTTTTAATAATGTTTGTAGTGCCGTCAGCCGGATATAAATGGAATAAATCTTTATATGCCCCATTGGGAAAAGCTCCCCACCAACTTTTAGGAAGCGAATGTTCAATATTCATGTTCAGAATAGCAGCAAATCCGTTAAAATATCGCACGGAATCAGAATACATATCAATAACCGAATTATCGGAATTTCGATCTGTGTAATAAAATCCTTCCCACGTAAATCCGGGTCCGCCACCATATTCAAACTCAAAAACAGGAGCACCATATTGACGTAAAGCGGATTTTAGCTCAGCTTTCTTTTTGTTTTGTGCAAAATAATAATATCCGGGAGGAATTGCAGCATTTACTTCATTCATGCCCGATAAAGCAAAAAATAAAACAAGCAAGAAAGAGATATAACTCAATATATGTGTTTTCATCCGTATGTTATTTTAAACAATATTTAATCGATTCATTTCAACTTAACGAGACATGTAAAACAAATATTCATACGTAAATCATTGCCCTTTAATAGTCGTATGGGACTTACCAAAAAGCCATACATTGTAGCGTAACCTCTTTTTATGGCTCGACAAATCATATATTTATCTGCCTGATTTTCCAATTCCTTATTCTGTTAAGAGAGTTTTTTCAAATTTAGCTAAAGCACAAACTCTTCCATCATTAATTAAATCGAAAAATCCTTGCGATTATTACCGATAGAAAAAAGTTCCGAAAAAACATTTTTTACAATCTGTTATATATCAGCATCATTCAAAATGATTTTCGGAACATTTTATCTTTCATACGTCAATTTTTAAAGCTAAGGATGTATGAAACTCGTCAAATAGTCATACGCTTGAGTATAAGCTGTTTTTAAGGCTCGTTTCATACACCTACTTAAATCTTTAACACTAAAGACGTAAGGAATTCCCAACTTGTTATACGCTTAAACAAAAGCATTTTTTTAGCTCGTTTCATCTATTCAATGCGATAGATGATCCACATACTCTCAAGCTCTTAGCAAGACTAATTGACAAAAACCTTAGTGGTGTTGCCGGAAACTTTCACAATGTAAACCCCTTTGGGTAAAGTGACATGATCCGAAGCAACTCCGTTTTTAACCAATGCGCCAAGGGTATTGTAAACCATCACAGGCGTATTTGCTTCAACGCCTTGCACTTCTAACTGATTCCCAACTACAAAAACTTTCAAGTTCGATGTTGATGTATTTTGCACAGCGGTTGTGAAATCGGTTGAAACAGCTTCTCCAAAATAGAAATCATCCCAAAGTACCGTAGATCCTTTGTACATTCTAATTTGGAAATTAAATTGCTTTACACCGGCAGGAAAATTAAATTTATACACATAAGTGTACCATTGATTGGCATAAACTGGAGATCCAGGACAGGTTGAATATAAATATCCATTATTCGAAGCGTATCCGGTTGGATTAAAATTACCACCGGGGCCTAACAATCCTATTGAATCAGCATGCGAAAAAGTAATGTATGTATTCGGAGTCGTACCAGGTGCATTACTTAAATAACCACACCAGATGCGGGCATCCGTTCCGTCACCGGCAGTGGCTGTATAACGAATTCTCAATTCGTAAGTCGTGTTGGTGTCAAAAGTAGATATTCCATTCGGAGGAAGTACATATTGATTGACACTGAATGTGGCAGCAGTTGATGTACTTGCTACCTGCAAGGCGCTTCCTGAGTTGTTGTACGTGTTGGTTGTGTTTTGTGTAACCGTATTCGTTGATGGGATCGTTGATGGGAAAGTCCATCCACCGGGAAGTCCATTCGTCCAAGTTTCAAAACTTGGGTTCGTTAAAAGATTGGTCTGTGCGTGCACTGCCATAAAGGCAAAAAGTGCAATCGCAAAAAGCGTACATTTTTTCATAACATAAAAAATTAAAAGTGGATAAATTATAAACAAAACGCATCCACAGCGACGCGTTTATACGTAAAATCATTTTTAAAGTAGGAATTTGGTCACTTTGATGCCTTTTCCGTCCGAAACATGGAGTAAATAAATGCCATTTGAAAAAGCTCCGAGAGATATGGTTTGATTTATTTCGGCATCGCCTGTCAAAAGAAGCTTACCGGAAATGTCTGTGAAAATGTAATGTAGTGATCGTTGATTTTCTGATTCAAACCGAACTGTTTTATTGTCACGCGAAACCCTAATTTGAATATCTTGTAATTGAGGAGCTTGAACACCTGTAGATACGGTAGTGCTCCATGCCATTCCTTTTTTATCGCCCCAAATGTATTCGGCTAATTCGGGATGATCAATAAACGGATTCCGATTGTGTTGATACTGTGAATAAATGACATTGTTCCTGTTGATTTCTTTTTGGTTAACAGGATCCTGAGCATTCCATTTCAAAAACAAATTAATAGCCCATTGCTTGAAGGAAGGATAGGTAAGTGTTGCCGAACTGGTCACATCTAATAATTGAGCCGCATCACTGTTTGTCCAAGTCACAATGCGGTCCTGATAAGCAGTGACCATGTAAAAATAGGTGCGGGCAAAATCACCTTTCATATCATCTCCCGGTTCAAACACCGTACCGGTATAGCCTGGAAACGAACAAGGCCCCAGTTTGCAGTATCCATTTTTTGAAGTATAGATAGGAGAAGCCACTTCGCCAAACATATAATTACTACGTTGAGCATTTACGTAGCCGTCAGAAGGGTAAAGATGAAAAAGGTCAGTACCCATTGGAACTGTGTTTTCGTCTCCACTTTTTACATTGAACCAGCTTTTAGGAAAGGAGTGTTCACGGTTGTAGCAATCACCTTCTTTGGAGTAATTTCCGCATTGATTGCCTCCGTTGCTGGAATAGCCGAAGACATAATTTGTTGCTGTAGAATAAATATCCCATACTTTACCGTCGGAGCGTGCATCAGTGTAGGGAAAAGCCGACCACAATCCGGTGTAAGTGATTTGGGTATGCGAGCTGACAATATTAAAGAGCGCTGTTTTCAATTCAGCGCCGGTTTTTCCTTCAGCCTGATCGTAGTAACCGGTCGGAATTTGAGCAACCAGTGCAAAAGCAATGCTCCAAAAAAGTAGAATAAAAAGTTTTTTCATGAATCAGTTTGGTTAGAACGTTATGAGAAAGAAGAAAAAAATAGTTTGAAAATCAGGACTTTTAGAAAAATCCCATTTTGTCAAAGATAATCAGAGCTGCTCAAAACAGCAGCTCTGATTTCAATTTCAACAGGTTATTTCCATTTAGTGCGGCTGATATAAGTATATCGACCTGGAGCTACACATTGGAAACGATAGGTCCAATAATTATGTGATCCGGTATATTCATCAATTCGAGCCTGAACATATTGATCGATCCCTTTTACCTGAGGTTGAAGGTTCGGATATTTCAAGGTGATCATCAAAGAAAGGCCCTGAATAACACGTTGTTCCATGAAGGCGGTTTTAGCCGCTGTTTTATCTGTGGCGCTCATCGTGGTGATGCTGTCCACGTGAGCAAAATAAGCCTGCAATTCAACGTCGTCGGCATAAACCCGTGTTGTTGCACGAATGTCAAAATCGGGATAATACCAGGAACTCCCAAAGAAATATTCAGTCCGAACATTGCTCAGATCGCTTCCATTGGGCGGATAGGTCCAATTGATGACAAAGCGGCCTACATTGTTGGCTGTCCATCCGTTGTAGCCTACCAATTCAGGAATAGCAAAACCCACAGGAGTTGGCGTTTTGGCCGGAGCAACCGGGGGAACTCCTCCGGCTTTTTGCCAATTGGTGTATAAATAGTTCATCAAAGCCATGTAATCATCTTTGCTGGCAACAAAAGTAATCGTTGGATCAAACATCCAAGTCCGATCATTGGCCATAATAAACTGATCTGTTTTCCCAAATTCATTCCAATTATTCCCGTCAAACATGTAATAGCGTGCCAACGGAACATCGGCCGGAGAAACATACCATTTAAAAGCCACACGGGCTATTTCGTTGACAACGGCATAAGGATGCTTTTGTTTCAAATAGCTTGGAATGTAAAGATTGGGATCAATGCTGCTCGAAAAATCATTTTTTGCACCCGGTTTTCCGGCAGTCGTTCCCATGGCAGCATAATCGGTCACAAGCAATGAATCACTGTAAGTGGCAAAATTCGGTATGTTTTCATTGGTTCTGAAAATCACCGAGATGGCAGATCCCGGATCAACATATTGATACAAAGTTGGCATGAGGTAAGCGATAAATTCACTTCCCTGAATGGTTGCACTGAAACTCAACGTGTTTGTGATGGTGTTAGCCGTGGCAATAATGGCCGCCGAATCCGTTGCGTTGGCAGCTATAGGCAACATCGCGTTTTTATAAGCGTTGGCAATCGTTTTGTAATCAGTATTGGTCAATTGATACGTAGCCGTGGTCACCAATTTTGGTTTAGCCAGATCATCGTACCCTGGGAAATTTTTGGCATTGAAATCCTGACAGCTCTGAAAAACCGCAGCCACTAAAAATAACAGTGGATATGCAAGATGTTTGAATGTTTTCATACGTCTATTTTAATTTTTAACGTTAAGGATGTTTGAAACTCGCATTTTTTATTTTTATCGCTTTTGATAAATCTCAATGTTCATGCTCATTTCATATAAATTGGTATTGTTTTTTACATGATGATCAAGGGGAAGTTGGTTTAGAAAAGACGCTTTCCATGATCAAAAGTTTGAATGATGTACAAGTGAATCAACGATTGTTTAGAAATTAATCTTCAGACCCATTGACCATGTTTCAAGGAACCCATAATAAACCGAAACGCCTCTCCAGTCGTGCGTTGTATTTAAATCAGTAGCATCACTGATATAAACCGTATTCAGCAAGTTGTTGATATTTCCAAACAAAGTGGCTTTGACTTGTCCAATGTTGAATTGATAATTTGCATTCAGATTCATAATTCCTGCATTGGGCATACGCCAGGGTTGTTGGAAATTGTTCACACCCCAACTGTTGATGGCTAAAGAGAAATCGGCAAAATTGCGGGCAAAATAGTTATAATTGACACCCACCGTGAATCCTTTCAACAATTCATACTGAGCCGAAATATAAGCAGTAGTTTGAGCCGAATTGCCCACGTGAATGCCTTTCAAATTCAATTTTGCATAAGCCTGATTCGGACTTAAAGCCGGCACTACATTCCCTTTGACGTCCACCGGTTGACCATCCACATTGTACACATAACCGGTTGGATTGCTGTCCCATCTCCAATTTCCAAACGAAGCCATTCCGTCAATATTCAATCCTCGCGTCGGCATCCATCTGAAATCTAATTCAATACCTTGACGCAACGAATTAACGCCCGTCAAATTGATAGTTCCTTGTGATGGATCTGAAGCATTCACGGCTTTTACCATGGTCTTATTTTTCCATAACGTGTTGTAAGCATTGACATTGGCGGAGAAAAATCGGGAACGGTATCCATAACCCAATTCGTAAGAAATCACATTTTCATTCACAGCATTCTTATTCACAATGTTACTCGTGGTGTAGCTTGGGAAAATGGCGCCTTGAAAAAAAGGCGTACGCGAGAAATACCCAACATTGGCAAAGACATTGTGATTTTTTGTCAGGTTATAGTTTAAGCCGCCTTTACCCGTAAATCCGTATTTGGTCACGGTAACTGAGCGTTTGTCGTCATAGTAAAAACGATCCACACGCCAATAATTCATGCCGTTGGCAGATCCGGCAACAAATGCGCTAATTTTGCCTTTGCTGTATTCAGCTTGACCAAAAACACCTTCTTGAGCAACATATCCATCATAATCGCGGGTTACTATATCACCCAACCCCAGTTTTTGATTCACCCAATTGGGATCATTTTTGAATTTCCCTGTAGCTCTCGCCGGATCAATAACAAATTGCCCGCCTAACAAATCAACCACCTTGCCCTGATGGGTTCCTTTGTAATAACGCAAATCAATTCCACCTTGTAAATCAAAATGCTTGATGCTGGTATAAAATGTGGACAATAATCCGTACCACATGTGGTTATTGGTTTGATCTTTAATGGCTAAAGAAGACCCGGATAAACTGGCTGCATTTTGATTTTCAAGCGTGGCGTAATCAAAACTGCCGTCGATTTTCCGATAATAGGTATTAATCAAACCATTGGTCGCTCCATAAGCGTATGATGAGTTTGCTCCCAAACCGGACCAACCTCCTCCACGTCCGATAGACATGTATGCCACTGTGGATAAACTCGATTTGTCATTAATAGTCCAATAGTGGTTAATCGACATTTGTGGCTTGTTGTAATAGTTGTAGTTAAAAGTTTTTGGTTGGCCATTTATGTCATATCCATAACCTGCATTATATTTGTATCCATACAATTGCCATTCTTGAATGGTCAATGCGTCCTTGCGTTGTTGGTGCCATTGTGGCGCCATGAAGCCTGTAAAAGAGATCGTTTGATTTGAATTGATCACTTTTGAAACACTCAAAAATGCAGTGTAACTTTCAAAAGGTGTTCCTTGTATATACCCGTTTCCCGTGTTTTTCGACCCCAGCATTGAGACTGCCCATCCTTGAGGACTTAACCCTGTTGATGCAGAAAAAGTCATCTTTTGGTATCCATCATCGGCAACCCCGTAGAAAATTGAACCACCTCGTTGTGCCTCTGTCGATTTGGTGAGAATATTAATTGAACCACCTACTGATGGGGATGCTATTTTTGATGCTCCTAAACCACGTTGCACTTGTAATGAGCGAGTGACATCCGACAGTCCTGCCCAGTTACTCCAATAGGTACCGCCCCATTCCATATCATTCATTGGAACGCCATTAATCATAACCGCAATGTTTTCAGAAGAAAAGCCACGAATATTAACCCGTTGATCGCCGAAGCCTCCACCTGATTTGGTAGCATAAACACCCGGCGTTGAGTTCAACAACTCAGGCAAACCGCCTGTGCTGATATTCAACTGAATATCTTGAGGCGTAATCACTGATACGGCAACCGGAGTTTTGCGCCGTACGGCAATGGATGAAGTTACTACCACGTCATTTAACCCGATGCTTTCAGAATTCATGTTGATTGTTCCGAGATTGTCTCCCGGTTTTACTTGCAATGTGATCGTTTTGTAACCCACGTAAGATAACGTGATGGCGTGTTTTCCTTGTGGTACTTTCAACGTAAAACTACCATCGAGATCGGTAGTAGTTCCGCTTTTGGTTTCGGGGCAATACACCGTTACACCAATCAACCGCTCCTTGGTTGTTTCGTCGGCAACAATCCCTTTTACGACTCCTTGTGCAAACGATAAAATACTTATCGCAAGCATTGTTAACAAAAAAGCTGTTCTTTTCATACAATAAATTTTCAGTTTAACAACAATAATTAGTTTACAATTTGACTCATTTCGCTTCAGTAAGGGGTGAAAAAAAGTGCTTACTTTCTTTCAAGTAAGCATTTTAGTGATCTGACTCTTGTCACAAAGGAAATAATTCCATAATTGTGGCGAAAGATAGAGACATTTTCTTGTTCATCAAAATATTTTTGAAAAAAAAATCATCTTTATGCCCATTTTTTTCTGATTGAATGCACTTGTTTTAATAATCTTCAATTTTAACATCATATTGATCACAAATGAAGGGCACAAATGACACATTAATGTTAAAATAACTTCATATTGAATCATTCACAAGCATGACCTCTTGTTTTTATACTTCTGTAAAGATACAGCACACGAATGATTAAAATATCATTAGTGTCCACTTAAATAAAGCTGATTGACAGTTGGTTATAATTTAGCTCTTTGACATCGTTAGTATCTATATTAATAAACAGTTCATTTACAGGGGTTTTATCTAAAAGTGATATTCCTAAAATTTGCAAAATCTCGTAGGTTGTACGATTAATTTGCAGGTCGTGTCCTACTATAGCAACCAAACAATATGCGATTATTGCAGAATAAATTTGGATTCTAACTGCATTTTCAGAAGTTCCCCAAAAGGATTTTATTTTGAGATGTTGTTTGATCCATTTGAAGAGAAGCTCTATTTGCCAACGGTTCTTGTAAAGTAGTGCTATTTGCTCAGGGGACAATTCCATGTTATTGGTTAGATAGATGAACCTCCGGTTCATTTCCTTATCATAAAATGCAACTTTTCTGAGTTTGACTGGATATGTTTTGTAGGCATTATCACCCTTAAGAACTCCGATTTGATCACTTAATATGCCAGTCGTTTCGTTGACAGGCAGGTAAGTTTCGATCTTAAATCGAAGGTTCTTCTTGGCTCTGACCACAAAATATGAATCCAGTTGAGTGATTTTATAAAGTCGGGTATAATCAACGTATCCTCTATCAAAAACATAGTAGGCACCTACTTCGTAAGGAATGGCATCCATAGCATTAACATC
>JBMFIQ010000005.1:0-80902 GCA_049976245.1 Microbacter sp. | reverse complement strand
CTCCTTTCTTCTTGCCCTCTCCTTTGGGATTACGACCCACTCCCTTCATAACCTCGCTAAACAAACTGATGGTGGTAGAATCAAAGGCATAAAACTCTTTAAAACTGACCTTCTCTTTTCGGCTGACCGACAAAAGCGGACCAAAATAGGCCATTAAGTCAAAATAATACAACCGAAAAAGGTCCTCCTTCCTATCACGTAATCCATCGCCTGCCGTGCTTTTTGAAGGCGCACAATCCATCCCAAGATAGTTTAACTTCCCCGACAAGGCTCGCATCCCATCACAAACCTCTCCCATCGAATCGCAACGCGAAAATATCCCGAATAACATTAAAATCAATTCATCCCACGAAAAAAAACTTTTGTAATAACGGTCACTACCGCATTGATTGACTAACAAATCAAATTGCTCCCGTGGAAGCATTTTTATTATTTGTTTGAATATCGGCTGACCGACTAAATGCTTTTCACTATCTTTGCCCATAGTTGTACTATTATTTGTTTTGCAACTCAAATGTACAACGTTAGGGCGATTACTTTGGTAGTTGCCCTATCTTTTTTATCTTCACATCAAAATTTTTGTCGGTCAGTAGTGATAGAATATAGAAAAAATATACTTAATTATTTTCTTTGGAAAGGGCTACAAAGGCTTTTCTCATGTTGAGCAGTTCTTGGCGGATGTGTCGAAGGCGTTCAACTATTTCTTGTTTGCGGGCTATTTCGTCTTTGGATATTTTAAGCCGTTGTCGGGCTCCTTCAAGTGTAAGGTGTTGATCCTTAACTAAATAATGTATTTCTTTCAGCAGTTTAATGTCGTCAGTCGTATAAAATCGAGTCCCTTTGGCATTCTTACGTGGTTTAAGTTGTGGAAATTCTTTTTCCCAAAAACGAAGCAGTGACGGATTGACATTCAATTCGGCAGCTACTTCTTTGATTGAATAAAAGAGTTTTTCCATGTTTTAGCCGGTTAAATTGAAGTAAACGGATGATAAATTTACGATAAAATTGTTTTCAAATAAAATCAATGAAAGATTTTTAACAATGATGTTTCCTCATCAATAAATGATCAAGCGTTTGCCTTTGGGAAGAACAGCAGAATGCAGATGATTCCATTTTTTCAGCTCTTTTTCCGTCACACGATATTTTTTGGCAATAGTCCACAATGATTCTCCGTTTTTTACATAATGGACGATGCGATGGCCTCTTCGATCTTTTTTGCCTTTGAAGGTTTCAGGTTCTACGGTCAATCGATTTGGGAAAAGTTCATCGGATTTGTAAGCAACAATTTGATTTTCGTTAGCCAGGAAAGCGCTTGAAGCATCTAACGGCAACCTTAACGGACATGGTTCAATGTTCCCCGGAATGATGTCCTGGCGATATTGAGGATTTAACATTCGCAGTTCGTCAATGGGAATTTTCAGCAGTGTTGACAATTGAATGAAATGGATTTTGTCGTGAACCATGATGGTGTCTGTCAGTGGCATACAAATGGGTGCCATGGCTAAGTTGCAATCTTTATAATAATTCATTACATAATTTGCGGCAATAAAAATAGGAACATAGCTTCTGGTTTCTGCAGGGAGATATGGGAAAATTTGCCAATAATCATGTTTTCCTCCCGAACGGCGGATGGCTTTGTTCACGGTTCCTGGCCCACAATTGTATGCGGCAATGACCAGATTCCAATCGCCGTATATGCGATATAAATCTTTTAAGAAATGCACTGCTGCCCGAGTAGCTTTAACCGGATCCATTCGTTCGTCAATCAGGCTGTTAACCTGTAATCCGTAAATTCTTGCCGTCGAAACCATTAATTGCCAAAGTCCTGCAGCTCCAGCTCGTGAATAGGCTGTGGGATTGAGCGCTGATTCAATGATGGGTAAATATTTTAGTTCGTCGGGCAATTTGTTGGCTAAGATTTGCTGTTCAAAAAGCGGTAAATAGTATTGACCCATGGCCAACATATATGAAACTTGTTTACGTTTTTGACATGTGTAAAAATCAATGCAGGTTTTAACGTAATGGTTGAATGGCATTTCGATGATATTCGGCAATTTGGACAACCGATCAATCATGGTGCTATCGGAAACGTAAGGATTGATGGTGTCGGTAGGGAAGGAGGTGTTATTATTTTTTGTTTCGTACCATTGATTGAGCAGCCCGTTGAAACTTATGTCCAATCCTTCAGGAATGACTAAAGGAATGATCGTGGTGGTTGAATCGGCATTTTTAACGGTATCATTTATCGGTTTCACATCGTTGGGCAGTTGCGCCATCAATTGATTTCCTAAGATCAACATTGACCCGAACATCAGCCATTTAAGAAATTTGTGCATCATTAAAAAGAAATATGTAGTTTTAGACCATACGAAGTTGTGGTGCCCAATTGTTGTTCCTGCATCACTTGTGGAGATACTTTGAGCGACAAGTTGGGTGTAATGTCAAAATGTGCCATTTGTGCATCGACATACGCATCGATCAACGAAAGTGCATAAAGGCCAACAGCCGAAATAATGCTTAAATCCCGATATCGGCGAAACACATTGACTTCCGTTTGTAAGGCTTGTTGAAGCCATGCTTTATCAATTTGATTCGGATTGGCGATCGAACCTTTAGGGAGAACATCTAGATAACTGTTGGTGTTTGGATTGTTGTCCACTAAATCGAGATATGCCTGTTTGTAATTTTTATACATTCGGTTGTTCCAAGATATGGCATAGGCTAATCCGACAAAACCGCCATAAATAATGGGTAATTTCCAATATTTGCGGTTATAAATTTGACCAAGTCCCGGAACAATGGCCGCCAGCCAAATGGCTCGATTGGGATCGGGCGAAAAAACCGCTTTTTGGATGGTGTCCATTTTCAATTTGGTGTTTAATCCGTGCGTTGATAACGGCAGCACAATGGTATCCGTCGGTGTAATGGCAGGTTTTCCCTGTGCGTTGGAAAAAACGGCCAACATGAGCATTGCACTCAGCAATATGTAAAAACGCAACTTCAAATCAATGCAATTTATCCAACAATTCCATCAATCGTTCTAACTCCGAGTCGGATCGGAAGGATAAGGTGATCTTTCCCTTACCCTTGTCATTGCAGTTAAATTTTACCGGGACCTGCAACAATTCCACCAATTTTTTCTCAATTTGCTGATGCTCTTGTGGAAGGGGTTTCTTTTCAATGGTTTCTTTTTCTTCGTCCAATTCGATATTTCGTACCAATTCTTCCACTTTGCGCACTGAAAGGTGATTTTTTAGAATTTGTTCGTAAATCGTTAATTGTTTTGTCGGATCTTCCACATTGATCAATGCTCTGGCATGTCCCATGTCGATTTGTTTGTTTTTGATCGCCATCTGAATTTCGGCAGGTAAACGCAACAAACGCAAATAGTTGGCAATGGTTGCTCTTTTTTTCCCAACACGTTCGCTCAGGCGTTCCTGTGTCATTTTGTATTCTTCAAGCAATCGTTGAAAAGTCAATGCAATTTCAATGGCATTTAAATCTTCCCTTTGCAGATTTTCGATCAATGCCATTTCCATGACCAAATCGTCGTCTGCCGTTTTTATGTAGGCAGGAATGGTGGTCAGTCCTGCAAGTTTTGAAGCTCTATAACGCCTTTCTCCGGCAATGATTTCATATTTGTCATCGTTGATTTTCCTTAAGGTGATGGGCTGAATGATCCCAATTTCTTTGATGGAGGAGGCTAATTCCATCAAAGCCTCTTCATCAAAATGTGATCGAGGTTGATGCGGATTTGGATGAATTTTCTCAATGTCTATTTCATTAATGGACGAAGAGCCGCTTGTTGAAATCGGCTCTGTATCGATGAGTGCGCTTAAACCACGTCCCAAAGCATGTTTTTGTACCATTGTATCTTGTTTTTTTAATTATTGCTTTTCATTTTTTGAGGGAGTTATTTTTTCAATCAGCTCTTTGGCTAAGTCAATGTAATTCTGAGTCCCTTTTGATTCTTTGTCGTAAAGGATAACGGGTTTACCGTGACTTGGCGCTTCACTTAACTTCACATTCCGCTGAATCACCGTGTTGAACACTAAATTTCCAAAGTGTTTGTGCACTTCATGATACACTTGATTGGCAAGGCGTAACCGATTATCATACATGGTCAAAAGCAATCCTTCAATGGAGAGTTCGGGATTGAGTCTTGTCTTGATAATTTTAATGGTATTCAGCAGTTTGCTGATGCCTTCAAGCGCAAAATATTCACATTGAACCGGAATGATGACCGAATCGGAAGCGGTAAGTGCATTAACGGTGATTAAACCCAGCGAAGGCAAACAGTCAATCAGAATGTAATCATATTGATCTTTAAGGGATTGTAGTTGACGCCGCATAATTTTTTCCCGTTCGTCAATTTCCAGCATTTCAATTTCGGCTCCTACCAGATCAATGTGCGAAGGGATGATCCATAAATTCGGTATTTCAGTATCGATGATGGCTTCCGACGGACTGATTTCTTCTACTAAACATTCATAAATGCTGTTTTTAACGGTTCGAACATCAATTCCTAAGCCAGATGAAGCATTGGCTTGAGGATCAGCATCAACCAACAAAACTTTTTGATTCAGGGTAGCTAAAGAGGCTGCTAAATTGATGGCTGTCGTTGTTTTTCCAACACCGCCTTTTTGATTTGCTAATGCTATGATTTTACCCATAATTATTTGTTAATGATCACGTTATTTGATTTCAACGGAAAATTGTCTTCCATGTTTTCCAGTAAGGATGGATGTAATTTTATCAATGATGATGTCAGGTTTGATGTTGTTTAGGCAATCCCAAGTCCCGAATCGGCATGATTTTTGCCCATAAACAGAGCATGGACGACAAAATAAATCGATTTGAATTGCCAATTCTTCAGGTTGATTGTATCCATAAAATCCGGCAAACGGATGTGTCGCACCCCAAACAGAAACAACCGGAATGCCGGCAATGGATGCCAGATGCATATTGGCTGAATCCATTGTGAGCATGACGTTTAATCGTTTCATTAACATGATTTCTTCATCTATTTCAAATCGATTGGCCAGATTGATGTTATTCGGATATCTTTGTGCCCATTTTTCAAGTTGTGTGCCTTCTTCTTTGCCTGCTCCAAACAAGAAAATGGTTGTATGCTCTTCTTTGCTGAAATGTTCCAAAACTTTTTCTATTGTTTCAAATGGAAGCTGTTTGCCGCGATGTTGAGCAAAGGGGGCAATGCCGATCCAATTTCCAATTTTTTCGTCAAACATTGTATTCAGTTCTTTCTCAATAGGTTTTGAGTGAAGAGAAAATGAGAATGATGACCAATCTCTCGGTTTCAGTGTCAAGCCGATTGATTCAAAGGCATTTGCATAACGTTCAATGGTTGGCAAAAGCTGCTTTGAATGTTGAAATCCATGTTTAATCAAGGCATTTTTTTCTGCTCTTCCTTTATCAATAATGGATATTTTTGTACGATTGAAAGCAAACATCCATCTTAACCATTTGGTTCTTAATACATCGTGTAAATCGACCAACGCATCAGGATGCAGTTTACGCAATTCGAAATACAATTTCAATAACCCGATCCACCCTTTGTGACGCCCTTTTTTGTCAAATGCAATGTATGTTAAATTGGATATTTCTCTAAACAAAGGAGCTGTCAACGGCATTGAAACCATAATGAAATGATGTGTCGGGTTGCGTTCGGCCAATTGACGAATTAAAGGCACCGAAATGGCAATGTCACCTAATGCGGAAAAACGTGTGATTACAATTTGCACGTAAACAAATATTTATGATCAAACTCAATAAAAGTTGTTCACCTAAACTCCCTGAACATTTTATTCTGTACGGTAAATCAACCGTTGTTAGTGAAATCGACGATGAAAAATGCCTCCGCTTTTTTATTTTGATTGATAAAGAACCGGATTCAACGTGGGATCATTGTACATTTTCATCTGTTTATACACTTTCATCCATTTCTTCCCTTGTTCAATATCGCTTAACAATTGATCAATTGAAGTCATTAAATCTTCTTTTTGTTCCAAAAGCACTCTCAATTTATTTTCACAGGTTGCACGATGTTCATTGGTTGCATCATGTCGTTTGGTTTCTTCGTTCATGTGAAAAATCTTGAGCACCAATATGGAAAGTCGGTCGATAGCCCACGCCGGACTTTCCGTATTGATGGTTGCATCGTTGCGTCGATCAATGTTTTGGTATTTGTTTAAAAAATAGCCATCAATTTCTTCCACCACATCGGTGCGTTCCTGATTGGATGCATCGATGCGCCGTTTGATTTTCAATGCTTCTACGGGATCGATGAGCGGATCACGAATGATGTCTTCCAAATGCCATTGAACAGCATCGATCCAGTTTTTTTTAAATAAAATCCCGTCGATGCTTTGTTCGGGATAAAGCGCCGGCATTGGAGCATCAACGTGATCGGTTTCATGATATTTCATGGTTGCCAACTCAAAAATATCAACGCAATGTTTGCTGAACATATAATGATAGATTAATGTGTTATCAATCAAACAACGATTTCTGTTGAATCAATATTTGTAATGATCCGGTTTGTAAGGCCCTTCTTGCGGAACCCCAATGTAGGCAGCCTGTTCCGGGGTCAATTGAGTGAGTTTTACGCCAAGTTTGTCCAAATGCAATCGTGCCACTTCTTCATCTAATTTTTTGGGTAAACGATACACATCAATTTCGTGTGCATGATTGAACAGCTCAATTTGAGCCAGCGTTTGATTGGAAAATGAATTGCTCATCACAAACGAAGGATGTCCGGTGGCACAACCTAAATTGACCAAACGGCCATCTGCCAATAACAAAATGAAATGTCCGTCAGGGAATATGTATTTGTCCACTTGTGGTTTAATGTTGACTTGTTGTATGCCCGGATACGATTTTAATTTATCGACTTGAATTTCGTTGTCGAAATGGCCTATGTTGCAAACGATTGATCCGCTTCTCATCTTTTCCATGTGTTCAATGCGAATGATGTCGCGATTTCCGGTGGTTGTAACGTATATTTCGGCTTCGGGTAATGCGTCTTCAACCGTTGCTACTTGATATCCTTCCATGGCAGCTTGAAGAGCACAAATTGGATCAATTTCGGTGACAATGACACGTGATCCGAATGAACGCAAAGATTGTGCCGATCCTTTGCCCACATCGCCGTATCCGCAAACAACGGCCACTTTGCCGGCCAACATGATATCTGTGGCTCGTTTAATGCCATCGGCCAATGATTCTCTACATCCGTATAAATTGTCAAATTTTGATTTAGTCACCGAATCGTTCACGTTGAATGCAGGGAACAGGAGTTTCTTTTCCTCCATCATTTGATAGAGACGATGAACGCCGGTGGTTGTTTCTTCCGAGACGCCTTTGATGTGAGGCACCATGCTTGTCCAGAATGAAGCGTTTTCGTGAAGCACTTTATCAAGAATCAGTAAAAGTTGTTTTTCATCTTCGCCGTGTGTTTCCTGATGAAGAACGGCACTGTTTTTTTCAGCTTCAACACCTTTATGAATCATGAGTGTGGCGTCTCCGCCGTCGTCAACAATCAGATTGGGGCCTTTGTTGCCTTCAAAAGTTAAGGCTTGAAGCGTGCACCACCAGTATTCTTCCAATGTTTCTCCCTTCCAGGCAAAAACCGGAATGCCTGCGGCTGCAATGGCTGCTGCGGCATGATCCTGCGTTGAATAGATATTGCAACTGGCCCAGCGAACTTCAGCACCCAATTCAACCAATGTTTCAATTAATACGGCCGTTTGGATCGTCATGTGCAGTGACCCCGTGATGCGTGCATTTTTGAGAGGTTTCAGCGGACCATATTTTTTTCGTAATGCCATCAAACCGGGCATTTCTTTTTCTGCCAATACAATCTCTTTTCTCCCAAAGTCGGCTAAATGAATGTCGGCAACTTTGTAAGGTAATGTTGAAAACAATGATTCGTTCATGACAATGTTTTTATAATGAATAGGTTAGATAATAATAAAAAATTCATTCGTGCTACAAAGATAGTTTTTATTTTCCAAAGTGTCGGTTCTTGAGGGTGAAAATTTGAATTTCACGATGGTGTGATTTTGAAATAAATATTTGAATAAAAGTTCCTTAACTGAGTTTTATCTGTGTGGTCATTCTTTTTTTTGAAAGAGAAAAGACACATGGGCGTTTACTTCCTGTAACTTTGTTTCTCATTTGTCATTTTAACATGAATGTTCTACTTTTGCATTGGCAAAAAATGCACTAAAACGTATGTTGAAAGTAATTTATGACAAATTGATTTTGTTGTTCACAAAACCGGAAGTTGCATGGGTTCAATTTCAATCGGAGGGCAACAGTAAATACATGGTAATGAATAAGTTCTCTTATCCGCTGATGATCACGGCTGCTGTTCTGGCAACGATTGCGGATTTGCTGTTTCGTCATGCCTCCGTTCATGTTGCCATCATTCATGGGCTTATTGATTTTGTCACGCTGTTCAGTTCTTTTTTTATTGTTCGCTTTTTTTTATCCATGCTTTTGGTAAAGAAATATCAAATTAGTGTGAACAAAGAACTTTTATCGTTGGTGACCGCTTATTCATTTTCTATTGTTTTTGTGTTGTATATTTTCATGGCTTTATCGCCCAGTTTCTTTTTTCTTTGGATTTTCTTTTTTTACACGCCATATTTGATTTGGATTGCCGGCGATGTGATTTTTCACATCGATGTTGAAGCTCGTGGAACGTTTGTTTTAGGATTAACCGGATTAATTGCAGGAGTTCCTTGGATTATCAGCTTTATATTCAACAATTTGTTTCTTCCTAATTTAAAATAACCAACATGCATCGCGGATCGTCAATATTGATAAAAAATCGTCGGGCTACTTTCGATTACGAATTGCTGGAGCGTTTTACGGCAGGCATTCAATTGGTGGGGACTGAGATTAAAGCAATTCGCGAGGGCAAAGCCGGATTATCGGATGCGTATGCTATCATTCTTCACAACGAAGTGTGGATCAAAAATATGCACATTGCTGAATATGCTTACGGAAATATTGCCAATCATGAAGTACGACGAGATCGAAAATTGTTGTTGACAAAACGGGAAATTTTCAAATTGATTCGCGCTACCAAAGAAACCGGATTTACGATCATTCCGGTCAAGTTGTTTATCAACGATCGTGGGTTGGCTAAGCTGGAAATTGCCGTTGCCCGAGGAAAGAAAAAATACGATAAACGTCAGTCATTGCGCGAAAAAGAAGATCGACGCCAAATGGATCGGCTCTTAAAGCATTGATTGAATTAACATTCATTGCCCTGATTATTCATTCAAATTAAATATCACACAATGCCAAAAATTTCAGGAAGAGGGTTTGCCATGCCTCAATCACCCATTCGAAAATTAGCACCTTTGGCAGATAAAGCAAAGGCTCGGGGAATCAAAGTCTATCATTTGAATATTGGACAACCCGATGTGGCGACACCTCCAAATGCGATCGAAGCATTAAAAAACATTGATCTCAAAATTTTTGAATATTCTCCAAGTGACGGATTGTTGAGCTTGCGAAAAAAACTGGTTTCTTATTATGCCAAATTCAACATTAACGTTTCCGTCGATGACATCATCATCACTGCAGGAGGTTCTGAAGCTGTCAACATTGCTTTTCTTTCATGTCTCGATCCTGACGATGAAATCATTGTGCCTGAACCGGCTTATGCCAATTATACCGCTTTTGCCATTGGCAGCGGTGCCATTGTCAGACCTGTGGTTTCTTCCATTGATGAAGGATTCAGGCTGCCTTCCATCGATCAATTTGAAGCATTGATTACGCCTCGAACCAAAGGAATTATGATTTGTAATCCCAATAACCCGACCGGATATCTTTATACACATGCTGAACTGAATAAAATTCGTGATTTAGTAAAAAAATACGATTTATTTCTCTTTTCGGATGAAGTGTATCGTGAATTTTGTTACACGGGAGCGCCTTACATTTCCGCTTTTCATTTGAAAGGCATTGAACATAATGTTGTTTTAATTGATTCTTTTTCAAAACGATACAGCGAAACAGGATTGCGCGTAGGAGCTCTGGTGACTAAAAATGAGGAGGTAAAACGCAGCGCCATCAAATTTTGTCAGGCACGGCTCAGCCCTCCGTTGATTGGACAAATGATTGCCGAAGCATCATTGGACACTTCAGAAGAATATATGTTGGAAGTGTACAATGAATATGTTGAACGGAGAAAATTTATGATTGACGAGTTAAATCGCATTCCTGGAGTTTATTCGCCCATTCCAATGGGGGCATTTTATACCGTGGCCAGGTTGCCCATTGATGATTCTGATCGGTTTTGCGAATGGCTTTTGTCCGATTTTAATTATGAAGGACAAACTGTCATGATGGCGCCTGCTTCAGGATTTTATACCAACAAGGGAGTAGGACGCAATGAAGTTCGATTGGCTTACGTCCTGAACAGGGACGATTTAGCCAAAGCCATGATTGTCCTGCGTAAAGCCTTGGAGCAATATCCTCATCGAACTCTTTAATCGTCCCTGTCGAATTGAAGATTTTTGACTTAATCGAATGTTGTGTTGAATTTATCCTATTTTATTGCCAAACGAATTCATTTTACGAACGATGCTGGAAATCGTCGCATGTCGAAACCGGCTGTTCGCATTGCTACCATTGGCATTGCCGTGGGACTTTTGGTCATGACGTTGACATTGGCCATCGTCTTGGGCTTTAAAAAGGAGGTTCGATCAAAAATCGTAGGATTTGGATCACACATTCAAGTAATGCGTTTTGACAACAATTCTACTTATGAAACGCGTCCCATTGCCGTGTCAGACTCTATGATTACTTCGCTGGAACGGATTCCGGGAATTCGTCATGTACAACGAATTGCCACAAAACCGGGCATGATTAAAACGCCCGATCAATTTGAAGGCGTTATATTCAAAGGTGTTGGTCGTGATTTTGACTGGCATTTTTTTAAAGACAACATGGTGGCCGGAACCATTTTTACTCCCAATGATACTGCATCGATCAATCAGGTGATCATTTCAAAAAACATTGCCGAAAAATTGCATTTACACGTGGGAAGTAGTTTCATTGCCTATTTTTTGCAAAACCAATTGCAAGCACGTAAATTTTATGTGAAAGGAATTTATTCGACCCATTTCGGTGATTTTGATAAATTGTATATCTTGTGCAATCTTCACACCATTCAATTATTAAATGATTGGGCGCCTGATGAGATGAGCGGCCTCGAAATTTCAATTCGGAATTTTGATCAATTGGATGCTTTGAGCGATTCTGTCTATTTTCATGTGGCAAATCGGCTAGATCGAAACGGGGTGGCTTATTATTCCCAATCAATCAAAGATTTGAATCCGCAATTGTTTGCCTGGCTTGGCTTGTTCAATATGAATGTTTGGGTGATTCTTATTTTGATGATGGCGGTATCGGGGTTTGTAATGATTTCGGGATTGTTGATTTTAATTCTTGAACGCATTCAAATGATAGGCATTCTTAAAGCCTTGGGTTCCACTGACTGGCAAATTCGTAAAATTTTTCTTTATCATTCGGCTTTTTTGGTTCTGAAAGGTATGTTTTGGGGCAATCTCATTGCCTGGCTTTTTATTTTCATTCAACGTACAACGAAGTTAATTCCGCTCGATCCTTCTAATTATTATGTTTCGGCCGTTCCGGTTTATTTGCCGTGGAGCACTTTTTTATGGCTAAATGTGGCTGTTTTCATCATTTCAACTTTGATGTTGGTAGGCCCTTCTTATTTAATTGCCAAAATTTCACCTATTTCCGCCATTCGATATGAATGATATTTTTTCTTTTTTGAACTGTTTTTTTTGATGGAGGATTTGCTAAAGATTTGGCCACGATGCAATTTGAATTCCGACACGCTGGCAATATGTCCATGGATATGTGCAAAAAGAAAAAAAACCATCAATTTTTTGTTGATGGTTTTGCTCTTCAGGTAGGACTTGAACCTACGACCCCCTGATTAACAGTCAGGTGCTCTAACCGACTGAGCTACTGAAGAAGATAATAAATAAAGTTTTGAGTTGCTCCGTGCTTTTTGAAAACTTGCCGTCGAAGCTGTATTGTACGTTACGTCTTGTTCTCAAAAGCGATGCAAAGGTAAGTGTTTCCTTTGAATTGTGCAAATTTTTGTATGATTTTTTTTGAAAATAAAGTCGATGAATGGCTAATTTATTGATTGTAAATTGTAAATGATATGCTTCTCATTCACTAAGTTGAGATGGATGGAATGATGATCCCTTTTTCGGTAATGACTTGGTTCATTCTGACATCCCATTTATCGACGGGAACCTGTTCAACCAGTTGACAATGGAAAGCCACGGCAATGGTTTTGAGATGATGTTGTGCCAAGAATTGATCATAATATCCTTTTCCTCGCCCTAAGCGGTTTCCGAACCGATCAAAAGCCATTCCAGGAATCACTGCCAGATCAATATTCCCTTCAAACGGATCACCAACGGGTTCTTCAATGTGTAAAACGCCTTGACGCAAATCCTGAACGCCGTTGAACTTTCGAATTTCCAAAGAATTGTTTTTGACAACCGGCAACAGCCATACTTTTTCAGTCAGATGATTCAGCATAAAGGCATGCGTATCCACTTCATCGGGCATTGACCAAAAACAAAGAACGGTTTGAGCATGTTGATAAAGTTCGTTTTGCTCCAACAAATCAAAAATTTTGGCAGAAAACAAGATTCGATCTGTGACGTTGAGTTGTTTCTTTTGTTCGGCTACAAGTTGTCGAAGCGCTTTTTTTTGATCAATGAGTGAGATACCAGTCATATAACAGTTGAATTCCTTTTTCAATGTGAATGGTGTGTTTCCAGCCCAATTGATTCAATTTTGAGGGATCTGTCAATTTCCGCATGGTTCCGTCCGGTTTTTCGGTGTTGAAACGAAGTGAACCTTTGAATCCAACGGTTGATTGAATGGTTTCAGCCAATGCTTTGATGGAAAGTTCTTCTCCTGTGCCGATGTTAATGTGGCAGTTTCGAATTTCTCGTTGATCTCCTTTTAAGTTGTCAAAATTCACGTTTCCCATGATGAAAACACAAGCATCCGCCATGTCTTCACTCCATAAAAATTCACGTAATGGCTTGCCGCTTCCCCAAATTTCTACTTCAACCCTGCCGTTTTTTTGAACCACTCCAAATGCATTCAGTTTTTCCACAATGGCTTGCTCTGATGCTTGGCCATCAACTGATTGAACAGGTCTTTTGGAGAGATCGGCTCGAATGGCGTCCCAGTCGTTGTTTTCCAAGCATTTGCCTAAATAAATCTTCCGCATCAATGCTGGGAGAACATGAGATGAATGCAAATCAAAATTATCGTTTGGCCCATATAAATTTGTGGGCATCACGGCAATAAAGTTGGTTCCATATTGCAAATTGTAACTTTCACACAATTTTAATCCGGCAATTTTTGCAATGGCATAGGGCTCATTGGTGTATTCCAACGGGCCTGTGAGCAACTCTTGTTCCTTCATCGGTTGTCGAGCATCGCGAGGATAGATGCAGGTACTCCCTAAAAACAGTAATTTTTTTACTCCCGACAAATATGACTGATGGATGGCATTGTTTTGAATGGCCAGATTGTCATAAATAAATTGAGCCCGATAAGTGTTGTTTGCAACAATACCACCAACTTTTGCCGCAGCCAGAAATACATATTCAGGTTTTTCGATGGCGAAAAAATCAGCTACAGCCTGCTGGTTGCGCAAATCAAGTTCTGAAGAAGCTCTGGTAACGAAGTTGGTATAGCCTTTTGATTGAAGGTTGCGTAAAATGGCCGATCCGACCAATCCTTTATGTCCGGCTACATAGATTTTTGCATCTTTTTTCATGATTTTAGCGGTTTAAATCACTCATTTACCATTTAATGCGTGATTGATTTATTTTTTCCACGTAATCCCAATCAAATTGGGCCATGCGTTTCACTAATTCATTGAACGATGTTTTGGTGGGATTCCAACCAAGTAACTTTTTTGCTTTTGCCGGATTTCCCAACAATTGATCTACGTCTGTTGGTCTAAAATAGGCAGAGTCCACTTCCACAACCACTTTTCCTGTTTGTTTACAAATGCCTTTTTCTTCCACTCCTTTGCCATGCCATTCCAAATCCATGCCAAGTTCAGCAAATGCCAGAGTGCAAAATTCCCGTACCGAGTGCATTTCTCCCGTGGCAATGACAAAATCTTCAGGTGTGGGATGTTGCAAAATCAACCACATACATTCCACATAATCTTTGGCATATCCCCAGTCACGCATGGCATCGAGGCTTCCTAAATATAATTTTTGTTGATACCCTCTTTTGATGCGGGCTGCAGCCAATGTAATTTTTCGAGTCACAAAGGTTTCTCCACGTCGTTCCGATTCGTGATTAAACAAGATGCCGTTGACGGCAAACATGTGGTATGCTTCGCGATAATTTTTGGTGATCCAAAATCCGTACATTTTTGCAACGGCATAAGGAGATCGAGGATAAAAAGGTGTCGTTTCGGTTTGTGGTACTTCTTGCACTTTGCCAAAAAGTTCAGAAGTTGAAGCCTGATAAATGCGAGTGGTTTTTTCCAACCCACAAATGCGAACGGCTTCCAAAAGACGTAGTGTGCCAACACCATCTGTTTCAGCAGTATATTCGGGAACTTCAAATGAAACCTTGACGTGCGACTGAGCCGCCAAATTGTAAATTTCGTCAGGACGAATTTCCTGCATAAGTCGAATCAAATTGGATGAATCGGTCATATCGCCGTAATGCAACTGAATTTTTCGATGCTTATGCATGTCCTCAATTAAATCGTCAATATATAGATGTTCGATCTTTTGCGTATTGAAAACAGAACTTCGACGAATGATGCCGTGAACCTGATAACCTTTGTCAAGCAAAAATTCAGCCAGATAGGATCCGTCTTGACCATTTATGCCTGTGATGAGTGCAACTTTTCCCATTGTTTTATGCAATTAAATGAGTAATTTCTTTGATGATTTCGTCGGCTAACCGATTGGCTTCTTCTTGTGAAAAGGCTTCGGTATAAATTCGAATGATTGGTTCGGTATTTGATTTCCTTAAATGAACCCATTTGTCGGGAAAATCAATTTTAACACCGTCGATGGTGGTCACTTCAAACGCTTCGTACCGTTTTGCAATGTATTCCAATAAATGATCGACTTGAATGGCTGGTGATAAATCCATCCGTTTTTTTGCCATGAAATAGGAAGGATATTGATTTCTCAATTCGGTAGGTTTCATTTCGGCGGTTGCAAGATGCGACAAAAAGAGGGCAATGCCAACCAGTGCATCCCGCCCGTAATGGCATTCGGGATAAATGACGCCACCGTTTCCTTCTCCACCAATAATGGCTTGAACGGATTTCATGGCTGCCACCACATTGACTTCACCAACGGCTGCAGCGGTATATTTTCCTCCGTGCTGTAACGTAATGTCGCGAAGTGCCCGCGATGAACTTAAATTGGAAACACTATTTCCCGGAGTCTTGGAAAGTACGTAATCCGCAACTGCTACCAACGTATATTCTTCACCAAACATTGACCCGTCTTCACAAACAATGGCTAATCTGTCCACATCAGGATCTACTACAAAACCTACATCGGCGTGGTTTTCTTTAATGAATGAAGCAATTTCAGTTAAATGATCAGGGAGAGGTTCCGGATTGTGTGCAAAATTTCCATCCGGGGTGCAATTGATTTTTTCAACAGTGTTTACTCCCAATGCATTCAATAATTCAGGAATGGCAATGCCTCCAACCGAATTAACGCAGTCGATGGCTACCGTAAAATTGGAACGATAAATGGCTTCAATGTTTACTAAAGGGAGAGATAATACTTTTTCAATGTGCTTTTTTGTAAAACTGTCGTCATGTTTCAAAGTGCCTAACTGATCCACCGGTGCATATTGATAGCTCCCTGTTTCGGCAATCTTAAGCACTTCTTCCCCTTCTGATGCGTTTAAGAATTCTCCGTTCTCGTTCAACAGTTTTAAAGCATTCCACTGTTTGGGATTGTGACTGGCTGTTAAGATGATACCACCCGATGCCCGTTCCAATTGAACAGCAATTTCTGTGGTCGGCGTGGTTGCCAAACCAATATCTATCACGTTACATCCCATTCCAAGAAGTGTTCCAATCACGACATGGTTGACCATTTCTCCTGAGATGCGGGCATCTCGTCCAACAATGATGGTGGGTTTACCATCACATTTCTGAGCAATCCACGAAGCGTATGCTGACGTAAATCTCACTAAATCAAGCGGATTTAATCCATTACCAATTGATCCGCCAATCGTGCCCCGAATCCCTGAAATTGATTTAATCAATGTCATAACTTCTATTTTTTAATCCATTAGTTTTGGCCTGGCAATTTTAATATTTTGATCACATGGATAAACGGAATGATGCTCGATTGCTCAGAGGCAAATCCAATACCCCCGGGAACAATCATTGTGGCTTGCGCTCCACTGTATTTCATGTATGAAACAGCTTCTTGCCATGCAGGTGGCTCGGATCCCGAAACGCGATAGATCATAATGAAAGGATAGGGAGCATTAAGGGTAGTCCAACTGTTTTGTACCGTGTCGGGAGGTGTTGTGATGGCAATTTTTAAATATCGAATGCTCACCTGATCTCCGGCCCGAATTGAGTCAGTCGTTGTGTCGCCACATACATCCAAATGATAATAAAGGCCTGTCGGACTGCTATAATATTCGTTGGGTGACCAAGACGTAAATGAGGGCAAAGTACCTACAACCTGAATATTATTTTGTTTGATATAGTTTTTAATGGTTACATTTTGAGCGTTCAAAAGATTAGCATAAGTCCCTGAAGTAGTGCATGATGCTATGAACAAAGTTAAAATGAACAAACTAAAAATGTAAATGGATAAGCGTTTCATGTAATGGCTTTTTTGATGGATTTATTCTTCAAAATTCATTTTTTCATTGACTACAAAGTTACAATTTTATTTGATTGACCATAAAAGCAACACCTCATTTATTTGTTACATGATCGAAATAGGTCAATATTGTTAATACATATTAATAAATAGGTTAAATCAAAAATTTTTCGCGTTTTAGACGTTAAATATGTGTAAATAATATTTTCAGTGCAACGTTTAACGGCAATTTTCATTCTTTATAATAAAGCATTGATGATAAATTTCTTTCGAAAAACTGTTGGTCGTTTCATTTGAAAGCATGAGATACCTGAAAGATCAAAATGAAAAGTGTCAAAAATGCTTTTTGAAAACAAAATTGAAATCTCATTACAATGAATTTGCAACAAATGATATAATATAGATGTCAAGTCTTTGTGAAAAGGCACGCATTCATTATTTTTTGGTTTTTGGTTAGATGGGAGTCCGGTCCGCTGTGAAGTGGCCGGATTTTTTTGTCAACACCTTAAACTTTTATTATCTTTGACACGAATATACGAACGATGTTTTTTCATTGGATCTTCTTCATTTACAACGTTGAAAGCTAAAAATCAATTTCAATACGATGCTGCAAAAATCGCTTTTAATGAGCGTCACAGGCAAATTATTCAGCACAACATGGCGCGTTATGATGCTGCTGTTGAGCGTGGTTATGATCGATTTAAGGATATTGGTTTAACCAAACGTCAGGCTGCTTTTATCAAAAGAGCCATGTTGGCACATTGGGATGAATATTTGATACAATTTGAAGAAAACATAATCAAACATGGTATAAGGGTATTGTGGGCGCGCGATGCTGTTGAAACAATGCAGCACATCAAAACACTTTTGACGGAACGTGAGGCTTCGTTGGTGGTCAAAAGTAAATCGATGACCACTGAAGAGATTTCATTCAATGAAGAACTTGAAGCTGATGGATTTAAATCGATTGAAACGGATTTAGGCGAATTTATTGTGCAGATTGCAGGCGAAAAGCCTTATCACATTGTGACCCCTGCCATGCACAAATCGAAAGAAGATATTGCAAAATTATTTCAAGAAAAATTTCAAACGCCACCCGACAGCACTCCTGAAGAGCTGACCTTGTATGTTCGATCTTTTCTCCGCGATCATTATTTAAAGGCAGATGTTGGTGTCACGGGAGCTAATTTTTTAATAGCCGATATTGGAGCGGTCGCCGTTACTGAA
The DNA here is from genome assembly GCA_049976245.1 of Microbacter sp. GTDB lineage: Bacteria > Bacteroidota > Bacteroidia > Bacteroidales > Paludibacteraceae > Microbacter. Next base: position 62,726 of record JBMFIQ010000005.1, on the reverse strand, counting down.
AATGAAGGTAATGCATTGATGAGTACCTCATTCCCAAAGTTACATATTGTGATTGCCGGCATTGAAAAAGTGATTCCTTCGTTGAGAGATTTAGGCATGTTTCAGCCTTTGTTGGCAACTCTTGGAACAGGGCAGCAGGTAACGGCTTACAACACCTTGTTTTCCGGTCCGAGATTTTCGTCGGAAGTGGACGGTCCGGAAGCCATGGTCGTCATTTTAATGGATAATGGACGGACTTCCGTTTACGAAGATGATGACAATGCCGAGGTTCTATCGTGTATTCGTTGCGGTGCTTGCTTAAATGCTTGTCCTGTTTATAAAACCATTGGCGGTTATACTTATCATTCAACCTACAGTGGGCCAATTGGTTCAGTCATCACTCCGTTTTTTGAAGGTTGGAAAGAAATGGGGCATTTAAGTTTTGCATGCAGTTTATGCGGTAAATGTGCGGAAGTTTGTCCGGTTCAAATTCCTTTGCCGGACTTGCTACTCAATAATCGAAAAAAAGTGGTTGAAGAAAGAGCCCGACCTGTTACTGAGAAAAAACTGTTCAAAGCCTATCAATGGATTGCCGAAAGCCGTTCACGATTCGATTTTTTCCCTTTTTGGATGAAAAACATGGCTTCTTTCCCTTTCAATTTTTTAGGATGGGGTCCAAAAAGAAAAATGCCGATTTTTAAGCAATCATTTACTAAGCAATGGATTAAAAATAATAAATAACGAATTAGTTGACAATTAAATAACTATACTTATGGTGAATCCAAAATTTATGAACATTGGTTTTTTGACAATTATTTTAGCTTTATTGGTTACAGCTTGTAGCAACAAAGTAGATAATTGGCAAAAATTAAACCAACAATTTCTTGATCACAACAAAACACTACCTGGTGTTGTAACTACATCTACGGGTCTGCAATACAAAGTGTTAATTCAGGGTGTCGGCATAAAACCCAACTCGGGAAGTTTTGTTACTTTGCTTTACACGGGAAAATTAATTGACGGGACGGTCTTTGATACCACCGTAAGTGACACTACATTAGTCAATTCTCCACGATCCATGTATGTGGCAAGTTTGGTTCAGGGTTTTCAGGAAGCTTTGCTGAAAATGAATACCGGCTCCATGTTTGAAATTTATATTCCGCAACAATTGGGATATGGAGCTACTCCGATGGGCCTTATACCGGCAAATTCAACCTTAATTTTTGATGTGCAACTTATTAATGTGCAGTAGATCAATTTTATATATTTTATATTTCAAAAAACGTTTCCATATGGAAGCGTTTTTTTTTGCTCCTATCAAAGTGAAAATAGATCCACATGATGGATGTCAATGAGCGATAATCGGCGAGGCAAAAAATATGCTAACAGAAAGGATGATGAACTTTTTTTGTGGCTTTAAACAAAGTTGATTCATAAGCATTGACAAAAAGAATCATTTTATTGATTTCAATGCGTTACGTTCAAAAAGAAGGGTTATTCCACATCGTGACGATTTGATGCTTCAAACCGTGTGATGCGGGCAACGCTGTGTTTTCGTCCGTAAGTGAAATAAATGGAAAATCCGATCAACATCCACGCAATGAGGCGAATCCACGTATCGAGCGGAAGCGACATCATTTGTGCCAAACATACACCGGCGCCTAATAGTGGAATCAATGGAACCCAGGGTGTTTTAAATGAGCGGGGTGCGTCGGGATCTGTTTTTCGAAGAATTATGATGCCAATGGAAACGATGGTAAAGGCCAATAACGTTCCGATGGAAACCAATTCGCCCAATAATCCGATTGGAAAAAGTCCTGCAAAAAAAGCAGCAAAACTTCCGGTGACAATGGTTGTGATGTATGGCGTTTTATAGCGCGAGTGTGTTTTCGCAAAACTTTTCCACAATAAACCGTCGTTTGCCATAGTGAAAAAAATGCGTGATTGTCCCAACAACAATACCAATACAACAGAGCTTAGACCGGCTATGGCACCTATTTTGATGATTGGTCGCAACCAAATCAATCCTTTACCTGCTGTGTCGATGGCCAAAGCAATGGGAGCAGGAACATTCAACTGATGGTAGTTGACTATTCCGGTTAAAGTTAAACTGACCGCTACATAAAGTAAAGTGCAAATCAGCAATGAACCTAAAATTCCAATGGGCATGTCTCGTTTAGGGTTTTTTGCTTCCTGCGCCGTGGTTGAAATGGCATCGAATCCAATGTATGCAAAGAAAACCACTGCAGCACCAGTTAAGATTCCTGACCATCCGTATTCTCCCCATTTTCCCGTATTCTCGGGAATGAAAGGAGTCCAGTTGGATAAATGAATGTGGCTCAAACCAAACCCTATAAACAAAAGAATGACGATCACCTTGATCAAAACAATAATATTGTTGAATCTGGCCGATTGTTTGATGCCTAAAACTAAAAGCGTTGTGACAACTCCAACAATGAAAACGGCCGGGAAATTGATCAATGCGCCGCTTTGATGCCACCCCGAAGCATCGTAAACAAAGGGACTTTGAGCTATGTAAGACGGAATGCTTATGCCAAAATCATTAAAAAAGCTGACTACGTAGCCACTCCAACCAACGGCAACGGTAGCTGATCCAAAGAGATATTCCAAAATTAAGTCCCATCCGATGATCCACGCAACCAATTCTCCCATCGTGGCATATCCATACGTGTAGGCGCTACCCGAAACCGGAATCATGGATGCAAATTCTGCATAACAAAGTCCGGCAAAAAGACTTCCCAAAGCTGAAAAAACAAAGGATAAAGCAATGGCAGGTCCGGCATGCATTTCGGCAGCAGTCCCGGTCAATACAAAAATACCGGCGCCTATGACTGCTCCAATTCCCAGCAACACTAAGTTCAACGCAGTTAAATGACGTTGTAACGGATTGTGATTTTCTGATTGATCAATAAGTTGATGGATGGATTTTTTTATAAATAAATCTTTGATCATAGAGGGTCAAAATTGGATGAATATGCAATGAATTGTTGAAAGTTTTAGTCGATGTTTGCTTATGATTTGAAAATATTCGTTCTGCAAAATTACAATTTTAATCGAAATAACTTGTTTTGATGCATCATTTTCTCATTTTATGTTTTTGTTGTTGCTATGAATGCGATGAAGTTTTGGACAAATTTCATTTTTTTTCGAATTGGAAGGTTTCGGAAAATGATTTTTTTAGGCTCGTTATCATGAGGCATTGTCGTGAAATCTCCCGCAACCATTCACATTTTCTGCTGAAAAAATTCTATCTTTGCAGGCTATGAAGGTGAGAACCTTTTGACAATCTCTTTGCAAAATTGTCATAGGAATGGTCTGTTTTAAAAAGTTTTTAAAGTCAAATTGAAGTAGAGACGGCATGAACATGACAAAAATGGAATAACGAAAAGAAATGATGTTGGTTTCTCATTTTTTATCTAAGTTTTCACGACCAATAATTTATAAACCATAAACTCATGAAAGATTTTCATTCCTTTTTCCAATCGTACGATGTTGAAATCAATGATGATGTCATTCGTCAGGAGACCTTAAAATTAATTGCCGAGAAACGTGCTGAAAATGACACCAAAGAGGTGTACAAACAATGTTTTAATTTCATCGATTTGACTTCTTTGAATACCACAGATCACCGTGAAAACATTGAAGTCATGGTTGATAAAGTCAATCATTTTTCTGAATATTTTCAGGAAATGCCTTCAGTAGCTGCCATTTGCGTTTTTCCAAATTTTGCCGGTACGGTGAGCCAACGCCTTCAAATCCCGATTGGTATTGCTGCGGTTTCGGCTGGATTTCCTTCTTCTCAAACTTTCATTGAAGTAAAAGTGGCTGAAACGTTGTTGGCAGTTCACGAAGGAGCCACTGAAATTGATGTGGTGATTTCCGTTGGTGATTTTTTGAAAGGAGATTATGAAAAAGTTTATGACGAATTGGTCGAATTGAAAGCCTCTTGTCGAAATGCTCATTTTAAGGTTATTCTTGAGACGGGAGCTTTAATGCATGCAATTGAAATAAAAAAAGCCTCTCTATTGGCTATGGAAGCGGGAGCCGATTTTATTAAAACTTCTACCGGAAAAATGAACCCGGCCGCTACCACCGAAGCAGCTTATGTGATGTGCTCTGCCATTAGGGAATATTACAAAAAAACAGGGAAAAAGGTTGGATTTAAGCCGGCAGGTGGAATTGTCACCAAGGACGATGCGGTGAATTATTACACCATTGTTAAAGAGATTCTGGGTGTAGATTGGTTGAACAATCAACTATTCAGGTTTGGAGCCAGCCGTCTTGCCAACAATCTTTTAACCTCCATTTACGATCAGGAAACAAATTATTTTTGATGATTTGGCTGCTTCCATAATCCTTTTTTTTGTCTAAAAAAATAAAATGCGATGTTGTTTGAAAAACGCTCAGCCTTTTCGTTTTTACGATCTGAAATGATGATTGATTTGAACTTTTTTTCTTTCATTTTTTTACTAATACGGACGGCACAAATGTTCAATAAAAAAATCACGATCGTGTGAATCGACCATGAACATTGAAATTCACCAAAAAAAAAACGATGTAAATCTAAAATGAGATTCCCATAAGACCTTTAAAATCAACTATTTTGTATGAAAACACGATATCCTTATTTGGTACTTTTAATTATGTGTTTATCAATCATTGAATCAGTTGCGCAACCTTATCATTATCCTACCACACCAACGTGTGACACTGTTGACAGCTATTTTGGCGTAAAAGTTGCCGATCCGTATCGTTGGTTGGAAAATGAAAAATCACCGGCTACTTTGGCTTGGATTCAGTCTGAAAATGATTTCACCCGTCAATATTTTGACACCATCCCATTTCGGGAGGCAATCCGCAAAAATTTAACCGAAATGTGGAATTATCCTAAAGAAAGTGTTCCCGTAAAAGCAGGCAATTTTTATCTTTATTTAAAGAACAACGGCATTCAGAATCAGTCGGTTTTGTACAAAAAAAACTTGCTTACGGGAAAAGAAACCTTGCTGTTGGATCCTAATGCATTGTCAAAAAACGGAACCATTGCACTAAACACATGGGCTGTTTCTAATGACAACCGTTATCTGGCTTATGCTTTGGCATCGGGCGGATCAGATTGGACAGAAATTAGAGTCATGACATTGGACGGAAAACCCTTGCCGGATCTACTCAAGTGGGTCAAGTTTTCATCCGTTGCATGGTTTCAAAACGGGTTTTTTTACAGTCGTTATGATGCACCTGCCGGAAATGCTTTGAATCAAAGAAATACATTCCAAAAAATTTATTACCATCAACTTGGAACCACCCAGGATAGCGATCGGTTAATTTATGGCGATCCCGAACATCCTTTGCGCACATTTTCGGTTCAAACAACTGATGATGAACGTTTCATGTTTATTTACGGAGCTGACGGAACAAGTGGAAATAACCTCTTGGTGGGCGACTTGCGAAAAGGGATTCATACTCCGTTGCATCAATTGGTGAGCGGTTTTGAACACAATTATTTTGTGATTGATGATCTTAACAATGATTTAATTATAAGAACCAATGATCAGGCTCCAAATTATTGTTTGATCAAGGTGAATACAACCAATTGGGAAAAGAGTTTGCTGGTGCCCGAAAACAATGATGTGTTGCAACAAGCTGTCATTCTTGATCATAAAATGGTACTGTTGTATTTGCATAATGCTTATAATCAATTGTCTTTGTATGATGTCAATGGTGCATTTATCAAGAAAATTTCTTTGCCGAGCATGGGAACAGTTTCGACATTGAGCGGAAAGCAAAAAGATCATGTTTTGTTTTATGATTTCAGTTCATTTACATGTCCTGGAAATATTTACAAATTGTCCATAGATAATCCTTTACCGGTATTGATCCACGAAACGAAGCTGCCTTTTAGCACTTCCGAATTTGTTACAGATCAGGTTTTTTACGAATCAAAAGACGGAACCAAAATTCCCATGTTTATTGTTCATCATAAAAATATGGTTTTAAATGGAGAAAACCCGCTTTTATTGTATGGTTATGGCGGATTTGACATTAGTCTTACACCAACGTTCAGTGCCAGCCGCATGTTGTTTTTGAAAAACGGTGGTATTTGGGTCACTGCCAACATTCGAGGTGGAGGTGAGTTTGGTGAAAAATGGCATCAGGCCGGAACTTTATTGAATAAACAAAATGTTTTTGATGATTTTATTGCCGCAGCTGAATATTTGATTGCGAAAAAATACACCTCTTCTTCAAAATTGGCCATTCAGGGTGGTTCCAATGGCGGTTTGCTGATCGGGGCATGCATGACACAACGGCCTGATTTGTTTCAAGTGGCCATCCCGCAAGTGGGAGTGATGGATATGCTTCGTTATCAAAAATTTACAATTGGTTGGTCCTGGTCAACGGATTACGGTACGAGCGATAACGAACGTTTTTTTCATTATCTTTTTTCCTATTCTCCTTTGCATAACATCAAAAAAGGCATTTGTTATCCGGCCACGTTGGTTACCACCGGAGATCATGACGATCGGGTAGTGCCGGCTCATTCTTTTAAGTTTATCAGTACACTACAGGCCGATCAGGCTTGCAATCGTCCCGTTTTGATCAGGATTGAACATTTGGCAGGTCATGGCATGGGGAAACCGGTTTCAAAATATATTGACGAAGCAACCGATATTTGGACTTTCATTTTTGAAAATATGCATGTTCCGTTTCATTCTATTCATTTTTTGACAAAACATTGACAATTAAAAATATAAATATTTATTAATATGATTATAAAAAAATATGGAGTTATTTTATCTTTGCTTTTTGCAGCTCAAGGAGCTTTTGTTGTGGCTCAACAGAGTTCAAAATTGCCTTTGTTTATAGGAACGTACACCGACAAAGGGAGTGAAGGCATTTATCGAAGTTATTTTGATGCAAAAACAGGACAACTCACTGAACCAAAGTTGGTGGCCAAAGTTGGAAATCCAAGTTTTATAGCCATTTCTTCCAATAATCATTTTTTGTGGTCAATCAGCGAAATGGATTCAACTTACGGAATTACCGCTTTTTCGATCACCGGAAATGATTCGCTCCATTTGATCAATCGTCAGACGGGAATTGGCGGTTTAAGTTGTCACATTGCCGAACTTGAACCAATGAAGTGGTTGGGAACGGCAAGTTATGGCAATGGTTTGGTGACTTTATATCCACTTTCTGCCGACGGATCGGTGGGAAATATTGCTTCCGTCGATCATCATTGGGGGAAAACACCTCGTGCACATTGCATTCTTCCTGATCCTAAAGGGAAATTTATTTATTCGGCCGATTTGGGAATTGATAAGATATTGATTTATACCATTGATAATCATTCCTTAAAACCTTTTGGCGAAATTGATTTGTCCAAAGGAGTTGGGCCACGTCATTTCGCATTTTCTCCCAATGGGGAATGGATGGCGGTAATCAATGAACTGAAAAGCCGCATCATTGTCATTGGGCGTGACACTTCGGGCGCTTTTGGCATAGTCAAAGAAAATATTTCTTCGCTTCCGCAAAACTTTCATGGCAAAAACGCAGCAGCCGAAATTCAGTTTTCACCCGATGGACGATTCCTTTACGCCTCAAACAGAGGTGATAACAGTATAGTTACCTGTACTTTTGATGAACAAACCGGCAGAGTTCGCCCTATTCAATGGGTAAGAAATGACATTCAATGGCCTCGCAATTTTACAATCGATCCAACCGGAAATTTTTTGTTGGTGGCCAATCAGAATGGCAACGGCATTGTGATGTTTAAACGAAATCGAACCACCGGACTCTTGTCGCCCACACATCAAATGATGAAATTGTCCGAACCTGTTTGTTTGATGTTCTTGCATTACAAATATAAATAATTGATTGTCAATATAAATGATTCAATTAGAAAAGATTACAAAACGTTTTGGAACGTTGCAAGTGCTGAAGGGAATTGATTTTTATGTTAATAAAAGTGAAATTGTTTCCATCGTTGGGCCAAGTGGTGCCGGAAAATCCACTTTGTTGCATATCATGGGTACTTTGGAAGCGCCCGATTCAGGATCTGTTGTGATTGATTCGGTCCCGATCAAATCATTAGATCAAAAAAAACTGTCGCTCTTTCGCAATCAGCACATTGGCTTTGTATTTCAAATTCCGCAACTTTTGCCTGAATTTACGGCGCTCGAAAATGTGATGCTTCCTGCTTTGATTGCAAAAAAAAGTGTTAAGGCTACAGAATCTGACGCATTGGATCTATTGCGTTTTTTACAAATTGACGATCGTGCGCATCATAAACCAAACCAAATGTCAGGAGGTGAACGTCAGCGTGTTGCAGTAGCCAGAGCATTGATCAACAGGCCTTCGGTCATTCTGGCCGACGAACCTTCGGGCAGTTTAGATTCAAAACACAAAGAAGATTTGCATCGGCTCTTTTTTGATGTGCGCGATCGGTTCGAATTGACCATTGTCATCGTAACTCACGATAAAGATGTGTCGGCTTTGTCCGATCGCATCGTGCACATGAGCGACGGAATGATTGGTTGATTTGCTTTTGGGAGCTCATTTTTTTATTTGATTTATTTTAACCGCTTTTTCTAAGCATTGTTTTGTTTTTTATCAGGAAAAAGTAAATAAATATTTGTATAACAATATATTGTGAGAAAAATAGCATTTATTATCAATCCAAGATCAGGCATCATTTCAAAGTCTCAATATCCCAAACTCATTCAGAAATATTTTCCGGACAATGAGTTTGATATTGATATTTATTACACAACGGCTTCGCTCGATGCTTTTCATAAGGCACGACAATTTGTTGAAGCACGTTTTGATGCGGTTGTGGCTATAGGAGGTGACGGAACGGTCAACGAAGTAGGACGGGCTTTGGTAGGAACCGAAGTGCCGCTTGGCATTGTTCCTTCAGGTTCGGGCAACGGTTTGGCTTTGCATTTGAAAATTCCTTTGCAGGCATCTGCTGCATTAAAACGGATTCGTAAATTTCACGCAATCTCCATTGACAGTGGTCTTATTAATGACATCCCCTTTTTTTGTACAGCCGGAGTCGGTTATGATGCCTTCATTGCCAATCGGTTTGCCGAATCGGGACGTCGCGGTCCAATGGTGTACATGGGAGAAGTGATTTTTCAATATTTTGACTATAAATCGAAATGGTATAAATTAATTATCGACGGAAAAGAAGAGATTGAACGAAAAGCTTTTTTAATCACCTTTGCCAATGCATCTCAATGGGGAAATAACATTGTCATTGCACCAAATGCATCAATTGATGACGGACTTTTGGATGTGGTAGTGATGTCGGAGTTTCCGATTTACGAAGCGCCTAGACTGAGCCTGCATTTGCTTGTTCGTCAATTAGATAAAACGCGTTATGTGGAAACATTTAAATGTCAATCGCTCGTTGTTGAACGCAAACATGCGGACTACGTACATTTTGACGGAGAACCCGGAACAATGGGAAAACGTTTGGAAATAAAGGTTTTACATAATAATTTAAAGGTTCTCGTTTAATGTGAATTTGTCAAGTGAATAAGGATTTAAATAATGGAAAACGAAGATATTTTTTCTGATGAGATTGATGACAAAGATTTAAATAATAAATCGGATGACTTGAATGATTCGGATTTGTTAAAAACCGGCCATGTGGAATATGCCATTCCCGATTTGAGTGACGATGCCGTAAAACATCATCTTTCGGGGATGTATCAAAGCTGGTTTCTTGATTATGCTTCTTATGTCATTTTAGAACGCGCTGTTCCGCATATTTACGATGGCTTGAAACCGGTTCAACGACGCATTCTCCATTCAATGAAACGAATGGATGACGGGCGTTACAACAAGGTAGCAAACATTGTGGGGCATACCATGCAGTTTCATCCTCACGGTGATGCCTCCATCGGAGACGCCTTGGTGCAATTGGGTCAAAAGGACTTACTGATTGATTGTCAGGGAAATTGGGGAAATATTTTAACTGGTGATGGAGCTGCGGCTCCACGATACATTGAAGCACGACTTTCAAAATTTGCGCTCGATGTCTTGTTCAATCCCAAAACAACCATTTGGAAATTGTCTTATGACGGACGTAATAAAGAACCGGTTTCGTTGCCGGCTAAATTTCCTTTGTTGTTGGCTCAAGGTGTTGAAGGGATTGCCGTGGGGTTGAATGTGAAAATTTTGCCTCACAATTTCAATGAAATCATTGATGCTGCCATTGCTTATTTAAACAATGAACCTTTTACATTGTATCCTGATTTTCAAACAGGTGGTTATGTAGATGTTTCACGTTATAACGACGGAGAAAGAGGCGGAAATGTCAGAGTTCGTGCCAAAATTCAAAAAGTTGACAATAAAACTTTGGTCATTACCGAAATTCCTTTTGGTACCAACACGGGAAAATTGATTGAATCGATCCTCAAAGCCAATGATAAAGGCAAAATAAAAATTCGGAAAGTTGATGACAATACTGCTCAAAAAGCAGAAATCGTGATTTATTTGCAGCCGGGTGTTTCGTCGGATAAAACCATCGATGCGCTCTATGCTTTCACCGAATGTGAACGAAGCATTTCGCCTAACTGTTGTGTCATTGAGGACGATAAGCCTCACTTCATTACTGTAAGTAAACTATTGATTAATAGTGTAAATCACACTAAGGAACTGCTAAAACAGGAGTTGGAAATTGAACGAGCCGAATTGCTGGAAGCGTTGCATTTTGCTTCGTTGGAAATGATTTTTATTCAGGAACGCATTTACAAAGATCAAGCTTTCGAGGAAAGCCTCACGTTGAATGAAGCAATTCAACACGTTATCAATCGGTTGCTTCCTTTTTCAGCTTCTTTTGTTCGTGAAGTCACAAACGATGATGTGGTGCGTCTGTTGGAAATCAAAACAAAACGTTTTTTGAAATTCAGCGTCGAAAAAGCGGAGGAAGAAATGCTGGCTATCCAAAAAAGGTTACAAAACATTGAATATCATATAAATAATCTTGTGCCATATACCATTGAATGGTATCAGATGCTCAAAGATAAATATGGTAGCCATCATCAACGACACACCGAAATTAGAAATTTTGAAACCATTGAAGCCGCCAAAGTGGTCGAAGCTAACGAAAAACTTTATGTGAATTACGACGAAGGATTCATCGGAACCGGGCTTAAAAAAGATACTTATTTATGTAATTGTTCTGATATGGACGATGTGATCATCTTTTTCAAAGACGGACGATTTAAAGTGGTTCGGGTGGCCGACAAGTTATTTGTTGGCAAGAATATCTTATTTATTTCTCTTTTCAAGAAAAACGATAAAAGGACCATTTACAATGTTGTTTATCGAAACGGTCGGGGTGGAGCTAACTACATGAAGCGTTTTGCCGTGGTTGGAGTCACTCGGGATAAGGAATATGATTTGACGCAAGGAAAAGAAAATTCAAGGATTCTCTATTTTAGTGCGAACCCAAATGGAGAAGCTGAAGTGATTCGAGTTGCCTTGAAACCCAAACCACGTCTTAAAAATTTGGTCTTTGAAAAAGACTTTAGTGACATTGCAATCAAAGGACGTCAATCCATTGGTAACCTGTTGACCAAAAATGACATTCTGAAAGTACAATTAAAACAAAAAGGTGCTTCTACTTTGGGTGGTCGTGACGTCTGGTTCGATCACGATGTTTTACGATTGAATTATGATCAACGTGGTGAATATCTTGGTGAATTTCAGAGCGATAGTCTTATTTTAGTCATTTCAAAGAATGGAGAATATTATACGACCAACATCGATTTGAGCAATCATTTTAATCCTGATATTTTGGTGATTGAACAGTTTGACAAAGATAAAATCTGGTCTCTTGTCTTTTTTGACGCCGATCAGGGATTTCCTTATCTCAAGCGTTTTACGCTTGAACCGACTTCTAAACCCGTTTCCCTTTTGGGTGAAAATGCCTCTTCATATTTGATTCACTTGTCCGGTGAAGAATTTCCTCGTTTTGAACTGCAGTTGGAAGGCGAACAAAAAGATAAAGAACCCATTGTGATTGATGCTGATGAATTTGTTGGAGTAAAAAGTTGCAAGGCAAGAGGCAAACGATTGATCAATAATGTTTTGATAGGAATCAAAGAACTTGAACCTAAAACGATGAATAGTGAATTTGATGATTTCAATGAGCCATCGAACGACGAAGAATTGATCGACGATATGGATGTCAATGAAGAATCAACAGAACTGAATGATGCTGTGATTGAAAATACGGAAAGTCCAGAACAGGAAACTACGAACAAAAAACTGACATTGGACGATATAGTGGGGCAAACATCTCTTTTTTAGACAATGAAAGGGTTCTCGGTAAAAAATATTGAACGCAGGTTGCTCATTTTAGATGCGCTGATTTTGAGCGTAGGCTTTTTGATGATTTATATGTTCCCGCTTTCATTTGGCGTGAGAGATTTGAACGAAATCAGGGCAAAAAAAGAACTTCGTGTAGCCATCAACATGAATCAGATCGATTACATGTATCGTGGAGACTCATTGGCCGGTTTTCAGTATGAATTAGTCAAATATTTATGTGATAGTGCTTTACATGTAAAACCTAAATTTATTCGTGTTCAATCTTTTCAAGAGGCCATTCAAGAACTTTTGGATGGAAAAGTGGATTTGATTGCTCAAAACATTCCATTGACCTCGGAAACTAAAAAATCAATTTTGATTTCTTATCCCATATTTACTTCAAGAGCGGTTCTTGTTCAGCATAAAAATTTAAAAGACAATAATCTGATTACTAATCAATTGGATTTGAAAGAAAAACAGATTTCAGTGCCTCAAAATTCTTATTATATTCAATTGATCAGGCATTTAGCTCATGAAATGAGCGATACGATTTACATCAATCAAATGCGTGTGTACGATCCGGAAGAATTAATTTTATTGGTTGCTAAAGGATCCATTCCGTACACGATTGCAGATGAACGAGTGGCGAAATTTTTTGCAAAACGTTTTACGAACATTGATGTGTCGCTTCCAATGGGCTTCTCACAATTACAAGGGTGGGGGTTAAATCCACAAACTCCAAAACTTGATTCGTTAATCAATCAATGGTTGGTAACATTTGAAAAATCGAATGCATTTCATCAATTGTACAACAAATATTATCATTGACTTAGCCGAGTCAATGGATGTTTGCAATTAGGTTGGACTTGTTGTTTGATGGTGATTTTTCAAGGCTTTTTCAAAAGCATTGAGAACCCATTGCATCTGTTCATCCTTTGTCATGTTGCTGTTATCGAGAATAATTGCATCGTCTGCTTTTTGCAATGGACTGATAGTCCGATGAGTATCTCGAAGATCTCTCTCTTCTACGTTTTTCATCACTTCGTCCAAAGTGATGGATTTACGAAGCGCTTTCAATTCGTTGAAACGTCGTTCTGCCCTGATGGAAGGAGAAGCCGTTACAAAAATTTTTAACTCTGCATCGGGAAAAACAACCGTCCCGATATCACGACCGTCCATCACGATGCCCTTTGATTGCCCGAGTTGTTGTTGAAGATTTACCATTGCTTGGCGAACAAAAGGAATGGTGCTGATTTGACTGGCAGTTTCAGCCACCTGAAGCGAACGAATTTTTTGTTCTACATTTTGCCCGTTGAGATATGTTTGTGATGTGCCATCGTCTGTGTTGGTTCGAAATTCAATTTGCAGTAAAGGTAATTGAGTTTTTAATTTTTCAATATCCACTTCGTTGTTTTTAATAATATGATTTTCAATACAATATAAAGCAACTGCTCTGTACATTGCGCCGCTGTCCACATAGATGTAACCTACTTTTTTGGCCAATTCTTTGGCAATGGTACTTTTTCCGCATGAAGAATATCCATCAATGGCAACAATGATTTTTTTTAAGTTTGACATGAATATTGAAAATAAACGTTTATTGAATTCCAAAATTACTCAAATGGGTGGAGAGTGAAAAATGATAAGTTAAATTTCCGATTTGATATTCAGCAACGGCAAAACCAATTTGAACATGCGAAATGTTGAATCCGATCCCTCCTGAAAAGCCCGACAGAGAACGGGTATTGGCAATGTTTAATTCATTGGCTCTGCGGTTATTGTAGGAGAAAGACAAATAGAAATGGTCATTAGGCACCAAATCGACCGCAAAAAGTAAATGACGCATCAACATATTCGCGAATGATACTTTTGTACTTACATTCATGGTGTTTGACGAATAATTTAAATTCCATTTTTGTAGGTTGGTTCCTGTTAAAGTGAATTGAATGGGAGCATGTTCAAACTTCTTGGTGAAACCGCATTCAATTACGAAGGGCAGCGCTTCTTTTGTCGAAGAGCCGTTCACGGCATCAAACGATGTGATTTGGGTACCGATATTTTTGGCCACAACACCAAAAGCAATCAAACTGTTGTCGTCATGAAAATGAATGCCCACATTGGAAGACAATCCCAAACTGCTGTAAACATCATAATGTGAATAAATAGGTTGAAATGCAATGCCAATGTTCCACTGATCATTCAATTGACGAGCATAAATAACGTTTAAGGCATAATCTTGAGCGGTAAATGTTCCTTGTGATTGATTTACTTCTGAATAGGCCTGAAATTGACCATAATTGACAAAACGAATGCCAATAGCCCAAAAGTTTTGTTCTCCCATATTAAATCCGTAGATGGCTGATCCAAAACCAATGCCTGCCAAATAGGAGGTGTAATTCAATCCCAGAGTATTTTTGGTGTCTTGATTTAGCAAAGCCGGATTGTTGAAGGCGAAATTGACATCCATGTTGGATAATGAAACATTGGTACCTCCCATGGCAGCGAGATGAGCCGATGCCGGAAGATCAAGAAAGGAATACACTGCGTTTCCCGTTTGAGCCTTCAAGTGCCATAACGTGAATAAAATGAGAGAAATAAGAACAAAGCGTTTGTTTTTCATACGTCTATTTTAATTTTTTAACGCTATGGATGTATGAAACTCGCCAAACAGTCATTCTCTTGAGCATAAGCGTTTTTATGGCATGTTTCATACAATGAAGAGTGATTCAATCAAAACAGCGAACTTTTTGTGGTATGTGCAGCGAAATGAAACAATCATGCAAACCCCAAAGCTCTTCTCGTCATGCTTCTCAATGAAGCACAGAATGATTAAAGAACGGAATGATGCACAAAATATTTTCTAAAAGAAGATGCGATTTTTAATTTAACATCTTCCATGGGAATTTTTTCGCCAATTTCTTTTTCCATTGAAGTAACGCCTTTATCGACAAATCCACAGGGATGAATGTAGGAAAAGTAATTCAGGTCAGTCGAAACGTTTAATGCAAATCCGTGCATTGTTACAAAATGACTGCTTTTCACGCCAATGGCACATATTTTTCTGCTTCTGTCGGGTTTGTCCGTATCAATCCAAACCCCTGTTGCTTTGGGCATTCGTTCAGCTTTGATGTCATATTGTGACAAAACGTCAATGATTGCCTCTTCCATCTTGAAAATAAACGGTTTAAGTCCAAGTTGAAAGGAATCTAAATCAAAAATCGGATAACCGACCAATTGTCCCGGTCCGTGATATGTGATGTCTCCACCACGATCGGTTTGAAAATATTCGGCCTGAATGGATGATAATACTGAAGGATTGATCAACAAATTTTGTGCTTCTCCATGTTTTCCTAAGGTAAAAACATGTGGATGTTGACAAAAAATCAATACATTGGAAGTTGGCAATCCGTGTAATTTTTGTTCAATTGTTTTGTTAAATAACTCTTCCTGACGCTCCCATGCCGTTTTGTAGGAAATCAGATCCCAGTCAATGATATCGAGGGTTGGTTGTGAATGCATACGAATTATTTTTCAAATGATACTTTCGGAATTTTGTTCATCAAGTTTAATATTTTAGCCTCTCTTTTCAATAAATAAGATGAAGGATGAGCAGGATCAAATCGTCTGGGATTGGGCAATGCCACTGCTATTAAAACAGCCTGAGGACGGGTTAACTGAGAAGCATGACAATGAAAATAACGTTCTGCCGCTACTTCTACTCCATACATGCCATCGCCTGTTTCAATGACATTTAAATAGACTTCCATGATGCGTTCTTTGCCCCAAAATGTTTCTATCAACAGCGTAAAATAGGCTTCTACGGCTTTTCTGACATACGAACGATCGGGTAGAAGAAAGACATTCTTTGCGGTTTGCTGCGAAATGGTGCTTCCGCCACGGATGCGTTTGCTTCTTTCATTATGTTCAAAGGCTTCTTCAATGGCTTTTTCATCAAAGCCAAAATGTTCCATGAATAAATTGTCTTCAGATGCAACGACAGCCTGAACCATGTTGGGTGAAATTTTTGAAAGCGGTACCCATTTCTTGTCAATAACAGGCTTTTGCCCGTGAATAATTTTGTCGGCTGAGCGCACAATCATTAAAGGAGTAATAAACACCGGAACAAAGCGATAGACAATGACTGAAAAGATTGAAAACAGAAAGAAAAAGAGTACTATTTTCAGCAGAATATGCCAAACTTTTTTCAAGGGTTTGCTCATCGTTCAATGTAAAATAATCATCTGTCTATTATTTATTTGTAAAAGGTCCGATGGAACTTTTTTCTTGGATTGATTCTCTCTCAACGTCTCAAACAAAGAGACAACAAGTCCATGCTTTCTTAAAAATGCACAACACAAAGGTAATAAATTTTGTTTATTTTCAGCCTGTTTTTGTTTCTGCCGGCCCGATTTATGTTTTGTTAGGCGGTTCATATTTAATTTGCTAACTTTGCATTCAAAATCCATGAATATGATGATTCATTTCAGTCGCATCATTTTAAGAATCAACGGATGGAAATGGCTTGATGAAATGGCTATTCCTGAAAAATGTGTCATTTGTATGGCTCCGCACACCAGCAATTGGGACTTTATTTGGGGCTTGCTCTTTGGGTATGCTTTGAATTTGCATTCACATTTTTTAATGAAAAAAGAATGGTTTTATTTCCCTATGTCATTGTTAATGAATAGATTAGGTGGTATTCCGGTTGATCGAAAACACAAAACATCATTAACTGAAACCATGACGGCATGGTTTCGCCGCAAATCTTCTTTTCGTTTAGCCATTGCCCCTGAAGGAACTCGGAAATTCACCAAAGAGTGGAAGAAAGGCTTCTATTTCATTGCCTTAAAGGCTCAAGTTCCTATCGCATTGGCTTTTATAGATTACAAAACAAAAACAATGGGAATTGGTCAAATATTTGTTCCTACAGGCAATGTTGATGCTGATTTGCTTTTGATTCAATCGTTTTACAAAAATTTTGAAGGTAAATTTTCAGATCGATTTTTTTCGGGTAATGCTTAATTTTTTTACAACATGATGATCACTTCTGCAGAATTTATCCAAAGTAATTCGGATGTTCGTTTATGTCCTGAAACACAATTGCCCGAATATGCATTCATTGGGCGTTCAAATGTTGGCAAATCATCGTTGATCAACATGTTAACCCAACGCAACAACTTAGCCTTGATTTCAAGTAAACCGGGAAAAACCTTGTTGATCAATCATTTCTTAATCAATCAGGCGTGGTATCTTGTTGATCTTCCTGGTTATGGCTATGCTCGAACAGGGTTAACTCAACGAGAAAAACTGAGGAAAATGATTGAATCATACATTTTGTTTCGCCAACCGTTGGTGAATCTATTTGTGTTAATTGATAGCCGCATCGAAGCACAAAATATTGATTTACAATTTTTTGAATGGCTTGGAAATCATCAAATTCCTTTTTCGATTATTTTTACGAAAATCGATAAATTATCGAAAACGCAATGGATAAATAACAGAAAGGATTATGAACAACGATTAGTCGAATCTTGGGATCCGTTACCGCCTATTT
Source organism: Microbacter sp. (assembly GCA_049976245.1). Lineage (GTDB taxonomy): Bacteria > Bacteroidota > Bacteroidia > Bacteroidales > Paludibacteraceae > Microbacter. The sequence continues at coordinate 44,851 of JBMFIQ010000005.1, read as the reverse complement.
TTGTAACTTCGTCCAAGACAGGAGAAGGAAGAGATGCTATTTTGGAATATATTGAATCCATCAATCAGCAGTTGAAAAATGCTCATTGATTAAATGGAGTCCGGTTGATGATGGATCGTCCCAAAGTCACTTCATCAGCATATTCTAAATCATTCCCAATGGCGATGCCTCGTGCAATGGTGGTGATTTTAACCGGTAATGACGACAGTTTTTTATAGATGTAGTAAGAGGTGGTGTCACCTTCCATTGTTGGACTTAGCGCTAAGAAAATTTCTTTAATCTTTTCTTCATGACTTCTAACGATTAAACTTTCAATTTGCAGCTCGTTGGGGCCAATGCCTTCCATGGGAGAAATGATGCCTCCCAACACATGATATAAACCGTTGTATTGGTGGGTGTTTTCGATGGAAATAACGTCTTTGACATTTTCGACCACACAAATGATGGTTGAGTCTCTTTTAGGATCGGCACAAATGGAGCAGAGTTCCGTGTCTGAAATGTTGTGACATTGTCGGCAATAATGAATGTCATGCTTCAATCGCAAGAGTGTGTTCCCCAATATATCAACTTCTGCGTCAGGTTGCCGAAGCAAATGAAGTACTAAACGCAAAGCTGTTTTTCTTCCAATTCCCGGAAGTTTTGCCATTTCATTCACCGCACTTTCCAATAGGGCAGATGGATATGTTTCAAAACTCATGTGATATTGTTTGTTGTAACTTGTGTGTTTTCAAGATATTAATGGCATTTCTTTCTATTTCTTCGATAAAAAAGCCACCCGTAAAATAGGCAGCTTTATTTAATTATTTGATTTACCATTGAAGAAGAGCCTATTCAAAAGCTCCCATTTTCAACATGTTAACTTCTTGTTGTGTCAAGTATCTCCATGTGCCTCTTGGTAATCCTTTTTTGGTTAATCCCGCAAAAAAGACACGATCTAATCTTTTAACCCGATAGCCTAAATGATCGAAAATTCGACGTACGATGCGATTTTTGCCGGAATGAATTTCGATGCCAACTTGCTTGTGGTCTTCTTCATCCACATAATGAACTTCATCGGCGTGAATTTCACCATCTTCTAATTCAATGCCACGTACAATTTGTTCCATATCGGCTCTGGTAAGCGCTTTATCCAAAAAGACATGGTAAATCTTTTTTTTGTTGTACTTTGGATGAGTCAATCTGGAAGCTAAATCGCCGTCATTGGTCAATAGCAAAACGCCTGTTGTGCTTCGATCCAATCTCCCCACCGGATAAATGCGTTCATTGCAAGCATTTTTCACTAAGTCCAATACCGTTTTGCGTTCTTTGGGATCATCCGTTGTGGTAACAAAATCTTTTGGTTTGTTGAGTAAGATATAGACTTTCTTTTCAGATTGAACGGGTTGATCGTGAAACATTACTTTGTCCGTGGGCAAAATTTTTGTGCCAAGTTCGGTAATGACTTTGCCATTAACTGTAACCACACCAGCTTTGATGTATTCGTCGGCTTCACGTCGGGAACAAATGCCGGCATTGGCTAAAAACTTATTCAATCTGATCGGTTCGTTAGGATTGGACAAAGAAGTGTATGTTCGTGGATTGGGAGTTGGTCTGTAATCGTTTTGACGAGGCCGGTAGGATGGTTTGTATCCATCACGATGTTGATCCCGATCATTTCCAGAATATGGTCGATTGGGTCCATCGCGTCGTCCCGAATTGTAATTGTTGTTTCGTTCATAGCTGTTATTTCCCCGATTGTCAGATGTTCGTCCACCCGCATTGCGTGAAAAGGACTTGTTTTCTTCATCGGATGAGTTGGACGAACGATATGGTTTCGAGGATGAATATGAATTGTTGTTTCTGTTGAAAGGTTTTTGACCCTGTTGCGAGTAAGGTCTGTCTGATCGTTGTGAATAATTGTTGTTATATGGTTTGTTATCTCGTTGTGAATGATACGGATTTTGTTGATCGCGAGAAGTTGACCGATAGGTTGAAGAATCATTGTCTCTTTTAGGAGTATTGTATGATTGGTTGTCTCTGCTTTTTGATGAATAATTTCTATCAGAGGAGTTTCGGGTCATAAAACGCTGACGCGTTCGATTTGATTTATTGAAGTTACCGTCACGGCCGGCATCATGTCCCGATGATTGATCAGGATCTTGCCAAGAATTGTCTTTAGAATCCATTTTAATGTAATAATTTAAGTAAGGTTAGATGAGCTCACACGCACAAACATTCATCTTTTAGGATAATGTTTCGTCAATTAGTTTAATTTTTTTCTCAATCAGATCACGTTCTTCTTTTAATCGTTCAATCTTTTTCTCCAGTTCGCTGACAATGGTATCTGATTTTTGCGATTTTGAATTGATAAAGCCAATGTTATTTTCATACGTGGCAATATCCGATTTTAATGCGTCATAGGTTCTAAGCAATTTTTCTCGTTCCCGATAGAGTTGATTGGCATGATCACCTTCAATCATTTTTTCCAATGAATCTTTGAAGGAGATCAATTTCCGATTGATAGAGTCGATGTTTAAGGCATCCATTTGATGATTGATGGCGTCTTTGAATGCTTTGAACAATTTGTCTTTTTCCTTGAACGGGACGTGCCCAATTGAATTCCATTGCAAAATCAGCTCTTTGAGATGATTAACGGATTCCTGAACATTGTCCGATTTTTTGAAATTGTTGATTTTTTCGATGATCTCCTGTTTCAGATTCAGGTTGGTTATTTCTTCGTTCTTTTTGGAAGAGAAGTTTTTGGCTTTTTCTTCAAAAAAGTGATCACATGCGGAAACAAAACGTTTCCATAACATATCGGAATATTTTTTTGAAACAGGCCCAATCGTTTTCCATTCCTTTTGAATTTGGATCAAAATATCGGAGGTGTTTTTCCAATCGGTACTGTCCTTGAGTGATTCTGCTTTTTCACAAAGTGCTTTTTTCTTTTCGTAATTGGCTTCCAGTTCAGCTTTGGAAGTCTTCATAAATTCACTTTTTGCCTGAAAAAAGCGATCGCAGGCATTGCGAAAACGTTCATACACCTTGATGTTCTCTTTTCGTGGCGCAAAACCGATGTTTTTCCATTGATGTTGCCATTCAATGATCTCAGCCGTTTTGTTTTCCCAGTCGCGAAACGTGAGGAGTGTATTTAAATCAATGGCTTCAACCAATTCACATAAATGAGTTTTTTCGGCCAAATTTTGTTCTTCTTGTGCTTTTAAAGAAGCAAAAAATTCTTGGTGTTTTTTATTGACTACGGAAGAAGCCTGTTTGAAGCGTTCCCAAATCTCATCGCGGTATTCACGTGCCACCGGCCCAATTTCACGCCACTCTTCATGAAGTTTCTGAAGCATTCGCGAGGCAATGACCACGTCTTTTTCCAATGCTAATTTTTCAGCAGCAATACAAAGTGCAATTTTTTGCTCCAAATTTTTCTTGAAATCGTAATCCCGCAATTCATTGTTGATTTTAATCAAATCGTAGAAACGTTCCATGTAACTGTTGTAAGTCTTCCACAACTCGTTGACTTTGGCTTGTGGCACAGCTCCAATGTTTTTCCATTCTTGTTGTACTTTTCTAAATAAAGGCAACGATTCGCCCACATCTCCCGATTCGGATAATGATTTTAACTGTTCTAATAATGCTAATTTTCTTTTATAATTTTCTTCTTTCAGTTTCTCAATGTTTTCAATAAAAGATGATTTGAGCTCTTTGTATTTTTGAAGTAAGTTCTTAAACGCATTTTCTTCATCGTTAGGCTGGGGAACAAAATCACTTTCGTTACCTCCATTTTCTACAAACATCTTTTTTTGCTGTTCAACATCGATCTTGTGTTTTCGATAAAATGCTTGTTTGATTGATTCAACAATCTCTTTGTCAATTTTATCGATCGGCATTTTCAGTACTTCTTCCAATTTTTCAATTAATGCCATCTTTGACAACGACGAAAATTCGTGCGTAGCGCTGCTTTCTTTATTGACATCAGGAGTTTCAGGCGTTGTGTTGGTTGAATCTTCTTGATGGTTAAGTGCTGATTCTTCATGCGTTAAACCCTCTTCTGATAATGGTTCTTCGATGTTGTCAAGCGTGTTCATGAGTAAATGATGTTAGCGTGTTAAAGGATCGATGATAATGCGTCTATTAAACGATTATCCTATATTCAAACTCTTGCAAAATTAGCTACTTTTTTTCTCATTGCAAAAGAATTTAGCAATTATCTTTCCTTCGGTTTTTACTGCTCAAAAACATGATTTGCAATGATAATGGTCAATCGTTGTGAAGGATGGTGCCTTTTTTGAGGCCATGAAGAATGGGCTTTGAAATGTTTTTCCCTTTAATTATTTTGAAAAAATGTGTTTAATTTGTTTTTTTCTCGTATTTTTGTCTTCAGGAATCAATGTTGATTCAAAAATCATTTTCTCATTTAATCGTCTCAAAATGAAAACCATTTTAATTACCGGTGGCGCCGGATTTATCGGTTCACACGTTGTGGAACTCTTCGTTGAAAAATATCCGCATTATCAAATTGTCAATGTAGATGCTTTAACGTATGCCGGCAATCTCGAAAATCTAAAAAATGTTTCAAATAAACCCAATTACAGGTTTGAAAAAGTTGACATCACGGATGCCGATGCTTTAAAACATCTTTTTGAAGCCTATTCTTTTGACGGAGTGATTCATTTAGCTGCCGAATCGCACGTGGATCGATCCATTCTTGATCCAATGGCTTTCGTAAAAACCAACGTGATAGGAACCGTGAACTTGCTGTATGCTGCCAAAGAAGCCTGGAAAGATTCCTTCGAAAACAAGCGTTTTTATCACATTTCGACCGACGAAGTTTACGGTGCTTTACAAATGGGAGACGAAAAATTCAAAGAAATAACCGCTTACGATCCACGAAGTCCATATTCAGCATCGAAAGCCGGATCCGACCATTTTGTGAGGGCTTTCTTTCATACTTTCAACATGCCGGTGGTCCTTTCTAATTGTTCCAATAATTACGGAGCGCGTCAATTCCCCGAAAAATTGATTCCTTTAGCTATCAACAATATAAAACACAACAAACCAATTCCTATTTACGGAAAAGGAGAAAACATTCGTGATTGGTTGTTTGTAAAAGATCATGCGAATGCCATTGATTTGATTTTTCATCAAGGTAAAAACGGAGAAACCTACAACATCGGCGGCAACAATGAATGGAAAAACATCGATTTGATTCGATTGTTATGCAACATTATGGATAAAAAACTGGGGCGAATGGCAGGAACTTCCGAAAAGCTCATTACACTTATTACTGATCGCGCCGGTCATGATTTACGTTATGCCATTGATTCATCAAAATTACAAAAAGAATTGGGATGGAAACCTTCATTGCAATTTGAACAGGGATTGGAAGAAACAGTGGAATGGTATCTCAATAATGAAGAGTGGTTGGAACACATTACATCAGGCGCATACCAACAATATTATCAACACCAGTACCATTTATAATATTAATATACAATTCATTAAATGGCATAAAATTTGATTATGCCATTTAATTTCAATTTTTTCTTATGGCCAAATCAAAAAAAACATACTCCGAAGCTTTAGAAGAATTGGATCAATTGCTGCAAAAACTTGAAAAAAATGAAGTTCCATTGGAAGATTTAACGAACATCGTGAAGCAGGCAACCGAATTGATTCATTTTTGTCAAAATCAACTGTTTGAAACGGATGCGGAAATTCAAAAATTTTTTGAGAGCTTGTCGAAATAAGGCATTTAAGGCAGCCTTTGAAGGATTTTTGGAATAAAAATTAACAATCCGACAATCATGGCGATGAAGCTGACTATGAGCACAGCTCCTGCAGCCATGTCTTTGATTGATCCGGCACGTGCATGCCATGCAGGGCTCACATGATCCACCAATTTTTCAATGGCCGTATTAAAAATTTCCGCACTAAAAACCATGCCAATGCAGATCAATACCGCAATCCACTCCATCATGTCAAGTTGAAACAAAAATGCAAACAGTAGGGTGATGATGGCAGCCATCAAATGAATTTTGATATTCAATGCGCCTTTGAAAGCAATATAAATACCTTTGGATGCGAAATAGAAACTTTTATAAAATCGATGAAAGGCTGACATACAAGTCATTAATTTTTTTTTGATTTACTTTTGCATTAATGTACCAAAAATGGAAGCAATATTGGTTGCAAAAAGTTTGACGGCAATAGCCAAAAGAATGATCCCAAAAAATTTACGAAGGATGTAAATGCCTCCTTCTCCAATCCAATGTTGCACTTTATCGGTTAATCGCAAAACCAAATAAACAAAAATCATATTGATCAAGAGCGCAATAATAATGTTAATTGTTTGATATTCAGCTCTCAATGAAAGTAGTGAAGTGAACGATCCCGGACCTGCAATTAAAGGAAACGACAACGGAACAATGGAAGCTACATTTTTTGGCCCGTCATTTTTAAATATTTCCACTCCCAAGGTCATTTCAAATGCCATAATGAAGATAATGATGGAACCTGCTACGGCAAATGACTTGATATCAACATTAAACATGCGCAAAATAATATCTCCCGCAAACAAAAAAGCCAACATCACCACAAATGAAACAGTAGTGACTAATATGGGATTAATTTGATTGTTCTTTTCTTTTAAATTTAGAATGATTGGGACAGATCCTAAAATATCTATAATGGCAAACAAAACTACAAAAGCACTGGTAATTTGTAAAATATTAATCCCCATAATCATAGTAAATTAGAGCAATCGTGTATTGGTGATTTTTAATGAACGTAAAGATAACACTTTATTTTTGATGTTCAAGTTGATTGATCTGTTGCAATGTCTCTTGATTGAATTTTTTTCGTTGTTTGTCAAAAAACCAGCCCCATTTATTGAAATAACGAATCATATTTACGATATGAATCATCAGTAAGCGAAAATTTTTATACGATCCTTGCTCATGCCGATGTATGATGCTGACCTCAGGGAAAAAACAAGTTTGAAAATGTTCGTGAATTCGACGAGATAAATCGATATCTTCCGGATAAAGAAAAAATCGTTCATCAAAAAATCCCGACTTTTTTATGGCCGTCATACTTAGAACCATAAAACAACCTGACAGATATGGAATGTTTAAGGTGGTTTGATAATCAAAATGTTTTAACAAAAAGAGATCGGATCTTCTCTTAAACCATTTCTTTGGAAAAAAACGCTTATTAATTAAATCAAAAGGTGTTGGTAATAATTTACAGAGGTATTGAAGATTTCCATCTGGATAAAAAATTTTTGGCATTAACGCCCCGACTGAAGGATTTTCCATCAAATATAAAACAATGTTGGACAAATGGTTAGCATTCAATTCCACATCAGGATTTACCACCAAATGATAAGGAACATCCTCTTCAAGCGTTTTGCGCAAAGCAATGTTGTGTGCACGTCCGTAGCCAATATTTTTTTGAGTTTTAATGTAATGAACAGGCAACGTTTCAAATTGTTCATTATAATATTTGGAATTATCAATCAAGTAGATAGATTTTACAACAGCCGAAGATGAAATGGTACGCACAAGGCTTGCAATCGTTTCAAAATCTTGCTCATAGCGAACAATGGAAACATTCAACAACTGCTGATGTTGCTTTTCAGGGTCAATGTGGCTTTTGGGTTCATTCATTTCAGGGTTCTCTTAATGACAAAAGAGCCACATTTTCTACATGATGAGTATGTGGAAACATATCAACAGGTTGAATTGTGAGAACTTCATAAGCATCATTTAATAATTGTAAATCTCTTGCTTGAGTTGCTGAGTTACAACTTACATAAACAATTCGTTTAGATTTAATTTCTAACAATTTATTAATAACATCATTATGCATTCCGTTTCGTGGTGGGTCAGTGACGATAACTTCTGGAAACCCATGTGTTTGTAAGAAGTTATCGTTTAAAATTTCTTTAATATCTCCGGCAAAGAAATGCGTGTTTGAGATGCCATTGACTGTTGCATTGACCATAGCATCTTCAATGGCTTCGGGTACGAATTCAATTCCAATGACTTTACGGGCATTTTTGGCTATGAAATTGGCAATCGTTCCAGTTCCCGTGTAGAGATCATACACCAGTTCATTCCCGGTTAATTGGGCAAAATTTCGAACCACTTTATAAAGTTCGTATGCTTGTAAAGAATTGGTTTGATAAAAGGATTTTGGACCAATTTTGAAACGCAATCCTTCCATCTCTTCCCAAATATAATCGCGTCCTGAAAAAAGATGAATTTGTTGATCGGTAATGGTGTCATTGGCTTTTGAATTGATGACATAAACGCATGAAGTGATTTGCGGAAAACGTTCAACGAGAAATTGCAGAATTTGTTTTCGAGGTTTTTCATCTTCGTAAAAGAATACCAAAATCACCATGATTTCCCCAGTTGAGCTTGTGCGAATGATCAATGTTCTAAGCCACCCTTCTTGTTTTCGCAAGTCAAAGAAGCTCATATGAGCTTTTTCGGCAAATTGTTTCAGTTCATTCCGAATTTGGTTTGAAACATCATCCTGCAACCAACATTTTTTGATATCCAATACTTTATCAAACAACGTAGGAATATGAAATCCCAAAGCATTTCGGGGTTGTGTCGGCATTTCTTCATTCATCTCGTCGGCTGTTAGCCAGGCTTTATTTGAAAAGGTAAACTCAAGCTTGTTTCGGTAAAAAACAGTTTGAGTGCTTCCTAAAATAGGCTTTATTTCTCGAATTTGAATTTTCCCAATTCGTTGCAAATGATCAACTACCTGTTTTTGTTTATAATAAAGTTGTTTTTCGTAAATGATGTGTTGCCATTTACATCCTCCACAAACGCCAAAATGGGTACAGAAAGGTTTTTCTCTGTCGGTCGAGTAATCTTTGAATTGGATGATTTTGGCTTCAGCAAAGTTTTTTTTCTTTTTTGTCAGATGAATGTCAACAACATCACCTGGTGCTGCAAAAGGAATAAAAACGACCATATCATCCACTTTAGCTATAGCTTTGCCTTCGGCGGCACTATCTTCGACGAAAACATTTGTAAAAGAGGGTAATGATTTTTTTGATTTCATTGAGGGCGGATTTAATAAAATTGCTGCGATGGAATGAATCAAAATGCTCCATTGTTTCACATTGCAAATTTAACCATTTTTCTCTAGAGTTCAGAAAATCTTGAATGATATTTAGAGCACGAATTCACAAATGTAAATACAATTGTGAATATATAAGAAATAGTTCACATTGTGCAATTTAATTTATTTTACAAATATACAGTATTTGTCTTTTGTCAATTATATTGTTATATTTTATTGACAAATCAATTTATATGTATCTAATCAATTATTAATCAGTGTTATAAATAGATTAATTATAAAATAGATTCACTTCAATACATGAAAAATGAAACAAATAGCTATTAAAACATTATCAATGTTAATTATTAATGCCATTAAACTGTTTATCAAATTATTATATCGTTTTGATAAATAATCAGTGTAATGTTTTTAGTTTGTCTGAATTTTCCAATAGTTCGATGAATATTACTTCAATAGAAATGTTTCTATTTATATTTGATATTTACAAATGTATATAGCTAATTGTATATTTACAATTGTACATCGATCCATTTTGGCCATATTTTATTTACATTTGTGGAATTAAAAATTACGTGATTTTACAATGATAAATGCATGAAAGATCGTATTAGTCAAATCATAAAAGAAAAAGGATTGACATCCGGTAAATTTGCTGAGTTTATTGGCACTCAACCATCCGTGATTTCCCACATTTTGAATGGCAGAAACAAGCCCAGCACGGAAATTATTCAAAAAATACTCTCCTCTTTTACTGATATCAATCCGGAGTGGTTGATTTTAGGAGCAGGGAACATGCATCGCGAATTACAACAAGCTCAACCCACTTTATTTAATGAAAACAGGCAAAACGATGCATCTACGTCAACTGATATCAGCAAATCCAAAGCATCCAACCGGATGAGCATCAAAGAATCGGAAGTGGTTCAGGTTGTTGGAGATGAATCTAAGCAAAGCGAGAAAAGAATAAAAAAAATTACCGTTTATTTTTCTGATATGACTTTTGAAGAATTTGTTCCATCCAATCCTGAGGATTGATTTGACTGTAAGGTTTTGGGAAATCTTCAAATTATGGTTACTTTTGTATGAAATCGGAAATGAATGAAAGCGATTGAAAATGCTTGTAAATGATTCGTTTATCATTGTTTTCATTGAAAAATCCTTTGTAATACATGCAAAAAAAGATCAGCGACTGGATCCTGTCAGAAAAAGTAATGTTGAATCCAACTCATTTTCTGCTAAAATTTAAAACTCTCGATTCATTGCCCGTCTTGTTACCTGGCCAGTTTGTTCAGCTAAAAATTGACGACAATCCATCTGTTTTTTTGAGAAGAACATTTTCCATTCATTATGTTGACGTTGAAAAGCAAGAAATTTGGCTTTTGATTCAAACAGTTGGCGAAGGAACTACTACCTTAAGTGAATATTCCGAAGGGAAAATGGTGAATGTTATTTATCCGTTGGGAAATTCATTTTCAATACCGGATTTGGGGCAAAAAAAGCTGCTTTTAATAGGAGGCGGCGTTGGCATTGCCCCAATGTTGTTTTTAGGTAGCACGTTGCATCAACAAGGATTTTCTCCGAATTTTTTAATTGGAGCTAAAAGCAGAGCGCATTTATTGGAATTGAACGAATTTGAAAAATTTGGTCAAGTTTATGTTACGACCGAAGATGGTTCAGCTGGTGAAAAAGGTTTTGTAACCGATCATTCCATATTGAATCAATCTTTTGATCAAATTTATACTTGCGGCCCAACGCCTATGATGAAAGCAGTGGCTGCTTATGCTGCGTCGCATTCCATTTTGTGCGAATTATCATTGGAAAATAAAATGGCTTGTGGTATTGGTGCCTGTTTATGCTGTGTGACAGAAACACACGAAGGCAATACATGCGTCTGTACAGAAGGTCCGGTCTTTAAAGCTAACGATTTGGTATGGTAGATCTAACAACACACATAGGAAATTTGACGTTAAAAAATCCCGTTTTAACAGCTTCGGGAACATTTGGATACGGCGAAGAATATGTCGATTTTGTGGATTTAAATCGTTTAGGCGGTATTTGTGTGAAAGGCACTACACTCCATCGGAGAGAGGGTAATCCGTATCCAAGAATGGCCGAAACTCCTGCCGGAATGTTAAATGCAGTTGGACTTCAAAACAAAGGAGTTGATTATTTTATCCAAACCATTTATCCACGATTATCATCGTATCAAACAGCTATCATTGTTAATGTATCAGGTTCTGCCATTGAAGATTATGTGGAAACAGCAGAAAAAATAGATGCAGTGGATACCATTCCAGCCATTGAATTGAATATTTCTTGTCCAAACGTAAAACAGGGCGGCATGACTTTTGGTGTTGATCCTCAGGCGGCGGCCGAAGTGGTCAGAGAAGTAAGAAAAGTATATCATAAAACATTGATAGTAAAGCTTTCTCCCAATGTAACAGATATTGTTTCCATTGCTAAAACGGTTGCCAATGAAGGAGCTGACGCTTTGTCACTGATCAATACGTTATTAGGAATGGCTATTGATGCAGAAACTCAAAAGCCGTTGCTTTCGACCATTACGGGAGGATTGTCTGGTCCGTGCATCAAACCAATAGCATTACGTATGGTGTGGCAGGTATCGAAAGCGGTTGATATACCTCTTATTGGCATTGGAGGCATCATGAAAGCAAGTGATGCCATTGAGTTTTTTTTGGCCGGAGCTTCTGCTATTGAAGTGGGGACTGCTAATTTTATTGATCCTTCAGTTAGCCTGAAAATCGTTGAAGGCATTGAAACGTATTTGGAAAAACATCATTACAGTTCAGTAAAAGATATAATCGGAGCTTTGAAAATTTAATTGAGCTAAGCCGCTTATTTTTTCAATTTTCTTCAATGCGCAAAAAGATCGGATGACGTTGCACTTCGAAATGCATATAAGTTATTTATTATAAATATTTTATTGTTTTATCCGTTCATAATTTTCAAACGTAAAAGCATAGGGATTCCATTCATCAGGAAAATGCTTTTCAGAAAAAGTGATTCTCCACTGCGATTGATCAAAAAGCGGGAAAAAAGCATCCGCTTCAAAAATGGTATGAATTCTTGTTAAATACATTTTGTCGGCCAAATCGATGGTCTGACGATAGAGTGAACTTCCTCCTATTATAAAGATTTCTTCTTCTTTTTCGCACCATTCAAGTGCTTCCGATAAACTGTGAGCCACGAAGACGTTTTCCGAAACAAAGGGTTGTGAGGTTAAAACAATGTTTTTGCGATGCGGAAGAGCGCCGTTGGGCAGCGACAAAAAAGTATGTTTTCCCATTATCACGGGATGATGCAACGTGAGTTGTTTAAAATGTTGTAAATCAGATTTTAAATAACACAATAATTGATTGTTTTTTCCAATGGCAAAATGTTCGTCAACTGCTGCAATAATCGATAATATAGGCATAATTAGGAATAGGATGAATGAAAGTACAAATATATTTTAATAATTTGGATTTACCGTCAAAATGATCTCAAAACAAATAGGGTTTATCGCTGAAGAATAAAAAACGAAAAAACCCTTTTTATCTTTGAGCGAAAGGCGATTTTTAGTAGAAAAAAGTCTAAATTTGCACCTTCGTTGGACAATCCAAATTTATCTTCATTAAAGTTCAATTTTACTACAATACAATGGCTACATTCACTAAAGAAGATGCCCTAAATTATCACAGAATGGGCAAACCGGGAAAAATTGAAGTCGTTCCCACCAAACCTTACAGTACTCAAACCGATTTATCTTTGGCATATTCACCCGGTGTTGCGGAACCGTGTTTGGAAATTGAGAAAAACCCGGATGCCGCTTATGAATATACAACCAAAGGGAATTTGGTAGCTGTTATCTCCAACGGGACAGCCGTTTTAGGCTTAGGCGATATTGGAGCATTGGCGGGGAAACCGGTCATGGAAGGGAAAGGCCTTTTATTTAAAATTTTTGCTGGAATTGACGTGTTTGACATTGAAATCAACGAAAAAGATCCCGAAAAATTTATTCAAACCGTCAAAGCCATTGCTCCAACATTTGGAGGCATTAATTTGGAAGACATCAAAGCGCCGGAGTGCTTTGAGATTGAGCAAAGATTACGTGAAGAATTAGATATTCCGATCATGCACGATGATCAACACGGAACAGCCATTATTTCGTCCGCAGGGTTGATCAATGCGCTCGAAATTGTGGGGAAGAAAATTGAAGATGTAAAGATTGTTGTGAATGGAGCCGGTGCAGCAGCCAATTCTTGTGCTCGTTTGTATCTGTTATTAGGAGCACGCAAAGAAAATATTGTCATGGTTGACAGCAAAGGTGTTATTACTTTGGATCGCCCAAATTTAACGCCACAAAAAAAGGAATTTGCCACTGAACGTACCGATTTAAAAACGCTGAAAGATGCCATCTATGGGGCTGATGTATTTTTGGGATTATCTGTTGCCAATGTATTGAGCAAAGAGATGGTTCGCACCATGGCAAAAGATCCCATTGTTTTTGCATTGGCTAATCCTAATCCTGAAATTTCGTATGAAGATGCAATGGATGCACGTGGCGACATTTTGTACGCCACAGGACGTTCCGACTATCCCAATCAAATAAACAATGTGTTGGGATTTCCCTATATTTTCAGGGGAGCTTTGGATGTTCGGGCTTCAGTGATTAACGAAGAAATGAAGAAAGCGGCTGTTTTGGCTATTGCCGAATTGGCTAAACAACCTGTTCCTGATGTGGTGAATGCAGCTTACAACTTAAATAAACTCTCTTTTGGACGAACCTACATTATACCAAAACCACTTGATCCACGTCTTTTAACCATTGTAGCACCGGCAGTTGCCAAAGCAGCCATTGACTCGGGAGTGGCTAAAAATCCCATTTCCGACTGGAATGCATATGATGTGAAATTACGAGAATTGATGGGCTATGACAATAAGATGTTGCGTCATTTTACGGAGATGGCGCGTCAAAAACCAAAACGTGTCGTCTTTTCTGAAGCCAATCATTTGAATATGTTGAGAGCTGCGGTTCAGGCAAAAACAGAAGGCATTTGTCATCCCATTTTGTTGGGAAATGAAGATCGGATTTCAAAAATGGCAAGTGAAAATAACATTGATCTGACAGGTATTGAAATTTTGAATCTTCGCCACGATCGAGAAGAAGATCGTCGAACCAAATTTGCCAAAATTTTAACGGAAAAATGTGCTCGAGACGGTATGACCTTGACCGATGCTCTCGAAAAAATGTTTGATCGCAGTTATTTTGGCATGATGATGGTGGAAACGGGTGAAGCAGATGCCATGATTACAGGCGCTTACACCAATTTCATAGAAAACATCAACGCTGCAAAACAGGTGATTGGCATTCGGGATGGCATGAAACATATTGCTGCCATGCATATTGTTAACACGAAAAAAGGAACTTTTTTCCTGGCTGATACCCTTTTTAACCGACATCCGGATGGGGATACATTGATTGACATTACCCGATTGACTTATCAAACTGTTAAATTTTTTGCGCGCGATCCGGTTATTGCCATGATTTCCTATTCCAACTTTGGAGTGGACAAGCAAGGAAGTCCCGCCAGTGTGCATCGTGTTGTGAGTACCTTGCATTCCATGTGTCCCGATATGGTTGTTGATGGGGAAATGCAGGTAAATTTTGCATTGAATAGAAAATTAAGAGATGAAAAATATCCTTTTACCAAATTGTATGGAAAAGATGTCAATACATTGATATTTCCAAATTTAAGTTCGGCAAATACGACCAGTAAAATGTTGTTGGAAATGGGCGTGTCCGATGTAATTGGCCCGATTCAGATGGGATTAAACAAACCTATTCATATTTTAGATGTGGAAAGTTCGGTGCGTGATATTTTTAACATGACCATCATCGCAGTGATTGATGCCATTGTTGAAGAACAAAAAAGAACAAATCAAATCGGAGAATTAGTATAAAAATCATGATTCAAATTGAAGATACCATTGTGAGAAGGGATTTGGTTGAATGCCATTTTGCTTGCGATGTATCAAAATGCAAAGGCATTTGTTGCGTGGAAGGTGAAGAAGGAGCACCTGTCACCGACGATGAAGTAAAAGAAATGGAAAAATTGTTGCCTTTGTTGTGGAATGATCTATCGGAAAATGTTAAAAAAATAATTGAAAATCAAGGAATTGCATATTTTGACAAAGATCATGATTTGGCTATTTCAACAGTGAATGGAGCTGAATGTATTTTTGCTTTTCAAAATGAAGAAGGCATTTGGCTTTGTCGTTTGGAAAAATTGTTTGAAGCCGGACAATCTACTTTTAAAAAGCCGATATCTTGTCATTTATATCCAATCAGAATTCAACAATACGACACATTTGCAGCCGTTAATTATCATCAATGGTCCATTTGTCGGCAGGCAGTTGAAAATGGAAAGGAGAATCAAATCCTTGTTTATCAATTTCTTAAAGAACCTTTAATTCGACGTTTTGGAATTGATTGGTTCGAACAGCTGCATTTAGCAAAAGAATTTATTGACAAAAAAAGCAAACAAGAGAAAAAATCAGAGTGAATTAATTGAGCATTTTAAAACCGGGAAAAAATAGTAAAATCAATGTATAGAACACACACTTGTGGCGAATTGCGTCTTCAACATGTCAACGAAACAGTCAGATTATCGGGTTGGGTACAACGCATCCGCAAAATGGGCGGAATGACCTTTGTGGATTTACGGGATCGATACGGAATAACTCAATTGGTTTTTAATCAGGAGAATAATACAGCATTGTTTGATAAAGCAAACAAATTGGGACGAGAATGGGTGATTCAATGCAGCGGATTGGTCACGGAACGAAGTAATAAGAATTTGCATTTGGACACCGGAGAAATTGAAATCATGGTTTCCGCATTGAACATTCTCAATGAATCCAAAATTCCTCCGTTTACCATTGAAGATGATACCGATGGAGGTGATGACTTGCGCATGGAATATCGCTATTTGGATCTTCGCAGAAATGTGGTTCGTCAAAATTTGGAATTACGTCATACCATTGCACTTGAAGTGCGTAACTATTTGAGTTCACATCATTTTATGGAAGTGGAAACGCCTGTTTTAATTAAATCCACACCGGAAGGAGCACGTGATTTTATTGTGCCTTCAAGGATGAATCCGGGTGAATTTTATGCGCTTCCACAATCGCCGCAATTGTATAAGCAACTTTTAATGGTGGCCGGTTTTGATCGTTACTTTCAAATTGTTAAATGTTTTCGTGATGAAGATTTAAGAGCCGATCGACAACCTGAATTTACACAAATTGATTGTGAGATGTCATTTGTTGAGCAAAGTGATGTATTAGAGGTGTTTGAAGGTATGATGCGACATCTTTTCCGGATTATTCATCACATTGACATGCCATCGTTTCCACGCATGACATATGCCGATGCCATTCGATTCTACGGATCAGACAAACCGGATTTACGTTTTCAAATGCCTTTTGTTGAGCTCAAAGAAGATGTTTCAGGACATCACTTTTCCGTGTTTGATTCCGCCGAATACGTAGCCGGCATTTGTGCTACGGGATGTGGTGCCTTTACCCGCAAACAATTGGATGAACTAACCGACTTTGTGAAAAAGCCTCAAATTGGAGCTCAAGGTTTGGTTTATATTAAATATGACTTCGACGGGACGTTGAAATCCTCCATTGACAAGTTTTTTTCACAGGAAGATTTATTGATTGTTGCCAAAAAAATGAATGCCGTTCCAGGTGATTTGATGTTGATTTTAGCCGGTGAAACTAAAAAAACACAAAAAGCATTGTCGGAATTGCGTTTAGAAATGGGCAACCGGCTTGGACTTCGAAAGAAAAATGTTTTTGCACCGCTTTGGGTTGTTGATTTTCCAATGTTTGAATGGGATGAAGAAACACAACGCTTTTACGCCATGCACCATCCTTTCACGTCGCCCAAAACGGAGGATATAGAATTTCTGAAAACAGATCCAGGTAAAGTACGAGCTAATGCTTATGACATGGTGATCAATGGCGTTGAATTGGGTGGTGGTTCCATTCGAATTCACAACAGCGATTTGCAACATCAAATTTTCAGCATTATGGGATTTAGTCAGGAAGAAGCACAATTTCGATTTGGCTTTTTAATGGATGCTTTTAAATTTGGTGCGCCGCCACACGGAGGTTTGGCATTCGGATTGGATCGAATAGTCTCTTTGTTTGTCGGGTTAGACAGCATTCGCGATTGCATTGCTTTCCCTAAAAACAATTCCGGACGTGATGTAATGAGCGGAGCTCCTTCACCAATTGATCCGGCTCAATTAGAAGAGCTATCATTGCAAATTGTTCCATTCGAAAAGAAATAAAATAGAAAAAACCGTTTTGAAACAATCCCCAAAAAGGATGCACTCATGACGGTTTTTTTTTTACTTTTTTTATTGTGAAGTCTTTCAAGATGTTGAAAGGCTTTTTTAATTTCTAAAACGGAACTTCCGATTCGGGAAGAGGGACAGGAGGATAGGAATCTTCGTTTGGATGCATTGCATTTGACATGTTGGCGTTGTGTTCGCTGATTTTGGAAACATAGCCTTGATAAGTTGTATCTTCTTCATCATCAATGTTTAAGAATTTAGCGAAATGGTTCTTAAATCGTAATAATACATCACCGGTCGCTCCGTTTCGATGTTTGGCAATGATGATTTCAGCCATTCCAATCAATGAATTGCCAGTTTCGTCAACCGTTACTTTGTAGTATTCAGGTCGATGGATGAAACAAACCATATCGGCATCTTGTTCAATAGCTCCCGATTCACGCAAATCAGACAATTGAGGCCGTTTTCCTTCACGACCTGTTCTTACTTCAAGACTTCGATTTAATTGTGAAAGTGCAATAATGGGAATATCCAATTCTTTGGCCAATCCTTTCAACGAACGAGAAATGGTGCTCACTTCCTGCTCACGACTACCAAAGGTCATTCCACTTGCATTCATCAACTGCAAATAGTCAATGATTAGAATTTTAATGTGATGTTCTTTCACCAAACGTCTTGCTTTGGTACGCAATTCAAACACTGAAAGGCTGGGGGTGTCATCGAGATAGATAGGAGCGTCATACAGTTTTTTCAGCTTGTAATCGAGTTGCAGCCATTCATACGGAGCCAATTGTCCATTTTTGATTTTATCGCCTTCAATTTCGCACACGTTCATTAATAAACGATTGACTAACTGAACATTGGACATTTCTAGGGAGAACAAAGCAACGGGCATGTTATAGTCAACGGCAATGTTACGAGCCATGGAAATGACGAAAGCGGTTTTTCCCATTGCTGGACGAGCTGCAATAATGATTAAATCGGAGCGTTGCCATCCTGACGTGATTTTATCCAAGCTGTGAAATCCCGATGGAATACCGCTGAGTCCTTCAGGACGTTTGGAGGCTTCCTGAATGCGTTTGACCGCTTCTTCAATGATTGGATTGATTTGAACGACTTCTTTTTTCAAATTTCGTTGCGAAACTTCAAAAAGCATTCCCTCTGCATCTTGCATTAAATCAGCCACATCAGTTCGATCGTCAAATGCTTTGGAGAGAATGTCGCTTGAAACACGAATTAATTCACGAGCCAAAAACTTTTGGGCTATGATGCGGGCATGATATTCAATGTGAGCTGCCGAAGCCACTTTTGCCGTTAACAAAGTGATGTAGTAAACGCCTCCCACATCGTCTAAAGTTCCATCTTTGCGAAGCTGTTCGGTTACAGTATGCATATCAATGGGTTCTTGTTTAACGGCTAAATTCACAATGGCTTTGTAAATGTGTTTGTGTGCTTCTTTGTAAAAGCAATCAGGCGTTAAGATTTCACTTACTAAAAAATAAGCATCTTTTTCGAGCATCATGGCTCCCAAAACATCTTCTTCCAATTCAACAGCTTGTGGAGGAATTTTACCAAAATCGTTTTGAGGCAAGGTAGTGGCATTTGGAGTTTTTCGTCTCGTATTCTTTGAATTAGTTTCCATATCGGCTGTTTATTATTCGACTGTCAAAGCTACTCTTTTTCTGCTTTGCCCGAAAGAAAACATTTCAACAAAATACCAACAAGAGAACTTTTCAACCATTAAAATCAATTGAGTGATTGAATCAATCGAATCATTGATTGCTTCGAAAACAGTCTATTCCAAGAACAATTTTATGAATGATAAATATAAAAAATAGTTATTTTAAATTTAGAAGTTTAAAAAAGATAAGAATCGCTCATCATTTCAATTTTAAGGTCAAACTATGGCGGTTAATTTTTATCTTTGCAGCCCAACTTTGCCGGTATAATTCCAAGGCTTGATTATTTATTGAAAAGGACATTACATCATATATTTCCAAATAGCTTATGATTTGTTTTCCAAATGCCAAAATAAACATCGGATTAAATATTGTTGAAAAAAGAGATGACGGATATCACAACATTGAAACCATTTTTTATCCGGTTTTGTTGAGTGACGCTTTGGAAGTTGTTACGGCAAAAAAAACTACTTTACAAATGTCTGGTTTGCCTGTTGCGGGAGATCCTCAAAATAATTTGGTATGCAAAGCCTATGCTCTTTTGAAAAACGATTTTCAACTTCCGGAGATTTCCATTTTTTTACATAAAAATATTCCTTTAGGTGGAGGACTTGGAGGAGGTTCATCCGATGGTGTTTTTATGCTTCGTTTGTTAAACGACTATTTTTCGTTGGCATTAACAAGTGAACAATTGATCCATTATGCTTCGCAATTAGGTTCTGATTGTGCTTTTTTTGTTCAAAATAAACCTGCTTATGCTTCGCAACGAGGAGAAGAAATAACTTTAATCGATTTAGATTTAAGCGCTTATTCCATAGTTATCATAAAACCTAATGTACACATTTCGACCACGGAAGCGTATCGTTCCATCGTGCCGCTTAAACCTTCCATGTCTTTGACATCTTTAATTCAACTTCCTGTAAATGAGTGGAAATATTTTATTGTCAATGATTTTGAAGCGGTGATGTTTTCAAAATGGCCTTTGTTGAAAGAAATCAAAAAGTTGCTTTATCAGCAGGGTGCTCTTTATGCATCCATGACCGGATCGGGATCGGCCATTTACGGCATTTTCCCTTTGGAACATTTCATCAACTTACCTGTAACCAATAGTTTTGTCTGGCATCATTCCTTGTCGATAAAGATGAAGGGATGCCATTCCGGTTAAGCTTTTTGTTCAACCTGCTGCCTGATTTATTTGGTAATATCTATAAAATTATATAACTTAGTGCGCCTTAAAATAGGAAGGAACAGAATCTTATTATTTAAAATAGATGATTGATAACGATAGAATTATAAAAATCAATATTGAAGAAGAGATGAAATCATCGTACATAGATTATTCTATGTCGGTGATTGTTTCACGTGCGTTGCCTGACGTGAGAGACGGATTCAAGCCCGTTCATCGACGTATTTTATATGCCATGAACGAATTGGGATTGGATGCCAACAAACCTTATAAAAAATCGGCCAGAATTGTTGGTGAGGTTTTAGGTAAATATCACCCACACGGCGATTCGGCAGTCTATTTAGCCATGGTTCGTTTAGCACAACCTTGGTCATTGCGTTATCCGTTGGTTGACGGTCAAGGCAATTTTGGTTCAGTGGATGGCGATAATCCTGCGGCACAACGATATACCGAAGCCCGATTGCAGCGCATTGCTCAAGAAATGTTGCAGGACATTGATAAAAACACCGTTGATTTTCAGCCAAATTTTGATGATTCATTGCAGGAACCTTCCGTTTTACCAACACGAATTCCTAATTTGTTGATTAACGGAGCTTCAGGTATTGCCGTGGGAATGGCCACCAACATGCCTCCGCACAATTTATCCGAGATCATTGATGCAACCATTGCCTACATTCAGAATTCCAATATAACGGTCGATGAGTTAATTAAACATGTCAAAGCACCTGATTTTCCAACAGGCGGTATTATTTATGGTTATTCAGGCGTTCGTGAAGCCTTTGAGACAGGTCGTGGCCGTATTGTGATCCGATCGAAAGTGGAAATTGAAGTCGAGTCCAACGGTAGAGAAAAAATCATTGTGACCGAACTTCCATACATGGTCAACAAAGCTGAATTAATCAAAGCGATTGCCGACATGGTGGAAGATAAAAAAATTGAAGGCATTTCAAATATCAATGATGAAAGCGACCGTCAAGGAATGCGCATTGTCATTGATATTAAACGGGACGCCAATTCACAGGTAATCTTAAATAAATTATTCAAATACACGGCTTTACAATCCTCATTCAATGTAAATAACATTGCTTTGGTGCAAGGAAGGCCTCAAATGCTATCGTTGAAACAACTCATTGGTTATTTTGTTGACCATCGACATGATGTGGTTGTTCGCCGAACCAGATTTGAATTAGCCGAAGCTGAAAAAAGAGCCCATATTCTTGAAGGATTGATTATTGCAAGCGATCACATTGACGAAGTCATTGCGTTGATTCGTGCTTCAAAAACTCCTGACGAAGCCAAAACGGGATTGATGGAACGTTTTGCGTTGTCTGAAATTCAGGCACGCGCCATTGTGGAGATGCGGCTTCGTCAATTGACCGGTTTGGAACAAGACAAACTACATGCTGAATATGAAGAGATTAAAACATTCATTGCACAATTAAAAGATATTCTCGAAAACAAAGATCATCGAATGCGCATCATTACCGATGAACTGTTGGAAATTAAGAATAAATACGGCGACGAGAGACGCACGGAAATTGTTTATTCTTCTGAAGAGTTTAATCCGGAAGATTTCTATGCCGATGAAGAGATGATCATCACCATTTCTTATTTGGGATACATCAAACGCACTCCTTTAAGTGAGTTTAAAACACAAAATCGAGGCGGAGTGGGATCGAAGGGCAGCAATTCGCGCGATGAAGATTTCATCGAATACATCTATCCGGCTTCCATGCACAGTTACATGTTGTTTTTCACTCAGAAAGGCAAATGTTATTGGCTGAAAGTGTATGAAATTCCTGAGGGAAACAAAGCAAGCAAAGGACGTGCCATTCAGAACCTTTTGAATATTGACTCCGAAGATAAAGTCAACGCATTTGTAAGAGTTAAACAACTTGAAGACACGGAATATACTCAATCTCATTATCTTTTGTTTTGCACCAAACAAGGCATTATTAAAAAAACATCTTTAGCAGCCTATTCCCGCCCAAGAGCCAATGGAGTCAATGCCATCACCATTCGCGAAGACGATCAAGTGATTCAAGTGCGCTTAACTGACGGAACCTCTGATGTGATCATTGCCAACCGCAACGGCAGAGCCATTCGTTTTCATGAAAGCAAAGTGCGTGAAATGGGACGAACAGCCACCGGGGTTCGTGGAATGACATTGGATGGTGACGACGATGCTGCTGTTGGAATGATTTGCATATCGGACAAAGAGAACGAAACCATTTTGGTAGTTTCAGAAAAAGGATATGGAAAACGTTCGTTGATTGACGATTATCGAATTACCAATCGTGGAGGGAAAGGCGTGCGAACCATTCATATCACTGAAAAAACAGGAAAATTGGTTAGTATTAAGAATGTGACGGACGAAAATGACTTAATGATTATCAACAAATCAGGTATTGCCATTCGCACCAATGTGGCTTCCATGCGCGTTATGGGAAGAGCAACACAGGGTGTTCGTCTGATCAACCTTGAAAAACGAAACGACGAGATAGCCTCCGTTTGCAAAGTTCAATCCGAAGCCAATGATGAAATCACGGCTCAATTGTCGGAGCCCATTGGTGAGGAGTTATCAAATGATGACCAATGATATTGCATTAAGATGAATCCAGTGAAACATTTGGATTTATCTGTTCTAAAGTTAAAAAAAGTATTCGTATGAATTAAATCAAATCACTTCAAAAAACATTGTTATGAAAAAAATTGTGTTTTCCCTCATGTTGGTTGCCGTTTCGGTAACTATGTTTGGCCAGAAATCGAATGTTGCTTTAGCCAAAGATAAAGCATTGGCATCCACTCCCGATTTTCCGGCTGCGGAATCAGCCATTCAGGCTGCTCTTGAAAATCCGGCTACAAAAAATGAAGCTGAAACATGGTATGTTGCCGGAACAGTTTATAATGCAGTCAGTGAAAAAGAGTACGCAAAAGAACTTTTGAAACAAAAATTTGATCAGGATTTATTGGGTCAAAGTCTTATCAAAGCTTTTGGATATTATTTGAAAGCTTATGATTTAGATCAACAACCCAACGATAAAGGAAAAATCAAGCCCCGTTTTTCAAAAGATATTGCCAATATTCTTCGTACCTATTACACTGATGGTCAGTTGATTCGTTATGGGAGTTATTTATTTGATCAAAAACGTTATGCCGATGTAGTTAAAGCATTCGACGTTTACCTGCAAATTCCTGATCTGCCCATGTTTCAAGGTAAGGATGCTTTGAAAAAAGATTCAACCTACAAAATGGTGAAATATTACACGGCCATTGCTGCCATTAATGCCAACGACACTACACAAGCCATTAATTTACTTGAACAACTCAAAAATGACAACTATGAGTTAAAAAATGTGTATGAATTGCTTTATCAGGAATATGCAGCAAAGAAAGATACAGCTCAGTTTGTTCAAATCTTAAAAACAGGAGCTTCAAAATTCCCTGCTGAACCTTTCTTCCTGCAAAATCTGATTAATTATTTCATCTATTCCGGTAAAAATGCCGAAGCATTAAGCTATTTGAACAAAGCCATTGAAGAAGAACCAAATGTTGCTCAATATCAGTATGTTAAAGGCAATTTATTGGAAATGAACAAGGACATTGACGGTGCACGCGCAGCTTTTGAAAAAGCCTTGCAACTAAAACCGGATTATGCTGAAGCCGAAGCTTCTATCGGCCGATTGTATTACAATCAGGCAATCAACATGTTGCTGGCAGCAAATGATATTAAAGACGTGAATGTGTATAATCAAAAAGTGGCTCAAGCAACCGATATTTTCAAACAGGCTTTGCCCTATTTTGAAAAAGCACATCAAATGGCTCCCAAAAACGAAGACATTATCAGCACGTTGAAAAAATTATATTATCGTTTGCAAATGGACAAAGAATATCAAGCATTGGACAATGAAACGAAATGATATTTTTTAATTCATTGAATTGTATAAAGAGTCGGCAAACAGTCGGCTCTTTTATTTTTTAATTTACCGTTAATATTGTATCTTCGCTTGTCATTGAAAAAAGCAGCAACGATGGATGTTCGAATTGAAAAGAGTTGGAAAATCCAATTATCCGAAGAATTTGACAAAGCCTATTTTCAACAATTGGTTGCCTTTGTTAAACATGAATATGTTAACGGATTGGTTTTTCCTCAGGCAAAAGATATTTTTCACGCCTTTGATTTGTGTCCTTTTGATCAAACAAAGGTTGTCATCATTGGTCAGGATCCGTATCATGAACCAAATCAGGCACATGGATTATGTTTTTCAGTCAAAGACGGGGTTTCGTTTCCACCTTCTTTAATCAATATTTTCAAAGAAATTCAGGACGATTTACAGATTCCCGTACCAACATCGGGAAATTTGGAAAGATGGGCTAAGCAGGGAGTTTTGTTGCTCAATGCGACGCTGACCGTTCGTGCACATCAGGCCGGATCGCATCAACATAAAGGATGGGAGCAATTTACGGATAAAGTGATCGAACTTTTGGCTTCAAAAAATGAACATTTGGTTTTCATGCTTTGGGGTGCTTATGCCCAAAAGAAAGGAGACATGATCTCCTCATCAAACCATTTGATATTGAAATCACCACATCCATCACCACTTTCCGCTCACAAAGGATTTTTTGGAAATCATCATTTTAGTCAAGCTAATCGCTATTTGATGGAACACGGTAAAACACCAATTCAATGGTGATTCATACGACAAGGATTGCAAAAGGCATGGTGTGTATCTAAATTATAATTGCTATTTTTGTAAAATAAAATGATTCGATTCATTTTTTTTACGAACGGGTTAAGTTTTTTCGAATGAATTTCTTTCAACGTCAACAGATAAGTAACAAATTACTTCAATGGAAGTTCCTGCTTTTAATCATTGTAGGAATTTTCTTTTTTGATTCGTGTGTTACTTATCGAGAAGTCAATTATTTACAAAATCCAGGCATGGGAATTCCTGCATATGCCGACACAGCCAAATATCATGATTATTTGTTACAACCGGGTGATCGTCTTTTTATTCAGGTCAAATCATTGAATCAGGATGTGACAAAACTTTTTCAGCAGGATCAAGCGCAAGGAACCGGCAACGGTAACAGTAATTTATATACCTATCGAATTGACAGTCTTGGATATGCCGATTTTCCATATATTGGAAAAGTTCATGTGGGCGGAAAAACCATTCGTGAAGCAAAAATGATGTTGGAAGAAAAGGCTTCTACTGAATTAGGGAAATGTTATTTTCAGGTTGCGCTGGCCAACAATTATTTTACGGTCATTGGTGAAGCCGGAACCGGTCGCTACGATTTGCCCAAAAGCAAATTGACCATCTTTGAAGCGTTAGCCATTTCAGGCGATTTGAAATCGATGGCCGATCGTTCCAAAATTCGGATCTTGCGCCAAACACCCAGTGGAACCATTATCAAAACATTTGATGTACGAAGCAAAACGATCATTGGATCTGAGTTTTATTATGTTCAACCGAATGATGTCATTTATGTACAGCCCATTTCAGCTCAATTCTTCGGAATCACTTCCTGGTCGGGAATGTTAAGTTCCATTACCATGTCGTTGTCCTTTGTGTTGTTATTCTTCAGCATTTATCACTATGTCAAAAAGTAACGATTTTTATCGAATGCCTCATTTAACAACAAAGTTGCTTTTGATGAGTATGTTGATTCTGACGCTTTCTTCGTGCGTCAATAATTACACAACGGCGTATTTACAAACACGTTCTAATCTTCCGCAATATCCCAAAGGACATTATGAATCCTATATTCTCAAGCCCAATGATGAAATCAGTTTAAGGGTTCTGAGTATCAAAGAAGATGTCAGTTCTTTATTTACCGAAACCGGTTCAACAACAAGCCAAAACAGTTATCGAATTTATCCTGACAGTACGGTTGATCTGCCTTTTATGTCTCATTTGAAAATTGGAGGTTTAACACTGGATCAAGCTACTCAGGTGGTTGAAAAAAAGGTGCAAACCTTAGATCCCAAAGCCAAAGTAATCTTGGCATTGAACAATGATTATTTTTATGTTTTGGGAGAAGCCGGACGCGGTAAATTCCCTATTTATAAGGATAATTTAAACATTTTTGAAGCATTGGCCTTGTCAGGCGATATCAAATCGGAAGGAGATCGAGCCAAAATCCGCATTATTAGACAAACTGCTAAAGGAGTGGCTATCAAAACATTTGACATTCGCAGTCGATCAATCGTTGATTCTCCATTTTATTACATTTATCCGAACGATATCATTTATGTGAGCACAACACCTTCCAGTTTCTTTCAAATCGATTCATTCAGCGGTTTTATCAGCATCATTACCACTTCAATCTCGTTTTTACTCTTGGTTTTGAACATAAAACGTTGAATAATAATTATTTAAAATTGTCAATGGAAACTCCTAATACACCATCTTATCCTTCTTCGCCGATTCCATCTTCCAATTTTAATTTGGATGACGAAGAATCGACGTTTGACGTGATGGAATGGATTTTTAAAATCCTACATCATTGGTATTTATTTGTCATCTTTCTGGCTGTAACGTTGGGCATTGCTTTTTTGATCAATCGTACGTGGAAGCCAGTTTATCAGGTTAACGCTCAAATTTTATTGGGTGCGGGGCAAGCAGCTCCAAATTCACAAATGGTGATGCAGGGTTTCAATTTGAATACAGCTTATCGAAATGTGGACAATCAGATGATCATGTTAACTTCCAATGATTTGATACATAAAACATTGTCGAAGATTGATTTATCCGTGGATTATTACACAGAAGGACATTTCAAAACAAACAATCTTTACGGCATTTCTCCCATTGACATTAAAAGTGATCAGATTAACGGGAATGCTTATGGTGTTCAGTTTGATTTTACTGATTTGGATGGTACTTCTTACTCCATCACCCATGAACGAGACAAACAGTTGGGTGAGCTGCATTTCACCGGAAAGTACGGGCAGTTGTTATCCAATCCTTATTTTACAATCATAGTAAACAAAACTGATTTTTTCACGCCCAGAACTTCTATTCATTTTGCCTTTTTATCTGACGATTATTTAGCCGATTATTTTTCATCACGCATCGCATTAAACTTTGTAACCAACAATTCAACCGTACTGTCGGTTTCGATGACCGGTACCGTTTATCAACGCGATATTGATTTTTTAAATAAATTGTGCGACGAATTTTTAATTGAAAATTTGCGCCAAAAAAACGAAGAAGCCAGTAGAACCATTGCTTTCATTGACAAACAATTAGCAGAAATATCTGATTCGTTACATCAATCAGAAAACAAATTGCAGGATTATCGCAAAATAACAAAAGTATTCGACATGAATACCTACACCGCCACATTGATGGGACACTTGACATCAAGTCAGGAAAAACGGTTGTCTTTGCAATTGAAAGAATCGTATTTGAATTATCTTGATAATTACATCAAACGCAATTTGAATAAAGATCAAATCATGACTCCATCAAGTTTGGGCATTGTTGATCCCATTTTAATTGAATTGTTAAATCAATTTAATGCTGCACAAATTAAATTAGCTCAAACTACTCCGCAAAATCCATTTTATGAAAAATATTCGGAAGATTTGGCTCGGATTCGAGTTGCCCTTCAGGATGCCATAAGAAATGTAAGAGCAGGTTTTGATGTTGAAAAACAGGAACTTGCGAATCAATCGCAAACAACTACTTCACAATTGGAAACGCTCCCCGAAATAGAAAATAAAATGGGAAGTTTCGAGCGGGAATACAAAATGAATGATGCTTATTACACCTACTTATTGCAAAAAAGAGCGGAAGCACAAATTCAACAGGCCTCAAATGTTCCGGACAACACCATTTTGGAACGTGCTCGAATGATTTCAATCACCAACGGCAGCGAAAAATCACACACGTTGATGATGGCACTTATTTTAGGCTTTTTGATCCCTTTGGTGATTATCATTTTAAAAGAATTTTTGAAAATGAAGATCATTGACAAACGGGATGTAGAAAGGTTGACTAAATTACCATTTTTGGGAATTATTCCTTACGTTGCCAATGCATCGAATCTTCACGTACTCAATCATCCTAAATCTTCTTTTGCCGAATCATATCGAATAATCAGAACACGAATTAATTTTGTGGCTCAAAAATCGGACACGGCCTGTGTGGTGGTTACCTCGACGGAATCAGGCGAAGGGAAGAGTTTCTTTAGTTTGAATTATGCTGCCATTTGTGCCATGACCAACGAAAAAACCATTTTGGTTGGCTTGGATCTTCGTAAGCCTACTCTCGCCGGTGCATTAAATCTTACCAATCAAACCGGATTAACCAATGTTTTACTTGGAGAATTGCCATTGGAAGAAGCCATTGTTCACGGCAATGAAACTGTCAATTTTGATGTTTTGCTTTCTGGAAGCATTCCACCAAATCCCGGAGAGTTAATACGGTCGCATAAATTGTGCCAACTGATTGAAAAATTAAAAGAAGATTATCAATACATTATTATTGATACAAGTCCTGTCGGCATTGTTGCTGATGCTTATCCGCTGATGCCGTTGGCTGATGCTATCGTTTTTTTGGTTCGTAGCAAGAAGACCGATAAGAAATTTTTCAAAACCATCATCAAACAATTGACAATGGATGGAATTCAACATATTGGCATTGTTTTGAATGCCTTAGAACGCTCAAATACAGCGTATGGATACAATCATTACGGGTATGGATATTATGGTTATAAACAAAAAGGGAAAGAATACATCAAAGATTATTACAATGAATAATGCTTAGACAAAGCTGCATTTCATTGCAAAAAAATATAACCTATAACAAATGACTATTTGTTTGTTTATCATTGTTTTATAAATTTGTAGGAACGTTTATCTTCATCTATTTTGTGGCAAAATTTAATTGGCGTACTCATCTGAACAAAATCCATGACCTAACCAGACGTAATGAAATTCACTCAAAATCGCTAAATTGTTAATGAAATTTGTCACATGTTGACATATGATTCCTCATACATGAATGTTGAAAAATAAAAAACTATGAAACGAGCCATAAAAACAGCTTATGCTCAAGCGTATGATTATTTGGCGAGTTCCATACAGCCATAATGTTACAAATTAAAATAGACGTATGAATATTGCAATTGTTGGTACCGGCTATGTAGGACTTGTCACCGGAGCATGTTTTGCTGAGATGGGTATTCAGGTCACTTGTGTTGATGTGGACGAGAATAAAATTGAACAACTTAAAAAAGGGATCATCCCCATTTATGAACCCGGGTTGGAAGATATGGTCATGCGAAATATGAAAGCCAATCGGCTTCATTTTACACAATCGCTGCTTTCAATTCTTGATGAAGTGGAGGTGGTTTTTTCAGCTGTTGGAACACCTCCGGGAGAAGATGGAAGTGCTGATTTGAAATATGTTTACGAAGTAGCTAAAACCATTGGGCAGCACATTTCGCATTACACTTTAGTGGTGACTAAGAGCACGGTTCCCGTTGGAACGGCACAACAGGTCAAAAGAATCATTCAGGAAGAATTAGAGAAAAGAAACGTAACCATTCCTTTTGATGTGGCTTCAAATCCAGAGTTTTTGAAAGAAGGCGATGCCATAAACGATTTTATGAGTCCCGATCGTGTGGTTGTCGGCGTTGAATCGGAACAAGCCCAAAAATTAATGACTCAATTGTATCGTCCATTTTTATTAAATAATTTTCGTGTCATTTTTATGGATATTCCATCAGCAGAACTTACAAAATATGCTGCCAATGCCATGTTAGCCACTCGAATCAGCTTTATGAATGAGATTGCCAATCTTTGCGAAAAAGTGGGAGCGGATGTCAATATGGTACGTAAGGGCATAAGTTCCGACAGTCGCATCGGAACCAAATTTTTATATTCCGGAATAGGCTATGGAGGCTCCTGTTTCCCTAAAGATGTTCGTGCTTTGATTAAAACAGCTCAAAAAGAGGGTTGTTCTATGCATATTTTGGAGTCGGTAGATGCCGTGAATGAACATCAAAAATCAATTCTGTACAAGAAAATGGCCGACTATTTTAACGAATCCGACATTGCAGATAAAGTCATAGCCATTTGGGGCCTTGCTTTTAAACCGAACACGGATGATATTCGTGAGGCTCCATCTTTGGTTTTAATCCGACATTTGGTCAGTCATGGCTGCCACGTCAAAGTATTTGATCCCATTGCCATGGATAAAGGGCGCGAAGCCATTCAACAAGCCATTCCTGAATCAATGCAGTCCTTGATCTATTTCGCCAACGACATTTACGACACCGTGAACGATGCGGATGCTTTAATGTTAATCACAGAGTGGAAAGAATTCAGAGTCCCAAATTGGTCAATCATCAAAAAATTAATGAAAAGTCCGGTTGTTTTTGACGGACGAAATATTTACGACAAAAAAGAGATGATCGATCTCGGTTTCCATTATGAAGGTATTGGAGTTTAAATCATTGAATATTAATACTATATTAAATAATCGATTTTTTCGCGGCAATTTATCTTTTAATGACACGAGCCATAAAAAGAGCTTATGCTCAAGAAAATGACTATTTGGCGAGTTCCATACGACAATAATGTTAAAAATGAAAATAGACGAATGAAATCTAACTGTTTCATTTCAAGTTTATTGCTTTGGTTGATTGGGATCAATGGGACTGTCGATGTTGAATTGAAGTTAACAAAATCATGTTCAAACAATCGTGTATGAAACGTTTTCTTGACCTTGTACAGCAGCGCCAAAGCGTTCGTTCTTATACAAATGAACCGATTGAACAGGAAAAACTGGATCGCATATTTGAAGCAGCCCGCTTGGCACCATCGGCCTGTAATGCACAACCATGGAAAATAATTGCCGTAGATCAACCTGAATTGAGACATCAAATTGCTGATGCAGCTTCCAATCACGTGGTTGGAGTGAATCATTTCACAAAACAAGCTCCCGTTCAATTGATTATCATTGAAGAGCGAGCTAATTTACTTTCTTCATTTGGCAGTTGGTCGCAACACAAACATTATCCTCACCTTGATTTAGGTATTTTGGCAGCACACATTGTTTTGGCGGCTGCCGACGAAGGCGTTGGGTCCTGTATCATTGGATGGTTTAATGAACAACAAATTAAGAAAATATTACAGATTCCGGCTGATAAAAAAGTCGTATTAATGATTTTATTAGGATATTCGGCTGAAAAACTTCGAAAAAAAAGGAGAAAATCTCTTTCTGAAATTCTCTCCTTCAATTCCTATCGCTAATCCAAGGGAGGATGTTGAAAATCACCGCCGCCACCCATTGGCGGTCTCATGCCGTCGTTAGGACGTCCGCCCGGCATTCCCTCCCAATGATGTTGTCGTTGTTGCTGTTGTTGATATTGAGCTCCTTTGAAATTTCGCAAATCGTATGTAAAAGTCAGCATGACATAAGGTTTCATTACATTGGTTGAAACATCTTGATAATAAGTGTCGTAAACATCCTGAGTCAACGATTTGTTTTGATGCAACAAGTCGAAAGCCTGCAATTTAATTTCCCCTCGTTGATTTTTGAATATTTTTTTGCCTATGGAGGCGTTCCACAAAAAATAATTTAAGTTGTACCCTTTGGCCATGCCTGAATTTCCTTGATAAGTTAACATATTCTCGAAAGTTAATCCTTTCCATGTGATCCAATCAAATTTGAATTGAGCTGTTTGATTTAAATAAGTGTTGTTTTGACTTGGAAACATTTCGTTTCGTGCTATGTTGAAAGAAGCTCCATAACTAAGTGTGAAATCTAATTTGTCGCTGATGTTACTTCCTAAAATGGCTTTGGGCGTAACGACATAGTTATTGGTAACTTCTGAAATTCCGTTATAAATGGATGGCAATCTGTTATAGCTCAGCATGGTGGATAAATTTAAATTGCTTTTGAGAAAAAGTATCGGAAACCCGTACGTAAGCAAAGCGTTGGCGTTCCAGTTGCCTGAAAGATTTACGGGATAACTGTATTGAGCTCCTTTGTTCAGTAAAATTCCACCTGGCAAAATGGAATCTCGTTTAGCTATCATGGTTGAATTACCAATATAATGACTGGTTTGTCCTGCACTGAACATGACAATGAAGGTTTGTCCGCTTTTTGGAGTCAACGTATAGCGAAACAATGCTCGGTTGGTAGTTTGTTGACTTAAATCAGGATTTCCGCCCGTCACCATTAAAGGATTCGTGTTATTAATAACATTTTCAAGTTGTTGAATTGAAGGTGCTGATGTTGAAGATCGAAACATAAAATGCAATGAGCTGATTGAACTGAATTTATAATTTACCATGATAATTGGTAAAAGGCTGGTGTAGCCAAAATGAGTCTTTAGCAACAGTGGAAATTGTTCATCACCTTGTAAAGTGGCATGTTGTACATTTAAATTTGCCATCAACATGAATCCGTTTGTGTTTCGATAACGATACCCAATGCCGGCACTCTGGGTTAAATAATTGCTGTTGTAAACATTAGACAATGAGGTGTCTAATCGTTGAGAAAGATATTGATAAGCACGTTGATCGATATTGCGATGATTGTAATTGACTTGATAGGAAACCTGCATAATGCCGTGTTTGCTAATTGGTTCGGTATAAATTAAACTGCTCCCCCAGTTGTAACCTGATGAATTATTCAACAACGTTTGGTAAGTATTGGTTGTGTCCAATTGCGAATTAAAAAAGCTATGTGCTTCATAATAACCATCTTGGTTATTATTATTGAATCCATAATTGACATATGTTGAAATGGTTCTTCCCGGTTTAATGAATCGGTGACGATAGAGCAATGCCAAAGAAACATTGCTTGCATTGGTAATGTTGTTGCTCTTATTGGAGGTTTGATTGTTGACTGTTCCATTCAAAAAAGTTTGTCCAAAAGTTGAACTGTTATTGATGTTTCGCTGTAAAACGATAGCAGGAGTAAAAGTAAACCAATTATTTACGTTTGGTTTGTAATCCAATTTCATGTTGAAACGATGATTATAATTGGTAGCCATGGAATGATCCAATTCTTGATAAGTTCTTCCAATATCGGAAGCGTCAAAATAGGTTCTGTTGATCGATTGATCGGTAACATTATTGGTCATGTTAAAAAAATAGCCGCTTGTAACAGCAATTTTTGATCCCCAATTGTCGGTGTAGTTAAATCCACCGGCATTTGTTTTGGTTAAACCACCTTGCGGACCACCGCTCATACTGCTGAACGATCCGCCACGAAATCCTCGGAATCCGCCTCCGCCCATCACTCCTGCAATATCTTCTTGTGAAAAATTTTGTTGATTGATATTATTAGACATGCCCAATAAGGTAATGCGTCGATTGCCGTGAAAAATATTGATTGATGCAGAACTTTGATAATCCACATCATGTGAATGATCTTCACCAATTCCGTCAACAATTTTTCCAAAAATGCCCGTTTGCATGCCTCTTCGCGTCATGACATTGATTGTTTTGATGGAATTGCCGTCATCAAAGCCGGTAAATTCTGCCTGATCACTTTTTTTATCAAATACCTCAATATTTTGAACAATATCTGCCGGTAAATTTTTTAACGCTAAGGTTGGATCTCCATTGAAAAAAGGTTTTCCATCCACCAGAACTTGTTGAACCGTTTCGCCTTGAGCTTGTATATTGCCTTGATTATCAACAATAATTCCAGGCATTTTTGATATGAGCGTTTCAGCACTGGCTCCCTGAAGAGTCTTAAATGCATCGGCATTGTATTTTAACGTATCCGAAAGCTGAATGGCACGACTTTCACGCCCAATGGCTGTCACTTCATTTAATGCTACCGCTTTTTCACGCAACGTGAAAGTCCCTAAATCCTGACCGTTTTGCGTGATTTTAATGGTTTGCGTTTCGGTATTAAACCCTACAAAAGATACCTGCATGATGTAAGTGCCAATGTATAAATTATTGATTACAAAGGTTCCATCTTTATCACTGACGTTCCCCGTTCGCACATTGGGGGAATCTTTTAACCACAAGGTGACGGTTGCTCCAGGTAGAGGTTGGTGTTTATGATCTTCAATGCGTCCTTTGACACTAAGTGTTTGTGCTGACATGACACCTATCATCATGCTGAATAAAATGAATAGCCATGTTTTCATTGGTGGTTTAAATAATGGAAGTTGCTTGGTGAAAAACAGAATCATTTTATTAATATGACAAGCAAAACGGAAAAAGGTTTAATGAAACGAGCCATAAAAATAGCTTATGCTCAAGAAAATGACTATTTTGGCGAGTTACATACATCCATAGCGTTAAAAAAATAAAAAATAGAAGTATGAAAAATGCGTTTATTTTTAAATGGTCTTAATTTCTTTGGATGTTAAAGCTATGTAACCGAAACGACACTGCAAGCATTTTTTTGGATCACAGTACTCATTTTTTAACTGAATCAATGCCTGTGAATCAAATGCAGAACGAGCTGCAATGTTTAACTTTGACCATCCGTCGATGATAAAATTTTTCTCAGGCGGAAGCTTATCCAACATTTCAACGGCTTTGTCCTGCAATGACTGATTGCCTTTATATTTTCCATAGTAAAAAAGATATGGAACTAACGTGTTTATTATCAGAATTTTAATTGAATTGATGCCGAGTGTTTTCTTTTTAGGACGTGAAGGGTGTTCAAACGAATAATGAGTGAGCCAATAATCGGATGGAGCACATTGAAACAAAGAAATATAATAATTAATATCCTGATTATTAATGATTTTAGAAAATAGTTTTGAAGATTGATGAATCAACATGGCTAGTTGGGCAATGCGAACCTGAGGAAAATTGATTGGGCGCAACCGAAGCATTTTCCACGAATGGGCGTTCAATGGAGTCAAATCATATTTTTTACGTAGAAACATGGCTTCATGTTTTAATTTTAACACATACTCATCTTTAGGTTTCTGAATTTCATCCAAAAAACCTGATTGTCCAAAAAGCAATGCTTCAATTTGAAAAAGATTTTCTTTGTGTTTTCCCAATAGATTGTTTGGCAATGATTTGGCTAATTGTTCAAATGAATCTGCATTTAAGTTCATCCCGAAGTTTCGAGCTAAGAGCATGTAAAAACTCTCTTCCCAATCGTATTGCGTCAAGTTCAACAACCGTTCAATCTGGATTGATTTTTGTTCTAATCGTTCAATCAATAAACTATTTAACCAACTTTTGATGGCAAAGGGAGGAATTTGATCCAGTACTTGAGCGCATGCCACGAAACTATTTTTATGAATGAGTTGTTCATATTTTTCATCCAAATCACGAAAGTAGGGCAGTACTAATTGTGGAATTTCTTCGCCGTTCAGTCGTTGAATGGAGGCATCGCATTCGGATACTACGTGCAAAATAATTGTTTGATAATGAATGTCTTGTTCGTGATGATGATGAAACCAGTCAGAAGATTTTACATGAATTTCCACATTGCCGGCCCAGATGGTGTTCCCAATTTTTATTTTTGCGTTAAAAAAATCAGGTCCGGCATCCCGATTCAATTGTCCCACGTCGATGATTTCAACCGATTCTCCGTTATTTGTCAATAAATCATTGTTATAAAACATTTTATGATGCCATGCATATTGTAAAAGTGCTTCTTTCATACGTTTATATTGATTTTTAACACTAAAGATATATGGAACTTGTCAAATCCACATTTTCTTGAGCAAAAGGTTTTTTCATGGCTCGATTCATACAAAAACTAATTTTCCTCCAAAGTTACACTTTTTTGTATATTGACAAAAAAATAATATTTTTTATGACAAATAAATGATTTGGATTCATCAAAGCATGATTATGACACATATCAATTATGACGTTTCGATGAAAGAGAAAATGCAGTGGCTGTTTTTTCATTTGAAAAGAACGTCGTAACTTTACATTGAATTTAAATTGAAAGTCAAACAGAATATTTATTTTATAATTGCATCATTTCTCTGCTTTAAAATTCAATTTATCAACCAATCAATCAGAAAATCATTTATTTTCTCCATATGTGATCAAATGTTTTTCAGGAAAAAAATGATTTTCAAAACAAGAAAGAAGAGCATTTTAAATTATCAATAAAATATTATAAAACAATGAAATATATCATTATTATTGGAGATGGCATGGCAGATGAACCCATGACTGAGCTCAACAATAAAACGCCATTGCAAGTAGCATCAAAACCTACGATTGATCTTCTTGCTGCCAAAGGAAGCTGTGGTATGCTGGCAACCATTCCTGAAGGTTTTAGTCCGGGAAGCGAAATAGCCAATTTATCCATTTTAGGATACGATTTACCGACCGTTTTTGAAGGTAGAGGATCCTTGGAAGCTGCCAGCATGAACATTCCGATAGCTGACGACGAAATGGCAATGCGATGTAACCTGATTTGCATTGAAAATGGCCGAATTAAAAATCATTCTGCGGGACATATTTCAAACGAAGAAGCTGCCGTTTTAATTCATTTTTTGAATGAACAATTAGGTTCGGAAGCGTTCCAATTTTTTCCTGGCGTTTCATATCGTCATTTATTTAAAATGAAAGGTGGAAACAAAGCGCTGAAATGTACACCGCCGCATGACGTACCGGGAGCGCTTTTTGATGATGTGTTGATCAAATCAATCACATCTGAAGCAATCGAAACCGCGAAAAAATTAAATGAGTTAACCCTGAAATCTCAAAAATTACTTGAATCGCATCCAATTAATTTGCAGCGAAAAGCAGTGGGGAAAGATCCTGCCAACAGCATTTGGCTTTGGTCGCCGGGATACAGGCCTAAAATGCAAACTATCAATCAAATATATAATATTAAGCAAGGTGCTGTCATCTCTGCGGTCGATCTGATCAAAGGCATTGGTGTGTATGCCGGATTGCGTGTCATCGACGTTGAAGGCGCTACAGGACTTTACAATACCAATTATGAAGGCAAAGCCAAAGCTGCTATTGATGCATTGCGCACGGACGATTTTGTTTATTTACATATTGAAGCAAGCGACGAAGCGGGGCATGAAGGTGATGTGGCTTTGAAAATAAAAACCATTGAATATCTGGATCATAGAATTGTTAAACCCATATTTGAGGAAGTATCACAATGGAATGAACCGGTGACCATTGCCATTTTGCCCGATCATCCGACACCCTGTCATCTTCGAACGCACACTTCAAATCCGGTACCGTTTCTCATTTATCGTCCGGGAGATCGTCCTGACGAAGTTGAGCATTATGATGAATTTTTGGTTAAAAAAGGACAATACGGATTATTGAACGCAAATCAATTTATGCCTTTGCTTTTACATCATTAAAAGAACGCTTTCTTGGTACACAACCATGTTTCAATGATTATCTCTTTGTAGTTGGTTGAATGTTTTCTTTTAAAAACAATTTAAAAGCCGTTTCAATGCTTTTGCAATGCCATTGCAATGATTGACATCATCCTCTTTTTTATTGTAACTTTGCAGTTCAAAAGATTAAACAATGAATGAATTGTTTCCGCTTGTCGATGAAAATGGGCTTGTTGTAGGAAAAGCCAAGCGAAGCGAATGTCACGGGGGAACCCATTGGCTTCATCCTGTGGTTCATTTGCACGTTTTCAACAAGGAGGGCGATTTATTATTGCAAAAACGTTCTATGAATAAAGATATTCAACCCGGAAAATGGGACACTTCCGTGGGTGGGCATGTCAGTTTTGGAGAATCTGTTGAACAGGCTTTGCAGCGCGAAGTTTTGGAAGAAATTGGAATTCAAGACTATCAACCGCATTTTTTACAACGTTACGTCTGGGAATCGTCCATTGAAAAGGAATTGGTCAATGTGTTTTATACGCATTATGATGGTCATTTTCAGTTTGATCCGGTTGAAATTGATACCATTCGGTTTTGGAAAATAGATGACATTCAACAACAAATCGGGAAAGGTCTTTTCACACCAAACTTTGAACACGAGTTTCAATTGATCATTTCAAAGTTAAGTATTAAATAATTGATAAATATAAGTTTATGCAATTATTGAATTGGGCTCGTTTGTGGAATTGCGTTCAAAGCGGTTTCCCTAAAGCAACAAAAACCATGATTTGGCTTTTGAAGTTAATGTTACCGGTGGCATTGTTCGTGAGTTTTTTGCAATATTGGGGAGTTTTGAATTGGTTGGCAGGTTATTTAACGCCCATCTTTCAATGGATTGGTTTGCCCGGCATTGCTTCAGTTGTATTCATTACGAGTCTATTTCTTCCTTTGTATGCCGTTTTGGCTGTCATTGCAACGCTGCCTTTGGGAATGCGCGACATTACCATTTTGGCTATCATGTGCCTTATTTCGCACAGCTTAATTGTTGAAACTGCCGTTCAACGCAAAACGGGATCTTCGGCATGGACCATGTTTTTGGTGCGTGTAACCACCAGTTTTGTAGCAGCAATGATTTTGAATGCACTTTTGCCTGCCCATTTTGAAACCATGCATACAGCGCAAAGTGTTCATACTTTTCATGCTGTTTCAGAGGTGTTAATGGCTTGGTTTAAATCTTCTATATCATTGATAATTAAAGTTTTTATTATTATCAACGGATTAATCATATTGCAAAATATAT
Source organism: Microbacter sp. (assembly GCA_049976245.1). Taxonomy (GTDB): domain Bacteria; phylum Bacteroidota; class Bacteroidia; order Bacteroidales; family Paludibacteraceae; genus Microbacter. Next base: position 5,932 of record JBMFIQ010000005.1, on the reverse strand, counting down.
TACGCGAATACAAATGGCTCGATTATATATCAAAGGCATTCGCGCCCTTGATGCGTTTTTTTGGGTTATCACCCAATGTTTCTTTCCTTTGGTTTGTAGCTCAAACGTTGGGATTGGCTTACGGATCGGCGGTTATGATTGAAGAAGTAAAAATGGAAGCTGTTTCAAAAGAAGAAGCCAATATGTTGAATTTTCACATTGCCATAAATCATTCTCTTTTGGAAGATACTTTGCTGTTTGTTTCCATTGGTGTTTCAGCCGTTTGGATCACGTTTCCGCGTATTATTTTGGCGGTAATTCTTGTTTGGCTTGCGCGTCTCTTTTATCGAATTTTTAGAAAAACCGAGCGGTCATCCTTCGATGCGCCAGATGCGAAAGCCGTTGTTGTTGAATCTGTATAAATAATTTATGATGAGAAATATCATTTTGTTTGTTATCGTGTTGGTTTCGATTTCTGTAGTCCAAGCTCAACGATTGCCGGTTGAACCGCCCAATTATTCGTACATCAAATCGGAAATTAAAAATCCAAATTCGCCATACTATTATCCAACGCTTTTTAAACGGTATCTTGCCAACGATACCACGTTGAATATTAAAGAATACAGAGCTCTTTATTACGGATTTACTTATCAAAAAGCTTATCAACCTTACGGGAAACAGCCTCAGGATGAAATTTTGGCTCGATATGCCAATCTTGATCACTTGACGAAAGCTGATTGCGATACCATTCTACTTTATGCAGGCCAATTGGTAGAAAAATTTCCCTTCGATGTGCATTGGATCAATCGGATGGCTTATGCCTATCATGTGAAAGGAGACGATAAAGATGCCAATTTGTACAGCTATAAGGCAAAAATGATTCTTTCAACAATTTTTTCGACTGGAAACGGACGAAGTCCGATGACTGCTTGGCATGTCATTGAAGTAGGCGACGAATACGAAATTGTCTATATGTTAGGATTGTATCCCACGCATTCCACGTTGGTTGGCCTGCAATGCGATCACATAACGGTAAGTCCAAATCCGTCAGGTGTGCGAGGTTTCTACTTCAATGTGAAACGATTATTGGATATGGAAGGCGATCGATAATCAAAGAAAACCAAAAGAAAAGATCATGTTTGTACAAGAAATATCATCATTTTTGAAACAAAAATCGTATCCGAAATTTGAATTGAAAGCAGTTTTTTTCGATATGGATGGAGTGCTTTTTGATTCCATGCCGGCTCATGCAAAAGCCTGGGTGAATGCTTTCAAAGCCTTTGGGTTCAATTTTACGGAATATGAAGCTTATTTAAATGAAGGCCGTACAGGCAACGGAACGATTGACGGTGTTTTCAAAACTCAATTGGGACGATTGGCAACAGAAGAGGAAAAAGAGGCGATTTATCAAACTAAAAGTCGTCTGTTCGAACAAATGAATCCGGCTTCCGTTATGCCTTATGCCCCGGAGTTACTTCAAAAGATTAAATCACAGGGCATTCATATTCTTTTAGTTACAGGATCAGGACAACCCAGTTTGCTGGATAAATTGGAAGCCTCCTTTCCTCAAATTTTTGAACGGGAACGAATGGTAACCGCATTTGACGTAAAACAGGGGAAGCCAACTCCAGAACCATATTTAATGGCTTTGAAAAAAGCTAAAGTAAATCCATGGGAAGCAGTCGTGGTAGAAAATGCACCCTTGGGAATTGCCTCATCGGTAGCAGCGGGGATTTATACATTAGCGGTCAATACAGGCATTTTGGATGATAAAGTGCTGTTGGATGAAGGAGCTAATGCCATTTTTTCGGATTTGAAAACACTTTATCAACAATGGGATCATCTTTTCAATGCGTAAATTTGTCTTTTCAACAAGTTTTTGACTCGTTAGGTTCATTTTTTTGAGAATAAGAAACGAGCCATAAAAAGAGCTTCCGTTCAAATGTATGACTTTTTTGCGAGTTACATACATCCTTAGTTGTAAAAATAAAAATAGACGTGTGAATTTCAAAATTACTTCATCATATCAACCCACTGGTGATCAACCGGAAGCTATTGCACAATTAGTTGATGGCATAAAAAACGGGATTAAGTTTCAAACGTTGCTTGGCGTAACCGGCTCCGGAAAGACATTTACCATTGCCAATGTGGTGGAACAACTGAATCGGCCTACATTGGTGTTGAGTCACAATAAGACATTGGCAGCTCAGCTTTACAGCGAATTCAAAACCTTTTTTCCGGATAATGCAGTTGAATATTTTGTTTCATATTACGACTATTATCAGCCGGAAGCTTATTTACCGGTCACAGATACCTACATAGAGAAAGATTTATCGATCAATCAGGAAATTGAAAAACTGCGTCTTTCGACCACTTCTTCACTTCTTTCAGGTCGAAAGGATGTGATTGTTGTGTCATCCGTTTCATGCTTGTACGGCATTGGAAATCCGGACGATTTTTACAGCAATACGATTCACATTGAAAAAGGGCAATCCATTGTTCGCAATGTTTTTTTGCGTTCATTGGTTGATAGCCTCTATTCACGGAATGAGATTGAATTTAATCGTGGAAATTTTCGGGTAAAAGGAGAGACGGTGGACATTTTTTTGGCCTATTCCGATGTGGCGTTGCGTGTCATTTTTTGGGGTGACGTAATTGACGAAATAGAAACGTTTGATCCGATTAACGGGCATACGCTTTCCATGTTTGAAGCGTATGATATTTATCCGGCCAACATTTTTGTCACAACCAAAGAGCGAATCAATCAGGCCATTCATCAAATTCAGGATGATTTGGTGAAACAGGTTGCTTTTTTTGAGTCAATTGGGAAACCGTTTGAAGCAAAAAGAATTCATGAGCGCGTGACTTATGATCTTGAGATGATTCGTGAATTGGGTTATTGTTCGGGCATTGAAAATTATTCCCGCTATTTTGACGGACGTGAACCGGGAAGTCGGCCATTCTGTCTGCTTGATTATTTTCCAAAAGATTTTCTGATGGTCATTGATGAAAGTCATGTTACCATCCCTCAAATCAGAGCCATGTACGGCGGTGATGCATCCCGTAAACAAAATTTGGTTGAGTATGGCTTTCGCTTGCCTGCGGCAAAAGACAATCGTCCGTTGCAATTTACTGAATTTGAATCATTGATTCATCAAGTTATTTTTGTGAGCGCTACTCCTGCAGATTATGAACTTGAAAAATCGGGAGGAATCGTTGTGGAACAGGTTGTCAGGCCAACCGGGTTGCTCGATCCGGTGATTGACGTACGTCCAAGTTTGAATCAGATCGATGATTTAATGGAAGAAATTGTGGTGAGAACACAAAAAGATGAACGCATTCTGGTAACCACTCTGACCAAGCGCATGGCGGAAGAATTGACTGATTATTTGACAAAATTGAACATTCGTTGTAATTACATTCATTCTGATGTAGATACCCTTCAGCGGGTAAAATTAATGGATGATTTGCGTAAAGGCTTGTTTGATGTTTTGATTGGGGTTAATTTGTTGCGGGAAGGTTTAGATCTGCCTGAAGTTTCGCTTGTAGCTATTTTGGATGCCGACAAAGAAGGTTTTTTACGTTCTCATCGTTCTTTAACTCAAACTGCAGGACGTGCAGCGCGGAATTTGAACGGAAGGGTTATTATGTATGCCGATAAAATCACCGAAAGCATGCAGAAAACCATTGACGAAACCAATCGCCGTCGCGAAAAGCAGTTGGCTTACAATGAAAAACACGGCATTACGCCACAATCCATCAAAAAAACACATGTTTCTGTTTTAGGTCATCAAGAAGCAGAAAAAGCCGCTGTAAAAGCTTATATTGAACCAACAAATACGGATGTAGCTGCAGATCCTGTCGTGAAATACATGAGTCGCAATGCTTTGGAAAAAGCCATAGAAACAACCCGAAAAAACATGCAACAAGCTGCCCGTAAATTAGAATTTATTGAAGCAGCCCAATATCGGGATGAATTGATCAAGTTGGAAGAATTATTAAAAACCAGAGAAGCCGATCATTCATAAATTCTCGTACCACTCTGAATATTAATAGCTTCTGCTTTTGTTATAATGACTTCTTTCACCCCTGAAGCAACGGCTTCGAAAGCATTTTCCAGTTTGGGAATCATCCCGCCACGAATGATGCCTTGCGAAACATACCGGTCAAATTGGGTACGATTGATTTCGGGAATCACGCTTTGGTCGTCTTGTTCGTTAAGCAGCACGCCATTTTTTTCGAAACAATAGATTAAAGAAACATCAAAAAATGGAGCCAATGCTTTGGCCGTTTCGGCGGCGATGGTATCTGCGTTGGTATTCAGCAAATTTCCTTTTTTGTCGTGAGTCAAAGGTGCCAGCACAAGCACGATATCTTTGGCAATCAATTCACATAACATGCTTCCGTCCACAGCTTTAACATCTCCTACAAAGCCATAATCAACAGGTTCTGCAGGTCGTTTTTCGGAAAGCATGTAATTCAAATCAGCTCCGGTTAATCCCAAGGCATTGATTCCAAGAGCTTGAAGTTGAGCTACAATGGATTTATTAACCAAACCTCCATACACCATGATGACCACATTGAGCATTTCACTGTCAGTGATTCTGCGCCCATTAACCATCACACTCTCAATACCCAATTTTGAAGCCAACGCAGTAGCAGAACGACCACCACCGTGAACTAACAGTTTATGCCCTTTGACAGATGAAAAATGGTGCAAAAAAGTTTTCAATGAATCTTTTTCCTCCACAATTTTTCCGCCAACTTTAATGATTGTCAATTTTTCCATTGATTACAATTGCTCCAAAATGCGTTTTATGACCAACTGAGCAGCAATTTCACGGTTGGCTGCTTCAGGAATGACAAGTGATTGGGGACTTTCAATGACCTCGTCGGTCACAATCATGTTGCGTCGAACGGGAAGACAATGCATGAAATAACCGTGATTTGTTAAAGCCATTTTCTCGGAAGTGATTGTCCATGAGCGATCTTTGCTGATAATTTTCCCGTAATTTGGATCCGCATAAGCTGACCAATTTTTAGCATACACAAAATCAGCATTTTCTAACGCTTTGTTTTGATCATATTCTACTTTTGCATTTCTAACAAATCGTTCGTCTAATTCATAGCCTTTGGGATGTGTAATCACCAATTCAACATCAGCTTCGTTCATGAAATCGGCAAAAGAATTTGGAACAGCTTGAGGCAAGGCGCGAGGGTGGGGCGCCCAGGTCAAAACCACTTTGGGTCGTTTGTTTTTTTTGTATTCTTCAATGGTAATTAAGTCGGCAAATGCCTGCAAAGGATGAACGCTGGACGATTCCATGCTGATTACCGGTTTGCCGGAATATTGAATAAATTGATTCAGAATGGTTTCGCTGTAATCTATCTGCTTATTTTCCAATTGCGCAAACGATCGAACGGCAATCACATCACAATAACTGCTCATCACGGGAATGGCTTCCAAAATGTGTTCCGATTTATCACCATCCATGATTACACCGCGCTCTGTTTCGAGTTTCCATGCCCCTTGGTTAACGTCAAGCACAATGGTATTCATTCCGAGATTCATGCCGGCTTTTTGTGTGCTCAAACGCGTTCTGAGGCTTGAATTAAAAAAAACCATCAATAAGGTTTTATTTTCACCCAACTGCTTAAAATCATATTTTTTTTTCTTTAGTTCCAAAGCATCCTGAATGGCTTGCTTCAAATCGCCCAAATCTTTGACATTGGTGAACGTTTTCATACGTGTTTATTTTAATTTTTAACATTAAGAATATATGGAACTCGCCAAAGAGACACTTTCTTGAGCATAAATGCTTTTTATTTATGGCTCGTTTCATATGCATTTGTTTTATTTTTTATTCAACTTTCGTATGTTCATTACAAGGGGCTTCCGCCCCTTAACCCTGACTTCCTTTTTCTTCCCGCAAGCGGGATGTTCCACTTGACG
>JBMFIQ010000004.1:0-93495 GCA_049976245.1 Microbacter sp. | reverse complement strand
CAACAGGTTGCGCCACCCCGGATCAATGGGTGCATCGTCATTTCCGTCCAAAGTCGTAAAAGGCATGCGGATGGCTGGTCGAATGGGTGGAGATACCAAAACGGTTCAAAACTTACAAGTCTTAAAAGTAATCCCAGAACATAATTTATTGCTTGTCAAAGGTTCTGTTCCCGGGGCTAAAGGTTCAATCTTAATTATCAATAAATAATGGAACTGAACGTATATAACAAAGAAGGTCAGGAAGTCGGGAAAAAGGTTACTTTGAGTGATGCCATTTTCGGAATTAAACCGAACGATCATGCCATTTACTTGGATGTGAAGCAATTTATGGCAAATCGTCGTCAAGGTACTCATAAATCGAAACAACGGAGTGAAATTTCCGGAAGTACACGCAAATTGATTCGTCAAAAAGGAGGAGGTGGAGCACGTCGAGGCGACATTAACTCACCGCTTCTTGTAGGCGGAGGTCGTGTCTTTGGCCCTGTACCTCGTGATTATGGTTTTAAATTGAACAAGAAGGTAAAACAATTGGCTCGTAAATCGGCATTGACCTATAAAGCAATGGATAATGCCATCGTGATCGTTGATGCCTTGGAATATGAAGCTCCAAAAACCAAAAATATACTTGCTTTGATGGCAAACTTGAAAGTAGCAGAAAAAAAGCCACTTATCATTTTACCGGAAGCAAATAAAAACGTATATTTGTCGGCTCGTAATTTACCTTACGTCAATGTAACAACTATTTCGGAATTAAACACTTATAAAATTCTGAATGCAAAATCGCTCATTTTTGTGCAAGCTGCGCTTGATGGATTGAATCAACTATTTAAAGTATAGGGGATATTAAAATGGCAATTATATTAAAACCTGTTGTAACCGAAAAAGCAACATCACTAAGCGAAAAGCTTAATCGTTATACCTTGCGCGTGGACAAAAATGCCAACAAGGTTGAAATTAAGAAGGCGATTGAAGAAATGTACGGAGTTACCGTGAAGGCAGTCAACACCGCCATTATTCCGGGAAAAAAGAAAAGTCGTTTTACCAAAGGAGGAACCATCAACGGGAAAACATCATCGTACAAAAAAGCAATCGTTACATTGAAAGAAGGAGATAAAATTGATTTTTACAGCAATATCTAATCAATAACAATGGCAGTACGTAAATTTAACCCCGTAACACCGGGGCAGAGACACAAAATTATCGGAACATTTGAGACAATTACCTCCACTGTTCCGGAAAAGTCCCTTGTGGTTGGCCTAAAGAAAACCGGAGGTCGAAATAACGACGGAAAAAGAACCATGCGTTATATCGGCGGTGGCCACAAGCGGAAATACAGAGTAATTGACTTCAAGCGAAACAAAGACGGCATTCCTGCCAAAGTACATTCCATCGAATATGATCCAAATCGTACATCGCGGATTGCACTCCTTTTTTACGCTGATGGTGAAAAGCGGTACATTCTTGCACCCAATGGGTTGCAAGTAGGTCAAACAGTATTGTCGGGTGCACAGGCTACTCCCGAAGTGGGGAATGCACTCCCCTTGCAAAATATTCCCTTAGGAACGATTATTCACAACATCGAACTCAGACCGGGTCAGGGCGCTGCTTTTGTACGTTCAGCCGGTACTTTTGCACAATTGGCTTCGCGAGAAGATAATTATGCCATTGTCAAATTACCCTCAGGTGAAGTTCGTAAAGTGTTGGCCTCATGTAAAGCTACCGTTGGCAGCGTGGGAAATGCCGAACACAATCTTGAAAGCTCCGGTAAAGCCGGACGTTCACGTTGGTTGGGACGTCGTCCCCGTGTTCGAGGTGTAGCCATGAACCCTGTCGATCACCCAATGGGCGGTGGCGAAGGTCGTGCTTCAGGTGGACATCCACGCTCGAGAAAAGGCTTGTTAGCTAAAGGATACAAAACCAGACATCCTAAGAAGCAATCAAGCAAGTATATTATCGAAAGAAGAAAAAAATAACGCATAATTAGAAATATACTATGAGTCGTTCATTAAAAAAAGGACCTTACATCAATGTTAAGCTCGAAAAGAAGGTGTTAGCCATGAATGAAACCGGCAAAAAATCGGTGATTAAGACATGGGCACGCGCTTCAATGATCTCACCTGATTTTGTTGGTCATACAATAGCAGTTCACAACGGGAATAAATTTATACCGGTTTATATTACTGAAAACATGGTTGGACACAAACTTGGTGAATTCTCGCCAACGCGTACTTTCCGTGGTCATAGTGGTAATCGAAAATAACCCGTTCTATTTATTTACTTAAAAAATAAATTAATATCAAAAAAATGGGTTCAAGAAAAAGAATTTCAGCCGAACAAAGAAAAGAAGCCCTGCAATCGCAATATTTTGCCCGATTAAATGATGTGCCCACTTCACCACGGAAAATGCGCTTAGTTGCTGACATGATTCGCGGAATGGAAGTGAACAAAGCATTGGGCGTTTTGAAATTTTCAACCAAAGAGGCTTCCAATCGATTAGAGAAATTATTGCGTTCAGCCATTTCCAACTGGGAACAAAAAACTGAACAAAAAGCCGAAAATGCTGATTTAATCGTCAGCGAAGTGTATGTTGACGGCGGAAGAATGTTAAAACGTTTACGCCCTGCTCCTCAGGGAAGAGGTTTTCGTATTCGCAAACGTTCAAATCACGTAACAATCTTTGTTGACACAAAAACGAGTACTAACGTAACTAAAGAAGTGGCAGATGGGACAAAAAGTTAATCCAATAAGCAATCGTTTAGGAATCATCCGTGGATGGGATTCTAATTGGTATGGTGGTGACGATTATGGTGATACACTGTTAGAAGATAGTAAAATCAGAAAATACCTCCATGCTCGTCTTGCCAAAGCAAGTGTGTCACGCATTGTGATTGAACGAACCTTAAAACTCATTACAATCACTGTTTGTACCGCACGTCCGGGAATTATCATCGGCAAAGGCGGTCAGGAAGTGGACAAGTTGAAGGAAGAACTTAAGAAAATCACCGACAAAGACGTTCAAATCAATATATTCGAAGTGAAGCGGCCTGAGTTGGATGCAGTCATTGTGGCCAATAACATCGCTCGTCAAATCGAAGGGAAAATTGCCTATCGAAGAGCTGTAAAAATGGCCATTGCATCAACCATGCGAATGGGTGCCGAAGGAATCAAAGTTCAAGTATCGGGGCGCTTGAACGGTGCCGAAATGGCTCGTTCGGAGATGTACAAAGAAGGACGTACTCCATTGCATACCTTCCGCGCCGACATTGACTATGCACTTGGCGAAGCATTGACGAAAGTTGGATTGATTGGCGTAAAAGTTTGGATTTGCCGCGGGGAAATTTATGAAAAACCTGATTTATCGCCTCAATTTGCTTCTTCAAAAGAGAATACTAACAATCGTTCTCCCCGAAATGAACGTTCTGACCGTAACAACAATGAACGTCGCGGAGGATTTCGCAAGAAGAAAAATAATAATTAACGCATTGAATTCATAGACTTATGTTACAACCGAAAAAAACAAAGTTCAGAAGGCAGCAAAAAGGACGAATGAAAGGCGAGGCACAACGTGGAAATCAACTATCGTTCGGCTCGTTTGGCATCAAATCATTGCAATCAAAATGGATTACAGGTCGTCAAATCGAAGCTGCCCGTATTGCTGTAACTCGTCACATGCAACGTCAAGGGCAAATCTGGATTCGAATCTTTCCGGATAAACCCATTACCAAGAAACCGGCTGAAGTACGTATGGGGAAAGGGAAAGGTTCACCCGAAGGATTTGTGGCTCCGGTAACTCCGGGACGTATCATCATCGAAGTTGAAGGTGTTTCTTTTGAAATTGCCAAAGAAGCATTACGCTTAGCTGCTCAAAAATTACCGGTCACTACAAAATTTGTTGTACGTCGTGATTATGATCCTACTTTAACAATGTAATCGAATATGAAGACAAGAGAAATAAAAGAAATGACTATCAAGGAATTGCAAGAACGGATTGACAACGATCGAGCTATCTTGAATCGATTAAAATTGAATCATACCATTTCTCCACTTGATAATCCGGCTCAAATTCGAGATATTAGGAAACAAATAGCTCGCGTTGCAACAGAACTTCGACTAAGAGAAATAACCCAAAATAAATGAGCCAAATGGAAACGAGAAATTTAAGAAAAGAAAGAATAGGGGTTGTTACCAGCAATAAAATGGATAAAACAGTCACTGTTGCTGTAAAATGGAAAGAAAAACACCCTATTTACGGAAAGTTTGTTAACAAGACAAAAAATTTCCATGCTCATGACGAAAAAAATGAATGTGGCATTGGCGACACGGTACGCATCATGGAAACTCGTCCGCTGAGTAAATTGAAAAGATGGCGTGTAGTTGAAATAACCGAAAGAGCTAAGTAATTATGATACAACAAGAATCAAGAATAACAGTAGCTGATAACAGTGGCGCTCGTGAAGCGTTGGTTATTCGCATTTTAGGTGGAACAGGGAAACGTTATGCTTCATTGGGCGATATCATCGTCGTGGCTGTAAAGAATGTTATTCCTTCCAGCGATATGAAAAAAGGCACCGTTTCAAAAGCTGTTGTCGTACGTACCAAAAAAGAAGTTCGACGTGCCGATGGATCTTACATCCGATTTGATGACAATGCTTGTGTGTTGCTCAATAACGCAGGTGAAATTCGAGGCAGCCGTATCTTTGGCCCTGTAGCCAGAGAGCTTCGTGCTACCAACATGAAAATTATTTCTCTTGCGCCTGAAGTTCTTTAATCATTAAACAATATTGCAATGAGTAAATTACATATTAAGAAGGGTGACACTGTCTATGTTAATTCCGGCGAAGACAAAGGAAAAACCGGACGGGTGTTGGAAATTATAGTAAAAAAACAAAGAGCCATCGTGGAAGGAGTTAACATGATCTCAAAGCATACAAAACCCAATGCTAAATCTCCTCAAGGTGGGATTATCAAAAAAGAAGCCGGCATTCATATTTCAAATCTTAACGTGGTGGATCCCAAAAATCCTACCAAGCCGACTCGTATCGGACGTCGATTGAATGCTGATGGAAAATTAGTGCGTTACGCAAAAAAATCAGGGGAGGAAATTAAATGATAAATACTGCAAGCCTTAAAACAGATTATAAGGAGCGTATTGTTCCTGCTTTAATGAAAGAATTTGGATACAGCTCCATCATGCAGGTTCCTCGCCTTGAAAAAATTGTTTTAAATCAAGGATTGGGAATCGCAGTGGCCGATAAGAAAATTATCGAAACGGCCATTAACGAAATGACTGCCATCACCGGCCAAAAAGCTGTAGCAACGCTTTCGAAAAAAGACATTTCAAACTTCAAAGTTAGAAAACAGATGCCTATTGGCGTTCGTGTTACCCTGCGCGGCGATCGCATGTATGAATTCCTCGAACGCTTAATTCGCGTGGCCTTGCCTCGTATTCGCGACTTTAAGGGTGTTGAAAGCAAATTGGACGGAAGAGGAAACTATACGCTCGGCATTCAGGAGCAAATTATTTTTCCTGAAATCAACATCGATGGCATTGCTCGATTGTTGGGAATGAACATCACTTTTGTGACTACAGCCCGCAGCGATGAAGAAGGATTTGCTTTATTAAAACATTTTGGATTACCTTTTAAGCAACAAAAATAAAGAACAACTATGGCTAAAGAATCAATGAAAGCACGCGAAGTTCGTAGAGCTGAATTGCGTGCAAAATATGCATCAAAACGTGCTACACTCAAGAAAGAAGGTAATTATGAAGCCTTGCAATCGCTTCCAAAGAATGCTTCCCCTGTTCGTCAACACAATCGCTGCAAAATCACCGGACGTCCAAAAGGGTACATGCGAATTTTTGGGATTTCAAGAATTCAATTCAGAGAAATGGCCTCTTCCGGATTAATTCCCGGTGTGAAAAAAGCAAGCTGGTAGCGCAATTCTTCGGAGCAAGCGAAAGCCATAAGGCCTGCATCTGTATAGATATGACTCTTCTTGTTTTTGTGTTTACTTTATGTTCATCCGGTTAGCCGAAGAGCCAAAATGCTTTTCTGATGGCGTTTTATTCAAAAAAAATGATTATTTTTGTCGTCTGTTTTTAATGGAGAAACGATACAAATAACCGATTAATAACGAGTGATAAATATTGTCCGGAGAGTCCGGATTAATTTAAACTAAATTTTATGACAGATCCAATTGCAGATTATTTAACACGACTGCGTAATGCGATTCATGCCGGACACCGTGTGGTAGAAGTTCCGGCTTCCAATTTGAAAAAAGAAATAACCAAAATTCTTTTTTCAAAAGGCTACATCTTAAACTACAAGTTTATTGAAGATGGCCCTCAGGGTACCATTAAAATTGCCCTGAAATATGACCCTGTTTACAAGGTAAATGCTATCAAACAATTAATACGTATTTCCACACCGGGTTTGCGTAAATATGTAGGGCATAAAAATTTACCAAAAGTATTAAACGGGTTGGGCATTGCAATTCTCTCAACGTCAAAGGGCGTGATGACGGATAAAGAAGCCCGTGATTTACAAATTGGCGGTGAAGTTTTATGTTATATTTATTAATTGAGGGAGGAACTTTTGCATATGTCAAGAATAGGAAAATTACCCATACATATTCCACAAGGAGTAACCGTAACAGTCAAAGATCAGCTTGTGACTGTAAAAGGACCAAAAGGTGAATTGTTTCAGTCTGTTGATCCTAACATTACCGTAACCGTTGAAAATGGATCTGTGATCGTGACGCGTCCCGATGATGAAAAAAACAATCGTTCGTTGCACGGGCTCTATCGCTCGTTAATCAATAACATGGTGATTGGCGTTTCGCAAGGATATCGAAAAGAGATGGAATTGGTAGGCGTTGGATATCGCGTTTCCAATAATGGCCAGATTTTGGAGTTTTCTCTTGGTTACACTCACAACATCCACATGATGCTGCCGCCTGAAATCAAAATTCAAACCAAAAGTGAGCGGAATCAAAATCCATTGCTCATTCTTGAGAGTTGCGACAAACAATTGATTGGACAGGTTTGTGCAAAAATTCGTTCATTCAGGAAACCTGAACCCTACAAAGGGAAAGGAATTCGATTCGTGGGTGAAGTCATTCGCCGGAAAGCCGGTAAATCAGCAGGTGCAAAATAATTATTGAAAAAATCAGGACTATGACACAAAAAATTGATCGTAGAATAAAAATAAAAACACGGATACGTGGAAAAATTGCAGGCACTGCAGAAAAACCACGCATGTCAGTCTTCAGAAGTAACGCTCAGATTTATGTACAATTGATTGATGATCTGGCTCAACAAACTTTAGCAGCAGCCTCGTCATTGACTTTGAAGGATAAAATGACTAAAAAAGAACAAGCAGCCAAAGTGGGTGAAATGATTGCAAAGGAAGCTCTTAGCAAAGGCATTTCAACTGTGGTTTTTGACCGCAACGGCTATTTGTATCACGGAAGAGTTAAAGAGTTAGCAGATGGAGCGCGTAAAGGAGGGCTTAAATTTTAATGAACTATGGCACGAATAAACAATCGAGTAAAATCAACCAACGATTTAGAATTAAAAGATAGATTAGTTGCAATCAATCGCGTTACTAAAGTTACCAAAGGAGGACGTGCTTTTAGTTTTGCCGCCATTGTTGTGGTCGGAAATGAAGACGGCATTGTAGGATGGGGTTTAGGAAAAGCTGGTGAAGTAACCACTGCCATTGCTAAAGGAGTTGAAGCTGCTAAAAAGAATTTAATCCGTGTACCTGTTCTTAAAGGAACCATTCCACATGCTCAACAAGCTAAGTTTGGAGGTGCTGAAGTGTACATTCAACCTGCTTCTCACGGAACCGGAGTTAAAGCCGGAGGTGCTATGCGCGCCGTGTTGGAAAGTGTAGGGATTACGGATGTTTTGGCAAAATCCAAAGGATCTTCCAATCCTCACAATTTAGTAAAAGCTACAATGGAAGCACTGACAGAACTGCGCGATGCAGCTACCATAGCTACAAACCGTGGCATTTCTCTTGAAAAAGTATTTAAAGGTTAATTTAATTGATTATGGCAACAATAAAAGTAAAACAGGTACGCAGTAAAATCAAATGCTCTAAAAGTCAAAAATTGACCTTGGCTTCGTTAGGATTACGAAAATTGAATGTTTACGTAGAACACGAAGATACGCCTTCCATCATGGGCATGATTGAAAAAGTAAAGCATTTGGTTGCGGTTGAAAAAGTTAATTAGTTGATAACAAAATAATAATCTAAGATATGGATTTAAGCAGATTAAAGCCGGCAAAAGGATCGGTTAAAGCAGAAAAGAGAATTGGTCGTGGAGCTGGTTCAGGCTTAGGTGGCACATCTACGCGTGGATTGAATGGCGCTCAATCGCGATCAGGATACAAGAAAAAGATTGGATTCGAAGGTGGACAAATGCCTTTACAACGTCGTTTGCCAAAGTTTGGTTTTAAAAATGTCAACCGTGTTGAATATAAAGCCATAAATTTATCGACCCTTCAAATCTTGGTTGATGAACTCAAAATGACCAAAATCACCGTTCCCGATCTGATTAAGGCAGGATATGTTGGTAAAAATCATTTAGTTAAAATATTGGCAAAAGGAACCTTGAATGCTCCCGTTGAAGTAGAAGCACACGCTTTTTCTAAAACTGCCGAAGCTGCTATTGTTAATGCCGGAGGATCTATTGTAAAATTGTAATTCCATGAATCGATTCATAGAAACACTCCAAAATATTTGGAAGATTGAAGACTTACGCAAACGACTTATCACTACGATCTTGTTTGTTTTGGTATATCGTTTCGGATCTTACATCGTAATGCCCGGTATAAATCCTGCTGATTTGGAAGCACTTCAAAATCAAACATCCGGCGGCTTACTTGGCCTTTTGGATATGTTTTCTGGAGGCGCCTTTTCGCATGCTTCTATTTTTGCATTGGGAATTATGCCTTACATTTCTGCTTCTATCGTTGTTCAGTTGCTTGGGATTGCAGTTCCTTATTTTCAAAAGATGCAACGTGAAGGTGAAAGTGGTCGAAATAAATTGAATCAAATTACTCGGTATCTTACTGTTTTAATTCTATTGTTTCAATCTCCCGCTTACCTTGTTAACTTAAGCGTTCAGTTAGGAAGAGCCGGTGCTGCCATGCCTCAGGGATTATGGTTTCAGGTTTCATCCGTCATTATTCTGACAGCAGGCAGTATGTTTGTCATGTGGTTAGGAGAACGAATCACGGATAAAGGCATTGGAAACGGAATTTCATTTATCATTATGATTGGAATTATAGCACGTTTTCCGACAGCCATTGTTCAAGAGTTTGCATCTCGTTTGACAGATGCCGCAGGAGGCTTGGTGATGTTCATTGCTGAAATTCTCGCGCTGTTGTTTGTCATTGCTTTATCAATTTTATTGGTTCAGGGTACTCGAAAAGTTCCTGTGCAATACGCCAAACGAGTGGTCGGAAACAAACAGTACGGCGGTGTTCGTCAATATATTCCTCTAAAAGTCAATGCAGCCAATGTGATGCCTATTATTTTTGCACAAGCTATTATGTTTATTCCAATCACCTTGGTAGGATTTTCTCATTCTTCCACCGCATCGAGCTTTGTGAGTGCTTTTACGGATAATACCGGATTTTGGTACAATTTTGTTTTTGCCTTGCTAATCATTGTGTTTACTTATTTCTATACCGCCATTACGATTAATCCAACACAAATGGCTGAGGAAATGAAGCGTAACAATGGGTTTATTCCGGGTGTTAAACCGGGCAAAAAGACGGCTGAATATTTGGACGAAATCATGTCACGCATCACTTTGCCGGGTTCATTCTTTTTGGCTGTTGTTGCTATTTTACCTGCTTTTGCAAGAATTGCCGGAGTAAGTACCGCATTCGCACAGTTTTTTGGCGGTACATCTTTGTTGATCTTGGTTGGGGTGGTTCTGGATACTTTACAACAGATTGAAAGTCGTTTGTTGATGCGTCATTACGACGGGTTAATGAAAACAGGACGTATAATGGGAAGATCAGGTAGTGTGTCTGCTTATTAATGCAGATAAAAAAATGATTTATCTAAAGACAGAAGAACAAATTGAACTGTTACGTCAAAGTAATTTGATTGTTTCAACAGCTTTAGCTGAAGTTGCCAATGCAATAAAGCCAGGAGTAACAACGTATGAATTGGATCAAATAGCCGAATCATGCATTCGTAAGCATAATGCCGTCCCTGCTTTTTTGGGATATTACGGTTATCCTAATACGTTGTGTACCTCAGTTAATGATCAGGTTGTTCACGGTATTCCATCCAAAAAGGTGATTTTGCAGGAAGGTGACATCGTGTCGGTCGATTGTGGTGCAACAAAAAATGGTTTCGTGGGTGATTCTGCCTATACATTTTGCGTTGGGAAGGTAAGTGATGAAGTGTTGACTTTGTTAAAAACGACTAAAGAGTCGCTTTATTTGGGAATTGAACAAGCTGTTTCAGGTAACCGATTGGGCGATATTGGTTTTGCCATTCAAAAGCATTGCGAGAGCAGAGGTTTTGGAGTTGTACGTGACATGGTTGGTCACGGTGTAGGCAAAGAAATGCACGAAGATCCACAGGTTCCCAATACCGGAAGAAGAGGCAATGGTGTTAAGTTGCGTTCAGGCATGACCATTGCCATTGAGCCGATGATAACCATGGGAAGCTATCGGTTGATTTACGAAAAAGACGGTTGGACTACACGCACCGCTGACGGGAAATGGGCTGCTCATTTTGAACATTCCATTGCCATTAGGGACGAAGTTGCCGATATTTTATCAACTTTTGATTTCATTGAACAAATTGTTGGAGTGTTATAACCATCATGTATCATTATTTTTCAGAAGATCATTCTTTATGCCAAAACAATCAGCCATTGAGCAAGACGGAATCATTACCGAAGCATTATCAAATGCGATGTTCAGAGTAGAACTTCAAAATGGACACGTCATTACAGCGCATATTTCAGGGAAAATGAGAATGCATTATATCAAGATTTTACCCGGTGATAAGGTGCGTGTTGAAATGTCTCCTTACGATTTAACCAAAGGGAGAATCTCATTTCGTTACAAATAAGAAAATTTCCGTTGGAATTTTTTGATTTGAAATTTTAAGAGTTCATCTTATTCATCAGAGAAGTGCATAAATCAGACAAATAACAAAGCATCCATATAAAAAGTAAAAAAAAAAATAAACGTATGAAAGTAAAAGCATCCATTAAAAAACGGACTCCTGAATGTAAGATTGTCAGAAGGAAGGGGCGGTTATATGTTATTAATAAAAAAAATCCAAAGTATAAACAACGTCAAGGGTAAAATTTTAATATCAAATATATGGCTATAAGAATTGTTGGAGTAGATCTGCCTCAAAACAAAAGAGGCGAAGTTGGATTGACTTATATCTACGGAATAGGTCGTAGTAGAGCAAAACAAATCCTTACGGAAGCAGGAGTTGATTTTGATACCAAAGTGAAAGATTGGACTGACGACCAAGCTGCTAAGATACGTGAAATTATTGGTTCTAATTTTAAGGTAGAAGGTGATCTTCGTTCAGAAGTTCAGTTAAACATTAAACGATTAATGGACATTGGATGCTATCGCGGTATTCGTCATCGTTTGGGATTGCCGGTAAGAGGTCAAAGTACCAAAAATAATGCCCGAACCAGAAAAGGAAAGAAAAAGACAGTTGCCAACAAAAAGAAAGCAACCAAGTAACGTTTAACTTAGCAATAAATTAAGATATGGCAAAAAAAGCAGTAACTACTAAAAAAAGAGTAGTCAAAGTGGATGGAGTGGGGCAACTGCATATTCACTCATCTTTTAATAACATCATTGTCACGCTGACAAATGGCGATGGTCAGGTTATTTCATGGTCTTCTGCTGGTAAAATGGGATTCAGAGGTTCAAAGAAAAATACTCCCTATGCAGCTCAAATGGCCGCTCAGGATTGCGCTAAAGTTGCATTTGATCTGGGATTGAGAAAAGTAAAAGCTTTTGTTAAAGGACCGGGGAATGGTCGTGAGTCTGCCATCCGAACAGTGCACGGTGCAGGCATTGAAGTGACTGAAATTGTCGATGTTACTCCATTGCCACACAATGGATGCCGTCCTCCCAAACGCAGAAGAGTATAAATTAACAAATTAATTTGTGTGCTTTTATTCTTCCCGCTAAAATCAAGTTTAACAGTACATCATTTTTAACAAAGAAATATTTTAGAAAATGGCAAGATACATTGGTCCTAAATCAAAAATTGCACGAAAGTTTGGCGAACCTATTTTTGGTCCTGACAAAGCGCTGTCCAAAAAAAATTATCCTCCCGGTCAACACGGTAGCGGACGCCACAAGAAATCATCTGAGTATGGCATTCAATTGCGTGAAAAGCAAAAAGCCAAATACACCTACGGCGTTTTGGAACGTCAATTCCGTTTGTTGTTCGAAAAAGCCCAAGCAGCTAAGGGTATTACAGGTGAAATTTTGATTCAGTTGCTTGAGTCAAGATTGGATAATGTTGTATTTCGTTTTGGATTAGCTCCTACTCGCGATGCTGCTCGTCAATTAGTCAGTCATCGACACATTGTAGTTGATGGTCAAGTGGTAAACATTCCATCTTATCAAGTTAAACCGGGTCAGATTATCGGCGTTCGTGAAAAAGATAAGTCCATGACCATTATTTTAGATGCTTTGAATGGATTTAATCACAGCAAGTATCCATGGTTGGAATGGGATCGAAATGCCATGGCAGGAAAATTTCTTCATATTCCCGAACGTGCCGACATTCCTGAAAACATCAAAGAGCAACTCATCGTCGAATTGTATTCTAAATAATTCTATATCTATGTCAATATTAGCATTTCAAAAACCCGAAAAGGTGATCATGCTTGAATCGGAAGAAACAAGGGGATTGTTTGAATTCAGACCTCTTGAACCCGGATTTGGGATCACCATCGGTAATGCATTGCGTCGTATTCTGCTCTCTTCGCTTGAAGGTTATGCCATCACATCGGTTAAAATCGATGGAGTAGAGCATGAATTTTCGACTGTACCGGGCGTAATTGAAGACGTGACGAACATCATTTTGAATTTGAAGAAAGTTCGTTTAAAACCTTGTGTTGATGACGTAGAGAATGAAAAAGTAAATATTTTTATTTCAGGTAAGGATTCATTTACTGCCGGCGACATTGGACGTTATTTGACCGGATTTGTAGTGCTTAATCCCGATTTAGTCATTTGTAGAATTGATCCTGATTATTCTCTTCAAATTGATTTAACGATCAACAAAGGAAGAGGTTATATTCCGGCTGAAGAAAATACGTTTGTTTCTTCCGAAGTGGATGTTATTCCCATTGATGCAATTTTTACTCCGATTGTGAACGTAAAATACTCCATTGAAAACTATCGTGTTGAACAAAAGACCGACTACGAAAAGTTGTTGATTGAGATTTCTACTGATGGTTCGATTCATCCAAAAGATGCATTGAGAGAAGCTGCAAAAATCTTGATTCAACATTTTATGCTTTTTTCTGATGAAAAAATTGCCGTCGAAACCGTAGAGGAAGTAGCTGACGAAGAATTCGACGAAGAAGCCATCAAAATGCGTCAGTTATTTAAGACTAAAATGGTTGATTTGGATCTTTCCGTTCGTGCTTTGAATTGTTTGAAAGCCGCTGATGTTGAAACACTTGGTCAACTATGTTCTTTCAATAGAAACGACTTGTTGAAATTCCGCAATTTTGGCAAAAAATCATTGAATGAATTGGATGCTAAATTGGAATCGTTGCATCTTTCGTTTGGAATGGATTTGAGTAAATATAAATTAGATAAAGATTAACAACAATGAGACACAATAAAAAATTTAATCACTTAGGACGTACTGCCTCCCATCGAAAAGCTATGTTGTCCAACATGGCTTGTTCACTTATAAAGCACAAACGGATTGTGACGACTACCGCCAAAGCAAAAGCATTGCGTGTTTATATCGAACCATTATTGACCAAAGCTAAAGAAGATAATACGCACTCACGCCGGACGGTTTTCAGTTACTTGCAAAGTAAAGAAGCTGTCACTGAGTTGTTTCGTGATGTTGCTCAAAAAATTGCCAATCGCCCGGGTGGTTATACCCGTATTTTGAAAACCGGTTTTCGTTTGGGCGACGCTGCCGAAATGTGTATCATTGAATTGGTTGATTACAATGAAAACATGTTAAAAGAAAAAGTTGCGAAAAAAGCAACTCGGACACGACGTGCCAGCAGCAAAAAATCAACTGCCAAAGTGGTTGAAACTCCAGCACCGGCTGTTGAACATAAATCGGCAGAAACAGCGGATATCGAATAAGATTACTAATTGACTCTTTTCAAAAAGTTGCTTTTCAATGATACGAAGGCAACTTTTTTATTTTTAAAGGATAATCCATTTTGAAAATAGTTATCAATAACGGACGTTTCTCTTCGGCCTCTTCTTTTTTTTGTATAACTTTGAATGACGTTAGCGGAAGATCTTTTAATTTCGTTTATCCATCTGATCGTTAAGGCATTGATTGGTTTTCTTTGTTTGTTCACTGCCTGTTTGGGTTGAAGTGTTCTGACATCACGGATCATCGCCCAATTATCAAGCAAAGTTGTTTATGCACGGTATTCGTTTGCGCTGAAGGATTTTTATGACCTGTGCTTCCACTGTCATGTTATTAGTCAATAATTTTGATATACCACTATATGAGTTCGTTTGTACACTTGCATGTCCACTCACATTATTCTATTTTGGATGGAATGTCCAAAATCAATGAATTGGTTGATAAAGCAATGGCACATAATATGCCCGGAATTGCGTTGACCGATCATGGCGCCATGTTCGGAATCAAAGAGTTTTTTGATTACGTGGGGAAAAAAAATAAACCTGTTTGGGACGAAATTAAAAAACTGGATCAACGTTTATCTTCTCCCGATTTGACGGTAGAGGAACGTAACGAAATTGCCCACAATAGATCTCAAATTCATGCAAAGCTTTTTAAGCCCATTTTAGGATGCGAAACCTATGTCGCTCGTCGTTCTCGTTTTGATAAGACGTTAAAAGAAGATGGAAGTGGACATCATTTGATTTTACTGGCAAAGAATAAGGTGGGATATCAAAACCTTTGTAAACTCATTTCTGCTGCATGGATTGACGGGTTTTATTATCGTCCCCGCATTGACAAAGCATTGTTGGAACAATACAAAGAAGGGTTGATTGTAAGCTCGGCTTGTCTTGGCGGTGAAGTTCCTTCCAAAATTTTAGCGGGCGATGTTCAGGGCGCTTTGGACGCTATCATGTGGTTCAAGGAAAGATTTGGTGACGATTTCTATCTGGAAATTCAACGACATCAAACTAACGACCCTACGGCAGATGCCAGCGTGTTTGAAAAGCAAACAATGGTCAATGCCACGATGTTGAAGTTGGCAGCTCAAACGAACACTAAAGTCATTGCTACCAACGATGTTCATTTTGTTGAGCAGGAACATGCCGAAGCTCACGATCGGTTGATTTGTTTAAGCACCGGTAAGGATTTTAACGATCCAAATCGGATGCATTACACCAAACAGGAATGGTTAAAAACCCCTGCTGAAATGGAAGCCGTTTTTGCTGACATTCCCGAAGCATTGCAAAATACGTTGGAGGTGGTTCAAAAAGTTGAATTTTATGACATCAATTCAGAAGCCATCATGCCGCGTTTCCCAATTCCTGAAACTTTTTTCACCGAAGCGCAATATCGAAACTTGTACGGCGAACCTGAGTTGAAGGAAGAGTTTGGTGATCAATTTGATAAACTTGGCGGATATGACAAAGTAATCCGCATCAAACTGGAAGCCGATTATTTGGAAATGCTCACCAAGCAGGGAGCTCAGGAACGCTACGGTGAAAGCATGTCAGCCGAAGTGAAAGAGCGCATTGAATTTGAATTGGGTGTGATTAAAAAAATGGGATTTCCCGGCTATTTTCTCATTGTTCAAGACTTTATTCAAGCAGCGCGTGCCATGAATGTGGCTGTTGGTCCGGGACGTGGATCT
Source organism: Microbacter sp. (assembly GCA_049976245.1). Lineage (GTDB taxonomy): Bacteria > Bacteroidota > Bacteroidia > Bacteroidales > Paludibacteraceae > Microbacter. The sequence goes on along the minus strand of JBMFIQ010000004.1, from coordinate 77,424 downwards.
GCTGCCGGATCGGTCGTGGCGTATTGTTTAAGAATCACCGACATTGATCCTATTCGATATGATTTGCTTTTTGAACGGTTCTTGAACCCTGATCGAATCTCAATGCCTGATATTGATATTGATTTTGACGACGATGGTCGTGATGAAGTGTTGAAATGGGTCACCGAAAAATATGGGAAAGAGCGTGTGGCACATATCATTACCTATGGAACCATGGCCACTAAACTGAGTTTGAAGGATGTGGCAAGGGTTGAAAATTTACCTTTGGAAGAAGCCAATCAACTGGCAAAACTGATACCGGACAAATTGCCTGAAGTAAACGGTAAAGAAGTGAAGGTCACCTTGTCGAATTGCATCAAGTACATTCCGGAGTTAAAAGCTGCCGGTGAATCAGCCGATCAAAAGTTGGCGCATACGATTAAATATGCCGAAATGCTGGAAGGAACCGTTCGCCAAACCGGAGTCCATGCATGTGGTGTGATTATCGGTTCGGATGATTTAACGAATTTTGTCCCACTCAGTACGGTTAAAGACAAAACCAGTAACCGCGAATTGTTGGTAACGCAGTATGAAGGATCGGTCATCGAGAATGTTGGTTTGATTAAAATGGACTTTCTTGGTCTTAAAACGCTGTCCATCATCAAAGAAGCATTATTAAACATAGAACAATCACATGGCATCCGGATAGATATCAGTTCCATTCCGCTGGATGACAAAAAAACATACGAGTTATTCAGTGCAGGTCAAACGACGGGTATTTTTCAGTTTGAATCGGCCGGAATGCAAAAATATTTGAAGGATCTGCAACCAACACAATTTGAGGATCTGATTGCCATGAATGCCTTGTATCGGCCGGGTCCAATTAGCAATATTCCTGAGTTTATTGATCGCAAGCATGGACGCAGTCCGATTGTTTACGACATTCCTATCATGGAACGTTATTTGAAAGATACTTACGGTATTACGGTGTATCAGGAACAAGTGATGTTGCTTTCTCGACTTTTGGCCGGATTCACCCGTGGTCAAAGTGACGAGCTGCGTAAAGTGATGGGGAAAAAACTCAAAGATAAAATGGCGTCTTTGAAAGTCAAATTTATTGAGGGTTGCAAAAAGAATGGATATGAAGAAGAAGTGATTTTGAAAATTTGGAATGACTGGGAGTCATTTGCTTCGTATGCTTTTAACAAATCGCATGCTACTTGCTATTCATGGATTGCCTATCAGACTGCCTATTTGAAAGCCAATTATCCGGCAGAATTCATGGCGGCCAACTTGACGCGGAACAAGGATTCAATTACCGAAATTGCAAAATTCATGGACGAATGTCGCTCCATGAAAATTGATGTGCTCGGGCCTGATGTCAATGAAAGTCGTTTGCATTTTGTCGTCAATAAACAGGGTGCCATTCGTTTTGGGTTAGGTGGTGTGAAAGGCGTGGGCGAGGGTGCTGTAGAGGCCATTGTCAGCGAACGCGAAAAGCATGGTCCTTATAAGGATGTTTTTGATTTTTTTGAACGGGTCAATTTAAATGCCTGCAATCGGAAAGCCATTGAAAGTTTAGTGTTGTCGGGCGCTTTTGATGCTTTGGGTAACGTCACACGTGAACAATTTTTTGCTGCTAACGACAAAGATGAGCAGGTGCTCGATGCATTGATAAAGTATGGAAACAAATATCAAAACGACAAAGTAAATCAAGCCGTTTCGCTGTTTGACGGATTCGAAAAAGTTGAGGTTAACAAGCCATCCATTCCTAAGGTTCTGTCATGGCCTTCGCTTGAAAGGCTGAACAAGGAAAAAGAGTACGTGGGGATTTATTTATCGGCTCATCCCTTGGATAAGTATGAATTGGAGTTGCGATACGGATGTAACACGCAAATGGCTGAATTGAATGATCTGGAGTCGTTGAAAGGCCGTGAAATGATTCTTGGGGGAATGGTCACTGCCACTCAGCAGGGAACCACAAAAGCCGGACGACCATATGGCGCCATGACGCTTGAAGATTATAGCGGTGCATATAAATTGATGTTGTTCCAAAACGATTTTGTTGAGTTTGGAAAATACTTAGTTCAAAACTTTTTCGTTTTAGTTTGGGCTTCGGTTCAGGAACGTAAATCGGACTGGAAAACCAACAAACCTGCAGAGCTTTCACAACCCGTTGTTTATGATATCAAAATAAAAAAAATGGCGTTGTTGTCTTCGTTCGTTGAGACGGACACATTGCTCAAATCATTGTGCATCAAAATAGAAATCAATCAGTTGACGGAAGATTTGGTTGACGATTTAAAAGCTTTAGCGCTTAATGAAGCAAAAGACGGAAAAACTAAATTATATTTTGTAGTGTACGATGCATCAAACCACGCTAAAGTGAAGCTGTTTGCCCGTCAACATCTTATCAAAGTATCCAAGCCTTTGGTTCAATTCTTAAACGAAAAACAGGATGAAGAGGTATTGACATTTTACTTCAATCGCGACCAAGAACCTTGTTAATGTGATTGTGTTGTCGTTTGCATTTGTTGAATGTTTTCGGTGAACAAACGATAAAGAGATTGAAGCCTTTCGTCGTGTTCCAAAAGCGACAAATGTGTCTCAATGACTTTCATGTCGTTTCTGGAGGCTGGTCCGGTTTGGGCTTGAAGAGGTTTTAATTGTGTGGCTTTTTCAACGGTTTCCTGAATCAAGGGAATTAAAAGGTCGAACGAAAGATTCACGCGGTTCATCATTTGTTCGGCAATGGCAAACAAATGATTGCTGAAATTGCAGGCAAATACGGCTGCTAAATGAAGTTGCTGCCGTTGTTGAAAAGTGCTTTGTAACGTTTTATTTGTTAACTGGTTCGCTAATTTCTGCAAGGCACTCAATGTCTTTTTATTGTTAGCTTCGAGTAAAATAGGAATGTTGTAAAACTCAATCTGTTTTTGTTTCGAAAATGTTTGTAAAGGATAAAAGATGCCGTAGTTCTCAACCTGATTTTCAAAAAGGTTTATTGGCAAACTTCCTGCCGTGTGGCAGTGAATCCCCGTTTTAACGGGGTTTTGTTGAATGATGGCAGGCAAAAGGTCATCGGGAACAGCATAAATGTAAAAATCGGCATCCGGTTCAATTTCTGCCATGTTGGTGGTGTAACTTGCATTGACTAACTGCCCTAATTTGCGAGCGTGTTCCGGAGTCCTACTCACAATTTGTCGGATGGTTAAATCGGCTTCCGCTAAATGACTGGCTAAATGCCATCCTAAATTTCCAGCTCCTATCAAAACAATGTTCATGATGATGTTATTTAAGTTTTATCTTTTTCTTGAAATGCCCATGCATCGACAAAAGAAATTGAATTAAAGAGGATTATACAAAAAATATTCAATGATCAGGATGTTGATGCAATATGCAACTGTTGATGTCTTCACTAAAAACCGATCAGTATGGAAGACGTTTTGCTTCTAATTTCTCATTGATCACAAAAAAGAAAAACAGCCTGCAAAACCGTGGTTGCAGACTGTTTAATTTTTAGACGATCTTTGCTTACTCGTTTTTCAACTCCCACGCTAAAGCACTGGCTCCCAATATGGCCGCATCGGCTTCATTCAGGGCTGAAAAGAGCAATTTCACTTTCCCTTTCCAAATAGCTAACAAATTTTTTTCCATGCTTTCACGGATTGGTTTCATGATGAAATCGCCGGCTTTGGCTAACCCACCAAAAATAATGATGGCTTCGGGAGCGCTGAAAGCAACGAAATCGGCAAAAGCTTCACCCAAAAGGCGTCCTGTGTATTCAAAAATCTCTTTTGCAATGGCGTCGCCTTTGACAGCAGCTTCGTAAACGTCTTTGGAAGTAATGCTTTCGGGGGGAATATTGCGCAACAAACTATCTTCTTTTCTCATTTCAAGCATTTCGCGCGCTGTACGGGCAACTCCCGTTGCTGAAGTGTAGGTTTCAAGACATCCGGTTTTTCCACACCCACACTGACGACCATTGTTGCGCACAATCGTTGTGTGTCCCAATTCACCGGCAAAACCATCATGTCCGTACACCAATTGACCGTTAATGACAATGCCGCTTCCAACACCGGTTCCCAATGTGATCATGATAAAGTCTTTCATGCCTCTGGCTGCGCCGTAAGTCATTTCTCCAATGGCGGCGGCGTTGGCATCGTTGGTTAAGGCAGCTGGAACGCCAAAGGCATCCTGAAGCATTTTGGCAAAAGGTATGACGCCTTTCCACGGAAGATTGGGTGCAAATTCAACATTCCCGGTGTAGTAATTGCCATTTGGAGCGCCCATCCCTATGCCTTTTATTTTTTCAATGCCTCCCACTTCTTCAATCAGTGGCATTAATGCCGTGTGTAACTCGTTGATATAATCATCGGCTTCGGTGTACTTTTGGGTTTGAATAGCTCCTCTTCGTAACACTTCGCCACGTGCATCTACAATTCCGAATGCGGTATTTGTACCACCCATATCGACTCCAATAACATAAGGTTTGTCCATGATAAATAATGATTTTTTAGTTTTTAATTTTATTCAACCGGTATATCTTTATTGACGTTTTTACTTCCAATCAGCGCATAAAACAAAATATAAGCAACGCCGATAACAATCACCCAATAACTGGAAATATAACCGAATTTATCGGCTATATATCCTTGAATCATCGGTAGAATGCCTCCTCCACACACCATGACCATAAAAATGCCGGATGCCATGGCCGTGTATTTTCCAAGTCCTTCAACGGCCAAATTGAAAATACTTCCCCACATGACAGAGGTGCAGATGCCAACCAATATTAAAAACATAACGCTTAGGGGCACTTCAGTCAGTCCAAATGAAATATCGGAGCGGAAAACAGGCATTTTGACCGTGGTGGTAAGCGGACTGAAAATAGCTATCAACAAAAAGATGATGGCTAAGGTTGCTGCAAAAGATAACATGGCTCTTGATGATATTTTTGCTCCAATGGAAGCCCCCGTCAAACGTCCGATTAACATTAAAAACCAATATGTTCCTACAACCGTGCCGGCAATGATGGCACTGATGTTTAAGCCTCCGTCTCCCGTGCTCGTCATAAATAAGTTGGTGGTGTTTGGAATCCCAACTTCAACGCCAACATACACAAATATAGCAATGATCCCCAATACAAAATGGCGAAACGACATGGCGCTGTGTGACTGTTTGATTTTGGCTTTTTCTTTTGAAACCATGTGAGGTTCGGGTATGTCAACAAAATAAAGAACGACAAAAGCTACAGCGAAAATGCCTAAAGCAATGAAAAGAGCAGGGTTGGCATCTTTGATGGTGGCTGTGGCAACGTTTCCAATCAAGTAGCCAACTAAAACCGGCACAATGGTTGCACCGATGGAATTAATGGACCCACCAAATTGTATCAATTGATTCCCTTTTTTACCCCCTCCGCCTAAGGTATTTAACATTGGGTTCACAACCGTGTTCAACATACACATCGAAAATCCCGAAATGAATGCTCCGGTTAAATAGACAACGAAGCTGCCTACTTGTCCTGATAAAAATTGGATAGCTACACCGGTAAACCCGACCACAATGGCGAGTAAAGCAGTTTTTTTATAACCTATTTTCTCCAATAGCATGCCGGCCGGAATGCCCATGAATGCATAAGCAATAAAATTGGCGGCATTGCCTAACGATGATAAAAAGTTAGAAGCACCAAATTGATGCCTTACAATTACACCTAACGGATTGGGAAATCCCGTTACAAAGGAAATCATAAAAAAAAGTGCAAACATCATTGCGATTGGCAATGCGTAACTTTTTGGTTTTGTGTCCATAGAGATTTTAATTTAGTTTTTGATCGATTGATGAAATAATTTGTGCCCGTAAAAATACAATTTATTTATTAAACCGGATAACATGAGCCTGCTGAAATTCATGTCGGCTTATTGTTTTTTGCGATAAAACGAGACAATGGAAAAGATAATGTACAAAACAATCACTAAAGCCAGTGAACTGGCATTAAATCGTGCACTTATCAAGACCAAGGAGGTCAGAATCAGGTAAATGTACCGAGTGCGATTATCTTTCCATTTCCAACTTTTCATTTTTAGAGAGAACATTGGAATTTCAGCCAACAGCAAATAACAAAAAACGGCGATCAATACCAGCGTAAATTTCCAATGCAAAGAAGTAAACAAATTGCTCGATGCAACGACAAATGATGCCCAGAAAAGAGCGTTTGCCGGAGTTGGCAGTCCGATAAAAATATTGCCTTGACGCTCGTCAATGTTAAATTTTGCCAAACGTAAGGCTGAAAAGACCGCAATGAGAAAAGCGGAGTAACTTAAGAAATGCCATTGAACAGGGAACGTGTCAAACATCACACTAAAAACCATAGCAGAAGGAGCTACTCCAAAACTTACCACATCGGCCAGCGAATCTAACTCTTTGCCCATTGGCGAATAAGCATGAAGCATTCGCGCTGCAAAACCGTCGAAAAAATCCAAAATGGCAGCTAATATGATAAAAAGCGCAGCAACATCATATTGTCTGTCAAAACCGGCATAAGTGGCCATGCATCCTGAAAATAAATTCGCACTGGTAATTGAGTTTGGAATTTGTTGTTTGATTTTTGATAAAAGTACATGATTTGTCATGTCATTGCATTTAAGTTGTTGAAAAATATCAAATTATGTTAATCAAATAATTATACGGCAATTTCACCCCGAATGTGAGGATGTGGATCGTAATTTTCAATGTGAATGTCTTCAAATTGAAAATCAAATAACGTTTTCTTGTCAGGATTCAGTCGGAGCGTTGGAAGAGGCTTCGGCTCGCGAGACAGTTGGAGGTTGATTTGCTCTAGGTGATTGAGATAAATGTGGGCATCGCCTAAGGTGTGAATAAATTCTCCTGCTTTTAAACCTGTTACTTGAGCAGTCATTTGGAGCAACAAAGCGTAGGAGGCAATGTTAAAAGGTACTCCCAAAAAGATGTCGGCACTGCGTTGATAGAGTTGAAGATTTAATTTTCCGCCTGCCACATAAAATTGAAAAAATGCATGACAAGGAGGAAGATGCATTTTTGGTAAATCAGCCACATTCCATGCACTTACAATGATGCGTCGTGAGTCAGGGTTGTGTTTTATCATATCAATTGCTTGAGCAAGTTGATCAATGTGTCCGCCCTCATAATCGGGCCATGAACGCCATTGATAGCCGTAAATAGGTCCCAATTCGCCATTTTCATCTGCCCATTCATTCCAAATGCGCACGCCATTTTCCTGTAAATAGCGCACGTTGGTTTCACCTTTTATGAACCAAAGCAATTCGTAAATGATTGATTTGGTATGTAGCTTCTTGGTTGTTAATAAAGGAAACCCTTTAGCTAAATCAAATCGCATCTGGTATCCAAAAACACTCAAGGTTCCAACGCCCGTGCGGTCATCTTTTTGAATTCCTTTATCACGAACGTGCTTCAATAATTGAAGGTATTGGTACATAAGAATCTAAATCGGTGAAAAATATAAATTATTGGAAAACAATTAATAACAAAAATGCATTGAGAAATGCTTTTTTTTTACAAAGGTATAATATTTTGTGAATGTTCCATGTGTGTGACAAAATATTCATGTTGGAAGCGGTTGTTTTTGTTTTTCCGTTTTAATTGCTAAAATATGCGTAATTTTGTCCTGTGTTTTTCATTATGTTGTTGTGCGTTTAATACAATGAATTTCAATTTATTAATGGTTGAATATGTTTATTGTTTCTTATGTTTGAGCTTAGGAAAGGATCCACACAACATCTGTTTGAGGCTGAAAGATGCGCATTTTTGCATTTGGTTTTAATAAAAAAATAGAGGAATGTTCTCGAAGATTTGTTTCAAAGAATCATCCATTCATTGGTGGTTTGTAATGTGGTTGTTGATCCCATTTCTTTTGACGGCTTGCCACTCACCGGCTCCGCATCATGTAGAAGAAATGATGCCTGATTCGTCGGCCGTCATTCAATATGCAAAAGGATTTGCCATTGACTATTTTAAAGATTATGAAAGATTAACAGTGTACAATCCTTGGAAACGCAATGACATTGCTGCAACCTATTATTTAGTCAAAAAAAACGGAGTTAAAACTCCTGATTCCAGCGCCACCTTTGTTATTCCGGTGCATGATGTGGCTGTGACATCATGCACTCATGTGGCTTTTATTGAAGCATTAAACGAATTGACGTCCATTGCCGGCATGACTTCGCCTGAGTTGGTTTACAGTGCTTCTTTTCTGAATAGGTATCAAGAAGGGAAAATCATTAATTTAGGGGATGCGTTTCATATTAATGTGGAGAAAGTGTTGTTTTTGCATCCGCAGTTTGTCATGATGACCAATTACAGCAAGGTCAACATGGGAGATGATCAGTTGAATAAAGCCGGCATTCAGGTTGTTTATAACAATGAGTGGAAAGAGTCAACTCCTTTGGGAAGAGCAGAATGGATCAAGTTTGTTGCTGCTTTTTACGATAAAGATCGACAGGCCGATTCTTTGTTTAGGGTTTTGGAAGTGAGTTATCATCAATTGACAAAGCTGGTTGCCAAAGCGGTTTCAAAACCTTCGGTCTTGATTGGTGATAGCTTTAAGGGCACTTGGTACATGCCCAGCGGAACCGGATATATGGGACATTTTCTGAAAGATGCCGGTTGTTCCTATTATTTCAGTCGCGACACGACAAATGGCAGTATCCCAATGCTTTTTGAAAGTGTATTTGATCATTTTCATCATGCTTCTTTTTGGCTAAATTGTTCGGCATCCAGTTTGAAAGCACTCGTAAACAGTGATCCGCGTTATGCTTTGTTTAAGGCATTTCAAGATCATCGGGTTTATGGATTGAACGGTCGGGTTACGCCTCAAGGAGGCAATGACTTCTGGGAAGGCGCTGTGATTCATCCTGATTTGTTGTTGCGCGATTACATTCGGGTGCTGCACCCGGAATTGCTTCCCAAGGTGCCTTTGATTTATCTCAAGCAATTAAAATAAACGATATAGATGGAAAAACTTGAAATCGACCTCGAACAGCGAAGGCAGCTTGCCATAGATAATTTTATGAATGGATACAATTGTGCTCAATCCATTTTTTTGGCTTATGTGGATGTGTTCGATTTGGATCCTCATTTGGCCAAACGGCTTTCCGGCTCTTTTGGTGGCGGAATGGGTCGATTGCGCGAGGTTTGTGGTGCCGTGACAGGCATGTTTATGATTTTAGGCTTGCATTATTCGGCTGTTGATCCTTCACGGAAAGATGTGAAGACAGCCAATTATGCGGCTGTTCAGCGTGTAGCCAATGCATTTAAAGCTCAATTTGGAACCATTATTTGCAGAGAGTTGTTGGGCATTACGCAAGCCGAAACTTATGTGCCATCCGATCGAACAGCCGAGTATTATGCTTCACGTCCTTGTGCCCGATTCATTGGCGAGGCAGCAGTCATTGTCGGGAAAGAGCTAATGAATGAGTTTTGAAAAAAAAGGAAGCCAACTTTAGTCGGCTTCCTTGCGTGATGAGTATATGCGTTGTGATGAAACGAGTCATAAAAAAGTTTATGCTCAAAAGAATGATTATTTGGCGAGTTCCATACATCCTTGGTGTTAAGAAATAAAAATAGACGTATGAAAGAGGTTATTCCCAATTGAGAATAACTTTTCCGCAATTCCCGCTTTCCATGATGTCAAATCCTTTTTGGAACTCGTCAATGGGGAATCGATGGGTGATGACAGGCGTAAGATCAATGCCGGTGATCAACATTTGTTCCATTTGATACCATGTTTCCCACATTTCACGACCGTATATTCCTTTCAAAGTTAGCGCTTTGAAAATAACTTTATCCCAACGAATGGTGGTGCTGTTGGGCAAAATACCCAGCAAAGAGATTTTAGATCCATTGTACATGTTCTCAATCATCTCTTCAAAGGCGGCTGGCGATCCCGACATTTCAAGTCCGATGTCAAAACCGTGCATGTGAAGTTGTTGAACTGCTTGAGCCACGGTTTCTCCTTTGGTGGGATTGATGGTAAGTGTGGCACCCATTCTTTTTGCAATGTCAAGTCGGTAATCGTTCAAATCGCTGACCACGATGTGACGTGCTCCGGCAAAACGACAGATGGCTGTGGCCATGGTTCCGATCAACCCCGCACCGGTAATCAGTACATCTTCGCCTATCAATGGGAAGGACAATGCGGCATGAGTGGCATTCCCGAACGGGTCCATGATGGCGGCCATTTCATCGGAAATGCGAGGATCCAAGTGAACCACATTTTCGGCAGGTAAGGAAAGGTATTCGGCAAATGCTCCGTCACGATTGACTCCTACGCCAATGGAATTTTCACAAACATGCAACTTTCCGCGACGGCAATTTCGACAATGCCCGCATGCAATATGACCTTCGCCCGTAACACGGTCGCCGATGTTGATGTTTTTGACGCCTTTCCCCATGTCAACGATTTCTCCCACATATTCGTGACCGATGGTCATGGGCGTGTGAATGGTGTTTTGCGACCACTCATCCCATTTGTAAATGTGTAAGTCGGTTCCGCAAATGGCTGTTTTTTTTATCTTGATTAAAACATCATTGATGCCAATTTTAGGGATAGGTACATCAGCCATCCAAATTCCTTTTTCAGGTTTTAACTTGACGAGCGCTTTCATTTTGTAATTTATTTTTGAGTGAATCGTATTGCAGACATCGATGAGACAATCGTTGTGATTGCTGCTTTTGATGCTGAGTTTTTATTCAATAATCTTCATTTTTTTGCCCACTTTTTTGAATGCGGCAATACAACGGTCGAGGTGTTGTTGTTGATGGGCTGCTGAAATTTGAACTCTAATTCTGGCTTGTCCTTGAGGTACAACCGGATAGTAGAATCCAATGACATAAATGCCTTCTTCCAGTAAGCGTGCTGCCATTTCCTGCGATTTTTTCGCATCGTACAGCATGACTGCACATATGGCTGATTCAGTGGGTTTAATGTCAAATCCGGCAGCTTTCATGTGGGTTAAAAAATAGTTGGTGTTTTGATGCAACTGATCTTGTAATTCATTAGTTTGATCCATCATTTCAAACATTTTAATGCCTGCGGCAACCACCATGGGCGGCAGCGAATTGGAAAACAAATAAGGGCGTGATCGTTGTCGCAACAAATCAATGATTTCTTTTTTTCCTGTGGTAAATCCGCCGATGGCTCCGCCAAAAGCTTTTCCAAGCGTGCCTGTGATGAGTTCAATTTTGCCGCGCAAATTGAATCGTTCGGTGACGCCTCTGCCTGAATGGCCAACTACGCCTGCAGAATGTGATTCATCGATCATGATCATGGCATCGTATTTTTCCGCCAGTTGATGTATTTGGTCTAAGGGTGCCACGTTGCCGTCCATTGAAAAAACACCGTCGGATACGATAAGTCTGAATCGTGCCGATTGAGCTTCTTGAAGTTGTTTTTCAAGGTCGTTCATGTCAGCATTGGCATATCGAAAACGCCGTGCTTTGCATAAACGAACACCATCGATGATGGATGCATGATTGAGAGAGTCGGAAATGATGGCATCATCTTCCGACAACAATGGTTCAAACAATCCGCCGTTGGCATCAAAACAAGCAGCATAGAGAATGGTGTCTTCCGTGCCAAAGAAATCGGCAATGCTTTTTTCTAATTGTTTGTGTAAATCCTGTGTGCCGCAAATAAATCGAACGGATGACATGCCGTAACCGCGGGTGTCGAGTGCGTTTTTTGCAGCTTCGATCAATGCGGGATGATTGGCAAGCCCAAGATAATTGTTGGCGCAAAAGTTGATGACCTGTTTGCCTTTAACCATGATTTCGGCGCCTTGAGCTGATTCAATGATTCGTTCTTCTTTGTATAAGCCTTCTTTTTTGATGCCGGTCAATTCATGCTGAAGATGTTCTTGAAATTTTTTATACATAGTTTTTTGATTTTGAAAGGAACGTTTGTGCTTTGTCGCAGCGTGCAAATTTACGATAGTTTGCTTTACTTTATTCGTTTCTATGATGTAATTTTTGCTCTTTACCTGCTATTTTTCAAGCTTTTTGCCCTTTGCTCTAAATGTCAAAATCAATGATTTCTATTTTTTTTGACGTTGTAGAAAAAAATCATTGGTTTATTTGTGATTTCATTTAAAATTATTATTTTTGCAACCGAAAACGTGACAATTTGTTTTATGGCACAAACCTTTGCATATTACTTTTTTTACTTTTACTTTAGCCAAAGTAAGAGCGGGAGTTTGTTGCCTTTTTGATATGTAATTAATTTTAGGTTGAACACAAAAATCCCGCCGGAAAGAGCGGGATTTTTTTTTAATGCGCAGATAAAGATGATAAAAATAGCCATTCAGGGAATTGCCGGGTCGTTTCACGACATTGCAGCACAAAAATATTTCGGCCAGGAAAACATTGAAATCGTTTCCTGCACTACTTTCAAAGATATTTTCACGCTTTTAGCTCAAGATTCGACAATGATTGGCATTATGGCCATTGAGAATACGATTGCAGGCAGCCTTTTGCCAAATTATAATTTATTGCGAGAAAGCAGATTGACCATTATTGGCGAACATAAATTACGGATTAAACATCATTTAGCCGCATTGCCCGGTCAAACCATCAAAGACATACGTGAAGTTCACTCGCATTACATGGCGTTGATGCAATGTGAAGAATATTTTGTGCAATATCCTCATATTCAGTTAATAGAAGCTGAAGATACAGCGGCTGAAGGTTTGCGCATTGCCAAACATCATGCTAAAAGACAAGCTGCCATTTGCAGTCGTTATGCTGCTGAACTTTTTGGATTGGAGATCTTGGCTGAAGGAATTGAAACGAACAAGCATAATTTTACCCGTTTCTTAATCATTGGTAATGAAGATAACCGTAATCAGCTGAATGAACATGTGCAGCCTGACAAAGCTTCATTGGTTTTTTCTCTTCCTCACGAAGAAGGAAGTTTGTCAAAGGTGTTGACCATTTTGTCATTTTACAACATCAATTTGACCAAAATTCAATCATTGCCTGTCGTAGGACGTGAATGGGAATATTTGTTTTACATTGATGTAACTTTTAAGGATGTTCTTCGCTACCGCCAATCGCTGGATGCTATTTTACCGTTAACCCGGAATTTAAGAATATTAGGAGAATACAAAGAGGGACAACAAACCATTGAATGAGTGATTCATCATCAACGTTTTAAATTAATTTATTCACATGATACCTTCCATTAAACCTGCCAATCGATTGCTTTCCGTTCAGGAGTATTATTTTTCGACCAAACTGAAAGAAATTGCTCAGATGAACAAAGAAGGGAAAGATGTCATCAGCTTAGGCATCGGAATGCCTGATTTGCCTCCCAGCGAAGCCACCATCAGCGCATTGACTTCTGATGCTCAAAAACCAAATGTGCACGGATATCAGAGTTACAATGGCACCACGGAACTTCGGCAAGCCTTTGCACAATGGTATGGGCAATGGTACGGCGTCAAATTAAATCCTGATCAGGAAATTTTACCGTTGATGGGATCCAAAGAGGGCATTTTACATGTGTCTCTTGCTTTTTTGAACCCAGGCGATGGTGTATTGGTGCCAAATCCGGGCTATCCAACCTACGCCTCCGTCAGTAAATTGGTTGAGGCCGAGGTGATCTATTATGATTTGGATGAGCAAAATCATTGGTATCCTGACTTTGATGCTTTGGAAAAATTGGATTTAACGCATGTCAAATTGATGTGGGTTAATTATCCGAACATGCCTACTGGAGCTCCGGCCAATGAAATTTTGTTTGATCGATTGATCGATTTCGGGAAACGACACGGCATTTTGATTTGCAACGATAATCCGTACAGCTTTATTCTCAATGATCGTCCGTTAAGCATGCTGTCGCGTAAAGGAGCGATGGAAGGATGTCTTGAATTGAATTCGATGAGTAAATCCCATAACATGTCAGGTTGGCGGGTTGGCATGTTAGCTGGTAATGCACGGTTTGTTGAATGGGTTTTGCGTGTCAAAAGCAACATTGATTCGGGTATGTTTCATGCTTTGCAAATAGCCGCCGTGGAGGCTTTACATAATGATCCGGAATGGCATCGAATGTTTAACTTTGAAGTTTATGCCCGTCGAAGGATCATTGCCGAAAACATTGTACAAGCATTGAATTGTTCATTTGATCCGAAACAGACAGGCATGTTTTTGTGGGCAAAAATTCCTGAAATTTATACGGATGCCGGCGTGTTGGCTGACGAAATATTGTATCAGGCTCATGTGTTTGTTACGCCGGGCTTTATTTTTGGGAGCAATGGGAATCGTTTTATTCGAATTTCTCTTTGCAGTACGGAAGAAAAATTAAAAGAGGCGTTGACGCGAATTTTGAAAATGAAGAAAGAAAAACAATTTAATTAATACTGAAAGATATGGATTTACAACCTATTTTTGAATCAATGAACGATGAAGGCCGACCTTTGGTCATTGCCGGTCCGTGCAGTGCCGAAACGGAAGAACAAACTTTGAAGACGGCTCATCAGTTGGCTGAAAAAGGAATTAAAATTTTCAGGGCCGGTATTTGGAAACCACGTACGAAACCGGGAGGTTTTGAAGGAGTTGGTAGCGTGGGGCTTCCGTGGCTTAAAAAAGTAAAACAGGAAACCGGCATGCTCACAGCCATTGAAGTGGCCACCGCAAAGCATGTGTATGAGGCGTTGAAATTTGGGATTGACATTTTATGGATTGGAGCCCGAACAACGGCCAATCCATTTGCGGTGCAGGAAATTGCCGATGCATTGCAAGGAGTTGATATTCCTGTTTTGGTGAAAAATCCGGTAAATCCCGATGTGGAGCTTTGGATTGGCGCCGTTGAACGAGTTTACAACGCCGGCATTCGGCGCATGGCTGTGATTCATCGCGGATTTAGCACATACGATAAAACGGTGTACCGCAACATTCCACAATGGCATATTCCCATCGAACTGCGTCGTCGAATGCCGGAGATGCCCATTATTTGCGATCCAAGTCATATTGGCGGGCGTCGGGAGTTGATTGCTTCGATTGCACAACAAGCGCTTGATTTGCAGTTTGAAGGCTTGATCATTGAGTCGCATTGCAACCCAGACGAAGCGTGGAGTGATAAGAATCAGCAAATTACGCCGGATGTGTTGGAACATATTCTGCAACATTTAGTGGTTCGCAAAATGAATCAAACCACTGAGGATTTATCCATTCTGCGCCACCAGATTGATGAATTGGACAATCAATTGTTGGAAATATTGGCCAAGCGATTCCGCATTTCACGAGAAATAGGCATTTACAAAAAAGAGCACGGAATGCCTGTTCTTCAGCCTGTTCGTTACGATGAGATATTGCAAAACAGGGTGGCTCAAGCGCAATCGATTGGGATCAACGGTGAATTTATGAAAAACATCTTAGAGGCCATTCACGAAGAGTCTGTTCGAGTTCAGTTGGATTTGATGAACAAGGAGGCATAAATTTTCAATATTAAAGTCATGCGCATTCTTATTCTTGGAGCCGGAAAGATGGGTTCTTTTTTTGCCGATGTGTTGAGTTTTCAGCACGAAGTGGCCATGTTTGATGTTGATCCGAAACGATTGCGGTTTGTGTACAACACCATTCGTTTGTCGAAAATTGAAGAAGTAAAATCATTTGATCCGGAACTTATTATCAATGCGGCAACCATCAAGTACACCTTAGATGCTTTTCATCAGGTTATTCCTTTCATTTCGTCGGATTGTATCTTGTCCGACATTGCTTCGGTGAAGACGGGTTTGCCGGAATTTTATTTTAAAAGCAGGTTTCGATTTGTATCGACTCATCCCATGTTTGGCCCAACGTTTGCCAGTTTAAGCGATTTATCCTCACAAAGTGCCATCATCATTTCAGAGTCCGATACTCAGGGGAAACTTTTTTTCAAAGAGTTGTACAGTTCGTTGAAAATCTCCATTTTCGAATATTCTTTTCAGGAACATGATCAAACGACTGCCTATTCATTGGCTATTCCGTTTGCATCCACGTTGGTTTTTGCTTCGGTGATGAAACATCAGGAAGCTCCCGGAACGACTTTCAAACGTCATTTGAGCATTGCGCACGGGTTGCTTTCGGAAGATGACTTTTTGCTGACCGAAATCTTGTTTAATCCTTATACGCCAGAACAATTGCTCGAAATTCGAAATCAACTTTCGTTGTTAATTGATATGGTGCAACAAAAGGACACGGAACAACTTCAGCAGTTTTTGAAACGAATCAGAGAAAACATTGCCTGATCTTTTAACGGTGACGGAAGGCATTATTTGCGCGCAATATTTATTGTAAACTTATTCAACTTTCGCAAGCAAATAATGATTTGATTTGTAGGTATGATTAGATGAATTTAATCTGATAATCAGTTTCTTAAAACTTTAATATTGAAGAAAAAAAATAATTGACTTATCCTATTGATGCATTTTTAGTTGAAGAAGAAATAATGTTGATTCTTACAAAAGATCATTGATTAAGGGATGACCTCGTCCGGCGAGCCGAAAAATAAGGGATGAAGGCTATAAAAATCGTTCCTGTTTGAGCGACGAAGGAGCGAGTTGGACGATTTAAGCCTTCATCCCGACCATTTTTCGAGTGAGGCGGGCGCAGTCTTGACTTTTTTACTTCCTTTTTGCGTCAAGTGGAACATCCCGCTTGCGGGAGGAAAAAGGAAGTCAGGGTTAAGGGGCGGAAGCCCCTTGTAATAAAAATGCGAAAGTTGAATAAACTTATTGATATTTAATTTATTGAATCGATCTTCCTTTATTTTTGGAATTAACTTTGAAACGGAGGATGTTGTTTTTACTCATTAACAANNNNGATATTTAATTTATTGAATCGATCTTCCTTTATTTTTGGAATTAACTTTGAAACGGAGGATGTTGTTTTTACTCATTAACAATAATTTGAATTATAAAAACCATTTCTAACTGACGGATTAAAAAAATAGCCTTATCTTTGCAACATAATTTTAAAATGTAACTCATCATGGATGATGGTCCGGCGAATTATTTAGTATTAACTTGCGTTTAGTAAGGAAGCCGGTCCGTTTGCTTCCTTCTAAACCCCTAAAAGAAGGAGGCGAAATGACTTCTCTCACCACTTTTTATTTGAGCAGACTGATCGGGTGCAAATTATTTGACGCCCGCGAAAATGTTTTGGGCAAAATTTTGGATGTTTATGTTCAATTGCCCATGAGCAATCAAGCTGCCGTTGAAAAATCTCATCGCCCGAAAATTATTGCTTTTTGCATCAAGCAGGGCAAATCGGTGCGGAATGTTTCATTAATCAACGTTCAAATTGTTAAGTTCAACACACGTTACAAAGTGCAATGTCAAAGCATGACCGATGTGCCGAATGAAGTTTTGAACAGCACGTTTTTGTTGAAGGATACCATTCTCGATAAACAAATTGTTGACATCAACGGTCGCAAGTTGGTTCGTGTGAACGATGTTCGGATGGTTGCTTTGTCGTCAGGTGCTTTTGTGGTGGCTGTCGATGTAGGGCTGGAAGGCTTGTTGCGACGGATTGGTATTTTCAAAGTGATCAAAAACATCTTGCAGCCTTTTCACATTAAAATCCCGTCCAAATTTATTTTGTGGGACGATGTGGAAGCCATTGATTTTTCTTCACTTAACATCAAGTTAAGCACTCCCTTTACCAAATTGAACACCTTGCACCCGTCGGATTTGGCCGATATTATTGAGGATTTGGGAAAAGATTCAAAAACTTCGGTCTTTTCGGCGTTGGATGAAGAAACGGCTGCCGATGTGCTTGAAGAATTGGAAACCAAAGAACAAGTGCATATCATTGAAAGTCTTTCGATTGAAAAAGCAGCTGATGTGCTTGAAAAAATGCCGGCTAACGAAGCTGCCGATTTGATGGAGAACCTGGAAGATGATCGGGCTGCCATGTTACTTGAGGAAATGGAGCCTGAAGTTTCCGATGAAGTGAGGGAATTGTTGCAATATCCTGATTCGTCCGTTGGCAGCATCATGACAACCAACGTGTTGACGTTCAATGAAGATCAAACTGTGGGCGATGTGCTAAACACCATTCGTGAGGAAAAACCTGAAATGGCTGAATTGTACAACTTGTTTGTGTTGGATTCACAACGTCGCTTGGTAGGAACTTTCTCCATTCGCGATGTTTTGATCTCTTCGCCTGATACACCGCTGAAAAATATCATGAACGATCATCCTTTTCAGGTTTATGATTATGACAAACTGGATTCCATTTCCGAGTTGGTTTCGAAGTACAATCTTTTAGGCGTTCCCGTGACCAACGACAATGAAGAATTGGAGGGAATGGTGATCATTGATGACGTGGTGGACGATTTAATGGACAAACGCAGAACAATCTAACATGGAGGATGAGGTGTCATGACAAATAGCAAAAATTCATTTTTCAAAAATATTGCCATTTTTTTGGCTATTCTGGGGCCGGGAATCATTACCGGAAGTGTTGATAACGATGCCGGAGGCATCACTACTTATTCTGTGGCCGGTGCGCTTTACGGAAATCAATTGATTTGGACATTGATTCCGTCGTTTATTGTGCTCTTTATTGTGCAGGAAATGAATGCCCGAATGGGAATTGTTACAGGGAAAGGGCTGGCTACGCTGATTCGTGAGAATGCCGGTGTGAAAGTGACTTTTTTTATTTTCATGGGATTATTGATTGCCGACATTGGGAATACAACAACCGAATTTGCCGGTGTGGCCGGTAGTTTGGAAATTTTCGGAGTCAGTAAGTACATTTCTGTTCCTTTGGTGGGATTCATTGTATGGATTTTGGTCGTAAAAGGGAATTATACCTTTGCTGAAAAAATTTTTCTTATCTTCAGCGCTTCGCTTTTAGTGTACATTATTTCAGCAGTCATGGGACATCCCGACTGGAGCGCCATCGGGAAATCGATCATTAAACCCGAAATGTCGCTCAATACCACTTCGATGACCATGGTGCTCGGTATTGTGGGAACTACCATTGCTCCGTGGATGCAGTTTTACATGCAATCGTCGGTGATTGAAAAAAAGTTGAAAATTACACAATATAAATTTGTATTGGTCGATATTCTAATTGGCAGTTTAGCTACTGTGGTGGTGGCATTTTTCATCATGGTGGCTTGTTCGTCAACGCTATTCGAACAGCACATTCAAATCAACGATGCCAAAGATGCTGCTTTAGCTTTGAAGCCTTTGGCAGGAGATTTTGCTTCGGCGGTTTTTGCTTTTGGATTTTTTATAGCCTCCATTTTTTCTGCAGTTATTTTGCCCCTGGCTACCGCATTTTATGTTTCTGAAGCATTTGGTTTTGAAGCCGGCATTGATAAGAAATGGGATGAAGCGCCAGAATTTTATGTGCTTTACACCGGCATTTTATTGCTTGGCATGATCATCATTTTAATGCCCAATGCTCCATTGATAGCCATTTCGCTCTGGACTCAGGTCATCAATGCCGTTCTATTGCCGGTGGTTTTGGTGAGCATGATTCTGTTGGTGAACAAGAAAAAGTTGATGGGCGAATATACCAACAAACCGGTTGTAAACTATATTGGATGGTTTACGGTGGTCATTCTTGTGGCCATGTCACTTTCGTTGTTGGTGACGCCGTTCTTGTAGGAGAAAATGTGATTTTTTCGTTTGATTCATGCTGAATGATTGAAAGCTCTTGAGAGTTTCGAGCGCATCGATCAGGACAAGATTGGCTTTGAGTTTTTGTTCATGTTTTAATTAGACGTATCTTTGCAAAAAAAAGAAAAAGAAATGAGTGAAATTGTTGTCAGTGGAATTCGACCAACCGGAAATTTACATATTGGAAATTATTTTGGAGCGTTGCGCAATTTTATCAAAATGCAGAATGAGCATCAGTGTTATTTCTTTATTGCTGATTATCATTCATTAACCACCCATCCGACACCACAGGATTTACATGGGAATGTCAAACAAATCCTAGCAGAGTATTTGGCAGCAGGGCTTGATCCTGAGAAATCTGCTTTGTATGTTCAAAGTGATTTGCCCGAAACCATCGAATTGTATCTCTTCTTTAACATGAATGCTTATATCGGGGAGTTGGAACGTTGTACGTCGTTCAAAGAAAAAATTCGGAAACAGCCGGATAACGTAAATGCCGGTTTGTTGACCTATCCAACGCTGATGGCAGCCGATATTTTGATTCATCGTGCAACAAAAGTGCCGGTTGGAAAGGATCAGGAACAACATCTTGAAATGACTCGTACTTTTGGTAATCGATTTAATCGGATGTATAAAACTGATTATTTTCCCGAGCCACAAGCTTTTAATTTTGGGGAAGAACTAATAAAAATCCCAGGGCTGAACGGAAGTGGGAAAATGGGGAAATCGGAAGGAGAAGGGAATGCCATTTTTCTGGTGGATGAACCTGAAGTGATTCGAAAAAAGGTGATGCGTGCCGTTACGGACGCCGGTCCGACGGAAATGAATCAAACAAAACCGGAAGTGATTGAGAATTTGTTCAGCTTGTTGAAAGCCGTGTCCGATCCTTCTACCGTTAAATATTTTGATGAACAATACGCAACCTGCCAGATTCGTTATGGTGATTTGAAAAAACAACTGGCTGAGGATATGATCAAATTTACAACGCCGTTGAGGGAGAAAATCATCGAAATAAAAAATGATGAAAATTATTTGCATCG
Source organism: Microbacter sp. (assembly GCA_049976245.1). Lineage (GTDB taxonomy): Bacteria > Bacteroidota > Bacteroidia > Bacteroidales > Paludibacteraceae > Microbacter. The sequence continues at coordinate 56,735 of JBMFIQ010000004.1, read as the reverse complement.
TGTAGCCGAGATGGGTCGTGAAAAGGCTCATGCCAGCGCTTCGAAAACCATTCGAGAAGTGCGCGAAATCATTGGTTTTAAACCGTTTTAAAGGTCGTTTGATGATGTATCTTTTAATTTATCGATCCACATGAATCGTTCTTCATTGCTTGTAGCTCCTTCGTTGTTATCGGCCAATTTTGCCAATTTGCAACACGACATTGACATGATCAATCGAAGTGAGGCCGATTGGTTTCATCTTGACATCATGGATGGTGTTTTCGTTCCAAACATTTCGTTTGGATTTCCGGTGATTGAATCGATCAAGGCGCTTTGTAAAAAACCAATGGATGCTCATTTGATGATTGCTCATGCAGATGAATACATCGATCGGTTTCAACAAGCCGGTGTTGCTCACTTGACGGTTCATTATGAAGCTTGTGTGCATTTGAATCGTACCATTCAATCCATTCATCAAGCAGGAATGAAAGCAGGAGTAGCTCTGAATCCACATACTCCGGTGATGCTTTTGAAAGAAATTATTCGTGAATTGGATATTGTGTTGATTATGAGTGTTAATCCCGGTTTTGGCGGGCAGCGGTTTATTGAACAAACTTACAATAAGATTGTTGAATTAAAAGAATTGATTGCCCGTACTCAAGCTCATACATTGATCGAAGTGGATGGTGGCGTGAATCTTGAAACCGGGAAAAAATTAAAAGAAGCAGGCGTCGATGTGTTGGTAGCAGGAAATTTTGTGTTTTCGTCGTCTGATCCCATTCAAACAATTCATCACCTCAAATCTTTGTAATTCAATGTATTATTTGGTCTGTTGCTCGCGAGGACGACGATCGAAGAATGGGTTTTTGGATGATATGCTTAACGGAATGGCGTAAATGGAGTGACATCCGGGCAAAAGGTTCAGATCATTGACAGCATAGCCAACTGAAAACATGATGCGGCAATCAACTCTTAAATCAGCTGCCGTGGCTGCTGCCGATCCCAAGGCGATACCCACGTCAACCATGTTGATGGCACAGGGAACAGCTACGTGTTTCAATTTTTCATCGCAGGTCGGCAAGCCGCAATAGCCGCAGTTTAGACCTTGCACTTTGGTTTTGGTACCCATTAAAATGACAGCATCTGCTGAAAGGATATTTTCCGCATCGCGAAGCATAAATTTTAATCCAGTTGCTTCTCCTTTTTGACGGGTTGCTTCAGCCAGTTTGGAGATGTCGTCGCCAAAAGCAGCTTTTATTTCAATGACGTCAATGCCTTTCCCTTTCGGAGCGGTTCGGGCAGCTGTCATAATCAGTTCGGCTATTTCAATGATGCGCTTTGATCGCGTTTCCCTTTCGTCTAATATCATGGTTCTGTTTTTACATTTTTGACTTTGATGGCTATATTCAGTACTGCAAAATTACAAAAAAACAGCTGAAACATCCCGAGAGAATGGTTGTTGTTTTATTTTTTACAACTTTTGGAATGATAGGAGCAATTGGATTTGATTTTTCAAAATAAAATTGTACCTTTGTGCTTCAATTATTTATCATCAAATTTTATTTGTAATGTATTTAACTGCAGAAAAGAAACAAGAAATCTTCAGCAAATACGGGAAGTCGAATACTGATACTGGGTCACCTGAAGCTCAGATAGCATTATTTTCTTACCGTATTAGCTCGTTAACTGAACATCTCAAGTTACACGCGAAAGATTATAGCACGGAACGGGCTTTAGTGATGTTGGTAGGGAAACGTCGTCGTTTGCTCGACTATCTTAAATCAAAAGATATCGAAAGATATCGGAACATCATTAAAGAGTTGAACATTAGAAAATAATGTTCTTGCCATTAAAAAAAGCCGGTCTTAACGATCGGCTTTTTTCGTTTCTATGTGTTTGAAGTGAAGAAGCTGGATCAAGCGTGATGCAGCTTCTTCGAATTTAGTAAGCCGCATGGAATTAATCTTCCAACAGAATCTCCATGATTTGGCAAGCAGCTTTGGAAATGGAAGTTCCCGGTCCAAAAATGGCAGCAACGCCTGATTGGTATAAGAATTCATAATCTTGAGCAGGAATGACGCCGCCTGCAATAACGATGATGTCATCACGTCCCAATTTTTTTAATTCTTCAATCACTTGTGGGATGAGTGTTTTGTGCCCTGCGGCAAGGGATGAAACTCCCAACACATGTACGTCATTTTCGACTGCTTGTTTTGCAGCTTCGGCCGGAGTTTGAAACAATGGTCCCATGTCAACGTCAAAGCCACAATCGGCATATCCTGTGGCCACTACTTTGGCACCGCGATCGTGCCCGTCTTGTCCCATTTTGGCAATCATGATGCGGGGACGACGTCCTTCATTTTGAGCAAACTGTTCGGTCAGTTCGCAAGCACGTAAAAAATCCGGATCTTGTTTTGTTTCTGATGAATACACGCCTGATATGGTTCTAATGGTTGCTTCATAACGACCAACTACTTTTTCGCATGCCAGAGAGATTTCTCCTAAGGTGGCTCTCACTTTGGCTGCTTCGACGGCTAATGTCAATAAATTGCCTTTGCCTGTTTTGACCGCCTCGGTAATGGCTTCCAAAGCTTTGTCAACAGCGGCTTGATCACGATTCTTTCTAAGCGTGTTAAGGCGTTCTATTTGTTGTAGTCTGACAGCCGTATTATCTACTTCAAGAATATCGATGGGTGCTTCTTTGTTGAGTCGATATTTGTTTACACCGACGATGATTTGTTGTCCTGAATCAATTTTTGCCTGAGTTCGGGCAGCGGCTTCTTCAATGCGCATTTTTGGCACTCCTGTTTCAATGGCTTTGGCCATGCCTCCGAGTTGTTCAATCTCTTCAATGAGTGTCCATGCTTTTTCGGCTAACTCTTTGGTTAAAGATTCCACGTAATATGAACCTGCCCATGGATCGATTTCGTGACATACATTGGTTTCTTCCTGAATATAAATTTGGGTGTTTCGGGCAATTCGAGCCGAGAAATCGGTTGGTAACGCAATGGCCTCATCCAACGCATTGGTGTGAAGTGACTGCGTATGTCCTAAAGCAGCTGCCATTGCTTCTATGCAGGTTCTTCCAACATTGTTGAACGGATCTTGTTCTGTTAGTGACCATCCAGAGGTTTGGCTGTGAGTTCGAAGAGCCAGTGATTTAGGATCTTTAGGGTTAAATTGTTTGACAATCTTGGCCCACAGAAGTCGGGCAGCTCGCATCTTGGCGATTTCCATGAAATGATTCATTCCGATGGCCCAGAAGAATGACAATCGTGGAGCAAAAGCATCGATGTCCATTCCGGCATTGATTCCTGCTCGTAAATATTCGAGCCCGTCAGCCAGCGTGTAAGCCAATTCAATGTCGGCTGTTGCACCTGCTTCCTGCATGTGATAGCCGGAAATGGAAATGGAGTTGAATTTGGGCATGTATTTTGACGTATATTCAAAAATATCGGCAATGATTTTCATTGAAAAAGCCGGTGGATAAATATACGTGTTTCGTACCATGAATTCTTTTAGGATGTCGTTTTGAATTGTTCCTGACAATTCTTCCAGTTTTGCGCCCTGTTCCAATCCGGCAATGATATAAAATGCCATAATGGGCAAAACGGCACCGTTCATGGTCATTGAAACAGACATTTTGTTGAGAGGAATGCCGTCAAAAAGTACTTTCATGTCTTCTACTGAACAGATGGACACCCCGGCTTTACCAACGTCGCCTACCACGCGTTCGTGGTCAGCATCGTAACCTCGATGGGTTGGTAAGTCAAAGGCTACGGAAAGGCCTTTTTGGCCGCTGGCCAAATTTCGGCGGTAGAAAGCATTTGATTCGGCAGCAGTTGAAAATCCGGCGTATTGTCTGATGGTCCATGGACGCATGGCGTACATGGCGCTGTAAGGACCTCTTAAAAAAGGAGGAATGCCTGCCGCATAATCAAGGTGTTCCATTCCTTCGAGGTCTTTTTTTGAATAGACGGATTTAACATGAATGAGTTCAGGTGTCAGCCATTCGGTTGTTGAAAGCGTGACGTTGTTGTTTGATTCTCCTTGCAGTTGGAGATTATTAAATGTTGGACGCATGATCTTTTGTTTTGTAGTGTTTATAGCTATTGTTTTTCATTGATGTGAGTTAACCAATGTTCAAAAGCCGATGAAAATGTTGCAATGTTTCCAATACGTTGGAACGAATATGAATAAATTCAGTGATTCCTTGCGTTTTTAATGTTTCCATGCAGGCGGGAGCTCCGGCAATGACCAAAATGGCAGAAGAACCCAAGAGCGATTGTGCTTGAGGAGCATATTGATCATATTCTTCATCGCTTGAACACAAGACGACGATGTCAGCCTGATGTTTTTTAGCTGCGTCGATTCCTTCAGCAATGTTGGAGAATCCAAGATTATCGATGATCTGATATCCGGCACAACCAAAGAAATTGCTCGAAAATTGTGCTCTGGCTAGTCGCATGGCCATATTCCCAATGGTTAACAAGAATACTTTAGGCCTTTTGCCTGATTTTTCGGTAGCTAATCGCAATGTTTCAAATTCAGCAGATCCTCGTTTTAGATCGAGGGTGACGATTTCGGGTTGTGGTTGGCATCCATTCGTGAATGATTCTTCTATTTTTTCAATCATTGTTTCGTTGAAATTTGGGTACTGATTGGTGCCTAAGAGAATTTCACGTCGTGTGGCAATGGCTTTTCTTCTATTTTTATTGGTTTCGTTTACGGCTTGCTGAACAATCCCGGACTCAAGTTGAGCTATGAATCCGCCTTTTTCTTCCACTTCCAAAAATAATTTCCAGGCCTGATTGGCTATTGATTGTGTTAAGTTTTCAATGTAGTAAGAGCCGGCTCCCGGATCGGTAACTTTGTCAAAATGACTTTCTTCTTTGAGGAGCAATTGCTGATTTCTTGCAATGCGTTCTGAAAAATTATCCGGTTGTTTGTAGGAAATATCAAAAGGAAGCACGGTCAATGAATTGACTCCGCCAATGACGGCTGACATGGCTTCGGTTTGTGTGCGAAGCATGTTGACATACGAATCATAAACCGTCATGTTCCATTGTGAGGTTTGGGCATGAATCACCATTTTGGAAGCACAGCGTTCCAACCCGTCGGGTTCGTTGTTTTTGCATTGATTGGGGCATTTTTCGCCGTAAGCAAAGACAATGTTGCTCCATAAAAACCGTGCTGCTCTAAATTTGGCAATCTCCATAAAATAGTTGGACGAGACGCCAAAATTAAAAATCATCTTTTTACCGGTTTTTTCTGCGTTAAAGCCTTTCTCTACGAGATTAGCCAACAGGTCATTTCCCCAAGCTAAGGCGTAGCCGAGTTCCTGATAAATGTAAGCTCCCGCATTATTTAGAAGAACCGGATTGACGGTGACGGTTCTGAATTTTGGAAGGTATTCCGAAGCAGAAAGTAAAGCGGCATAGCGATCAATGAGCTTGTCCACCTTTTTCCCTTCAATCAGTCGATGCCCGATCGGATCAAAATTGATGGATCCGTACACCTTTTTTGGGTCGATGTGTTGATCTTTGACGTAATCCACCAACAGATTGACCAAAGTGACGGCCGACATGACACAAGTGTCCAAGTGCAGCTCGATTTTTGTTAAATCGACATGTTTGAGTAGTTTTTTCAGAATTTCGGCATTGACCGCATTATTGTCGAATGAAATATCTATGGCAGTGATTCCGTTTTCAATCATTGCAACGATTTTGTCCAGTGCGGTATCTGCGCATTGTTTGCAAACATGCACTTTTTGACGGATGCGCCATTGATTGGTTTGTTTTGTTCCTCTGACATAAGGAAATTTTCCAGGATTTTCAGCAATAGTTTGAAGCCCAGTCAAATCTTCTTTGCGATAGAAGGGCTGTACATCAAAACCTTCATTGGTGTGCCAGACTAATTTTTTATTAAAGTCAGCCCCTTTCAGGTCTGCATTGATTTTGTCCATCCATTCTTGCGTGGAAACGGGTGGAAATTCAGAAAATAAAGAATGTGTTTGATTCATCTCTTTTTGTTTAGTGTTTATAGATTTTTGTTAAGCCTGATCATGTTTGATGCGATGACGTCATGTGTGTGGTGATCGGTCAAAACATGATGTTCTTTTTTTCTGCCGTTTTTCAAAGAGCGTAATTTAAATTATTGAGCTTCAGGTTGTTGAAGTTGTGTTGATGAAGCTCTGCAGGTGGTGCAATTTTTCAGGGCGAAATGTTAAAGAACAGTTCGTCGAAAAAAAGAGGAAGCCACCTTTTGGAGGCGGCTTCATACAATGATTCTAAGCAAAATTATTTAACGGTTGCCATGTGTTGAATCAATTCAACTACTTTGTTGGAATAACCCCACTCGTTGTCGTACCAGGAAACTAATTTGACAAAGTTAGGATTCAGCATGATACCGGCTTTGGCGTCAAATACCGAGGTGCGGGCTTCATGGATAAAGTCGGATGATACCACATCATCTTCGGTATATCCTACGATGCCTTTTAATTCGCCTTCGGCTGCATCTTTCATTGCTTTGCAAATTTCTTCGTATGTGGCGCTTTTTTCGAGACGGCAAGTTAAATCAACCACGGACACATCCAACGTTGGCACGCGTAATGACATCCCTGTTAATTTTCCGTTTAACGAGGGAATGACTTTTCCTACAGCTTTTGCTGCGCCTGTCGATGACGGAATGATGTTCCCTGCAGAAGCACGGCCTCCTCTCCAATCTTTGTGTGACGGGCCGTCAACGGTTTTTTGCGTAGCGGTTACTGAGTGAACGGTTGTCATTAAACCTTCAACAATGCCAAATTTGTCGTGAATTACTTTAGCTAATGGAGCTAAACAGTTTGTTGTGCATGATGCATTGGAAACAATGGGTTCTCCTGCATAATTTTTATGGTTGACACCCATTACAAACATTGGTGTGTCATCTTTGGATGGAGCTGACATGACAACACGTTTTGCTCCTGCTGCAATGTGAGCGCCGGCTTTTTCTTTGGTCAAAAACAATCCGGTGGATTCCACTACATATTCTGCGCCAACTTCGTTCCATTTCAAGTTGGCAGGATCTTTTTCAGCTGTAACGCGAATGGCATGTCCATTGACAACCAATTTTCCATCTTTAATTTCAATGCTACCATCAAATTGACCGTGAACTGAATCGTATTTTAGCATATAAGCCATGTAGTCAACGTCAATTAGGTCATTAATCCCTACGATCTCAATCTCTTTCTTTGTTAAGGCAGCACGGAAAACCAAACGTCCGATGCGGCCAAACCCGTTAATACCTACTTTAATCATGTTCTTAATTTTTTAATGGTTGATTATTAATAATTACTGCAAAGATACGGTTTTTTTGGATCAAAACAATGGAAAGTGTTTTGTTAATGAAGAAATAATTCTCTAATTAATATAATTTATCATTCAATCTGCATCGTCAAATTGTGACAAAATATCGGTTAAATGAATGATTTTGACGGGAAGTTTGTTTTTGCGGGAATATCCTTCCATATTCATGGCACACGAAGCCTCTGTTGTAACAATGAATTCAGCTCCACTTTCCAATCCGTTTTTCACTTTGTTGGCAACCATGGCAGAGGAAATGTGTTTGTTTTTGACTGAAAAAGTGCCTCCAAATCCGCAGCATTCCTCACTTTCATTCATTTCAACAAGTTCAAGTCCTTTGACCTGTTGCAATAAAAGGCGGGGTTCTGTTTTGATGCCGTATCCTCTGAGTGCTGAGCATGAATCGTGATAAGTCACTTTGTGAAAAAACGAAGCATTGAAATTGATAACATGCAACTCGTTGACCAAGAAGTCGGACAGTTCAAAGAGGTTTTGGCGGATTTGTTGGTGTTGTTGCAGCAATGCGGTTTCGTTTTTCAACAATTTGGGATAATCTTTCAAAACAAACCCTGCGCAGGATGCAGATGGAGAAACGATGGGAATATTTTCCGAAAAATCGTCAAGAAACTTGATGGCCAGTCGGCGGGATTCATCCCAATAGCCGCTGTTGAAAGCAGGTTGGCCGCAACAGGTTTGGTTTGGATTGTAATGGACTTCGCATCCTGCTTTTTCCAAAATTTTGATGGTGTTGAAGCCAATGTGTGGATAGAATTGATCGATGAAGCAGGGAATGAACAGTTGCACTTTTTTCATTGGCAATGATTGAAGTTATAAGTCCCGAATTGTTTTCTCAAATCGTTCTAAAAAGAGGAGTGCTTCCTCGTGCGACAAGCAAAGCGGCGGTAAAAGTCTGATGACATGAGTTCCGCTGCTGCCGGTAAAGATTTTTTGTTCAAATAACAATTTGCGTCGCAGCTCTGAGATAGGGTGATCCATTTCAATGCCGATCATCAGTCCCAAGCCTCGTACTTCTTTGATTTTTGGGAAAGCGTTGAGTTCGTTGATTAAAAAGGAGCCAACCTGGCGTGCATTGGTAATGAGATCTTCTTCTTGCATGACTTCCAATACAGCTAAAGCGGCGGCACAGGCTAAATGATTTCCACCAAAAGTGGTGCCCAACTGACCATGAACGGCCTGAAAATGTGGGGCGATCAGTACACCTCCAATGGGGAAACCGTTTCCCATTCCTTTGGCAACTGTGATTAGATCTGGTTGAATGTCAGCATATTGATGCGCAAAAAAGCGACCGCTTCGCCCATAACCTGATTGTATTTCGTCCAAAATTAACACCGTGTTGGTGCGTTTGCATTCACGACTGAGATGTTTCAAAAAATGAGTGTCAGGAAGTTGGATGCCTCCAACACCTTGAATGCCTTCGATGATGACAGCCGAAACATCTTCTTTGTTCAGTTCTTTTGTGACGGCTTCAAAATCGTTCATGGCAAGAAATGTCACATCAAGTCCCACATTAACAGGAGCAATGATTTTTGGATTGTCGGTGACGCGGACCGCTGCCGAAGTTCTGCCGTGAAAGCTTTTATTGAATGCAATGATTCGTTTGCGTCCGTTGTAAAACGACGCAAGTTTAATAGCATTTTCATTGGCTTCAGCTCCGGAATTGATCAGGAAAAGCGCATAGTTTTCATATCCTGATGCCTGACCTAACTTTCCGGCCAATGCTTCTTGAAGCCGATTATGCACCGAATTGGAATAGAATCCTATTTTTTGCAGTTGATCGGTGATTCGTTTGATGTAATGAGGATGGGTATGACCTATCGAAATCACGGCATGACCGCCGTACAAGTCAAGGTATTCGTTTCCTTTTGTGTCGTATGTTTTGCATCCTTTGCCTTCAACTATTTCAATGTCAAATAAAGGATATACATCGAAAGGCTTCATTGATTTTGATTTTTAGCATCAGTCAACCATAAAAAATGACCAATGACGGTTATGGATTGATAAATTGTTTGGGGCACAAATTTGTAAAGCGTTCATATCGTATTTTTCGGCAACGATTTATGGATTTTTTACTTTGAAGTAAGTGGAATTTTGTCAATTCGTCGTTGGTGTCTGCCGCCTTCAAAATCGGTGGTCAGAAAAATTTGTGTCATTTCAATGGCCAGATCATTGTTGATGAAACGTCCGGGAAGCGATAAAATATTGGCGTTGTTGTGTTGTCGGGCTAATGAGGCCAGTTCGGGAGTCCAGCAAAGAGCTGCCCGAATGCCTTGATGTTTGTTGACGGTCATGTTAATTCCATTACCACTTCCACAAATGGCAATGCCGAAGTCATATTCCCCTTTTTCGACGGCATCGGCTAACGGATGGCCAAAATCAGGATAATCGCAGCTATCGGATGAGTAGGTGCCGAAATCGTGAAGAATGGCCACATGTTCTGTTAACCACGGAATTAATCCTGTTTTACGATCAAATCCTGCATGATCGCAAGCAATAGCAATGCGTAGTTCGTTCAAAGGTTTCATGTGGTTTTGTTTTCTTTTATTAAAGTCGTATGGAACTCGCCAAATAACCATTCATTTGAGCGTAAGTTTTTTTTGGCTCGTTTCATAGCAACAGGAATGATTTATGATGTTTGTTTATTGTTTTGTATCGGGATTTGAAGGAGGTTGAGTCATGTTCCAACCTTGTGCTTTGATGTCAAATTCCTGTTCGTCACGCGTGATCAAACGGCAACCCAACTCTTTTTTTGTTATGTATCCGATCAATGTAACGTCTTCCAATGTTTCAACCAGTTCGTGCATGGTCATGGGTAATGTGAAGAGCAACTCATAATCCTCGCCACCGTTCATTGCCGCCGTGACCAAATTCATGTTGAGTTCTTCTGCCATGACTGCAGTTTGATAGTCAATGGGAATGCGCTCTTCGTAAAGGCGACATCCGGTTTGGCTTTGATGACAAAGATGAAGAATTTCGGATGAAAGTCCGTCAGAAATATCAATCATGGAGGTAGGGATGATGTTTCTGTCGTGAAACAGTTCGATAATCTCTTTTTTTGCTTCCGGTTTCAGTTGTCGCTCAAGCAAATAATCTTTGCCGCTGAAATCGGGCTGTACATCGGGATTGCCGTTGAAAACATATTTTTCGCGTTCCAGCAGTTGAAGTCCCATGTAAGCTGCTCCTAAATCGCCGGTTACACAAATCAAATCATTTTCTTTGGCCGTATTTCGATAGACGATTTGATCTTTTTCGGCTTCGCCGATGCATGTCAACGAAAGCATCAAACCCGTCATTGAAGCCGAAGTATCGCCTCCAATCAGGTCAACGCCATAACGATCGCAGGCTAAACGGATGCCTTCATAAATGGTTTGAACATCCTCGACTGAAAAGCGTTTGGAAATTCCTAATGAGACAGTCAGTTGTTTGGGAAAGCCGTTCATGGCATAAATGTCGGAAAAGTTGACTACGGCGGCTTTGTACCCAAGATGTTTTAAAGGGGTATACATTAAATCAAAATGAATTCCTTCCAGTAGCAGATCGGTGGTGACAAGTATTTCTTTTTCACCATAATGAAGCACAGCAGCATCGTCGTTCACTCCTTTTATGGTGGAGGAATTTTTAGTTTGAAAAGAGGCCGTCAGTTGCCGTATCAGTTCAAACTCGCCTAACTGAGCTATTTCCGTGCGTTTTTCCATTTTCTTTTTTCATTTGGTTTGGAAACCAATCATTCTTTGGTTGAATTGATTGCTTTGATCTTCTCGGTTACAAGGGATTTTGCCGATGGATAAATATTTTTTACAAAGGTATAACAATCTGACAAGATCGTCAAAAAACCCCTTTTAACGTTTTGCAAAGTTTATGGTTTCTGTAAAGGGATCTTTGAAAAAATGAACCTCAATTTTACAAATCATCTTTTGATGCATGTTGGGTTTGGTTTAAGGTGCTAATCGATGCATTTGCCATTGATTTTGTGCTTTGACATACTCAATGCGATCGTGCAGTCGGTTTGGGCGTCCCTGCCAGAATTCAAAAAGGGTTGGACTTATTAGAAATCCTCCCCAAAATGGCGGTTTCGGCACTTGTTCGCCAAATTTTTTACGATATTCATTGAATTGATGTTCAAGTAATTGACGTGAAGGAATGATCCTGCTTTGCGGCGAAGCCCAAGCGCCGAGCTGACTTTCGAGCGGCCGCTTATGAAAATAATCAGTGGAACTCTCTTCATTCATTTTTTTGGCGATGCCTTCAATACGTACCTGCCGCTCGATGGAAGGCCAGTAAAATACCAAAGCAACATGTTTATTGACAAATAGTTGTTGTGCCTTGTGACTTTCGTAATTTGTAAAGAAACAGAATCCTTCAGGTGTCATTTCTTTGAGTAAAACCATTCGGGCATGAGGTTTATGTTCTTCATCTACCGTGGCAATGGTCATGGCCGTTGGTTCCGATTCGTTTCGTTCAAAAGCATCAGCAAGCCATTTTTCGAATAGGGCAAAGGGATTTTCTTCCAATTGTGATTCGTCAAGTTCACCCTGAAAGTAATTTTTCCTGATTTCTTCTAAATGCATTGTGCCTTGTTTTTTGCAAAAAAAAATGATTGACCTTTGAAATGAATGTGCTTTACTCGAAGATGAACGGCTCTTTTTTTTTTTCTATTTCTCAATGTGAAAATCTCTGAAGCCGAGAAAATATAAAATGCCGTCCAGGCCAATGGTTGAAAGGGATTGTTGCGCATTGGCCTTGACTTTGGGTTTGGCATGAAAGGCGATTCCCAATCCGGCTAAATTTAACATCGGAAGATCATTGGCTCCGTCCCCGACGGCAATGATTTGTTCCAATTCAATTTTTTCAACTTGTGCGATGAGTTTCAGCAATTCAGCTTTGCGTTTTCCGTCAATAATGTCGCCAATGTGTTTTCCCGTCAATTTTCCGTCAATAATTTCCAATTCGTTGGCATACATGTAATCGACATCAAAGAGTCGTTTCAAGTAATTGCCGAAATAGGTGAATCCACCGGAAAGAATGGCCACTTTGAATCCAATTTTTTTCAACGTGGTGATCAATCGTTCCGCGCCATCCATGATGGGAAGTTTGTGGGCAATCTCTTCCAATACGGATTCATCCAATCCCTTGAGTAGCGCAATGCGTTGTTTGAAACTTTCTTCAAAATCAATTTCTCCATGCATGGCCGATTCGGTGATGGCTCTCACTTGTGCTCCCACTCCGGCGCGTTCGGCCAGTTCGTCGATCACTTCTGTTTTGATGAGCGTGGAATCCATGTCAAAGCAAATCAAACGGCGGTTTCGTCGATACATGTCATCTTTTTGGAAAGAGATGTCAATGCCCAATTCGGACGAGTATTTCATAAATTCAGTGGAAAGAAGATTTTTATCTTTCAAATTGCCTCGCACCGAAAGTTCAATGCAAGCCCGCACGGCATTTGATTCATCCATTTCCAACGAAGGTCGTCCCGTGAGACGGATGATGGAATCAATGTTTAGATTTTGCTCGGCAATAACGCTTGTTACTTTGGATAATTGTTTGGCTGTAATTACTTTGCCTAACACCGTGACAATGTAACGATTTTTTCCCTGTTGTACCACCCAATTGTTGTAACGATCAATTGAAACCGGAGTAAAACGAACATTGACATTGAGTTCTGAACATTTGAAGAGGATTTCCTTAAGCACATTGCCCGAGTCAACGTTGTCAGCCATTCTAAAAAGAATACCGAGCGACAACGTGTTGTGAATGTCAGCTTGTCCAATATCCAAAATGGTTGCTTCGTAGTTTCCTAAAATGGAAGTGATGGCCGTGGTGACGCCGGGTTTGTCGTCGCCCGATATATTGATTAAAATGATTTCGTTGTTTGGCATGGTTGATTACATCTAAAGTTGTTGTTTGTTATGAATTGATTTTTTGTCATTGGTTTGACTGATTTTAGGATGTTTGGGTTAATGGGTTTATTCGTCGCTTTCTTTGCCGGCAAATTGAGCAGGATAGGGGACATTGCCTTTGGAAGCAAACCAGATGATTCGATTCAGAAGATCATCATTTCCGCTGTCAATGCCTGCAAATTGTGGTTCAAGGCTTTGTTTGGCAAAGTGGAGCGCCGTTCCTTTCAGTTCATTCAATGGTTTGTTCATTTCGTTGAGCGGAATTCGATTAGGTGTCGCCACATAGGGCGTTAAATCCACTTTGTTATTGAAACATGCCCACATGGGAGTTGCAATGGCATCTTGAATGTTCATTGGCGGCAATCCGAGAATTTGCTCAATGGTTCTCACCATTGATGGCTGATTGTACGGAATGGAAATGGTGGTGTGCAAACGTGAATATGGACTGATTACCATGGCTCCCGTGCGCAAAGCGGAAACATGATCCCATCCGTCCTGTGAGTCATCTTCTACAACAAAAATGACGCTGTTTTTGTAAAATCTGCTTTTGGTATATGCTTCGATGATTCTCCCCAAGGCATAATCATTGTCGGCTACCATGGCTCGAGGCGTTGGAAATCCGGGAGCCATGCCTGCTGTGTGATCGGCCGGAAGCGCCATGATCATTAATTGAGGCAACGAGTCACCCTGTATTGCTTCGTAGTGTTTTAATTCTGCAATAAAAGCATCGGCTCGAATGGCGTCAGGAATTTTATGGCTGTCATAGCCGGGATATGTGGCACTCAAAATTGGCTTTACCGTGTTCAAAGTTGTGACGTTGGTAAATTGGAACGGAATCCCCTTGAGATAATTTTCATAATTGGCAGTCCAGTCCAATTTTGGATCGAAATGAGGAATGCATGCTTCTCCGAAAATTTCGACGGAAACACCGTGTTTGCGCGCATTGTCCCACAAAAATCCGCTTGGAGCATAAACTAAAGCATCTGTTTGAACATGAGGATAACTTCTAAACCATGCACGGATGTTTTTTTCGATGTAGTCCGTCACTATGGAGGCATCAGTCCATTGATGTCCCTCAGCAGAACATTTCCCGGATGCCATAAAATTGTCTAACAACTGATATTCTTGCACCAATCGATGCGTGTTGGGCGTTACCTGTTCGCCAAACGTACACAATTTCGGATCGCCATTGCCTGTTTTTACGTCGCCAAGCACTTGATCGTAAGTCCGATTTTCTTTGATGATGTAAAGAACATGTTTGAAAACAGAAGGTTCTCCAATCCGTTCAGGGATTGGTTTTGGTTCAATGCCTGCACGCGGCTTTTGTTGAGCCTCCATAAGCCGTTGTAGTTGGTTCAAAGCGATCACCTGTTTGGTGTAACGTTGCAATTGAGTTGCGTTTGGCATGTTAATGATGGAGACAGAGGCCAACATGTGATGTGAATTAAACACGGGAGGTTCGTTTTTCAGCAGAAAGAAGGGACGGTTTGGACCATCTGCTTCAATGTTTGTCACAAAAAGTTCTTTGCTGTCTTTGATGGAAATGGATGAAGGATAATATCCTGTCGGAATAAATCCGACTATGGTGCTTTGTGGTTGAATGCCGGTTGCAGCACTTTTTTTGCCTAATGTGACCACTGCTACGGCATTGTCCATACCTACGGCTACGAACAATTTTTTCCCGTCAGCCGAAACGGTGAGCCCGTTGGGTGAATCACCAAAATAGTCGTTGATTTCGTGTTGCAATCGGATCGGAATGGTTTCAACAACAACGTCATTCACAGTGCTGATGACACTAACGTTGTCACTGTTTGAATTGGTGAGATACACAAATTTTTGGTCGTGAGAAGCTGTAATTTTATTGGGATGTAATCCTACGATGATTGAATGGAGTGCTTTCCCCGAGGCTGGATCAAAGACGCTCACACTTCCTTCGCGTGTTGCGGCGTTGCTGGTGTCAATCCTGGCTTCACCCCAAGGCACTCCTGCCACATTGACATCATTTTTTTGAGGAATTCGGCCTGCCCAATTGGTAACGTAAATTTTGTTGTTGGCATAAGTTATGCCATAAGGAGCCACACCGGTGTTGGCAATCCAAAGTGTGTCTCCGGTTTGTAAATCTTGTTTGATCAGTTGATTGTTTCCGTTCAGAACCACATAAATGACTTCATGTCCATTCTCATTTCGGATTAACACTTCGTTGGGCAATGCTGTTTCGGCCGGAGGAACGGGTTTGTAGGTAAAAATTTTTGTTACTTCGGCTTTGTGTCCGTTCCAGTTTGCCTGAATAACGTACGACAGGGCATGGGCTCCGTTAGCGGCACTCCAGACAATTCGATTTTCTCCGTTTATGGTTTTCCAACAAATGCCCGAATAGGTATTCATCACTCCGTATTTTGTTTGGGCGATTTGTTTTATCTGTTTTAGCGGCAGTGAAAAGGCCACTTTTTTGTCTGTCGTGTTGATGATCACCAAGCTGTAACGTTCTTCAACGGCAAGCCATTTACCATCGGGCGAAAGGGTTGCATCCATTGCATGGCTTTCGAGCAATGAATCACCAAAAAAGAGTTGTTTTCCTGCCGAAGCAATGGAGCGATCGTTGGTGAGCTGAATGGGAGTCGATGTAAAGAAAGCCGTATTGATTTTATTTTCGGCTTGTCCGCAAAGCGTCATTCCTAAAAAGATCGCCGTCAGCACAAAATGGCTGATTTTTCTTGAGAAAAGTTGAGCGTTCATAAACGATGAGATTAAAAAGTTGATGTTTTTTAGTCAATGCGTTTGATGTCGGCACCGAGTTGATGTAGCCGCACGTCGATTTGTTCGTAGCCTCGATCAATTTGTTCAATGTTGTCGATGGTGCTGGTTCCTTCAGCTGAAAGTGCCGCAATCAGTAGGGCAACGCCTGCACGGATGTCGGGCGAAGTCATTCGGGTGGCGCGTAAAGGTTGTTCGTGGTTTAACCCAATGACGACTGCCCGATGCGGATCGCAAAGAATGATTTGTGCCCCCATATCGATCAATTTATCCACAAAGAAAAGTCGGCTTTCAAACATTTTTTGATGAATCAGCACACTCCCTTTTGCTTGTGTGGCTACGACGAGAGCCACACTGATTAAATCGGGTGAAAAACCCGGCCATGGGGCATCGGCAATGTTCATGATGGATCCGTCAAAGAATCGTTGAATGTGATAACCGGATTGAGCTGGGATGTAAATGTTGTCGTCACGAAACATCAATGAAATGCCCATGCGTTGAAAAATGTCGGCGGTAAGTCCTAACTGTTCCTGATGTACTCTTCGGATGGTTAACTCCGAACGGGTCATGGCTGCTAATCCGATGAAACTGCCGATTTCGATGATGTCAGGCAAAATGCGATGTTCGCAGCCGGAAAGTTTTTCTACGCCTTCAATTACCAAGAGGTTTGATCCAACACCGGAAATATGTGCTCCCATTTTGTTGAGCATGGTGCAAAGTTGAAACAGATAAGGTTCACATGCCGCATTAAAAAGAGTTGTTTTTCCTTTAGCCAGTACGGCGGCCATAACAAGATTGGCTGTTCCGGTCACCGAGGCTTCGTCGAGCAAAATGTATTGGCCTGTCAATCCTTTTTTTGGCGCTGTAACTTCCGTTCTTTCAAAGTTATAACGGATTATTGCTCCAAGTTTTTGAAATCCGAGATAGTGGGTGTCAATGCGGCGTCTTCCGATCTTATCACCACCGGGATGAGGCACGGTAGCGTATCCGAAACGGGTCAATAAAGGGCCGACGATCATGATGGATCCTCGAAGTGTAGTGGCCTTTTTGACAAATTCATCCGAATTGAGCTGATCAAAAAGAATGTTTTTGGCCTGAAAAGAATAGGTATGTGAATCTTCCTGAACGACAGTTACGCCGATTAATTTTAATAAATCAATCAGTTGATTGACGTCTCGAATGTTCGGCAGGTTGCTGATGGTTACTTTCTGGTCGGTTAGCAGCGTGGCGCAAATGATTTGAAGTGCTTCATTTTTTGCTCCTTGTGGCTCGATCTCTCCGGCAAGTTGTTTGCCGCCTATGATTTCAAATGAGGCCATGGCGAATGATGAATACAATTTTTTAAAAAATAGTGCATGCTTTGTGTGCAAATTTACACTCTTTTTGACGATTTGAGGCATGGAATTCGATTTTATTCCTGTTTTGTCGTAATTTTGACTTTCAAATAATCTTCTTATGATTCAACATGCTTCCTTTTCGTTGAAACCTTTCAATACTTTTGGCATTGATGCCTGTTGCAGTCGGTTTATTGAGTTGACTTCATTGGACGATGTACGACAATGGTGTCGTCTTCAGCAAGAAGAAAAACAGCCTTTTTTCATTTTGGGTGGAGGCAGTAATGTGGTTTTTTATTCACGGGTTGATAAATCGGTTGTTAAAATTTCCTTGAAGGGCA
Organism: Microbacter sp.; assembly: GCA_049976245.1. Taxonomy (GTDB): domain Bacteria; phylum Bacteroidota; class Bacteroidia; order Bacteroidales; family Paludibacteraceae; genus Microbacter. The sequence continues at coordinate 39,069 of JBMFIQ010000004.1, read as the reverse complement.
TTGAAGTATCGGAACAGGATGATGTTGTCACGGTTGCTGCCGCTGCAGGGGAAAATTGGAGCGATTTTGTCGATTTTTGTGTTCAAAAGGGATGGGGTGGATTGGAAAATCTAACGGGTATTCCCGGAACAGTGGGTGCGGCTCCCGTTCAAAACATCGGTGCGTATGGGGTGGAAGCGAAAGATGTGATCGATCAGGTTTTTTGCCTTGAAATTGATTCAGGTAAAGAGAAAGTTTTTTCAAACGAGGCCTGTCATTTTGGTTATCGGGATTCCATCTTCAAACAGGCATTGCACGGCAAAGTGATTGTTACGGCAGTAACTTTTCGGTTACAGAAGCGACCTACGTTGCATCTGAGTTATCGGGGCATTGTTGAGCAATTGCAAAAAGAGGGGATCACTCATCCTTCCGTTTTCGATGTTAGTCGTGCCGTTCGACGTTTGCGCGATGAAAAGTTGCCTGATCCAGCTGTTTTAGGTAGTGCAGGGAGTTTTTTCAAAAATCCGATCATTTCAATCGATGCTTTTGATGCGTTGCGTTCGCGTTTTCCCGATGTGGTGGCCTTCCCTTTTGGTCAAGAAATGAAAATTGCTGCCGGTTGGCTGATTGAAAAATGTGGTTGGAAAGGAAAACGCATGGGAAATGTGGCTGTGTACGACAAACAGGCATTGGTGCTGGTTAATGTGAATCATTGTATCGGTGAGGAGGTGGAACAATTGGCTTTCGCCATTCAATCGTCCGTTAAATCAACTTTTCAAATCGATTTGATCCCTGAAGCCTTGTTTGTAAAATAGATCATGAATCCTTCTTTTGTTGAAATCATCTTGCCTGTTCCGATTGAAGGAACATTTACTTACTTTGTGCCGGATGCATTGTCGCCGGTGATTCAGGTAGGCATGCGGGTTGTGGTTCCGTTTGGAAAATCAAAACTGTATTGTGGCATCGTCCATTCTTTGCATTTCATTGAACCGTCATTAAACGAAGTTAAATCCATTGTTGCTTTGATGGATGATTATCCCATGATGATTCGTCCGCAGTTTCAGCTTTGGGAATGGATTGCTTCATATTATATGACCACTTTGGGCGAAATTTTTGTGGCGGCTATCCCGATGGGATTGCGATTAGAAAGTGAAACGCAGGTATGCATTCATCCCGATTTTGATGACGAATCGGTGTTGACCATCAAAGAGATGAGGCTATTCAAGGCACTTTCCGCCGATAAAACTTCTACCATTGCAGAGCTGATAAAACGAACGCAATCGAAGCAGGTCATGGTGGAGATCAAAAGGATGATGGAAAAAAATGCGGTTGTGATTGCCCAAACACTTTCAGTCGGTTATAAACCCAAAACGGTCACGATGGTGAAAGCGGCTTTTAACAAAGAAGATGAAGCAACATTCAAATCAATGCTTGATGGACTGAAACGTGCCAAAAAACAAATGGATCTTCTGCTGACTTACTTTGATCTATCGCGGTTTTTGTCGCAAAATGAACCAATGCCCGTGTCAAAGAAAATGTTATTGGAACAGACGGGCGCTTCTCCTGCTGTGTTAAATGCATTGGTTGATAAAGGAATTTTACAACTTTACGATCAGAAAGTGAGCCGTTTGGTAAGAGAAGTTCTCCCGGAAGCATCTCCAAAACCACTTAATGCATCACAAAGCAGGGCGTTGAAAGATATTTTGAACCAATGGAAAACGAAAAATGTGGTGCTTTTGCATGGCGTTACATCCAGCGGGAAAACGGAGATTTATATTCATCTCATTCAAAAAATGCTCGATCTTGGACGTCAAGTGTTGTATTTGGTTCCCGAAATAGCTTTGACTACCCAGTTAACTTCCAGATTGGAACGCATTTTTGGTAACCAATTAGGCGTTTATCATTCAAAATATAGTGATAATGAGCGAGTTGAAGTGTGGAATAATTTGTTGAAACGAGAAGGCATTCAAGTGGTGCTGGGTGTTCGATCTTCCGTGTTTTTGCCCTTTCACGATTTGGGTTTGATCATTGTTGACGAGGAACATGAGGTGAGCTACAAACAACAAGATGTGTCTCCTCGTTATCATGCCCGCGATACAGCCATTGTTTTAGCCCAATTTTATGGTGCAAAAGTTTTGTTGGGAAGCGCTACGCCTTCAGTCGAAACCTATCAGAACGCATTGTCCGATAAGTTTGGATTGGTCGAACTTCAAGAACGTTTTAGTGAAATTCCTTTGCCACAAATTTTTCCAGTCGATTTAAGAGAGGCGTATCGCAAAAAGAGAATTGTCGGGCATTTTTCCGATGAGCTTATTGAAGCCATGACCAAAGCGCTTTCGGCCGACGAACAGATCATTTTGTTTCATAACCGACGAGGTTTTGCTCCTTTCATTGAATGTAAACAGTGTGGTTATGTGGCCAAATGTCAACATTGCGACGTCAGTTTGACTTATCACAAAAGCAATCATCGTTTGATCTGTCATTATTGCGGTTATTCCGAACCTTTGCCTGATCGTTGTCCTGCTTGCGGTTCAAATGCCGTTACGGTGAACGGACTTGGGACGGAAAAAGTGGAAGAAGAGCTTGGCACCCTTTTCCCAAACAGCCGTATCGGACGGTTAGATCTTGATGCCGTGACTACACGTCGGGGATTTGAACGAATTATCACGGCTTTTGAGCAGCATGAAATTGATATTTTAATCGGGACTCAGATGGTGGCCAAAGGGTTGGATTTTTCGAATGTTTCTTTGGTTGGGCTGCTCAATGCGGACACTTTACTTCATTTTCCCAATTTCAGGGCTAATGAAAGGGCATTTCAATTGATTACTCAGGTGAGTGGACGTGCCGGCCGATACGATAAACAGGGGAAGGTGATTTTACAAACAATGAATCCTGATCATCCAATTATTCGTCAAGTGATTGCACAGAATTATCCGGGCATGTTTCAAATGCAAATGAAAGAACGACATGCATTCCATTATCCGCCTTACTATCGATTGATTCAAATCACCTTACGGCACAAAAACGAGTTGGTGGTTCAGCGCGCAGCCCAACAAATGGCCGCTCAATTAACATCATTGTTTGCCGATCGCGTTCTTGGACCGGAAATTCCTCCCATCGGCCGATTGATGAATTGGCATTTACGAACTGTTTTGTTAAAGTTTGAAGTTGGTTCTTCGCACAAAGCGCTTAAAGAGTTGCTTAGAAAATCGGCAGTCTTGTTGCGCAGCGAAAAATCATTTTCATCCGTTCAGATTATTTTTGATGTGGATCCAATTTGAATCAACTGTAGAAATTCCATGAGAATCCAAACTTGAAGGTCATTGGATTTAGTGGGTAGTGAGGGATGGAGAAATAGTTCTTGTTTGGCAAAAACGAACTGCCAAGGTTGTAATATTTAACAAAAATTCGAATCTGTTTCAAATGAAAATTGGCATACAATGTGATGAGTGGATATGGTCCTATGATTTTTTGATTTTGCACAAAGAATTGTTCGGTGGCCGGCATGTAATTTGGCGCATAATAGCCTGAATTGTAACGACAAGATGCTCCGATCTGTGTGTCAAGTACCTTGAAAAAAGTACTTTTGAAGTAAAGATTGTGTAACATTGACCACGTAGGCAGCGGCAAAACCGATTGATTGCTGCTGAGTTGGTAGACGCCTTGATTTTCCAACCCAAAATGTGAGACAACAAAATCAATTTCAGCATTGGCAGCTACAACCTGAATGTTCTCTGAAAATTGAGCCGGCAAAGCCGACGAATTGAAATAAAGCATGTTTTTGGTGTTTGCCACCTGCAATCCTAATGAGATGTGTCGTTTGGGCAATGAAATATCTCCTCCGACGTAGGTTTGAAATGTGTTGGCAAAATGATTGTCCCAAATAAAATGGTTTGAATAGTAGTGATCCCAAAAATAACTTGGCGAAACGGATTCTATTCTTCCGCGGGCTCTTACCGTCACCGAGTCTTTCCCCAACGGAAAAAATCCTCCGATGTTCCCTTTCAAATGGAAATCGCCTACTCGAGGCCCTTGCACTGTGATGTCTCCTTGAAAGTCATATTTGAAAATTCTTCCTTCATATTTGGACAACATCCCGCCTACCGTCGTGTTGATTTCCGAAGCATAACTTAGGCTGTTGGTTGGTGACAACATCATGTAACGTTGATATCGGTTTTCAATGAAAGCCGTAAGCCCAAAATGAAGCAAACGGTTAAATTTTTCATCCATTTTGATGGCAAATGTGTTTTTTACCGACATCTCAGATGCCGTATCCGTGTGATTGGTAGTGCTAATGTAAGTATTGGAAAAAAAAGATGTGTCAACGCCGGCCTCCCGAAATCGTTTGCTCCCCACGCTGTAATCCAAGGTGTGGATGAAACTTGTCACCGGAATAAATTCCTGCCGAACGGAATCTTTGTTCACTTGAATGGTTTTTGTAAACCCTATGGAATAGCTTTGATTGTAATAAAAAAAGATGTTTTCATATCCCGATTGTGCCCCATTGAGTTTGACAGGCATGTTGATGGTGGCATATTGTCCGGTGAAATTTGGGTCGGTGACAAATCGATCGTCAGTTAATCCACCGTTTTCTTTGTTGTCAAATTTTTGATAGGCAATGATGCCTGATGCGCTGTAATGACGGCTTGAATAGCTGCCATAAAGCGAACCGATTAATGCTTTGGCCGATTGATTGGTGTATTGTCCCCGTGCATAGATATAATCAAATAATCCGGTGATGTTTAATTTTTTCCCGCTGTTCATCGAAAAAAGCACATTGACGTGATCTTCGGCTTGTTGTGCTGACGATCCTGTTTGATAACCCAGATTGCTGTAAGGTGTTTTTGTGTTAAAAAAATAGAAATCCTGCGGTGCTCGGAAATATGCATCATAAGGAATACCAAACAAAAAATCGGTTTTTTGCGTGCGGTCGAAATAAATTTTTGATTGAAGCGGAGAAGCTAAATTCCCGTTGTAAGAGTTTGCAAGGCTGTATCGATCGACGGGATTGTCAAATTGAAAATTGAGCGGAACCGTATCAACCGCCACCGTATCGGCATATCCAAATCGCGGATTAATTTTCCATGCTTTGACATCGGGAGCTACATAGATTGACTTTGCGTTTGTTGGAGTTGAAGTTGACATGTTGGATCTCCTGTTTTGCATGCGAGGCATTTGTCCCCACGTTTGTGTCAGGATGGAGCTGAGAAAAAGGAAAAGAAACAGTAACTTTTTCATGAACTGAAATAAGGACAAAGATAATGCTTTTTGCTTGTTCTATTAAATAAGAATAGTTCGCCAATGATGATCCATGTGACGAACTATTCAAAGAAAAGGTTACAGAATGCTGTTTAATATTCCCATAAATCGTTTTCAAAGTCAATAATCGATTCCTTGATGCTGTTTTGTTCTTTTCTGATGGCATCTTCGTTGGTCAGGTAATCTAACAGTGTACGATGGTAAATATCGTCCACGCCGAGTATATAACCCGAGAAAAGGCGTTGATCGAAGAAAAGCCCCATGGTCATATCCGAAGAAGGATTGTCGCCCCAGAAAATTTTTGATTCTGCCATTAATTTACGAAGTTCATCGAAGTTGAACCAGCAAACAATGTCACGAATTAACGAGGATTGACCTTCCGGATAGGTTAATAATGGAGCTATGGCCACAATACGGGAATCAACTACTGAGCGATGTTTGTCGAAAAACCATACCTCTTTGATTAAAAAACGTTGCTGCTTTTTCATGAATTCGTCAATACTCATGTTGTCAATAGCCAATTTCCCGTTGTCTACCCGTAATGCAGGATAAAAAATGTCATTGCCAACTTTATACGAAAATACGCTGTGAATTAAATAATCGGTGCTGTCATAGGGAACAATCATTTGTGGAGAGAAATCAGGTCTGAACTGATCGTCGCGGAGCCCTTTTTTATAAACAGTCAAGGTTTTGTTAATGACTCCGTCCAGCATGATGGTCATTAAATTTTTCATCCCGTCCTGTGGTTCCAAAGGAAAATAGAGTGAAAAATTTTGTTTTTCACGCATGTCAATGATTCGATAAACTGTTTTTGACCAAACAACATCATCAGCATGAATGTTGGCCTGAACAGCATCCTGCAACTTATGAATTACCCTCTTTACCGAATCGCTCAGTGAGGTTGCAGATCCTGTTTGCTGTGTTGTGTCGTTAAGATTTTGCACAGGCTGGAAAAAAAGAGTCGCTCTTTCTTGTGCTTGTAACGAAAAAAGCAAAGTAGAGAACCCAATCACAATCATGAATTTAATTCGTTGCATATTATCTGTTTTTTTTGAATATTTGACTTGCCTTTTTATCTTCCGCTGATTCTTACTGCCAAAATGGGTAATTGCCTGATTAATTTATCCGGCCCGATTGCTCTGATGCGTTTAATGATGATGCGGGACCCGATGCGTTCCTGATTTAATCGATTTTTTTGTTCCTGATTTAGCACATTCGAAGATGAATTGAATTCTTCTCCGTTCGGAAATTCCAACGTAAACCCGACCACCGTAAAATTGGCTGATATTAATTCATTTACATAATCGGCCACCACCGTTGCGTTGTCAAACATGGTCAACGTTATATTTCCTTCTTCGATTTTTCGTTCAACGCCTCCCGCATCCTTGTATTGTAAAAATGGACGTGGATCGGGCAGTTGACGTACGGTGTAAGCTATATTTCCCATGGGAACATAGTTTTTATTCCCTTCAACTTTAGCTGCAATGTTGAATACAATTTTCCCTGAAGTGACCGTCGGTCTGCAATTCCACATTCCGTTTGCTTTTCGTGTCAACAGTGCGTTGTTGCAACTTACCTGGATGTTGGAAGCTGCAACTCCGGGAACTGAAGCCGACAATTCATTGTCAATACCCGCATATACTACGTCAAGAGCTGTATTTGAAATGGTTGCGCTTTTAGCTCCAACAATATAGCTGCTTTCAAATGGGAAATCGCGTGAAACTCCTCCTGAATTCAATCGAATGAATCCTTTGTAATTAAATTCACCGGGCGTGGTACAAACAAACTTAAATATGTTGTTCGGCAGTTGTCGTCCATTAACAAAATATTGTGGCGTTTTGGTTGAATCAACGGCTGATAATATGATTTGAGCATTGTATTGATCACCTGCCATTACATAGGTTGACGTAGGAATGACATAAGCCTGTAATTTATTGACTCGATAGTCGCTGGCGTCGGTTTGTGCCATCAGATATCGAATCACTTCGCCTTCGGCTGCTTTTACATCTGCCTGATATTTTGATAATTCTGTCACTGTGGCAATCACTGGCATCATTTCAAAAAGTGTTTCTTCCCAGCTTTTCCCATCTTTACCTCCATTGGTGGCAAAATTTCGATTGAATGCGTTGATTTGTGATGTGTCGCCATTCACTATGCTCGAAAGGAAGTTCCGATAGGCTATAATTTTTTCTTTCAGTATCTTGCCGTTCCCTGCAACTAAGCCGTATTCCCCCGTAACATCAAGATTATCTTTATGAATGATGTTGTCTAACGATGCATCCTTCCCATCAGCAAGGCGAACAATTTGATATTTGAAATTTTGAAGGTATTGATACATGCTGTCGGATTTTTGTTTGACTATCATGGCTTTGTTGAGCCATTCACCAACTTTACCGGGATTGTCTTCGTCTAAAAATTTAAATTTATCTAAAGTGGCTGTATTTCGATTGGTTGAACTTTTGATGGTTTGTAAAAGGCTGTTGTTGACTACTACAAATCCGTTTAAAATATCCGCTGAAACATTTAAAGCCAACATGGCGGTAAGAAAAAGATACATCATGGCTATCATTTTCTGCCGCGGCGTTTCCGGACAATTCTTAGCTCCACTCATACTGTTTTATTTACTCCTCTTAATTATTTGATGGATAGTGCACTAAGCATGTTGCCGTAAATGTTGTTTAAGTCCGAAATCTGTTTTGATAATTTGGTTGTTTCGTTCATGTAAGTTTCTGTTGCTTTCGAAGCCTTGGTGGCATTTTCCTCAATGGATTCCATGTTGTCATTGATCTTTTTGTACAACGTTACATGCTGATTGATCACTTCATTCGATGCCTGAGCTGCCTGCAATTGAAGCTCATATTGTGTATTGATAGCTGATAGATGACTGTTGATTGTGCTTAAATGACCGGCATACCGTTTGGTCTGTTCTGCGGTGCTTCCCATTTGTTCCTCGGTTGTTTTGTACGATTGCAAAATGTTTTGAGCCACTTCCGTCAATACTTGTTGAGCATGTGTGTACTCTTTGGTAGCATTGGATGCTGCATGAATGTTTTCTACGTATGTGGTGGTAATTTTTCCGGCTTCAGCAATATTGGTGAGCTGATTTGCTGTTTCACTTAAGTTTTTGATGCTGCTTTGTAATCGTTTTACTTGTTCTTCGTCCAAAACATTCCTTCCTATCTCTGATTCTTTCGTTTTAGGTTGGATGCCGGTACTTAAATTGTCTATCGGAGCATGCCCCGGTTCTTTAAAATGAGGAAAAACCTTGCTCCAGTCAAATTCACGGGGTGGATGTTCTAATCCACTGAGAGCAAACAGAAAGGCTTCTGTTCCCATACCAATTCCTAAAAGCCAGCCTGCAGCAGGCAGGTGTTGGATTTTGAACAAGGCCCCTATCAACACCACGGAAGCACCAAATCCATAGATTCGATTGGTGATTTTTTTCCCTTCATCAGTTTGTATAAAATGCAATAATCCCATTGTTGATTGTCCTTAAATTAATTGATATTGTCGTTGACTTTCCGTTTCAAATTGGTTGATTTGACACAACGAAAACCAATGTACGATCTTGACACATTTTGATATTCGTATGAACGAGCTCCGCATTGAAGATATGCTGCGACATCTTTCCATGAACCTCCTTTGATGATTTTGCGTTTCAAAATGTCCGGGTCACTTGCTTTTGCATTGTAGGTGAAGCTGGGATTTAAGTCTGACATGGCGTCAGCGCTTACTTGCAAATAGGCCGATTCGGTCCATTCCGATACGTTTCCTGCCATATCGTACAGTCCATATCCATTAGGAGGATATGATGCCACTTGAGCAGTGCGCACCGCTCCGTCAGCGCGATAGTTTCCTCTCATGGGTTTGAAGTTAGCCAGAAAACATCCTTTTGCATCACGAATGTATGGACTTCCCCAAGGATACATGGCTTGTTGTTTTCCTCCCCGTGCCGCCCATTCAAATTCGGCTTCGGTCGGAAGTCGATAATCTTGACCTACATAGGCATGTTTGCTGTTGTAATAATTGGTTCTCCATGCACAAAATGCATTGGCTTGTTCCCATGTAACACCCACTACCGGATATCGATCGTAAGCGTTTAATATAAAATATTTCGTTGTCGGATCATTGTATGAATAAGTAAAATCTGAAACAAATGCCAAGCGATCAGGATAAATATTCACAATTTTTGTCATGTAAAAGTCATTCATGCTGTGAATGGGAGAGATTTTTTTAGTTCGCACCTTGATGGTACCGTTGTCCATATAATACTCATCGACAATAGCATACGAATTTTCAGGATAACGACCTAAGGATCGGTCAAACTTGTTGTATTCTTTAGCAGCCTGCTCAATGTCCAACCAGCGATATTGATAATCCAATGGTTCGAAATGATTGTTATAATCTTTCAAACAATTCCATAATGAATCTTTTACGGGATCTTCTTCTCCTGAGGCTTTAGCCCATGGACGTGTCCAAGGAATGGGTTTATTCCAATCCAATCGGGAAGTGTCTCTGCGAAGCGTCCATCGTTCGGGAGCTGAACTTGCCAATAGTTTACGGGCTATGGAGTCGCGTACCCATACAACGAATTGGCGATATTGCGCATTGGTGATTTCTGTTTGATCCATCCAAAATGCATCCACCGAAACCATTCTCGATTGACCTTTAAATGACCAAAAAGCACCTTGATCATTCGGCCCCATCATAAATGCACCTGGCCTGATCCATACCATCCCATAGGGAGTTGTTTCGCCTATTTTTGAGTTGGATACTCCAACTAATTCACCTGCAGGTTTTGAATTGCAACTCGCCAACATCCCGATAAGGGGAAGAAATAATAACAATTTTCTCATAGTGAGTTATTTATCTTTTATAATATTCGTACGCTTTTGTATTTATTGTGCCTTTTTGATAATGATAATTTAAACTGATATGATACCATCAATTCATGTGAACCAAAAGATGAACCCCCGAGTGCCGTTGTTGGCAAATCAAAGGCATAACCAAAGGTCAATCCGTTATCTAAATGTACACCTCCGTTGATGATAAAAGCATCTCCCGGACGATATCCCAATCCTCCCCAAAATTTATTTTTGTAATCGACCAAAAGATCAATATCTTCCTGCACATGGATGAAATTGGTTTTCACCAAAATCGACGGTTTTATTTTTATCAACGGATTGGCGGTGGAAATATTGTATCCTCCCATGAAATAATACATGCTTCCAATGTATGTTGATTGGGTGGATGACCAATGAATGGTTGGGTTGGTCAGATTCAATCCCGAAGCTCCTACATAAAACGATGGGGTGGAATAAAATAATCCGATTCCGGCGTTGAAAGCCATTCCGTTGACTTGTGAGGTTGGAATCAACGGATCGGATGTGGCGGCAATGTGATAATCGTTCCCAAAAACTCCTGTAGGAATGTGAACACTGTCTCCTTTGAATCCGACTTTCACGGCTCCAAGGTTTAACCCGATGCTAACGGTTCCCGATCCAAGCGAAAAGTTGTAAGTGGCCTGAACGGTGGCTTCCTGTTTGGTCAAGAGGCCCATCGATTCATTGTCGAGGGCAATGCCGATGTTTCCATTTTGATGGTGAAAAGACCATGGTATGCTTGCATGAAAAACAGCATCTACCGGAGCATCTTTGATGCCGACCCATTGGAGTTTGTATATGCCGTTCATGGTAATCATGTTATATTGAGATAAAGCAGCCGGATTGTACGTCTCTTTCGAAAACATATACTGTGAAAATTGCGACACAAATTGTGATTTAATGGTTGAAGTGAACCAAACAGATAGAAAAACAATGAGGACGCTTTTTTTCATGAATGTTTTTGTGGAAAGATTTCATCGTGGCTTAATCGTGTATCAACTAATTGGATTTGAATGCAATAGCATGTCTGTTTTTAATCTAACAAAAACAAGTGTTAAAATAAAGTGTTAATATTCTTCTTCGTTAAAAAAGAAATCTTCTTTGCTTGGATAATCTGGCCAAATGTCTTCAATACTTTCATAAATTTCTCCTTCGTCTTCCATTTCTTGAAGATTTTCAATGACTTCTAAAGGAGCTCCCGAGCGCATGGCGTAGTCAATCAATTCATCTTTGGTAGCTGGCCATGGAGCATCTTCTAATTTTGACGCGAGTTCTAATGTCCAATACATAAGGCTTTTGTACAAATATATAAGTTATAATCTCCCTGTAAACAGTGCTTAAAAAATCTTTTAAATGATCGAAATTTGTTTCTATTCAATTTTTTACATACTTCGTTCATTTGTCCGCAAAATTACAAAAAATCTAATACCAACAAAGTGTTTTCCATAAAATTTCATGGTCATTTTCATCTTTGGCGATTTTTCGGGCTAAAACAAAAAAAAAGTCCGATAGTCTATTAATGAATGTTAAACAATCATGATCGATTGGGTAGTGTTCGTGAACCTCCCAAATACGTCGTTCAGCCCTGCGGGCAATGGTGCGACAAACATGACACTGAGCAACCTTTTCGCTCCCTGATGGCAATATAAAACCTTTTAATTCAGGAAGATATTCGTTGTATTGATCCATGGTTATTTCCAATTCCCGTGTGGCTTTTCTGAAACCGTCATTTTTTTGTTTTGGGAAAGGTTTGCTTTTGTCGGTAGCCAATTCGACACCCAAATCGAATAATAAATTTTGTATTTTATTCAGTAATTTCGATTCATTTTCGTCATTTATTTTGGCTATCAGCAAACCAAGTGTACTGTTCAGTTCATCCACCGTACCGTATGCTTCCAGTCGAATGTCTGTTTTTGGAACGCGTGTTCCGCCGATTAATCCCGTTAATCCTTCGTCTCCCGTTTTTGTATAGATCTTCATTTTTATGATGTTTTGTTTATTAACACAGATTCCGAATTAACGGAATTGCTTTTGTTTATAGTGATGTGGGTTTCAAAAAGCAACCACATAATCCTGTTTTTGCAGATCTCGATTAAAAAATAACAATCCCATGCTGAAAAGATCGATGGATAAACGAACCCTCGAATCGTTTTTTAGTTCCGTCCAAGCTTGTGTCATTGTTGGTGACCAGTGTATGTCATCCACTGCAAAAATGGTGTTGGAATAAATTTTGGTGAGGCACATGGCTGCATAGTGCATCGTGGCTTCATAGGAATGATTGGCGTCAAAGAAAACAAAATCGAGTTGATCCGTTTCTTCAAGATATCGTGGTAGCGTATGATCAATGTTGCCGCAGATCAAGCGGATGTTTTTTTGTTGCTTTTCATCAAACAGACGTTGTGCAAAATCACAAAGCTGCTTGTCCGCTTCTATTGTGACAACTTTGGCATTGCTGTTGGCTGATGCCAAGTATAACGAAGTGATTCCAAGCGCTGTCCCTAATTCGAGAATGGTTGACGATCGATTCATGTTGACCAATCGGAATAACAGTTGGGCTTCTTTTTTTGATTTAACCGATTGCTTGACGATGGAAGATATGGTTCGTGTTGCATAATGACCTTGCCCCGCATCGTTCATGGTCAATGATTCTTGGTTGTTCCTGCATTGTTCCCGAATGGATTCTATTGATTCATAGCAATAAAACTGCCCTTTATTGAAAATGACTTCATTTAGCAAATGAAACACAAAAGGAGAGTGAATGCCAAAGCCTTGCCGATGACGTGCCTTGAAAAGATAGCGTGCGTATTCTTGAGCTGTGTACCAACGATTCATAACCAATTTTCAAATTACAAATGTACAAAGAATGAGTGAAATCCTCATCAGCTTGTTGCTTTATTCTGTTTTGAACAGCATGGTGCTTGTTTAGGCGGACAGCGCTTTTTATCGTAACAAAGGATTTAAATTTTCTTTTTAAAGACACAAACGAGAAAATTTCCAAAAAATTGGGTCACCAAAACACATGAGTCTTGTTTTTTATCGTACTTTTGTACTAATCTTTTGTTTTTGAACTAATTCAAACGATTCATTATAAGCTATATAATTAATTTATTCGAGAAATTTCGGCTTCATTATTTTTGAAACAACCTTGTTATGATTGTCTTTTTTCAAGAACTTGCCAAGCAATTTACATTGCCCTTGACCAATCCGGTTTTAATATTTTCATTAATATTGTTCATTATTCTTTTAACTCCTATTTTATTAAAACGATTTCATATTCCAAGTATCATTGGTTTGATCATTTCAGGAGTAGTGATAGGCCCTTATGGGTTCAATATCTTAAGTCAAAATTCTGCTGTTGATCTTTTTTCAACAATTGGTTTGCTTTATATTATGTTTATGGCAGGGTTGGAACTTGATTTGAATGAATTTAAAATTAACAAACATAAAAGTTTGGTTTTTGGTTTTTTTACTTTTATCATTCCTTTAACGATAGGATTCCCTGTTTGTTATTATGGATTAGGTTATAATTTCGATACCAGTTTTTTAACAGCAAGCATGTTTGCCACTCATACTTTATTAACTTATTCTATTGTAAGTCGTTTTGGGTTGGCAAAAAATCAAGCAGTAGCTATTACCGTTGGAGGAACCATTTTAACCGATACCGGAGTGTTGCTTATTTTGTCAGTTATTAAAGAAAATCACTACGGGGCTTTATCTGAAGTTTTTTGGATCAGAATTGGGGTTTCTATTATTCTTTTTTCCATCGTTCTTTTCTTGATTATTCCTCGTGTATCTACCTGGTTTTTTCGAAAATTAGAAAATGAAAAATATGCACATTACATCTATGTGCTTTCAGTAGTCTTTTTTTCAGCATTTTTAGCAACGGTATCAGGGCTTGAACCTATTATCGGAGCTTTTGCGGCAGGGATTGCATTGAATCGTCTGATCCCTTCATCATCAGCTTTAATGAATCGAATTGATTTTATCGGGAATACCTTATTTATTCCTTTCTTCCTCATTTCAGTCGGCATGTTGGTGGATGTGCACATTATATTTCAAGGAGCAAACACTATTATCATTGCTTTAACATTGTCATCGGTGGCTATTGTCGGTAAATGGCTTGCTGCCTTTTTTACACAAACCATTTTTCATTATTCAAAAAATCAGCGCCAAATCATTTTTGGTTTGAGCAGTTCACATGCCGCTGCTACTTTGGCTGTGATTATTGTTGGATATCGTGCAGGTATTATTGATCAAAACATTTTAAATGGGACTATTATTTTGATCCTCATTACTTCCATTGTTGCTTCGTTTGCTACCGAACGTGCTGCCAAAAAGATGATTGTCCAAGGAGAATCTGAACAATTGGACAGCAGTACCTTGCAAATGATGAAGCATGAGCACATTTTAATGCCGGTTGCCAATGTGGATAATATGAATAATTTGCTCGAATTCGTTATGTTGATTAAAGATAAAAAATCGATTCATCCCGTTTCGGTTTTGACGGTGATTCCCAACACGCACGATGCCGAGATCCGCTTGTTGAAAGCAAAGATGAGTTTGGAGAAATTTGTCAGTCAGGCATCGGCTGCCGAAGTTAAAACCAACGTTCTAACCACCATCGATCACAATGCTTTAAGCGGAATCACACGCATTGCACGCGAAATTATGGCCGATCTGATTGTGGTTGGATGGCCACAACGTACCGGGTTTTTCCCAAAAATAATGAACGAAAAGACGGAAAATCTCATCAATTATACCGATAAAGCGCTTTTCATTTCTCATTTTGAGCATCCTTTGGCAGCACACAAACAGATTATGTTATTGGTTCCCCCTTTGGCTGAATTGGAGCCGGGGTTTGAATTTTGGGCTAGAAAAATCGGCATTCTTGCCAAGGAGTTGTCGGTTTCAATTGACTTCTACGGCGAGCAAAAAACATTCGATCATTTACATAATACATTGAAAAACAGAAATATAAATATAACTATAACCTATCATCTTTTTGAAGAATGGGAAGATTTTTTGGTATTGAGCCGATTTATCAAAGCTGAAGATCTGGTTATTCTGGTGGGAGCGCGTAAAGGCTCTGTATCCTATCTTTCTTATCTTGATGCCATTGTGTTGAAAATCAACAAATATTTTGCCGAAAACAGTAAAATCGTCATTTACCCACAACAAACTGATCTTTCCGAAATGATTGAAAGTTATGAGGAAGTCTCTTCCGAACCATTGGTTAAAAGCATGGAAGCGATTCAGAAATTGGGCAAAGGTATTGGTTCATTGTTAAAGAAAGGGAAAGAATAAAATAATGTAGATCAATAAGATAAATATTAGCATGTCGCAAGGATGCTTTTTTTTATACCATTTTTAATGCCTGTAACATGATAAAAAGTTGGTTCAAAATTGTGGAAAATGAACCTTTGTACGATGATCTGAGTCCATGATCGAATCTAAAATAAATGTAATCCTTTAACCGAATCGGATAAATCAGCGTTAAATTTGACCCGGAAAAAGATGTTTCAATTACGCCACGAGCATGTATTCTTTATAACATAAATGTATATAAGTATATGATTACTAAATATTTTATTGGCTTAATACTGACTTTTTTATTGAGTGGAAGTGTATATGGTCAGCCTCAAATTGACACTTTCCAGATTATTCACAATCCGACAAAATATGTGCATCTATCGCCTGAAGAAGCTCAGGTGATGCTTCATCACGGAACCGAAGCTCCCTTCATAGGGGCTTATGTAAACACCACTGAAAAAGGAACTTATTACTGTAAGCAATGTCATGCGCCGTTATTTCTATCGAGCGATAAGTTTGCTTCCGATTGTGGCTGGCCCTCTTTTGATGATGCCGTCAAAGGTGCATTGAAATTTCAACTCGATCCTGATGGTCAACGTATGGAAGTTCTTTGTGCCAATTGTGGCGCACATTTGGGTCATTTATTCTTGAATGAGGGATTTACGCCTAAAGAGAAACGCTATTGTATCAATTCCGTTGCCATGGTATTTGTCCCATATAAACAAACGGATACACTCAAAACGGCTTATTTTGCCGGAGGTTGTTTTTGGGGAACCGACTATTTTTTTAGTCAGCAGAAAGGAGTGGTCAATACAACCGTCGGGTACATGGGAGGAAAAGTAAAAAATCCAACTTATCAAGAGGTAAGTTCGCATAAAACAGGCCATTTTGAAACGGTGAAGGTGGAATACAATCCTCGAATTGTGTCGTATGAAACCCTGGTGAAGTTGTTTTTCGAAATGCACGATTTTACCCAAACCAATGGTCAAGGCGTCGATATTGGACCTCAATACCGCTCGGTGATTTTTTATGATTCTCCTTATCAACGTAATATTGCTGAAAATATCATTCATTACTTAACAGTAAAAGGTTATCATGTGGCTACCATGTTGATTCCTGTAACGACTTTCTGGAAAGCTGAAGCGTACCATCAACATTATTACGAAACGCAGGGAGGAGCGCCTGCATGTCATCGGCTTAATGAACAGTTATTTAAATAAAGGAACGAGCATGTTCGTATTTTTCAATAAAACTGTGGGTTACATGCAACTGCCAGTTTTAAATTGATCTTCTTTACTATGAAAATCGAGTTTTTTGGGGCTGCTCGTGAAGTGACCGGCAGCAAACATTTAATCACTACGGATGACGGCAAACGTATTTTGTTGGATTGTGGCATGTTTCAAGGAAAAGGCTTGGAAACCGATGCCATGAACCGAGATCTTGGATTCGATCCTGCCACCATCGATCACATCATTTTATCGCATGCTCACATTGATCATTCTGGTTTAATTCCCTATGCTTACAAACTTGGATTCAGAGGTTCGGTGATCTGTACCAATGCTACGCGCGATTTGTGTTCCATCATGTTGACCGATAGTGCTCACATTCAGGAATTGGATGTAAAATGGTTCAACAAAAAAAGGGATCGTCAGGGATTGCCTCCCGTCACTCCGATTTATGATCAAACCGATGCTGAAAAATGCATGCAACTGTTCATTGGCGTTCCGCTCGATCGCCGTTTTTATATCAATGATAAAATCAATGTCAAATTTACCAACACCGGACATCTACTGGGCGGTGGAGTTGTGAATTTGGAAATTAAGGAAAACAATAAAAAAATTCACATTGCGTACACCGGCGATATTGGTCGGCCTCATCATCGCATTTTAAGGGCGCCCGATCCTTTTCCACAATGTGATTATTTGATTACCGAATCAACGTATGGTGATCGTTTGCATCCCGCGGAAGAAGATACCGCTTCGGAATTGCTGCGCATCCTGACCGAAACTTGCGTGGATCGAAAAGGTAAACTGATTATTCCCTCATTTGCCATTGGCCGTACGCAGGAAATTGTTTACATGCTTGATCGGTTTTACAATGAACATAAATTGCCAAAAATTGACATCTATGTTGACAGTCCGTTGGCTGTCAATGCAACCGACATTTATCGACTGCATCCCGAATGCATGAACGATGATGTGAAGAAAATTATGGCTTACGATCCTAATCCATTTGGATTCAATGGATTGCATTATATAAAAAATGTGGAAGATTCCAAAAAACTGAATGATAAAAAAGATCCATGCATCATTATTTCAGCTTCAGGCATGATGGAAGCCGGCCGAATTAAGCATCATGTGGCCAATAATATTGAAGATGACCGGAATACGATTTTGATGGTTGGATATTGTACTCCATCTTCGTTGGGAGCCCGAATTCAGACAGGAGTTAAAGAAATTTCCATTTTTGGCGAAAAACATCCCGTCAATGCTCATATTGAGAAAGTTGAGTCGTTATCAGGCCATGGAGATTACAAGGAAATGATGCAATTTTTGGGATGTCAAAATCCGGAATTGATTCAAAAAACTTTTTTGGTTCATGGTGAATACCAAACACAGCAATTCTATGCCAATGAATTGCATCAGATTGGTTTTCAATCTATTCAAATTCCTCAGAGAGGCGAAGCCGTTGAGCTGCATTAAAGTTCTTTTTTATTTTCCGAATAAGCTGGTTCATTGCGAATCAGCTTACTCTGTTTGATTTCCGAGCAAAAAGTCTGTAAATTGCCGGAATGTTTCTTCAAATGCGGCGTTAATTTTGTCCCGATCTCTGTTTCTCAAAGGGAAAGGTGTTTCGTGGGTGTAATCGTAATCAAAATCAGTGACCTTGACGTTTGTCGGGATGTCGTGATAAGCGCCTTTGAGCGTACTGTAAATCTCATACGACGGGATAACGCTATCTTTTTCAAGCGTAATGGCAAAAATATCTGCATGATTCAACCGGAAAAATCTTTCCCTTTCAACACGAAGGTAGTGATGGTTGAGCATCATTCTAAATATTTGTCCTTCACGGTGCTCTTCTAAAAAGTGATACAGTTTCTTTTCGTACAGAAGGTGTTTTTCAAGATTTTCAATCAGAAAAGCATACAAGGCAATGTTTGCTTCGCTATCGAGAATAGGTTTTGAAACAGGTGAAAATCGATTAAAAGTGGCACCTCCGCAAAATGCACACAGTTTGGAGTGGGTGAAATGACCATCAGGATTACTGATTTTGAGAATTTCAGCTAAAAATGTGCCAATGGAATAACTAAAAAAATGAAATTGCCGAATGGTGGTTAATGATCGATAGTGTCCTGCATGACATAACTTAACGAATTGAACCACATCATAATATGTTTGCAGCCCCGACCAGATGAAACGTTGTGGTTTATTGTGCATTCGTGTACTGATGGCGGCATTCGAAAAAGATGAACATCGATTGTAGGGTAAAGTCTGGTCGCGCTCATGGCTCAAGTTGAACATGATTCGTTTGTCGCTCCATGTTTGTGGAGCGCGATTCATGTGAAAGGCAATCGGAAACAGAATGACGCTTTGATGCGTTCTTTTTGCCAATTCGTAAGCCCAGGGATAATATTTGTTCCAAGTTTTTTCGTTAAATCCGTGTAATAAAATAATGGCTTCCGATTCGTTTCTTTGTTCTTTTGGAATGAAAATGTGAATCTTAAATTGTTTGTTTTCATGTATATCACAATCAACAACATCCAAACCAACGGTGGAGTAGTTTAAGGGGTTTTGAAACGCATCATCCTCAAAGCTGATTTGATGCTGCCGGCAAAAAACGGAAGGATTGCCTTGTAAAAGGTCACAATGATTCGAAACAAACCATTCATCAGCCACTTCGATGGTTTCATCAATCTCTTTTCGGGTTGAATCATTGCGCATTTTTTGCTCTAAAAAAGTGTAAAGGTTAAAATAATCCATGCTATATGCGTTTTTGGTTTTTCAAAAATGGGTTAACTGCCATTAAATTAAGACAATAAAGGATCTTGTCGGAGAATTTTGTCCTGCTTGTAACTGTTCTCTTCGTGTTGGAATGAGAAAAAATTATAAAATGTTTATAATCAATAGTGTATTCAATTTTTTGTTTTGTGCAAAACAAAAATTCAATAGATGTGTTTTCTTGTAAGCATCAGGGGTGTAATGCCTAAAAATGAATGCTGAAAGAGTCAGTATTAAGTATCATGGGATATCTGTCATTCAATTAATTTATTTTGAAACGAGCCATAAAAAGAGCTTATGCTCAAGTGTATGACTATTTGGCGAGTTCCATACGACCTTAATGTTAACAATAAAAATAGACGTATGAAAAGAATCATGATGTCGTTTCTGATTGAACAAAGATAGCCGATTTGTGTTATTCTTCAATTTTTTTGAAGGAAAAATGTTTAAGAATTGAATTGCAATGGCTCATTTTTATTCTACGTGAGGCGTTTGAAACATTGTTGAACGTCCTGAAAAATAATCGTATCTTTGCAACTACTTATTTTTGCACCATTTGACGTTACAAACAATCGAATGCAGGCTGTTTTGAAATTGGCCTTAGCATATAAATCTTATTAAGATCTTCATTTTCAATCTGAATGTCAGCTTTGTTCGATGTAAATGCTGCTTCTTAATGGTGATTGTGCCAAAATTAAAGTATCTTTAAATAAAAATACGGATTTTCTGATCAGAAACTATGAGTCATTTCCAAAATCAACTGAATATTAAACGAATAGCTATATTAGGTTCTACGGGCTCCATTGGTACCCAAGCGCTTGAAGTGATCGATACACATCCTGATCTTTTTGAAATATATGCTTTGACAGCCAATAATAATGTGGCTTTATTGATTCAGCAAGCGATTTATTTTCAGCCTGCCGTTGTGGTCATTGCTAACGATGCGCATTATTTTACGTTGAAAGAGGCCTTGCGTGATTATCCTATTCAGGTTTTTTCCGGCATGGATTCGGTAGCGCAAATAGCCGGTATGGATTCGGTTGACATTGTTTTAACAGCCATGGTCGGTTATTCGGGATTATTGCCTACGTTGTCGGCCGTGAAATCGGGCAAAACCATTGCACTAGCTAATAAAGAGACGTTGGTTGTCGCTGGAGAGTTAATGGCAAAGTTGCTTCAGGATTCTCATGCTTCAATCATTCCTGTTGATTCTGAACATTCAGCTATTTTTCAATGTTTGACCGGAGAACCTGAACAAGGTTTGGAGAAAATCATTTTAACTGCTTCCGGTGGTCCTTTCCGCCAAAAAACTAAAGAACAATTACGCCACGTCACCAAAGAGGAAGCGTTGAAACATCCTAATTGGAAAATGGGAGCTAAAATTACCATCGATTCTGCAACAATGATGAATAAAGGATTTGAAGTGATTGAAGCTCGCTGGCTTTTTGGCTTGGCCCCCGATCAAATCGATGTCGTTATACATCCGGAGTCCATCATTCATTCCATGGTTCAGTTTGTGGATGGGACACTGAAAGCTCAAATGGGACTGCCGGATATGAGATTGCCTATTCAATATGCTTTTTCATTCCCCAATCGCATTCATTCGCCTTGGCCTCGACTTGACTTTTCAACCTGTACTTCGCTCACATTTGAACAGCCTGACATGGAAAAATTTAGAAATTTGTCACTGGCTTTCGATGCCTTGAAAAGAGCGGGGAATGCACCTTGTGTCTTAAATGCTGCCAATGAAGTGGCTGTTGAGGCTTTTTTAAGTGATCGAATCTCTTTTGTTCAAATTTCTGAAATCATTGAAATGACGCTTGAAAAAGCTTATTTTGTCACTCATCCGAACTATGACGATTTTGTCACTTCCGATCAGGAAGCACGCATGATTGCTCAAGAATACATCCGTAAAATTTAACAAATTACATTCTCATCAATTTATTCAATAATGGAGACTTTTTTAATTAAAGCCGCTCAACTGATTTTAAGTTTGTCCATCTTGGTATTTTTGCACGAACTTGGACATTTTACTTTTGCCCGAATTTTCAAAACGCGAGTCGATAAGTTCTATCTGTTTTTCAATCCTTCTTTTTCTCTGTTGAGAGCCAAAAAAATCAACGGCAAATGGAGGTTCCGTTTTTTTTCGTCCAATGTGCCTGATATGTATCGACCCAAAAAAGATGCTGATGGCAACGATGTGTTGAATGCCAAAGGTAAACCTGAGATGGAAGAAATTCCAATGGAAGAGCTACCTCAAGATGACTGGCGAAAATATCCCGAAAAGACAGAGTGGGGAATTGGATGGTTGCCTTTGGGCGGTTATTGCAAAATTGCCGGTATGATTGACGAGTCGATGGATACGGAAGCATTAAAAAAATCGGTTCAACCATGGGAATTTCGAAGCAAACCTGCATGGCAACGTCTTTTGATCATGGTGGGTGGTGTGTTGGTTAATTTTATTACGGCTTTGATCATCTACGCCATGATTCTCTTTGTGTGGGGGCAGGAATATTTGCCGTTGCAAAATGCACGCATGGGAATGCAGTTTTCCGAAGTGGCATTAAAAAACGGTTTCCATAATGGAGATATTTTATTGGATGTCAATCATCAACCGGTGGTTGAATCAGGCGATGCCATTGGAAAAATTTTAATTGACGGCGCCTCTTCGGTGTCCGTTTTGCGTGATGGGAAAACGGTTCAGATCAATTTGCCGCAAAATTTTGCCGAGCAGGTCATTGGAGCTCACGAAAAACAATTCATGTCGCCACGCGTTCCTTTTGTGGTCGATCAGGTTTTGAAAGGAACTCCAGCTCAACAAGCAGGCCTGGAAAAAGGCGACAGCGTGATTGCGGTCAATAACAGACCCATGAATGCAGCTCAGGATATTATGTCGGCTTTGGAACAAAATAAAGGCAAGCAGATCAATTTGACTTGGATTCGAAACGGCAAATCCATAACAAAACCGATTTCGGTGGATGCCAACGGTAAAATTGGCATCAGCTTGGTACCTTTTACCACCTATTTCAAAACGGAAAAGGTGCATTATGGATTGATCGCTTCCATTCCCGCTGGCATTCAAATGGGTGTCGATAAACTTTCATCCTATGTCAAACAATTGAAATTTGTTTTCACCAAAGAAGGAGCCAAACAAATTGGTGGTTTTGGGGCGATCGGTTCTTTGTTTCCCAATGTTTGGGACTGGCAAAGTTTCTGGGCTTTGACCGCCTTCCTTTCCATTATCCTGGCTTTTATGAATATTCTGCCTATTCCGGCTTTGGATGGTGGACACACGCTGTTTTTGCTTTACGAAATGGTGACCGGACGCAAACCCAGTGATAAATTTATGGAACATGCTCAATTAGTGGGGATTATCCTTTTATTGGCACTTTTAATTTATGCAAATGGGAATGATTTGTTTCATTTATTTAAATAGTTGATTGTTCGTCTTTTATACTTGAATTGAGGGATATTTGACCATTTGAGTTGGAAATCCAAACAAAGATTTCAACAACAACGTCAAAAAAATTTCATCGTCAATGCTTTACTCATTTGACAGGCAGAAAATGGATCAACGATTTTGTCGCATAGTGTAAATAGCAACCTTTTTATTTCAAAGTTTGATAAAATGAAACGAGCCATAAAAATAGCTTATACTCAAGTGAATGACTATTTGGCAAGTTCCATACGACCTTCGTATTAAAAAAATAAACGCATGAAAAGGTTTTGGTTGAAATTGAAGTGGTCGGCCACCCGGATTCAATACTACAAATATTGGATTGTGGGAGGAATCTTTCTTGTTGTGATCTCTTTCTTTGATGAAAATAACCTAGTAAAACGATTTGAGAATGAACAAAAAATTCATCATCTGGAGGATGAGATTGATAAATATCGAAAGATTGTTCAAAATAATGTAGAGAAAATCAATGAATTAAAAACCAACAATGCGAATTTGGAAAAGTTTGCCCGCGAAACGTATGGTATGAAAAGGGCAAACGAAGATGTTTATATTATTAAAGAAAAATAAGTATGTGGTGGAATGAATCGAATAAAATGTTGATCATGCAGTTAATCTACGGATTAGGATATGTTTTACTGATCGTAGGAACCATTCTGTTCTATGAACAACATGCAGTGGCTCCATTTATATTTTCATTAGGGGCTGTTTTACTGTTGGTCATTCGAGTGATTCATCCCATTGATACCACCAATTTTCGCACTAAAAGGTTGAACATGATACATGCATTTGCCACCTTGGTGTTGTTGGCAACAGCTTATGCCATGTTTATCCATTATTATTTATGGATCGCAGGGTTACTTTTGTCCACGCTGATTGATTTGTATGTCAGCTTTCGTTTGCCAAAATCTAAGAGACAAGATCCGATGCAACAGGATTGATTATGTGGAAATTAAACGA
Organism: Microbacter sp.; assembly: GCA_049976245.1. Taxonomy (GTDB): domain Bacteria; phylum Bacteroidota; class Bacteroidia; order Bacteroidales; family Paludibacteraceae; genus Microbacter. The sequence goes on along the minus strand of JBMFIQ010000004.1, from coordinate 15,223 downwards.
AAGAGGCTGCCTTAGGCAGCCTCTTTCGTTTGTTAAGAATGATGTGGAAGATGGGATAGTTCCATTTGTTCATCAATAATGCGTAAAGCATAATCGAGAATCGTCGTGTCGTCTAACATTACTAACCCTCCATCAGGTCCCGGTTCAATGTGAATGCCACAACTTTTGCCGTCCTTAAAATTGTGACCGCCAAAATAGTTGCGTACTGTTTCATCGGTGAGCCCTAATTCTTGGGCTATTTTACTGATACTCCCTGAAGGTAAATTATCTTTGACTCTTCTTAACTCGTTAAATGTGATTGTTCTTGTCATAATGAATGGATATTATAAGGTTAGAAACACGCGTTAATTGATGGCTTAAATGTAATGCTTTCCATGTAAAAAAGCAAGTCTTTTTTGAATTATTAAAACTACTTTCCCTCGATTTACATGTTTAAGAAAATGAATTGATTAGCGTCATTAAAAAGGTTTTGAATAATAAAAACGACGTTGATTTATCTGAATCTACGTCGTTTGAAGGGAATGTTTTGGGTTGAATTGACTGCTTTGTTTTGATTGAAAGTGAGTGCCCAATTCAAATCTATGCCATACTGCTCAAAAAGGTCGTTTTTATTTCGTTATTTGGTCCGAATTTTAAAAATCATGCTTAGGAATATTGGGGTAAAGAAGAAATAATTTGTTGAATGTTAATGTTTTGTCATTCAGATTTACATATTGATTTTTTGCTTTATTTCTTCGATGCAGCCTTTGTAGGATTTGTCCATTTCCATCAGGTCCGACACCACTTTGCATGCGTGCAGCACGGTGGCATGATCCCGTTTCCCAATGGTTGCTCCGATGGTTGATAGGGATGACTGAGTATAATTTTTGGCTAAATACATGGCAATTTGACGAGCTTGTGCCAATTGACGATCACGCCGTTTTGAGAGCATGTCCTCAATTTTAAGTCCAAAGTGATCGCACACAATATCTCTGATATGTTCAATCGTAATCGTTTTGGGTTTGATATTGACAATGCCCGAAACGACCTTTTCGGCCAATGCTAAATCGATGGCACAATTGGTGAGGGTTGAATGGGCCATCAATGAAATGATAACTCCTTCCAAATCACGGATGTTGTCAACAACATTTTTAGCAATGTAGGTGATGACTTCTTCAGGAATTTCGAGTCCGTCTTTGTAGATTTTGTGTTCCAAAATGGCTTTTCGCAGTTCATAATCTGGTTGGGTAATTTCAGCCGACAACCCCCATTTGAAACGGGTCAAAAGACGTTGTTCCAATCCTTGCAAAATGACGGGAGAGCGATCGGATGTCAATACCAATTGTTTGCCGTTTTGATGTAGATGGTTAAAAATGTGAAAAAAGGTGTTTTGTGTTCCGTTTTTCCCAGAGAATTCGTGAATGTCGTCGAGGATTAACACATCAATGGTTTGGTAAAAATTCAGAAAGTCATTCACCGTATTGTTTCGCACCGCATCGGTATATTGAATTTGAAAAAGATTGGCCGAAACATAAAGAACACGTTTTTCTGGATTTAATTGTTTTGTTTGAACTCCGATTGCGTGGATCAGGTGTGTTTTTCCCACACCAGATGGTCCATAAATAAAGAGCGGATTAAAAATGGTTGATCCGGGTTCTTTGGCAATGCTCAACCCTGCAGTACGGGCTAATTTATTGCTTTTCCCTTCAATAAACGAATTAAAATTGTAAATGGGATTTAGTTGTGGGTTAATGTCGTCAACACGAACCGGTCGATTGAATGGATTCTCTTTTTTCGCTGTGATTGTGGGAAAAGGTTTTATTTTTTCATCGCTCGGAATGGTGGTGCTGGTGCCGGCATTGCGATCCATCACCACACGATACATTAATTTTGTCTCAGCACCAATTTCACGATGAATGGTCATGCGGAGCAAATCGACAAAAGTCTCTTCAATGTATTCGTAGAAAAACTGACTTGGAACTTGAAGCGTGAATACGTTGTTGACATACGATAGTGGAATGATTGGGGCAAACCATGTTGCAAAAGTTGTTTCTGATACGTTGTCACGAATTATTTGCGTACACCGTTTCCACAATTCATTGGCACTGATTGTTTCCATATCCATTCTTTGTTTACAGTTTTGTTATACAAATATCACGATCTTTTTTCACATAAAAAAGGGGGCTTTTTATCTATTTTATCGTTATTTCTTTACTCACTTTGCTTTCAAGCATTTAATTTAATGTGAAGTCAATCAATGAAATGCTCTATTAACATTTACTAAAATCCTTTTTATCAACCCTCTATCTTGGTAGTTAAATATTGTTATTTGTATTTTTAGGTGTCTTCTTTTGTGGTTGAAGATCTTTTTTGGATAAGATGGGTTTCAAAGCCATTTGTTATAACTTTTTTTGTCCAATTTTTTTTGGGTTTGTGCATTGCTTTTTGGTTTAAATATGCCAACTTTACACCCTCAAATTTCAACTTAAAATTTATTCGTATGAAAATTGGAACACCAAAAGAAATTAAGAATAACGAAAATCGTGTCGGGTTAACGCCCGCCGGAGTCAGTGCTTTGATTAAGCAAGGACATGTCGTTTATATTCAGAAAGATGCAGGAGTTAACAGTGGTTTTTCGGATGATTTGTATCGTTCGGTTGGCGCACAAATTTTGCCTTCCATCGAAGAGGTGTATGAAGCCGCCGAGATGATTATTAAGGTAAAAGAACCCATCGAACCTGAGTATAAGCTCATCAAAAAAGGGCAATTGCTTTTTACTTATTTTCATTTTGCCTCCGATGAAAAATTAACTCGTGCCATGACCGAAAGCGGAGCCGTTTGTCTGGCTTACGAAACTGTTGAACGCCCCGATCGTTCATTGCCTTTGTTGATTCCGATGTCGGAAGTGGCCGGAAGGATGTCTATTCAGGAAGGCGCCAAATATCTTGAAAAACCCAAAGGCGGAAAAGGCGTGTTGCTGGGTGGTGTGCCGGGTGTAAAACCTGCTAAAGTATTGATTTTAGGTGGTGGCGTTGTGGGAACGCAAGCTGCCTGGATGGCGGCCGGGTTGGGAGCTGATGTTACGCTGGCTGATATTTCATTGCCTCGTTTGCGATATTTGGCCGAAGTATTACCTCCCAATGTAAAAACCTTAATGTCATCATCATACGTTGTGGCTGAAGAAGTTCAAAATGCTGATTTAATCATTGGCGCCGTTCTGGTTACCGGAGCTAAAGCTCCTCATTTAGTTACTCGTGACATGTTGAAAACCATGCAACAGGGAACCGTCATGGTAGATGTTGCCATTGATCAGGGTGGTTGTTTCGAAACTTCACGGCCAACCACACACGCAGAACCAACGTTTAACATTGACGGTATTGTTCATTATTGTGTGGCTAACATTCCGGGAGCTGTTCCCTATACTTCGACGTTGGCTCTCACCAATGCTACTTTACCTTATGCTGTTCAGTTGGCAAATTTAGGCTGGGAAAAAGCGTGTGAAACCATTCCTGAATTGAAAAAAGGCTTGAACATTGTTCATGGTGACATTGTGTACGATGCCGTACGCGAAGCCTTTGGATGGTAAGTTGTTGTCATACTGACATATATAAACACAAACAATATTTTCGATTTTCGGAAAATGTTGTTTGTGTTTTTTTTATCTTTGAATGAATTTTGTTCACTGTCGATATCGTTATGACGTATGTACCTTAAAACAGAAGCGGTTGTTTTGCGTCGGATTCCTTACAACGATCATGCTTACATCATTTCGTTTTATTCACTTGAAAATGGTCGATTAGATTGCATTCGATATGGTACGAAAGTTGGGAAACAGAATGTAGGATTGGCTTACTTTGAGCCTTTTCAGGTGGTGGATCTGGTGATTGAGAAAAAAGTCGGAAAGTCATTGGCTCGAATTGTTGAGGTAAAAATGAGTATGACAACCGGAACAGGCAAAATGAATCCAGCTAAAAATGCCATTGCTTTCTTTCTGTCCGAATGCCTCTATCGAATTTTACGTGAATCGACGGTTGACAAAGCCCTCTATTTGTTCATCAGACAATCAGTTGAATTATTGAATACAATGCAGCAGGAAATTGCCAATTTTCATTTGGTCTTTTTATTGCAAATGACAAAATATTTGGGCTTTTATCCCAACATGGAAAGTGCTTCAAACGCAGGATATTTTGATATGGTCAATGGTGTTTTTGTGGCTGACCGACCAACACATTCATTTTTTTTAGCTACAGATGAAAGCCGCGTGTTGATGCGATTGTTTCGAATAAATTATCGGAACATGCGCTTTTTCCACTTTGCACGGCATGATCGGGTTCGAATGTTGAATCTTCTTTTGGATTATTATCGCATTCATCTCCCCGATTTTGGGAACATTTCATCACTTTCGGTGCTGACCGATCTATTTGACGAGTGAAGATTAATGTGTCGAAAAAAGATTGCAGAATAAATTGAATATAAATAAATTAATTTAACACCTCATGCTTATGGTGCCAGATTATATGCGGAAACCTTTTACATTTGATCGGGTGATCAGATTGCTCCTTGGTTTGGGCGTCATCATCATCTTGTTTCTGTTTTTGAAACGGTTAAGCGGTGTCTTGTTGCCTTTTTTTATCGGTTGGCTCATTTCTTATATGATCAATCCCTTAGTTGATTTTGTACAAATGAGACTCAAAATACAAAACCGCGTGTTGGCTGTATTTGTTTCGTTGACAGCCATTTTGTTGTTTTTTGCGGGTTTGATTTATTTTATGATTAGTCCTGTTTCAGCGGAAATTCAACATGCTTCACAATTGATACAGCGCTACTTGATTGATCCTCAGACTAATGAATGGCATATTCCATTTTTCCCCGAGGCATGGCAATCTTATCTGCAAACACATTATTCGTATCAGGATATTGAAAAGTTGCTCAATAGTGATACGTTTATGACTACGTTGAGCAAAATTCAACCACATTTTATTAATTTGTTGTCAGGAACTTTTCAGATGATTATCAATTTGATGGTGGTTTTTGTGGTGTTGCTTTATGTAATTTTTATTCTGATTGATTATCAAAAAATTACCAATGGTTGGAGCTCCATTATTCCCATACGTTATCGTCCTTTCTTTGAAGGACTTTTTGAAGATTTGACACAAGGCATGAATCGGTATTTTCGTGGTCAGGCGTTGGTTTCGGCTTCGGTGGGCGTAATCTGTGTCATTGGATTTTCCATCTTGGGATTGCCACTGGCTATTATTATGGGATTGTTCATTGGACTTTTGACCATGATTCCTTACATGCAATGGTTTGGTTACATTCCCGTGATCCTTCTTTTAGGTTTAAAATCAATTGAGACAGGGCAAAGTTTTTCATTGCTTTTGCTGGGCTTGTTAATCGTCATCGTGGTGGAGGAGTCTGCTCAAAATCTTTTTTTGATTCCCAAAATCATGGGGAAAGTGACGGGAATGAAACCGGCGTTGATTTTGCTTTCGCTTTCCATTTGGGGATCGTTGTTGGGCATCATTGGCATGATTATTGCGCTTCCCATGACGACGATCATGATTTCGTATTACAAACGATACGTGCTGGCTTCGGAAGAAGATTCAACTGATGTTACAACCGAAACATGAAGCCTGCCGTGAGCGAAATAACCTGATTGCCGGAACTTCCAAAATAGTCGCTGGCTTTGTTTGGGAAAATGTCGCTCAGCCCATAACTGTAACGCCCTTCGAAAAAGACGTTAAACCGTTTGGTGTGCAGTTCCAATCCAGTGCCTCCGCAAATGCCGTAATCGAATTTGGTTGAGATGGGCAGTGTGTATTCAGGATTGGTTAATGTGGTAAGGTTTGTGGTGGTGTTTTGTGAATATAAATAACCAATTTTTGGCCCAAGATTTAAAAACCATCCAATTCGGCCGTTGGTAAAAAAATGAGTCATCATGGGAACTTCAACGTAATTCAGTTGGCGTTGATAAAAAGCATTTCCGGTTTGTTCTTTCCATCCTCTTTGAGAATAATTGATTTCAAATTGAAGACCGAAGTGAGATTCAGAAACGAAGCAAAGGGACAATCCGCCCATTTTGCCCAGAAGAGTAGATTGACTGATTTGAGGATAAAAACTGATGCTCGAAAGTGTTATTCCGTAATTACCTCCGATCAAAACATAGGGATGGAATTTTTCTTGTGCCTTAAGATCATTTTTGGGAAAAATGAACAGCGAAAAACTTATCAATAAGATGGTTATGAAGTTTTCTGCTGCAATTTTCAGTCGCGGCCCATTCATCTCATTTTTGTGTAATCGGCTTTTTTTCATACGTTTATTTATATCTTTAACGCTAAAAATGAATGGAACTCGTCAACTCGTCATTCTTTTGAGCATAAGCTTTATTTTGGCTCGTTTCATTTGGATGAAGACGTAGTGAATTGTTTTGTACCCGATGGATGGATTTCGGTGATTCCCTGCGATGTTTTATAGTACAACAACTTCATTTCTTTGTTGATCCATCCTCCATTTGGAACTGTTTTCTGAAAACGGAATTGAGATTGAATGGTTTGAGTGTCAAAAACTGAAAATCTTTTCTCGGAATTTGATATAGGTGAGCTCGTCCATACATTGATTAAATAGGAAGTTAGATCGTAACCTAACAAATCGAAACGCATGTCGTTGGTAAATGTTGGCTGAGTGTGAAACCAATGATAAAATGATTGGTCATAATCGGCTAATTGTTTTTGATTGTTAATGTAGAACAGCGACGTGAAATATAAACGCGGGAAAATACCTTGTTCGGGCTCCCAATCAGGAAAGCCAAAAACGGATAAATTATTGTATTTCAATGCCATTGTTCCTAACGTTCTAAGATAAGGAACCACATCGTCAATGTTGTCGTCGCCTATGACGACAATGGTAGGTTGGTTTGGATTGATCATCGATTGCAAGGCATTCATCTGATTGGGCAGGGAGATGGTTCGATATGGAATATGCGCTTGCGACAACTTCTTTTCCACGCATTGCACAAACATGGCGCCTGTGTTGGAAGGATCCTGAACGGAAGCAATGTTGGCAATGACAATATTTTGACGGCTGAATTGTTGCGCAAAGAGAGAAGCGGAGGCTTCGCATTGCCACCACAAAGGAGGGTTAAATTGAATTAAATATGGATTTGAAGCAATGTCTTCCACTTGAGAAGAGAAAGGAATGATGGTATAAATTTTGTGTGCCTTGGCAAATGATGCAATGGTTTGCACTTGACCCGCATAGGCAGGCCCGATGATGAAATCAACATGCCAAAGCGGACTTTCCTTGTTCAATAGAGGCAACAAATTGTCGTTGTTTTTTTCAACATCGTACGTAAAAACTTCCGCTGAAATGCCTTCTTCTTTGGCATTGTACAATGCTAAGAGTGCACCTTGATAGAAATTCACAAATTTGTCAATGGTGCCGTCTGTGTTTTGTCCGTCCAAAGAAAAAGGAAGCAGTATGCCGATTTTCAGGTTTTTTTTTGTTTTCATTGCGGTGATGTTTGTTTTTTCCTGAAAGGCTTTTTCAACTGTTTGTTGAGGAATTGTCGACATCAAGACTTTGGCGTTTGTAGCATTCATTTCGTTGGTTGGAATTTTAATTTCCGTGTCAGCTTTCAATCCATTCATGGTTGGATTGGCTTGTTGAATGGCATCTACGGTCACCTGATATCGACGGCTTAAGCTATACAATGTTTCTCCGGGTTGTACTTTATGAAGGATGTAAGTCGTTTTTCGGGACAATGTTTTGATGCTGTGAGGTTTGACGGGAGCTGTTTTTGGCTCAGGATTGATGTTTGTTGGAGCCGATGTGATTTCTTTCGGAATAACGGGTGGGATCAACAGCACTTCGCCATCTTTTATGCCATTGGCGGCATCGGGATTGAGCGCTACAATGGCATCTACCGTCGTGCCATAAAGATAGGCGATGGAATAGAGTGTTTGCTTTTTTGTGACAATGTGTTTTCTGTATTCGGTTGTTTGCGGCTCAATGGGAATTTTGATTTGTTGTCCTGCTTGAATGGCCTCTGTGATGGTTGGATTAGCAGTCAAAATGTCGGCTTGTGAAATGTTGAATTTACGTGCAATGGCAAAAAGACCTTCCTGAGGTTGAACGGTGTAAAGAAAATAACGATGTCCATTTTCTTGAATCATCGGATAATTAATTTGTTGAGCCGTTGCTGAAAAAAATAAAATAAAAGTGATGACACAACTTACAATCAATGGAACTGACTTCTTCATACATCTAATTTTTAGTTTCACCTTGGACACTTTTTGTTGTTTAAACAAAACGGACATCGTGATTTTTGTTTGAATGCTTAAGTCCACGCTTCCTGAGTTTCGTTTTCGGTAGTTTTATTTACGTTGAAAGGTGTCTTGTCGTTCATTGCCGATTTCGTTATGACGTGACGCTTAATTCATCATTTACCGGCCATATCTTCAATCACGGATTGTTTTTTTTTAATGCTTAAAGGCATGCTGTTGATTCATTACGAAGAAGTTAGCTGATGCTTGTTGCCTTGAGTAGTGTTGCGGTTAACGCTTCGTAAACAACCGATTGTTCTTCGCCGGAATGCATGTTTTTTAATTTCACAGAATGTTGATTCATTTCACTTTCGCCTAGCATGACGACCCAATCTATCTCTCTTTGATTGGCATAATTCATTTGTTTTTTGATTTTTGCTGCTTCAGGATAAATCTCCGCATTGATGCCCGATTGTCGAACCAAATGTAATAAATTTAATGCAACTTGCTGTTCTTTTTCGCCAAAATTCAAGAAAAGGACGGAAGTTTTTTCCGTTATCGTTTCAGGAAATGCATTCAACTGTTGTAAAACATCGTAAATACGATCAGCACCAAATGAAATGCCGACACCTGAGACGTTGTGCAATCCGAACACACCGGTTAAATTATCATAACGCCCACCTCCACAGATGCTTCCGATTTGTACATCATTGGCTTTTACTTCAAGGATCATGCCGGTATAGTAATTCAACCCACGGGCAAGTGTTACGTCGAGTTCAACTTGATTGTGCAAAGTGAATGGTTTTAACCAGGCTAAAACGGTTTGCAACTCATGAATGCCTTCCAAATCGACAGCGGCATCAGAGAGTGTTGCTTTCAGCCGATTGATCTTTTCTTCCAAGGTTCCTTGCATCACAAAAATGGGTTGTAATCGTTTGATGGCTGTTTGAGGAATGCCTTTCGATTCCAATTCTTTGTTGACATTGTCAATGCCGATCTTTTCTATTTTGTCAATGGCCACGGTAAATTCGGTGATTTTGTTTTCCGCTCCGATAAGTTGCGCAATGCCACTAAGAATTTTACGATGGTTTAATTTGATGGTTACCTTGATCTGTAGTTGATGGAAAACTTCATCAATGAGTTGAATCAGTTCAACTTCGTTCAATAATGAATTGCTGCCGATGACATCCGCATCACATTGATAGAATTCACGATAACGTCCTTTTTGAGGCCTGTCTGCTCTCCAAACCGGCTGAATTTGAAATCGCTTGAAAGGAAAAGTGATTTGATCCCGATGTTGAACCACATAGCGAGCGAATGGAACGGTCAGGTCATAACGCAACCCTTTTTCGGCAATTCTTGGAGTGATCCTGGCGCTGTTTTTGCTTATCCATTCGCTCTCTTCCACCGAAGATGCAAAATCGCCCGAATTTAAGATTTTAAATAACAACTTATCGCCTTCTTCGCCATATTTGCCCATCAATGTTGACAAATTTTCGATGGCCGGAGTTTCGATTTGACTAAATCCGTAAAGATGAAAAACGCGTCGGATCGTATTGAAAATGTAGTTGCGTTTTGCCATTTCTTCGGGTGAGAAATCACGCGTTCCTTTAGGTATTGATGGTTGTTGCATTATAAACAAATTTTTTTTGCAAAGTTAAAGAAAAACAAGGAGTGCGCCAACCCACCGAAAGGCATTTTAAGGGGAAAAATCAATGTCAAAATGGACGAAGTTGTCGCTTAGAAAGCCAAGAAATGAGATTGCGTATTAAATCTTGTTTGGAAACAAAAATAACACTATATTTGCACTCTCAAAATGATAGTTAATAATACATCAATAAATTAGGAGGAACATACCATAGCTATTTCAAAGTTCATGAAGAACGACAGACTAAAAGAATTACATCGCATTAACGAGCGTATTCGGGAAAAAGAAGTTCGCTTAGTTGGAGACAACGTGGAAATGGGCGTATATCCCATTGAAGAAGCATTAAGGAAAGCCGATGATTTAGGGCTCGATTTAGTAGAAATATCACCCAATGCGGTACCTCCTGTTTGCCGTATTATCGATTATCAAAAATTCCTGTATCAGCAGAAAAAACGCGAAAAAGAGATGAAATTGAAAGCCGCCAAAGTGGTGGTGAAAGAAGTTCGTTTCGGGCCTCAAACAGATGATCATGATTACAACTTTAAGCTCAAACATGCCATCGAGTTTTTGAAAGAAGGCAATAAAGTGAAAGCTTATGTTTTCTTTAAAGGTCGTTCCATTCTTTTCAAAGAACAAGGGGAAGTCCTGCTGCTTCGTTTTGCCAACGATTTGGAAGAGTACGCCAAAGTGGACTCATTGCCCACGTTGGAAGGCAAACGCATGATTATCATGCTGTCACCAAAAAAGACAAAATGAACGGTTTTTCAACACACACATAAACAGTTGAATCTTTTTAATATATAAACAACATGCCAAAAATGAAGACTAATTCCGGTGCAAAAAAAAGGTTTACCCTTACCGGAACAGGAAAAATTAAACGTAAACATGCTTTTAAGAGTCACATTCTGACCAAAAAGACAAAAAAACAAAAACGGAACTTAACTCATGCCTCGCTCGTGAGCGTATCGGATTTGAACAATGTCAAAACCATGTTGCGTATCAAGTAATTTTATCGTTATTTTTTAACCGAATGTTTAGCAAGAAGTTCGATAATAATAGATCGACGCTACCATTCACAAAGTAAATTCATTATGCCAAGATCAGTCAATCACGTTGCTTCAAGAGCACGTCGTAAAAAAGTTTTGAAATTAACCCGTGGTTATTTCGGTGCACGCAAAAATGTTTGGACTGTTGCGAAAAACACATGGGAAAAAGGGTTGTTGTATGCTTATCGCGACCGTAAGAATAAAAAACGCAGTTTTAGAGCTTTATGGATTCAACGTATCAATGCTGCCGCTCGTTTAGAAGGCATGTCTTATTCCAAATTAATGGGTGCCTTGCATAAAGCCGGCATTGCCATGAATCGGAAAGTATTGGCCGACCTCGCCATGAATCATCCGGAAGCTTTTAAAGCCATTGTTGAGAAAGCTAAAAATGCATAAATCATCACTCATCACATTTTAGAAGCCGCTTTCTTTATTGAGGCGGCTTTTTTGCTGCTGTACATCTTGCAAAATTTCATCGGGTTTTAATCTTAGAACGCCGATTTTCTTTTCCGAGTGACGTTTTTTGTTGATTTTGATTCTCTGCCGTATGTACTATTTATCACATACTCTTTCGAATGGATTACGCATGGTGCATTTTCCCGATGAACGCCCTGTAGCTTATTGTGGTTTTGCCGTCAATGTGGGAACGCGCGATGAATCAGCTAACCAACACGGTCTTGCTCATTTTGTCGAACACATGTTGTTCAAAGGGACTACCCGTCGAAAGGCATGGCATATCCTGAACAGCATGGATGCCGACGGTGGCGAGTTAAATGCATTTACAACGAAAGAAGAGACTTTTGTGTATGCCGTTTTTCTTGAAAATGCGTTTGAAAAGGCCATTGATCTGCTTTCCGACATGATTGTCAATCCCACTTTCCCGCCAAAAGAGATGATGAAAGAGGCCGAAATCATTTTAGATGAAATTGAATCGTACAATGACGCTCCTTCAGAACTTATTTTTGATGAAGCCGAAGGCTTTTTGTTTCACCCTTATCCAATGGGACGATCGATTTTAGGCACCAGAAAAAGTGTCGCTTCCTTTTCGCAAGATGATTTAATGGAATTTCATTCCAAGTTTTATCGCAGTGATCGCATGATTTTTTTCTCATTAGGGAAAACTGATTTTAAGAAAATCATTCGGTGGGGAGAAAAATATCTTGTCTCGATTCCTCCATCCGATGGATCGTATCAACGTATTACGCCGGAAAACTATCTTCCTTCTCATCAAACTTTGCGAAAAAAAACTTCTCAGGTTCATTACATTCTTGGAAATCGTGCTTATTCCATGGTGCATCCCAATAGAACGGCCTTTTATTTGTTAAACAATATTTTAGGTGGTCCAGGAATGAACAGTCGGCTTAACTTGGCCTTGCGCGAACGAAGCGGTTTGGTTTACAATGTTGAATCAACTTTCACATCGTACTCGGATGTAGGAGCTTTTTTTGTCTATTTTGGCACCGATCCAAAGCATTTGAATCAGTGTGAGGATTTGGTAAAACAGATTTTGAATCAATTGAAAGATGAGCTGCTCACCGCGCATCAGTTGTCAAAGTCTAAACATCAGCTATTGGGCCAGTTGGCCATTGCGTCGGAAAACAAGGAAAATGTTGCATTAAGTTTTGGACGTAGCATGTTGCACCTTGGCTTTTTTGAAAGTTTGGATGACATCATGGCAGATTTAAATAAAGTGACCCCTGAAGATGTGCAGCAGGTTGCTCAGGAAGTTTTCAACGAGGAGCAATTTTCATCGTTAATCTATCGAACGAATAAAGATTCTTAAATAATGCCGATTATTTGATGCTTCGTCTTTTCTGGCATTTTTTTTGTAGCGTTATCGTGTTTTGCTTCAACAACTTTTAGCATGAAAAAGTTGGAAAAGGCAGGAAAAATGATTAACTTTGTAAACTTATCTTTGTCATTATATCACATGAGACAATTAAAAATCACCAAATCCATTACAAATAGGGAAAGTGCTTCGCTCGACAAATATCTTCAGGAGATTGGTCGGGAAGAGTTGATCACTGTGGAAGAAGAAGTCAATTTGGCACAACGCATCCGGAGAGGCGATCGTCGTGCCTTGGAGAAATTAACGAGAGCCAACCTGCGTTTTGTTGTTTCTGTGGCCAAACAATATCAGAATCAGGGGTTGAGTTTACCTGACTTGATTAATGAAGGTAATCTTGGATTGATTAAGGCTGCTGAAAAGTTTGACGAAACAAGAGGATTCAAATTTATCTCTTATGCCGTGTGGTGGATTCGTCAATCCATTCTGCAAGCCTTGGCGGAACAATCGCGGATCGTGCGTTTGCCTTTGAATCAGGTTGGATCGCTCAACAAAATTAATAAAGCATTTTCGAAGTTTGAACAAGAAAATGAACGTCGTCCTTCGGCAGAGGAATTGGCAGAAAAGTTAGATATCCCCGTTGAGAAAATTGCCGAAACCATGAAAGTGTCAGGACGTCACATTTCTGTCGATGCGCCTTTTGTTGAAGGCGAAGATAACAGTTTGTTGGATGTGTTGATCAATGAAGATGCACCACATGCCGATCGAGGTTTAATCAACGAGTCCCTCTCATTGGAAATTGATCGCGCCTTGTCAACCTTAAGCGAACGTGAAGGCGAAATTATCAAAATGTTTTTTGGCATTGGTCGTCCCGAAATGACCTTGGAAGAAATCGGAGATGAGTTTGGATTGACACGCGAAAGAGTTCGCCAAATTAAAGAAAAGGCTATCAGACGTTTGCGTACCAACTCACGAAACAAATTGTTAAGGAGTTTTTTAGGTTGATGTGTCTTTTGATTTTGTTAATAGGAAGCCCGTTCAATTTTTTTGAGCGGGTTTTTTTAGTCCAACAAGTAAATTGTTATGCCCATGATGAGCATGCCGCTAATCAGTCCGATACGGGTCAAGGTGTGTTTTCCGTAACATTCGGCAGAGGGAAGGAGTTCAACGAGTGCAATGTAGATCATGGTGCCTGAAACAGCGCCCAAAACAATGGCTTGTAAAAGCGGCGTCCAAGAAGGTAGCAGAAAGATCCACGCTAAAGCAGCGCCTAACGGAGTGACCATGCCGGTTAATATGCTGACGAGAAATGCTTGTCCTTTTTTGCCGGTAGCTTGGTAAATGGGAGCTGAAATGGACATGCCAATGGGAATGTTGTGAAGAATGATGGCAAAGAGTATCGGAATTGCAACGCTGATATGTGAAATTCCAACCGTAAAAATGGCAATTCCTTCAGGAATGTTGTGCAGTGAGACGGCAATGGCAATTAAAAAGCCGACTCTTTTCAAGTGCAACAGCGAAGAAGTATCTTTTTTTACGTGTTCGTGAAGATGTCCTTCAGCCGGATTATGTTCATGATGGGGTGCGATCCAATCAAGAATGAGCATGATGGCAATCCCGGTAAAGAAGGTGATCAGCCACCATAAAAATGAGTGTTTTGCTCCTAATGATTCAGAAAATAACGATTGACTTTCAGGAAAGATATCGGCAAACGATACAAACAAAAGCACACCGGCCGCTAATCCTAACGAAAATGAAAGAAAGGATCGATTGGATTGATGGGTAAAAAAAGTGAGCCAACTGCCTATGCCGGTGGAAAGTCCGGCAATTAAAGTCAACGTAAATGCGATGATGATGGATGATGAAATCATATGGTTTGAATAGGGTTTGAATTTCAGCCTTTGGCCAAAAGTTGTTGTTTTTGTTGAAGGCGTTTAGTGCCAGCCATGACCAACTGAGCAAAAAGAATGCCAAATGAACGTTTGGTAATCGAAGGCCTATTTAGTCGAGCCTTAAAAAGCCCATTCAGTTCTCATTTGATTGTTGATTTGGTAAAATATGGCGTTTATCAAGTCAACAATCTGTATTTTAAATTCGAGCCAAAAAGATGATTTCCATTTGTTCATCATCCTTTTGAAGTTATAAGCGGCTGCTGCAAGCATCACATTAATATTGTCGCCCGTAATTCCTTTGTAGAAATTACGATTTAAGCGGTGGTCTGTTTTTAAATGACCGTTTATGGGTTCTATGGCAGCTCTTCTTCTAAATTGCTTTTTTAGCTTCTTTTGTTGATATTGAGATTGCTTTTTGTTGCTAAATGGTTTGGGTATTTCAATGGTCGTTTCGTTAATTTGTCTTCTCCCTTTGTAACCTCTATCTCCAATTAATGTCTTTATTGTTCTTTTACCCAATAATCTTTCTGCTTGTTCCAGTGCCGGTTCTATCGTGTGCCCATCATAAGGATTTCTAAAGCCCATGGCTCCAATAATCACGCCTGTTGTTT
>JBMFIQ010000003.1:0-102175 GCA_049976245.1 Microbacter sp. | reverse complement strand
TAATTTTACAGATATCAGATATTCAAGCAATTAAAAATAGAAATCGACGATTTTTGATTTTTGTCGGTTTATAGTGATATTCTATCATTTTGAATATTGAAAATTATAGCTAAATTTGCCTATCCAAAAAAAATAAAATTTTTGGTCAATCTTAATTCTATTTAATCTTAAACTGTATGAAAACTTATTTTTATGTTTTTCTTTTTCTTCTGAGCATGGCTTTTCAACAAAGCGTAGCTCAGCAGTTGCCAACCATTCCTGTTGATCCGAATGTTCGTATCGGTCGGCTTGACAATGGACTCACGTATTACATTCGTCACAATAATCTGCCCAAAGATCGCGCGGATTTCTATATTGTACAGAAAGTAGGAGCCATCCTCGAAAATGACAATCAGAACGGATTGGCTCACTTTTTGGAACACATGTCTTTTAACGGCACGGAACATTTTCCCGATAAAGGCATTATTCAATTTTTAGAAAAAAATGGCGTTCGATTTGGCGAAAACATCAACGCTTATACTTCGCTTGATGAAACGGTGTATAATTTAAGCAATGTTCCGACAACTCGTCAAGGAACTATTGACAGTTCGCTTTTGGTGTTGCATGACTGGTCCCATTCTTTGTTGCTCAAAGGAGATGAAATTGATCAGGAAAGAGGTGTCATCATGGAAGAATGGAGAACCAGAGCCGGTGCCAGTCGCCGAATGTGGAAAGAAATCAACAGCATCATCTATGCAGGTTCGCAATATGCCAAAAGAGATGTTATTGGCGACACCGCTGTCATTCTCCATTTTCCGTATCAGGTTTTACGCGATTACTACAAGAAATGGTATCGCCCCGATTTGCAAGGAATTATTGTGGTTGGCGACATTGATGTGGACAAAACCGAAGCCGAAATCAAACAAATGTTTGGAGCCATCCCAAAACCGGTAAATCCTGCTGAACGCGTCATTTATTCGATCCCCGACAATGAAAAACCCATTATCGCCTTAGTGACCGATCCTGAAGCAACCGGTTCTGCCATCATTGTTCGTTATAAACACGATCCAATGCCCGATTCGCTCAAAAAAACAGTGCTGGGTTATTACGCAGATCTTTCCAACAACCTCATTTCCATCATGATCAACAATCGTTTTAAGGATTTGACGCAACAACCAAATGCTCCGTTCACTTTTGCCCTTAACGAATATGGTGCCATCACCAAATCAAAAGATGCGTTCCTTTTTTATATGATTCCACGCGAAGGAGAATACAAATTGGCTTTTCAATTATTAATGAATGAGATTGAAAAAATCAAGCGTTTTGGATTTACCCCTTCGGAATATGAGCGTGCCAAAGCTGAAATGTTGAAAAATTTAGAAAATGAATTCAACAATCGTGATAAACAAAAAACACAAACCTATGTTCGACAATACATCAACAATTTTCTCAACTTAGAACCCATTCCGGGCATTGAATGGGAATATAAAATGGCTCAAACCATTTTGCCAAAACTGCCGTTAAATGCATTAAATCAACAAGCCGAAAAATACATCACCGACAACAATGTGTTGGTTTCCATTCAAGCCCCCGACAACGAAAAGGCAAAATTGCCTTCGGAAGCCGAAGTTTTGTCAATGATTGATCATGTCAAAACAGCTCAACTAGAACCTTACAAGGATGAAACCATCAACAAACCGTTGTTGCAATCCATTCCTAAAGCAGGAACCATTGCCAAAGTGACCGAAAACAAAACCATGGGAACCACCGAATGGACTTTATCCAACGGCATAAAAGTTATTTTGAAACCAACACATTTCAAATCCGATGAAATTCGTCTTGGCGCAGTGGCATACGGAGGCTTATCTCTGGTTCCTACCAGTCAGCTTCCATCGGCAACCGTTGCTTGCGATGTCATCAACAACAGCGGTTTGGGCGATTTTTCACCTACTGAATTGAATCGTTTGCTTTCAGGCAAAATGGCCAACGTATCTCCATCGATGAACGATTACCAGGAAAGTTTTTCGGGCAATTGCTCCATCAACGATTTTGAAACCATGATGCAAATGCTTTATCTCTATTTTGTCTCGCCACGAAAAGACATGGATGCCTTCAATGTATTCATGAACAAGATGCGTAATCAACTCACCAATATGGCCAACAGTCCGAATCAAGCATTTAACGATTCTATTGTTACCAATCTTTACAATCACTCGCCACGTAAATTCGTTTTCCGACTCTCCACGCTCGACCAAATCAGTCTGGATCAAGTGATGGATATTTACCGCCAACGATTTGCCAATCCGGCCAATTTCACCTTTTTCTTTGTTGGAAACATCAATCCTGAAACCATGAAACAACCCATTTTAACCTATTTGGGAGGTTTGAAAACGTCAAAAAATCTTGAAACATGGAAAGATCAGGACATTCGTTATCCGGAAGGCAAAAAAACAGTGGAATTCCAACATGAAATGACAACCCCCAAAGCATCCAACTTCATTTTTTATCACGACAAAGCGCAATACAACCTGCCTGACATCTTAAAAGCCCGAATTCTGGGGAACATTTTGACGTTACGTTACACCGAAAGTGTTCGTGAAGAATACGGCGGATCCTACGGTGTTGGCGTGTCGGGCAGTGTTTCAAGATTGCCATTTGCTGAAACGTTATTGTTTATGCAATTTGACACTGATCCTAAATTGGATAGTAAAATGTTGGAACTGATTCATTTAGAATTACAAAAAATTGCCAATCAAGGACCTTTGGCTGAAGACCTGACCAAAGTGAAAGAAAATTTAATCAAAAAACATGCCGAAGAAATAGAAGACAATAATTGGTGGATTTCCACGCTAAATTCCTATTATTTGGCCAATGTGGATTACATAGACAACTACAACAATGTCGTGAACAACATTGATGGCAAAGCCATTCAAAACTTAGCTAAATCATTGATTGATAAAATGAATTGTTTGCAAGTGATCATGCTTCCAAAATAACGCTCATCAACTTTCATGCTGAAAACAGGCCAATTGATCTTCGTGGTGAATTGGCTTGTTTCATTTATAATTCATTGAAATATTGAATATTAAATAATAAGAAGATAAAAAAATGAAGATTTTCGCCGTCATGTTTTTGAAAACAACAAAAAAAATGGTAATTTTGCACCACGAAAAACGGCGATTTAGCTCAGCTGGTTAGAGCGCATGATTCATAATCATGAGGTCCGGGGTTCAAGTCCCCGAGTCGCTACCTTAAAAAGCACTTGTGAAAAACACTTCACAGGTGCTTTGCATTTTTTCATCATAGTGTTCATTGAAACATGAGTTACCCAAAATTTAAATCCAACTCAACATGACAACCATTTGTAATATTCCATCCACAAAAAATAAAAAACGCGTCGTTATCATTGGTGGCGGCTTTGCCGGATTAAAATTGGCCAGAATGCTCGATACCCATTTCTTTCAAATCGTACTGCTCGACAAACGAAACTACCATCAATTTCAACCTCTTTTTTATCAGGTCGCCACATCCGGTCTGGAACCAAGTACCATTTCATTCCCTTTTCGTAAAATCTTTCAACAGAAAAAAGATTTTCATTTTCGTCTTTGCTCAGCCGAAAGCATCAACACCGAACTCAATTATGTGGAAACAACCATTGGCCGTATTCGCTTTGATTATTTAATCATTGCCACCGGTTGCGACACCAACTTTTTTGGCAAGGATGCCCTAAAAAATGCGGCTCTTCCTTTGAAATCGACCACCGAAGCCATGACCATGCGCAATCAAATTATTTATACTTTGGAATGCGCCACCAGTACCGATGACAAGGATGAACGTCAAAAATTGCTTAATTTTGTCATTGTTGGAGGTGGTGCCACTGGCGTTGAATTGGCAGGCGCCTTGGCAGAAATGCGGAAATTCATTTTACCCAAAGATTATCCCGATTTCAAAATTGAACGCATGCAAATTTACTTGATCGACGGAGCCAATCGTTTGTTGAGTGCGTTTTCGGAAAAAACATCCGAAATTGCCCACAATTATTTAACCAACATGCATGTCAACATCATTTTGGGAGCTACTGTCAACAATTACGAAAATGAACTGGTCAATTTAAGTAACGGCCAACAAATTGCGACAAAAAATCTTTTTTGGGTAGCCGGCGTAAAAGCCAACAGTTTAGCCGGTTTTGAAAAAAACATCTACGGCAGAGCAAACAGATTGATCGTCAATGAATTGAATCAAGTCAACGGATTCCAAAACATTTTTGCTGTGGGAGACACAGCCTTTATGTCCACTTCGGAATGGCCTAATGGTCATCCACAAGTTGCCCAAGCAGCCATTCAGCAGGCGGAGCATCTAGCTCAAAACTTGAACCAATCGGCAAAAACAAACCGCACATTTTTACCGTTTCACTACCATGATAAAGGTTCTTTGGCCACCATAGGCCGAAACACGGCCGTTGCCGAACTGCCGATCGCCAAATTTTACGGCTTTTGGGCATGGCTTCTTTGGTTGGTGATCCATTTACGCTCCATAGTTGGGGTAAAAAACCGACTTTTTACCTTTTTCAATTGGGTGTGGAGTTACATAACTTACGATCAATCGTTACGACTGTTATTGAAAGATGAAATCCCTGTCAGCAAAGGCAAACCATGCGAAACTCAAACAGACTGACTACATGCTTAGCAGGAAACCAATGGCCTGATTTGCCGGAGGCAGGATGCGACGAAGCCGGACGTGGTTGTCTGGCCGGACCGGTTTTTGCTGCTGCCGTGATTCTGCCTGAAACGTTTCATTGTTCTGACTTGAATGATTCTAAAAAACTTTCCGCAAAACAACGATACCAACTGCGTCCTTGCATTGAACAACATGCCGTGGCATGGGCTATTGGCATTGCCTCAGCCAAGGAAATTGATCAAATCAACATCCTGAATGCATCAATCTTAGCCATGCATCGAGCCATCGAAGCGCTTTCCGTTGAGCCCAAACATCTGATCATCGACGGAAATCGATTCAAACCTTATCAACAAATTCCCTTCCAATGTTTCGTTCAGGGAGACGGCCGCTTTCTCTCCATAGCGGCAGCATCCATCTTGGCCAAAACTTACCGCGATGATTACATGATTGAATTGAACAAACAATACCCTGAATATCAATGGATAAAAAATAAAGGATATCCAACCCAAGCACATCGGGAAGCCATTTTGACTTACGGAATTTCACCTCATCATCGCCTTTCGTTTCAGCTTTTGGATCAACAAACCAAACTGCCTTTTTAAAAGAAAAAACCAAAAGTTCAAGAACAAAAATCACTATCTTTGTTTCAGACGAAAATTGAACCAGATGTTGAAAACAATATCTTGAATGACAATATATTAATCTTAATTCAACTTTCGCAAGCAAATAATGAATTGATTTTTAGGTATGATTATATTAAATAGATTTGATAATTAGCCTCTTATAACTTTGACATTGAAAGAAAAAATGATTGACTTATTCTATTGATGCATTTTTAGTTGAAGAAGAAATAATGTTGATTTTCACAAAAGATCTTTGATTAGGGATCGACCTCGTCCGGTGAGCCAAAAAACAAGTGAGTTGGCGGTTAAAAATCGTCCTTGTTTGAGCGACGAAGGAGCGAGTTTGGACGATTTGAGCCAATGAACGTCAGTTTTTTGAGCGAAAGCGGACGTAGTCTTGACTTTTTTACTTCCTTTTTGCGTCAAGTGGAACATCCCGCTTGCGGGAGGAAAAAGGAAGTCAGGGTTAAGGGGCGGAAGCCCCTTGTAATGAACATGCGAAAGTTCAATTGATTTACTCAACTGTTTGGGCATAATCATTTTCCTGCAAAAAGAATTGGCACGGATTGAAATAGAGAAAAAAATATGCAAAATAATGTTATTTGAATGCGATTTTTATGGGGAGTGATTTGAAAGAATAGTAACTTTGCCAAAGAATAAAAGGAGATGCCCTTTTTACATTTTTTGTGAAAATAGCTTTATTTCAATACACTAAACAAAAAGATTCATTCATGTCAATTAAAACGTATCATGCTGTTACGCCTGAGGAGGCTGTAAAAGTCATTAAATCGGGAGATCATGTTCATTTAAGCAGTGTGGCCAGCGTGCCGCAATGTTTAGTCAAAGCCATGTGTGCGCGCGGAGATGCCGGCGAATTGCTCGATGTTCATATTCACCATTTACATACAGAAGGTGAAGCCCCTTATGCCGATGCAAAATATGAAGGCATCTTTCAACACGACGCATTTTTTGTCGGAAGCAATGTGCGCGCTTCTGTTCAAGCAGGTTATTCTGACTACATTCCCGTATTTTTAAGTGAAACTCAACGATTGTACCGCGATGGTTATTTGCATTGCAATGTAGCCATGATTCAAGTATGTCCGCCTGACGAACACGGATTTGTTTCGCTTGGCACTTCCGTGGATGCCACTCTGGCAGCTGTTGAAACAGCCGATCATGTCATTGCCGTTGTCAACAAAAACGTCCCGCGCGCTTTTGGTCAAGCCATGATTCCGCTCAGCATGATCGATATTTTTGTTGAAGATGACACTCCGTTGGAAACAAGCCATTTCAGCGCTCCAAACGAAATTGAAACAGCCATAGGCAAGCATTGTGCCGAGCTCATTGACGACGGAGCTTGTCTTCAAATGGGCATTGGAGCCATTCCAAACGCAGTGTTGGCTCAACTTGGGAATCACAAGAATCTCGGAATTCATACTGAAATGTTTGCAGACGGTGTTCTTCCGCTGGTTGAGAGCGGAGTCATCAACGGCGCTAACAAAGGCATTGACAAAGGGAAAATGGTCTCCACCTTTTTAATGGGTTCGCAGGAAGTCTATAATTTTATTCACAACAATCCTCAAGTCCTCATGATGGATGTCGGCTACACCAACGATCCGTTTGTCATAGCTCAAAACCCCAAAACAACAGCCATCAATTCAGCATTGCAGGTGGACATCACGGGGCAGGTTTGCGCCGATTCGCTTGGACTTAAATTTTTCTCCGGCGTTGGCGGTCAAATCGATTTTGTGTATGGTGCATCCCGTTCAAAAAGCGGAAAAGCCATCATTGCCATGCCATCTGTAACCAACAAAGGCGTAAGCAAAATTGCACCAGTCTTATCGTCGGGAGCCGGAGTCGTCACAACCCGAAACCACATTCACTGGTTTGTCACAGAATATGGTGCCGTCAATTTATACGGAAAAACATTGCAGGAACGTGCCAAACTGATCATCAGCGTGGCCCATCCCGATCATCGTGAAGCGCTTGACAAAGCAGCTTTCGAACGTTTCGGACCTCACTTTCACTTCATAAAAAAGTAAATTAAGTAGCTCAGCTACATCCATTAAGGCCAGAATTTAAAACATGACATTCCGGCCTTAATGATTTTCATACGTTTATTTTTTATTTTCAACATTTAGAATATTTGGAACTCGCCAAATAATCATATGCTTGAGCATAAACCGGTTTTATGGCTTGTTTCAAAACAAATCGCTCAAGAAAAGCAAATTTCTAAAAATTGGGTTCAAAACATTGTACATTGATAATTTAATATTATCTTTGACAACGTTTTTATATCAAGATGACAAATCGACATCAAATTTTGCTCGACAGCTTCGAGAAAAAGCTCAACGAATTGTTGTTTCGCTACGCTCAGGAGAAAGAAAAAAACAGACTGCTGGAATCAGAGTTACAACAAAAGAAAGAAGATTTGATGCAAGCACACAAAACCATTTTAGAACTTCGCTCCGATTACGAAGATCTTAAAATGGCACAAGCACTTTCAGGAAATGCGGACGAACGGGAAGCTGCCCATCGTCGAATTTCACAATTAGTGCGCGAAATAGATAAATGTATTGATCTGCTGAATCAATGACAGCAATGGAAAAGGCAATGTTTCAAATTAATGTGCAGGTAGCCGGGCATCGTTTCCCGCTGAACATCCTAAGAGAAGAAGAAATTCTGTATCGTGATGCAGCCAAAGCTTTGAAAGAAGCCATTGAGTTATATCAACAACGGCATCCCAATTTGCCTTATGAAACCATTTTAGTCATGTCAGCCTATCATTTTGCCGTGGAACGCGAAAAAAACAAATACTCGGAAGACATTGATCCCATTGTAAAAAAACTACAGGATTTCGACAAGGTTTTGGATCATGCTTTAGCAAAATAATCCACACAACATTTACCTCTCTATTTTGGTTGTTCTTGCGTTGTCTTTTGTCTGCCTTGACATAAGAACATCCTTTTTTTTGTTTTAAATTAAAATAGTTCAATCCGTATGAGTACGCTTGTTATCATCATCATTTGTATCATAGGAGCAGGAGCCCTTTCGTGGTTCATTACTCAAAATTTATTGCGCAACCGCATCAAAAGAATGTTGGAAGAAGCAAAAGCCGAAGCCGAAGTGTTGAAAAAGAACAAATTGCTCGAAGCAAAAGAACAGTTTGTCAACATGCGTGCCGAATATGAAAAAGAAGTGGCTGCTAGAAATGCAAAAATTCAACAAACCGAAACGCGGTTACAACAACGTGAAATAACCATCAATCAAAAACAAAACGAGTTACAAAAAAAACACACAGAATTGGATGCGCTCAAAGAAAATCTGGACGCGCAACTCGAAATGATCGAACATAAGAAAAAAGAGGTTGAACAACTTCACCGCAAAGAGCTGCAGCAACTCGAAGCCATTTCGGCCTTATCGGCGGAGCAAGCCAAGGAGCGATTGATCGAATCGTTAAAAGATGAAGCCAAAACCGATGCCATGTCTTATGTAAACGAAATCATGGAAGAAGCCAAGATGAATGCCAACAAAGAAGCCAAGCGCATCATCATTCAAACCATTCAGCGCATTGCTACCGAAACAGCCATTGAAAACGCAGTCACGGTGTTTAACATTGATTCGGATGAAATAAAAGGACGCATCATCGGTCGTGAAGGCCGAAACATTCGGGCATTGGAAGCTGCCACCGGCGTTGAAATCATTGTGGACGACACGCCCGAAGCCATTGTGCTTTCGGCTTTCGATCCGGTTCGTCGTGAAATTGCACGTCTGGCTCTCCATCAATTGGTAGCGGACGGTCGTATCCACCCTGCACGCATCGAAGAAGTGGTTGCCAAAGTAAAAAAACAAATTGAAGAAGAAATCATTGAAACAGGGAAACGTACAACGATTGATTTGGGGATTCACGGATTACACCCCGAACTGATCCGAATGATCGGAAAAATGAAATACCGTTCGTCGTACGGACAAAATCTACTGCAACACTCACGCGAAACAGCCAATTTATGCGCAGTGATGGCCGCTGAGTTAGGTCTAAATCCCAAAAAAGCCAAAAGAGCCGGTTTGTTGCATGACATTGGCAAAGTTCCCGATGAGGAACCGGAATTGCCGCACGCTCTGCTTGGCATGAAATTGGCTGAACAATACAAAGAAAAACCGGACATTTGCAATGCCATCGGTTCACATCACGAGGAAATCGAGATGACCACCTTGCTAGCTCCGATTGTTCAAGTTTGCGATGCCATTTCAGGTGCACGGCCAGGAGCACGTCGTGAAATTGTGGAAGCCTACATCAAACGATTGAATGATTTGGAAAATCTAGCGCTCTCTTATCCGGGCGTACAAAAAACATATGCCATTCAGGCAGGACGTGAATTGCGCGTCATCGTCGGCGCCGACAAAGTAGATGACAATGCCGTGGAAACACTCTCATTCGACATCGCTAAAAAAATTCAAGACGAAATGACTTATCCGGGTCAGGTTAAAATTACGGTTATTCGAGAAACACGTTCGGTCAGCTATGCCAAATAGTCAGCAAACTGTAGCCTGACAAAAAAACGATTATCACCAATCATGGTGAATGTGGTCAGAACTTTATGAAATGAACAGTAGGCTGCCGTCAATGGCAAAAGTCATACAAAAGCATATGAATTGGCATACATTTTGCATATCACATAATAAAACAAACCACAAAAAATGAGCTTATGCCAAAAAGAATGGCTAAGTGGTAAGTTTCAAACATCATTGGTGTTAAAATAAAAATTGACGTATAAAAGTTCATTGAAAAATTGGGGTCGTTTGGTTTTGACAGCGAGTAGAAGAGGTAAGTAAGCATGTCGAGCGCTGGGTAGTCGGCTCGTAAATATCGATACTCAAAACAATATCTGGCGAAAATAATTACGCTCTTGCTGCTTGATTGAATAATAGTAAATCATAGCTTTATCCTCTCAAGATGAGGGGACGAGACATCTCCCAAATGCCGTGGTCTCGAGGCTCTTTGATCAGGAGGTGCAGTAAAATCGGGAATAGTTTAATATAGCTTCGTATATTAAATGAAATAACAGAAGATAAGGTTTAAGTAGGTAGCTTCGGTCTTGCTTAAACACGAAAAACTAAGCGAAGATAAACATGTAGAAAGCTTATTGCTTCCTTGTTTGGACGCGGGTTCGACTCCCGCCGGCTCCACAAATGAAATCATTCTTTCGATCATACTGTTAGCTGTGTGAAAAGGAAGAATGATTTTTTTTATTCTGAAGAGGCTGTATATCCAAAACTTCGTAAAGATTGGATCTTGTTTCTCCAATCTTTTTCTACTTTGACAAACAACTCCAGATAAACTTTTTTCCCAAAAAATGCTTCCATTTCGAGGCGGGATTCAACGCCAACTTTTTTCAAGGCTTTTCCCTGATGTCCAATGATGATGCCTTTTTGTGATTCTCGCTCAACATAAATGACTGCATTGACATGAATGATGGCTGCTTCTTCTTTAAATTTTTCTACAACTACCTCCACCGAATAAGGAATTTCTTTTTCATAATGGAGTAAAATCTTTTCGCGAATAATTTCAGTAACAAAAAAACGTTCCGGCTTATCCGTCAAAGAATCCTTTTCAAAAAAAGGAGGCGATTCGGGCAACAATTCTTTGATGCGTTTCAGCAAAGGCTCTAAATTAAAATGATTCAGCGCTGACAAAGGAATAATTTCAGCCTGAGGTATAATGTCATGCCAATGTTCGACAAGAAGAATTAATTTTGCTTCGTCAATTAAGTCTATTTTGTTGATTACTAAGAGGATTTTGTAATGATCTGATTCTTGCTTCACCAAATCAATAAAATCACTGTTTTTTTCACTCGAATCCAACACATCCGTCACATAAAGAATGATATCGGCATCCGACAAGGCAGAGCGCGAAAATTCAAGCATTGACTGTTGCA
Source organism: Microbacter sp. (assembly GCA_049976245.1). Lineage (GTDB taxonomy): Bacteria > Bacteroidota > Bacteroidia > Bacteroidales > Paludibacteraceae > Microbacter. Next base: position 90,960 of record JBMFIQ010000003.1, on the reverse strand, counting down.
ACTTATAATGAGGTTTTAGCACGCCCGGCGTGTCAGAATAGACAATCTGAAAATCATCTCCGTTCACAATTCCCATGATGCGATGACGCGTTGTTTGTGCTTTCGATGTAATAATTGAAATGCGTTCTCCAACCAATGCATTCATCAAGGTTGATTTTCCTACATTTGGGTTTCCCACAATATTTACAAATCCGGCTTTATGCATAATGATCAATTTCAGCGCTTTTAAAAAAAACAATTTGCTTTATGCAAAGATACGCATATTGATGCGCCACACAAAACGTTCAACTTATTCTTTGAAAATCAAATCATCTGACAAATAACAAGGTTTTCAAAACAAATGAAAACGAATCAGGTTGTTATTGCACAAAAAGAATCCTGCCCTCAAAACGAAGTATCTTGAAAAAAAAAGAGAGAATGCCATTCCAACATGCTCTCTTATTTTACTTTATTCATCAATCATTTAACGTTCAAATCCCTTTGACATGCGGAGAAAAATCAAATGGCACCACGATTTTGATGCTGACATTTCGTCCCATATTGAAAATGCCGGGTTGAACACCTTCCGGAACCACGGGATTGTCAAAATATTTCAATCGGCTCATGTTCGACTGATAACTAACATTGGCCAAATTGGTACCTTCCACATACAATTCAATGATTTTATCGCCTTTTTTATTCACAATGTTTCCGCCAAATCCTGCGCTAAGCAAATTGTAGCCTGCAGTATAGGTTTCCGTTCCATAAGCGCTAAAAAAACGATGTTGTGGCTCAAAATGCGTAAACCCAACAAATCCATAAATATTTTTAAACCAATTGAATCCTTTGGCAAATGTGGCTCTTAAGGTAGAATACGTGTGCAAAGGCGGAATAAAGGGTAAATAACGCAAACTGTCCGGCTCATTACCGTTGTTACCAAGATTCGTACCATACGTTAACGTCAACGCATTTTCAAAATGAAGCCACGGAAAAATATGAAAATCAAGAGAAAAATCGCCACCGACAATGCGTGCTTTTGTTTGGGTGTAAGTAAACCTTGCATACTGACCATCAGGATTCAAACTGCCGTTGGCATTCACACGCTCCGGAGTTCCGTTGGCATCAACCATCTGTTCCTGAAAAATATAATGATCAATATTGTTGTCATACACATCAGCGCTTGCCGTTAAAGAAGGCAAATTGAGATACAATCCGACATCACCTTGAACACTAAACTCAGGCTTGAACTGAAGATCTCCCACATGATAGATTTGAGAACCCGGATCGGGGCCATTGGCGGATAACTCGGCAATGCTTGGAGCCCGAAATCCGGTAGCCAAGTTGGCTTTGACAAAAAACGTGGAAGACAAATTATAAGTCGTTCCAATGCTTCCGGAAGCTCCCGAAAACCTTTTATGAAAGCCATCGAACTGTTGAATCACGTTGGGAGTCGATGTTGGATTGGAACCATAATACAAGGACGGAAAATATTCAATCAACGTGTCAATGAAAGCAGCCTGACTGTTGATGGTACGTACGTCATAGCGTGCTCCTCCCGACAAATCGAATTTTCCAAATGTTTTTTTACCAAACACAAAAGCACCAAAATCAAATTGATGATATCCCGGAATGGGGAAATCGGTGCTATTGCTGCCCAACTTATTATCCTGATACATGCCGTTCAATCCCATTGTCAAATCATATCCGCGATCAAAAGGCACATCATATTTCAGGTCATAATTCAACGTGTGCAATTCCAAATTTAAACCGGGGATGGTCGGATTTTCAGGATGCGTATATTCGCGTCGATGGCTGTACTGATAACCTAAATTAACCATCAGGGTTGTATTTCCAATGTTAAAACTGCTGTTATCGTACAAATTATACATCTGCACATGTTGATGCAGCACAGGAGTAGCATAGGAATTTAACACAGACTCCGGTACTACGGGACGATACGTGTCAGCATCGGTAATTTGATACGTAAAACGTCGCAAAGAATCACGGCTACCATCGGGAATATCCTGAATATCATCAAACAATGATGCATTTAAATAAGAATATCCCCATGATTTATTGATTCCGATCATGGCTCGTGCATCTTTTTCCTTAAATCCGGTGGCATACACTCTTCCGTCGTGAGGATCTGAATAATTTTTAGCTATCTTATTGGTTAAGACAGTTCCCCAAACCAATCCGTGTTGGTTTCCCTGCAATTCAAACGAGGTATTAAATAAACCGTTGTTTGTGCCATAATCGTTGGAGACAGAGCCAAGTATTTTACCGTCAGGCACCGTAGGCGCAGTTATCAGATTGACTACACCGGCCTCAGCTCCCGATCCGTAGGTTAAACTTGCAGGGCCTTTAATGACTTCAATGCGGTTAATGGCATTTTGATCAACTTCAATGCCGTGTTCATCGCCCCATTGCTGCCCTTCAATACGTATGCCGTCCAATAAAGTCACCACCCGATTGTACCCTAAACCGTGAATGAACGGTTTTGAAATGTTAGGCCCTGTTGTTACCGCACTGATTCCGGGCAAATGGCTGATTTCGGCAATAACATTGTTGGAAGCGCTGTTCTCATTCAAATAGGCCTTACTTACTGCAACAATGGGAACAGGATTTTGATTGATTCGGGTAGCTTTGCTCACGCCGGTCACCACCACTTCGTTCAGTTCGGAAGGCGACTCGGTCATTTGTAAATTGAGAACATGAGTCAAACGTAAATTAACTGACTGCGTAATCGTTTGATAGCCCATGTAACTCACTTCTATATTGGTAATTATAAGCGGAAGATTCTTTATGACATACTTCCCGTGAAGATCGGTGATGGCACCTGTTTTAATATCGGGAAAATAAACATTCACCCCAATCAAAGGAGCGCCTGTTGTTTTATCCGTGACCATTCCCTGAAGCTCCGTTGTTTCCGGCGAAGGAGATTCAAGCGCATAAACAGGCGATAACATAATCATTGAAAACAATAATAAAACCATTATTTTTTGAAACATATATGCTGCAATTTAAATTAGTGAAACAATATGCCGAACGCTTGTTCGTTGTGCCAACGATGCCGAAGCATTCTCTGCATTGAAAAAAGATGAGAAACCATGATTCGCTTCAACGTAATCGACTTAGAAAGATTTGAATCATTTCATGTTAATAAAATAAACAGAATTGCTCATTGTCAATGGATTGCAGTTTATTTTCCAACTCGACAAAATGTCCGCTCAAATCATCCATTGCTCTTTTAGTGATCTTACATATTTTTCATCATTCCTCCACCTTTTGATAAAAGGAGTTTGAAGACAATCCAACATTGACCTTCAAAGGCATGATCGAAAAAAAAGACAAGAAGCACCAAGAGGATGCACCATCCATCTTTGAAATAAAACAAAGAGAAAAAGAACAAAAATGAAACGATCAAATCTATAGGAAGAGATCCATTACAGGAGGAGCCCGCAACAAAACAGCACCTGAATAGACAGGATACACTTTGCTCGTTTTAAGCAATTGCTCAGGTTGAACAGGAATGAAAGCTACTGAAGGGAGCGAATGGTCGTGCTGAGCAGTATAAAGAAAGAATTCAAAATCACAAATAGGACAATCTTGCTCTGTGGGAGCGGCAAACTTTGTTTCCGTGTCATGTTCAACAATGACTTCGTGATGAATAAAAAAGATGTGTAACGGTTTAATCGAAAGAGCCATCAACATCAATAGAAACAAGGATAAAGCCAATCCTTGCATAAAATTAAAATGACGCTTTTCAAAAAAAACCATTTGTTCCAATTGTTTGAGAAGATGTAAAAACAAATGCAAAGTTATGAAAAAAGAACCACAAATACAAATTGAAGATTCTGACAAATACTATTTGAGCGGGATTCGATGATCGCACGTATCATGATTTTTCCCCCATTCGTGTTTTAATGCACAACCAGCACAACCATCGCATGGTGAAGTCCCCTTTTTATGATGCAACCGCTTAATGATTTTTACAATGGCAAAATACAAAGCAACCGCAACAAAGAATATGACAATAATGATTTGTAACATAAATAGTTTCAATTAAGTGAAGAGACTCCCTATTTGAAAAGTCAGGAAAGCAACGAGCCAAGCCAACAACGTGGTAAATGTCATGGAAAAAAGCGCCCAGCGCCAACCTGCCTCACGATTAATAGCCGCAACGGTTGCAATGCATGGAAAATAGATAAGAACGAAAAGCAAAAATCCAATGGCTACCAACGGCGTAAAAACAGGTTTTCCTTTTAATGGTCCGCTTTGATGTTTTTCATGAATCAATTGATATTTAAGCGTTTGAGAATGCTCTTCGGCATGAGCACCAGCCTGATAAAGAACCCCCATTGAACTGACCACAATTTCTTTGGCAGCAAATCCCGACAACAGACTAACACTCATTTTCCAATCAAATCCTAAAGGTGACATGATTGGCTGAATCGCATGTCCAATACGTCCAATGTATGAATTTTCTTGTCTTGCTGCTTCTTTGGCATACATTAAACTGTCGAGTAGTTTTGTCTTTTGAATCGGACTGATCTGTGGATTGTCGCTGATTTGTGCCAATTGATGATCAAATGCATGATCTTTGACATCGTGACGCGGAAAATAACCCAACACCCACAACAAAATGGAAGCAATTAAAATGACACTTCCCATTTTCCTTAGGTATTGTTTGGCTTTAAACCACATGTGTACCGACGTATTTTTCAATGTTGGCATTCGGTATGGAGGCAGCTCCATCACAAAAGGTGCTTCTTGTTTTTTGAGAACAATTTTTTTCAGCATCAGTGCAACCACAATGGCCAAAAGTACCCCGATCATATAAATCGAAAAAAGTACCAATCCCTGATAAGCTGCAAAAAAAGCTGAAATTAAGAGCACATACACAGGCAACCGCGCACTGCACGACATAAAAGGAATGATCATCATGGTCAAAATTCTGTCTTTCCGGTTTTCCAACGTACGCGTGGCCATAATCGCCGGCACATTACACCCAAAACCCATTAAAAGTGGAATAAAAGATTTGCCGTGAAGCCCGATTTTATGCATCAACTTATCCATGATAAACGAAGCCCTGGCCATATAGCCCGTATCTTCCATGATGGAGATAAAGAAAAACAAAATTAAAATGTTGGGCAAAAACACAATCACACTTCCAATGCCCGCTATGATACCATCAACCAACAAATCACGCAGTGGACCTGGAGCAATCATCTGCTGTGTCATATTGCTAACCCATGAAACCCCATCACCTATCCAGTCCATCGGATATTTTCCGATGCTGAAAGTAGCCTGAAACATGACCCACATGAAAAAGATAAAGATCGGGAACCCCCAAAATCGATGTGTCAAAAAATCATCCAATTCATGTTTGACTTTACGTTTATCTTTTACCGCTTCATGATACGTTTCCTTCAAAGCTCCATCGATGAAACCATATTTTGCATCGGCAATAATGGTTTCCGATTTTTCTCCGTATTCTTTTTCCAAACGCTGAATGGCCAAATACATGGTCGATTCAATCTGTGAAAAATTTTTACAGCATGAAGCCAACTTATTCAAGGTTGTTTTGTCCTGTTCCAACAATTTAATGGCCAAATATCGAGACGAAACCTGATCAGTTAACGAGGGATTTTTCCAAATCTCATCCTGAATGGATTTAATCGCCTCCTCAATATCGGCGCCATAATTGATATGTACGTGGCGCACATTGGAATCCCGATCTTCATAAACCTCAATCAATTTATCCAATAATTCCGTCACTCCTATACCTTTTGAAGCAATGGTGGGAATAATGGGAATACCCAACATCTTTCCAAGAGCATCGTAATCGAACTGTGCGCCCTTCTTTTCTAATTCATCATACATGTTTAAGGCAATCACCACCTTGATGTTCATGTCGATGAGCTGCGTAGTTAAAAACAAATTCCTTTCCAAGTTTGAGGCATCCACCACATTGACAACAATGTCAGGCATTTTGTCCATGATGTAATTACGAACATACAACTCTTCGGGCGAATACTCCGTGATCGAATAGGTTCCCGGCAAATCCACCCATTGAAATGTATAGCCCCGATGCTCCATCATTGCTTCTTTGGCATCAACGGTCACACCACTGTAATTACCCACATGCTCATGCGAACCAGAAGCATGATTGAACAAAGTAGTTTTGCCGCAATTGGGATTTCCAACCAGTGCTAAATGAATATTCCGGCTCTTTTCTTGCGCTGAAATCTTCAATGATTCTTCGTCAATCATGCCGTTGTACGAAGGACCTTCCCATTCTGCTCCGTCCTCCATGGTGACCATTTGAACCAAAGCGGCTTCACTGCGTCTCAACGAGACATTATACCCTAAAAGTTCATATTCGACTGGATCTTGCAACGGAGCATTCTTAATCACCTTCACTTTTTTTCCCTTCACAAAGCCCATTTCGGTAATTCGTTTCCGAAAAGCTCCTCGTCCAAGCACTTTGAAGATGATACCTTCCTCGCCGGTTTTCATTTCCGATAACGGAATGGTTCGTATGTTTGTTACCATAAATGGAAAATCCTGTTTTTATAATTTCAGTTGTACCCTCACCATCCCAAGTAACGCGTTTGACAGTTTTAGTTCTGTTCTGGATGGATGAATAATGTATTGTAAATCAGGTTTTAATATAAACTTTGATGAAATTGAAACGGCGGAATAACCTTCCAGCGCTGTTTCTGCTTTGAAGGATCGATTTCGCAATCGAACGTAAGCCACGCCGCAACCCAACTCGTCATTTTTCCTTCGATGATTTACTCCTTTCAATACCACTCCGGCACTAACAAAGAATGGTGCATCATTCATTTTCATTGGCGCATAACCAATTTGAGAAAAAGTGATAAGTTGTTGAAATTCTTTATGATAAATTTCCTGATTCATCACGGCATATCCCTGAAAATTGACCACACTGTTCATCAATGAATCTTTGGCATGCCGAAGCGAAAAACCCATCGTATATTTTCCTGAACGATGTGGAAGCAAGCTGTGATTGTCCAATAATTCAGTGATGGCCAACCATCCGTTTTGTTTTGTAAAAATTCTGGAGAAAGGATGAAGCGATTGATTGCACTCCTCGACGGTACCGTCGAACATTGCCCCATTCCATTGCAAAGAGGTGTTGGGAATCTGAGTTTGAATCATCAACCCAAAAGCGGTATGAGGGAAAATGGGAGCAGGAAAATTGGCCGAAAAGGAAGGAGGAAGAGCAAAAGAACTGTTAATAAATGAACTGCCGGCATCATTGGTCATAAAAGAAACATTTAAATCCTGAACACCGATGGTCATGGATGTTGCTCCAATCTTTTGCTGATACCAACATTCATACAACATCAAATGATTTCCGGCTTCAATATTAGTGACTCCTTGAAAATCGCCAATCATGGTGTTAGAAGGCATTGCTCCATGAGTATCGGCAATGTTGACAAAAAAAGATCCACCTTTCCATGCTCCGGCATTTTCCATGTCAAACAACATGGTCAGGTTGGCTAATCCCAAATAATCAAAACCTCGATGAATTCCGCCTGAAACATTCCCTGCCAAATCGCCGGTGTATTGAAAGTGAACGTTGAAAGAGGACAAAGCGTGCTGTTGAGCAAAAATGACATTCAAATTAAAAAAAACAAACAATAAAATGACGGAATAGACCAAACCATGCATACATTCTTTGTTAAAGTTCGATGCAAAGGTACGTCATCCTTTAAAACGACACAATCACAACAATTGACCATTTATCAATGCGTTGATCCCTAAAAGTGATCATATGTGGGAAGAAAAATAATCAAAAGAAAAAAGCGGATCATTCATCCACACGATAAAGCAATGCCACAGCATAAGCAGCTATTCCTTCATTTCGACCGACAAATCCTAATTTTTCGGTTGTGGTAGCTTTCACTGAAACATCTTCTTCGGAAATGGCCATTGTGGCAGCCAACTGACTGATTATTTTTGGAATATAGCCTTGCAGTTTGGGATGTTCAGCACAAACGGTACAATCGATATTACTGACTTCAAATTGCTTTTCGCGGACAATCTGAATGGTTTTTTGTAGCAAGATTTTACTGTCGATTCCTTCAAAATGCTTATCGTTGTCGGGAAAATGAAACCCAATGTCACGGGCATTGGCTGCACCTAACAAGGCATCGCACACGGCATGAATCAATACATCGGCATCGGAATGCCCCAACAACCCAATTGGATGTTCAATGCGAACGCCGCCCAACCACAATTCGCGACCGATCGCAAAGCGATGAACATCATAACCCATTCCAACTCTAATTTTCATACGTCAATTTTATTTTTAACGCTAAGTATGTATGGAACTCATCAAATAGTTATCTTCTTGATTATATGCATTTTTTATGGCTCGTTTCATAAGACTATTGCATTGAAATATTTAATGAAGTGACAAAATCATTCAAGAAACTCCTGTGTGCAGATTTTTTTTGATTCATTGCTCACGTCATTGATTTTTGGTTTTGGAAAGTGGAACTCGTCTTGTTCAACAAGATTCGTTTCACTCGTTTATTCTTATTGCGTTCAAAATTCAAATTATTGCCAACGAACATGCTTCTTTTCGCTCTTGCACGCTTGTTCCGAAGTCACTCCAAAGAACTGACCATTACGCCAAACAAACCTAGTAAACGGGTTACTTCATCAAGCCTGAAATACCCGCCAAGTTGAAGCCCAATGACAAACGCAACGTTTGATCCAAAGGATTGCTTTGCGATGTAGCTATCAAATAGGCAACATCCAGACGAAAAACATTCAACATGAAACCTGCTCCCAAAGAAAAATATTTTCGATTACCGCTGAGTTGTGATTCGTAATAATAACCACCACGCACAAAAAATTGATTGTTGTATCCGTATTCAATCCCGATTGATCCCTGAATGCGTTTTAAGAAATTGGGATCGCTAAAGGACTTAAATATGCTTGTGACAGGTGAAATTTGTGAATACTGATCAATGGTCATCGTGTCTTGCGGTTCGACCAGCAATTTATTTACATCAACATTAAAAGAAATTGAGTTGTAATTATCCATCGGGTATTGATAAGAAACTCCCAGCCTTAAGTTGGTGGGCAAGAATAGGCTTGTGTTTCCTTTGTCATATGAAATCTTTGATCCAATGTTCGAAATATCGGCACCAAAACCAAAGATGGCATCACCTCCGTTGTCAGCCTGCGTGGTGGAATGATAATAGGTAGCAATGTCCGCTGCTACGGCAGAACCCGGAAACATGTCCTGACCCTGACCTCCCGTCAAATCGGAATAGATGAATCGCAAAGCCACTGCCGCCGACCATTTATCGGACAATTGCCTTGAATAAGCTGCATCAATGGAATATTCGGCAGGCTTAATGCTATTTAACGGATTTCCGGTTTGATCCGTCAAATCGACAGTCCCTAACGAGAAATAGCGCAAGGAAGCACTTATGGCTTGTTGGTCGCCAATTTTGTAATATCCCGAAAGATAGGATAAACTCATATCACTGACCAATTTACGAAGCCATGGAGTGTACGAAAGCGAAATGCCTGCACCACTTTCCATAAAGGCATACTTGGCAGGATTCCAATATTGCGAATTGATATCTGGGGTGGTAGCTGCACCCACATCTCCCATGCCGCCTCCGCGTGCATCGGGGGCAATGGACAACGACGGAACTCCGGTCACTAAAGGATTCAATGAATTATCGAGGGTCTTTTGCGCACTCAGCATAAACGGGACAATCATTGACAAGATCAAAAAAAAGCTTCTTTGTTTCATACGTCTATTTTAATTTTTAACATTAAGGTTGTATGGAACTCGCCAAAATAGTCATACGCTTGAGCAAAAGCTGTTTTAATTGTTCGTTTCATACGTAATTGGTTTTGTAGTTAGAACCATCCATCTCCAAAAGCAGAGTTGATTCGTTCCCTAAACATGTTAATAATTGAGAAGATGAATTGATGCAATAGGTTCTCTTAAAAAAAATACACTTGTTATAAGAACGGAAATAAATCATTTTTATTACCTGCTGACAATTACTTTTTGTGTTTTTGAACTAAAGGCTCCGTTAGAAGTTGAAATTTCAAATCGGTACAAATACATCCCCGGTTTTAAGCGTGTGCCGTTGGCGTCTGTCACATTCCAAGGAATGATGGTTTTGGATGAATTGGTAAATGCGTTTTGTTGCATGGAAGTGATCAAACGTCCCGACAGATCGTAAACAAAAATTCTGACCGACAAAAGATTATCAGGTCGATCGTGTTGAAGAACAAAATTGGTGCTTCCGCCAACAACAGGGTTGGGATAATTGCTAACGCTAAACAACGAAGGTTTTAAATCATGTTGAACGATAAAATAAATCGTTGAATCACTTGAATTATTGAGCACATCCCAAATTCTAAATGTTAACGTATGCTTTCCATCGGACAAAGCCGGCAACTGATACTGAACGGTTCCACTCCGAAAATCTCCCAAAGCGGATTGATAGTAATCATTAAGAACGTAATATTGATTGGGATCATTATCAACGATAAGGGTAATATCATGCCCGATGCCGCTTCCAACCGCATTGATTCCTGTTTGATCCGAGACGTTGGCTACAAAAAGAGGCGTTGAATTGACTTGATCTCCATTTCTGAATTGAGGTGAATTCAAATACATGTCAATAGTAGGTCCTTGTGTTTCCCAAATCACTTGAGGATTAGTCCCTCCAACCATAAAATTCTCAAAATTTCCCTGACCTTCGTGACCTAATGAATCGGCAGCATAAAAATTCATTCTACCGGTTCCAAAATTGTAATTAATATCTTTTGGAATAATGGTTTGTACGGTAAAATATCCACCTTTTACCAACGCTTTTCCCGAATACAACACAGTGGGACGATCGTAATAGACAAAAGGCAAAGAACCGGAAATATTGGCTAACGTAGTGATTTTTTGTTTTTTGTCAAAAATATAAGTTTGAACATAGCCATTAAATTGTCGGCAAACGCCATTCGACGACGGATCATTGATGTGTCCACTCACCGTCATCCCCGACAAAGCCTTTAAAGTATCCAGTTTGGAAATGGGCTGATGATTGATGCTATCGACAATGACGGCATAATTTGGGGCAGGAAATGCCAATTTGAGGGCAGGATCACCAATCAAAATAAAATTCATTTTATTGTCATCGCCGGGCATGGCATTTTTGGTTCGGCGCATCATGTCTCCCAAACGTAAGGAATTGCCAAGAGAATCCCGATAAAAAACATTTTTGGCAAAATTCTGATTAATGGTAAAATTTGCATTGGAAAACACCGTTCGTGTGGTGGTAAACAACCCAATGCCACCACCATTGGGATTTAAAAACACCTGTTCACCGGCCGTTAAACTGGTGTAATCGCATCGCGTAAAATCGCATGTTGCAGTTACCCATAAAGCTAAATCCTGATTATACATAGCCTGAATGTCAGCCGTTGTAAGAATCTGGGAATTTGACCAGCCTGAAGTTCCACCATGACCGGTGTAATTTAACATTAAAAGTCCCGATTTGATCAGATTCAACATCTTATCCCTAGCTCCGGGATAAGTGACGCTCGTAGCATTGGTAACGGCCTTAAAAGCATCCAAATAGACTTTGTTGATGTGCACATTGGGATTAGCAGCAGCAGTGAGCGATGCAATGCTGTCGGCCTGCATCATGTGAATGTCATATGTTGGTGCATCACCGGCAAAATAATCCCCCATAAAACAGACTTGATTTTTCCAATAACCGGTATTTTGATTTTGCATGTACTGAATGGTCTTATTGACTGTCTCTTGGGCTTGTTCCACCGTGTAAATGGGAAAACGTCCTACGCCGATTCTCAAATTGTCTGAATTCAAATTAACCCCTGATTGATCATCCAAAAATCCAAAATAATCGTCAGACACGTATGAAGCAGTTTGACTTATTGAATTATATGACTCAAAATAAAGCAATTGCCTGATTGGATCGGATGTTGGAACAATGCCTCGATTGTCGAAACAACCACGTCCAAACAACAACAAATATTTAGGTGCCGTGGTCGGATCACTACCATACCGATCATAAAGCATTTTCATTAATTTTCGGTAAGCCGTGGCATCGGGAGTCCCCGATGAAAATTCGTTGTAAACTTGTTCAGGCGTAACAACAACCACATTTAGGCCGTCGTGATCCCGATGAAACTGAGCAAGTGTTTCCGCTTGTTGCACAAAAGCAGCCGGAGAAATGATCACCATGTCCTGTGGAGAAAGCGCATGAAGATTCTGATTGGGGACATTGTTTTGAACTACTTCAGGCGAAGGCAAATTGCTAAGTTGCGTTGTGTCAACAGCAACAAACCACTGCAATGTTTTGTTGGAAGCGGAAGAAACAAAACTCAATTGATCACTTTGTCGCGTGACGGACATCGATTGAATGTTTTGCGGATCGGATAAATTCCAGACAACTACGCCCGAAGAAACTTTCGATAATACGTATAAAGGTATTTTTGAAGTGTTAAGATAATCCGGATTTTGAAAAAACATGATGCTGCCATTCATCACTAATTTTCGGTAAACATTCATCTCAATCCAATTCAAATAACCGGTTGCAACGGCATTAGGTTGGTTATAGTTTAAATTCACGTTGAGATTATCGGAAACGGGAGTGAAGGAAAAAACACCTGACCCCTGTCGGGCATAATCGTACATGGAAGAAACGGCAGAAATAGGAAAAGTTCCAACCTCCGAATTATTCATTGAAGCAGTGAACGAACTGTTTAACGAAGCATTTGCCACAGCATCAATGCTGATAAAACTGTTACGACGTTGATCAGCATTGGGAAATGAAAAAGAGAAAGTATAAGCATGCGTGTAACTGAAAATTTCGCCGTAAAATTCACGTCCTGAATTGGCTAAATTTTCCAGATCTTTTTCGTGAACGGCATAATCTAAAAAACAATCTGCCGTGTCGGTAGGTGCAGCTGTGTCAGCAATAGCCGAAAGAATATGTTTTACGGGAGTATTGTTTTGAGTGACAAAATAATATCCGTAGTTGGAATAATAATTGGTTGTATGGACAAAACGTTTTTTTGCCACGTTGTACTGCCAACTAACAGGCCCTTGTGCATAAAATGCAATAAAGTTTGAGCCTACATAGATGGCATTGTCAGGCAGATCGTCAATAAAAGGCTTGGTGAAATCCTCAGGCAACTCAGCACCTCCATAACCATACACATGCACATTCTGAGGATTGGTGATTCCCATTTTTTTCAAATCATCAAACGAAATTTTGTAAAATCCGGTTGATGAAACCCTGATTTTTGTCCATGTGCCTTGATTCAACACCGATGAAGATCCGTAGGCATGCAAAGCACCATAAGAGAACGGAGCAACACATACAAAAAGAAGCAACAAAAACCAAAGCAAAACTCGATGGAAGGCCATATCAATCAATTGAATTGCCAAAGATAATCAAAATATCACCGAACCCAAAAGTCGAGCATTAATTTGTCTTCTATGTATCCTTGCAAATGATCTCCAATGTGCACAGGACCAACATTCACCGGAGTACCGGTAAACAGAAAATCTCCCGTTTTTAAAGTGAAGAATTGACTGAGATATGAAATTATTTTAGTGACGGGGAAAATCATGTCACGGGTATTGCCGTTTTGAACTGTTTTTCCGTTAATGTCTAAATGGAACGAAATGTTTTGAATGTCGTTAAACTCATGAACGGGAAGAAATGAGCTGATTGGAGCGGATTGATCAAAAGATTTGCAAATTTCCCACGGACCTCCTTCCGCTCGTTGCCTGCGTTGAAGATCTCTGGCCGTAAAATCAATTCCCAAACCGATTTCGTGAAAATATCGATGTGCAAATTTTTCGTCAATCCCTTTTCCAAGCCGATCAATCCGAACAACGATTTCAGTTTCATACTCGATTTCGTTTGAGAAAGAAGGATAAAAGAAAGGTTTATTATCTTTGATCAATGCCGTATCGGCCTTCATGAAAAAAGTCGGTTCCGTGGGAATTTCATGATGTGCCAGCTCCTTATTGTGATCGGAATAATTCCATCCAACTGCAAAAATTTTCATACGTCAATTTTAATTTTTAACATTAAGGATGTATGGAACTCGCCAAAAAGTCGTTACATGACATTCAACCCGAACAGTGAATGAACATTGTCCATCCACTGTTCGGGTTGAGCTAAGCTTCGTTTAATTTTCCTTTAAGTGCTCAAGTCGATTGTACATCACCGCTAAATGAGCATAAATAGAAGTGTTTTGAACCACAATATGTTCAGGCACTTTAATACGAATGGGCGTAAAATTCCATATAGCTTTGAAATTCACCTGAATTAGAAAATCAGCCACCTCCTGAGCCTGATTGATTGGAACGGTCAAAACGGCAATATCCACACCCGTTTTTCTTCTCAATTCACACATCTTATCAATGTGATGAATGGGAATGTGATTGATGTTGGTGCCGGCCAATTCATGTTTCACGTCAAAAGCCGCAATGATATCGAGCCCAAACTGTCGCAAGCCGTTGTCCTGCAACAAAGCTCCTCCCAAACGACCAACTCCCAACAGAAAAGCCGGATGACTGGTGGTAAAGCCCAAAAAACTTTCCAACACCTCAATCAAGGAATACGTGCTGTAACCTACACGGGTCTTCCCTGAAACATCGATGTACGATAAATCTTTTGCCACCACGGATGAATCCACGCCAATAGCAAAAGCAATCTGCGTAGATGAAATGGTTGTTTCTCCTTTTTCCAAAGCCAATTTGGCATACGACAAATACCAAGGCAATCGCCGTAAGGCCGGTTCGGGCAAATGTATATGAGTTCCCATCGAGTAAATAAAAATTAATTAGTTAACTCGGTAAAGTTACCATTTTTTTTATTTGCATGTACACACTAAGTTTCGATCTCCGTATGCATTATCAACTCTACCAACCTGCAACCAAAATTTATTTTCTCTAACCCATCCCAGAGGATATGCTGCTTTTTCGCGAGAATATGAATGCTCCCAAGTATCCGACATCACATCAAATTCACAATGTGGCGCATTAAACAACACATTGTCCTCACGATCGGCTTCTCCGTTTTCGATTTCTTTAATCTCTTGATAAATACTCAGCATCGCTTCCACAAAGCGATCCAACTCTGCCAACGACTCGCTTTCGGTTGGTTCAATCATCAACGTACCGTGCACCGGAAATGATAATGTCGGTGCATGAAATCCGTAATCCATCAAACGTTTTGCAATATCTGTTTCGCTAACGTTTGAAGTAGCCTTAAAATGACGACATTCTAGAATCATTTCATGCCCCACCCGACCTGTTGTTCCGGTGTAAACAATGCCATAGGTCTCTTTCAATTTTGCAGCTAAATAATTAGCATTCAAAATGGCTGTTTTCGTTGCTTCTGTCAAACCGTCAGGCCCCATCATGCGAATGTATCCATACGAAATCACATAAATGCTTGCACTGCCAAACGGTGCTGCCGCAACAGCAGAAACATTGACCTGCTGATCCGTGGCAACATGTTGAGGAAGAAACGGCGCTAAATGTTGAGCAGCACATACCGGACCGACACCGGGACCGCCTCCTCCATGGGGAATAGCAAATGTTTTATGCAAGTTCAAATGACAAATATCGGCTCCAATAATGGCCGGCGAAGTCAATCCAACCTGAGCATTCATATTGGCACCATCCATATAAACCTGGGCGCCATGATCGTGAATGATTTGACACATTTCCCGAATGGACGATTCAAAAACACCATGAGTGGAAGGATAGGTAATCATAAAAGCAGCAAGTCGATCTTTGTTTGCTTCTGCTTTAGCCCGCAAATCATCCACATCCACATTCCCTTTATCGTCGCAAGCTACAACCACTACCCTGAAACCAGCCTGCACTGCACTGGCAGGATTGGTTCCGTGTGCTGATGACGGAATGAGCACAACATCACGTTGAGTTTCATTTTTTGATTTGAAATAATTGCGAATGGTGATCAACCCGGTATATTCTCCTGCAGCTCCCGAATTTGGTTGAAAAGTCACCGCGAGCAATCCTGTAATTTCCGACAAATAACCCGATAAATTTTGAAACATTTCAAGATATCCCTGAACTTGATCTTTTGGAACAAACGGATGAATGGAACCCCAGGCCGGATTGTTTAATGGCAGAAGTTCTGAGGCTGCATTCAATTTCATGGTACACGATCCCAACGAGATCATCGAATGTGCCAATGAAATATCACGTCGTTCCAATTTCTTAATATACCTCATCAGTTCCGTTTCGGAATGATACTTATGAAATACCGGCTCTTGCATAAACATTGATTTGCGTTGCAAATAAGCAGGCAACACCGCATCATTGTTTTCATAATAAGTGATCGACGACAAATGGTGCATTGTATTGGAGAAAAGCCTGATCAATTGGGCAATATCTTCATTCCCGGTTGTTTCGTCAATGGTTATACCTATTTCTCCCGATGCAAAATATCGTAAATTAATTCCTTGATGCAATGCGTTTTGTCGAAGTTCCTGAATAGAGAAATTGGAAGGGACACCAATTTTTAATGTATCAAAGAAGTTGGTATTCAAAATATAAAATCCAAGAGAACTCAACACATTGGCCAATGTTGCGGTGCGGCTATAAATGATGCGCGCAATTGCTCTCAATCCTTCCGGTCCGTGATAGACGGCATAAAATCCCGCCATCGTAGCCAAGAGCGCTTGAGCGGTACAAATATTCGACGTTGCTTTTTCACGCTTAATGTGTTGTTCTCTCATTTGCAATGCAAGACGGTAAACAGGCCTTCCTTTGACGTCTTTGGAAATACCGACGATTCTGCCCGGAATATCGCGTTTGAACGCATCCTTTGCAGCAAAAAAAGCAGCCGAAGGACCTCCGAATCCCAACGGAATCCCAAACCGTTGAGAAGATCCAAAAGCAACATCGGCATCCCATTCACCCGGAGGTGTCAACAACGTCAATGCCAACAAATCCGTTGCTACAGCCACTCTACAACCATGAGCATGAGCTTTTTGAACAAAATCAGTATAATCAATCACTTCTCCGTTGGCGTTAGGATATTGAACAATGGCACCAAAAACCGGAACCGAAAAATCAAACGAAGCCACATCAGCCACCAACAAAGCGATTCCTTGAGGCAGTGCCCGCGTTTGCAACACTGAAAGCGTTTGAGGCCATATCTCCTTATCAACCAACAACGTATTCACTTGTTTCTCTTCCTGTTCTCGGGTACGAGTGTTATGAAACATGGTCATCGCTTCAGCAGCAGCCGTTGCTTCATCGAGCAACGAAGAATTGGTTAGTGGTAATGCCGTCAAATCACTAACCATGGTCTGAAAATTTAACATGGCCTCTAATCTGCCTTGCGAAATTTCCGCTTGATATGGAGTAT
This sequence comes from Microbacter sp., assembly GCA_049976245.1. GTDB lineage: Bacteria > Bacteroidota > Bacteroidia > Bacteroidales > Paludibacteraceae > Microbacter. The sequence goes on along the minus strand of JBMFIQ010000003.1, from coordinate 73,522 downwards.
AAGAAGTGTACCAAACCGGGTTTTCAAAGACATTACGCCAAATAACCGCCGGAGTTACCGTGTTGTAATATCCCATGCCAATATAGGTCTTAAAAACCTTATTTTTTGCAGCCAACGACTGAATATGATTCGAATAGTCATATTCGTTCATGGGCGGAGGCAATCGAAGTGATCCTTTCATGCGAATGTCATTCGGAATGGTTTGATCAATAAGTTGATCCATCGATTTCACTCCAACCGTTTTCAACATAACGGATAAATCTTCTTCCGTAATACCAATGTGGCGATAACCCAACAAATTCCTGTTCATATCAATAAATCTTTTATTTTGTTAATGTTCATACCTTCCCTTAAAAAAAGCATCAAAGCGAAAATCCGATCCAAGCGCATGATAATTCAACCACCTTTCACCCCGAACAGATTCAACAACCTCTCAAAATGAAACGAACCATAATAAGAGCTTGAGCCCAAGAGCATGACGATTTCACGAGTTTCATACATTTATACAAAATAATAAAATGATTTTCAACATTTTATGATGCAAAATTCATGCTTCAATCGAAAAAACAAAGGTAGAACTCTTTTATCGAAAAATGAAACTCATTGACGAATGCACCATGGCGAACGTTAACAACAAGATTCGTCAAAAGCAATGACATTTTGCAACCATTCATCGCCTTTCAATGTCAATTAACAACATCAAAAGTTGAAAACAAAACAAATAGATAGTATCGTTCGATTTGGAATTCGATGTTATTTAACACTAAAGTGGCAAAAAATATTATTTTATATTTATTTTACATCAAGAAACATTATTTTAAAATACAATAAAAATCAAAGAAAAGAATAAAATAAAAAATGATGAAGCTCACCCCGTCCTAATAGGATGATTTTTACAAATGGAATGCATATATTTGTTTTCGACATATTAAAGATCAATGAATTTTTACTCATTTGTATATCAATGGAGAATGCCCAACAACTCAGCCAATAAACCCATCAATGGATGCAAAAAGGTTCAATGGCATTAACAAAAGTCATATAACTGTATGATGAATATTTTGGGACTTCATCCCATGAAACGAGCCATAAAAAGAGCTTATGTTCAAGCCAATGACTATTTTGCGAGTGCCTTACATTCTTAGTGTAAAAATAAAAATAGACGTACGAACAAAAAAAATTTTTAACCAAGTTTCTGAAAAACAAACTTCCGGCTCAATGGTTTCTCTAAAAATTTTGTTTTAAAAATGCTTTGGGTACGTTTATCACAAAACTAAATGGATCTTTAAGAAAAATATCAGCAGCATTATAACATTAGATTCAAAAACATCATGCATATCTACGCTCAATCCATGAACAACATGTTTTCATTCCATACCTTTTGCAAATTGAATCGAAAACAAAACAGGTTTAGATCCCTATCAATTGTTCTATCCATCATTTTGCTGTTTCCGCCCATGCTGCTTCCAGCGCAGAAAAAACAGGCATCTCCCACACCTTCTGCCGAATCAATCCTTTCGAATTCGTCAACAGCAGGTAAATCAGCTTCAATCGCAATAGTTGGATATGTCAAAGATGTACAAAAAATGACTCCATGGGAAGGAGCCACCGTATTTTTATACAACAAACTGAATCATAAAATTTATGTCACCAAAACAAATCATGACGGAAAGTACATTTTTCATGTTAATCCGCCATGCGATGGCATCATTAAAGCCATGGATCACAACACATTCAATGACTGCATGACGTTTGAGAGCAATTCGTCAGCCTCCGATTCTATTCAACCCGTTGACAGAGATTTGCTGTTGGAACGGGTTCAAATGGACAAAGATTGGCGTTTTCGAAATATTTATTACGATTCGGGCAAGTGGGAACCTCGTTCCGATGATTATCCGATTTTAGACAGCATTGTGAACGTCATGAATCTTTATCCTATCAAAATCAAAGTAAGCTCACACACCGATGCTTTTGGATCAGACGATTACAATGAAAGGCTTTCGCAACTTCGCGCCGAAACCGTTGCAAAATACTTTATCAACAAAGGAATCGCATCCGATCGAATCATCGCCAAAGGTTATGGCAGCCGATTCCTTCTTTTCGTCCCTCGCGTCGGAGTTCCCTGTACTGAAGCCGAAAATCAGGAAAATCGCCGAACGGAATTCAAAATGATTGGATTCATTTCTTTTGAAAAAAACATAGAACCCTTCGATCCGGCTCAATGGCACGATGGAGAAGTGATCAGTGTTCCATCACCATTGTCACAACAAATCAATTTTTCGCCTTGTGCCTCATCGGCATCATTCGAAATAACAACCCAAACATTGCATCCCAAACTGCGCTCATCTTTCAGTAAAGATTCTATGGCCATTCTGCCGTTTCAGGGAGCAGTCATTCAAATTAGCGCATTCAAAAACAAAAAGTATGCGTTGAATTTGTATCAAAAAGCTGTTGAACGAACAGGAAAACACACCTTGATTTTGATTGAAGATCATTTCTACAAAGTTCGTTTAGACGGATTTCAATCAGAAAGAGAAGCTCGACTGTTTGTCAACCGACTTCATCAATTAGGGTTCAATGCCACCTATTTACCCATTCTGCCACCCTACTTCTCCATAAAAATCGGAAGTTTTGACGATGAATCCAATGCCCGTGCAGCTCAACATGAGATGGAAAAACAAACCCGTCACGCCGTTACCATCGAATATGACCCTCCTTATTTCTATCTAAATGTCAATGATTTTAAAACAAAAACAGATGCTGAAAATACCATTCAGATTTTGAAATAAGCGACACATTGTTTCAAAATGAATTAAATCAATATTTTAAGCACTTAAAAAAATCAGCCAACAGTGATCAACCCTTTTTTATCAAAGGACAAACTCATCAAAAACAAAGCACCATAAAAATGACTTACGATCAAGAAAATGACCATTTGATGAGTTTCATGGGTTTATAATTGTTTCTTTATGCCACATGGAACCCGCACTTAGACATTGCTTTGTAAATAAAAGTTATTTTTGTCAAGTTCCTTCCAGAAAAAAACCAATGAAGTTTTTCTTGCCAAAGAATCACCGCCACCATTAACTTCACAAATGATCGGAGTTAAAAACAACCGATTCAAACCAACAAATTATTTTTGAATATTTAACAAACCATTCTTATTGTTGAATATACATCATCATTGTGCGATTCATTCACTTGACGCACATCGACATAACCCTTTTTGATTACTGTATTTCATACATTTTTCAAAATACTTACAATCAGTTTTTTAATCAAATAGATATTGACAATTTGAAGAAAAGTAAGTTTATTTGCAAGAAAGAAAACAAACAATAGAAATTGTTCATTTTATGGGAGAAACCACACTTTATCCGCATGTATCGGTTGATTGCGTTGTGTTTGGATTTACGGGCGAAAAATTAAAAATTTTATTACTTAACCGCACGGGAATCAGCGATGAAGGCATTTACAATGACATGAAACTACCGGGGAGCGTTATTTATGAAAACGAAGATCTGGACGACGCTGCCTATCGGGTTTTGCACGAATTAACCGGAATAAAAAACATCTATCTTCAACAATTTCACAGCTTTGGCTCTCCGGGAAGAACACAAAACCCGCGTGACAAAGTTTGGCTTGAAAATGCCATTCACATTAAAATTGGTCGAATTGTCACCGTTGGATACGTCGCACTGATTAAAATCGGACAAAAATTGCAGACCATTTCCAATCAATACGAAGCCAAATGGTGTGACATTAACGACATCGGAATTTTAGCGTTTGATCACAACCTGATTGTAGCCAAAGCGCTTGAATTCGTTCGGACAAAATTGGTTGAAGATCCCATAGGACTTTACGAATTACTCCCAAAACGTTTTACCGAAGCAGAATTGCGCAATCTGCACGAAATCATTTTTGGTCAGAAAGTGGACATCCGTAATTTTCACAAAAAATTTACTTCGTTACCATACATCGTTCCGCTAAACGAAAAACAACAAAATGTAGCTCACCGAGCTGCCCGATTTTACCGATTTGACAAAATCATTTATAATCAATTGTATCGCTAACATTAACGAATTCAAAACATGTATTTATTGGGATACGACATTGGAAGTTCATCCGTTAAAGCAAGCTTGGTTGAAGCAGCAACGGGAAAAAGCATTGCACATGCCTTTTCGCCTCAGGAAGAAATGCGCATCGATGCATTGCACACAGGTTGGGCAGAACAACACCCTGAATGGTGGTGGGAAAACTTAAAACGTGCCACACAACAAATGCTTCATCAGGCAAATATTGATTCAAAAGAGATTAAAGCCATTGGTATTTCATATCAAATGCACGGATTGGTTGTCGTTGATAAAAACCATAACGTATTGCGTCCTTCCATCATTTGGTGCGACAGTCGTGCAGTAGAATACGGCGAAAAAGCTTTTCAGAACTTGGGCGAATCCTATTGTTTGAATCATTTACTCAATTCTCCCGGAAACTTTACGGCTTCCAAATTGGCATGGATCAAAGAACATGAGCCGAAAGTGTATGAAAAAATTGACAAAATCATGCTTCCCGGTGACTACATTGCCATGAAACTTACCGATCAAATTAACACAACCGTTTCAGGGCTTTCAGAAGGAATTTTCTGGGATTTTGTCAACCATACCATTTCTGAACGGCTGCTTGATTTTTTTGGATTTTCTCCTTCACTGATTCCTTCAGTCGTTCCAACTTTTGGCATTCAGGGTACTTTATCCTCTTTGGCCGCCAAAGAGTTAGGATTGGCAATCGGAACATCGGTCACTTACCGAGCCGGAGATCAACCCAATAATGCCCTTTCTTTAAATGTGTTCAATCCGGGTGAAATAGCAGCAACAGCCGGAACATCAGGCGTTGTGTATGGCATTAACGATCAAATTAAGTATGACCATCTCTCAAGGGTCAACAATTTTGCACATGTCAACCACACTAAAGAACAAACACGGTTGGGCGTTCTTTTGTGTATGAACGGGACAGGTATTCTCAATGCGTGGATCAAGAAAAATTTAAATCCAGGCAGCTTATCGTACGATGAAATGAACCAACTTGGTCAAAAAGCGCCCATCGGATCGGATCAATTGGTCATGCTGCCTTTTGGCAATGGAGCAGAACGCATGCTGAACAACAAAGAAATTGGATCATCCCTGCATCATTTGAATTTTAACCGTCATTCACAAGCTCACCTCATACGTGCTGCACAGGAAGGAATTGCTTATTCACTGGCATTTGGCATGGATATCATGGCTGAAATGGGCATTCAAGGAAAAGTGATCAGAGCAGGAAAAGGAAATCTCTTTTTAAGTCCTTTGTTCAGACAAACGCTTGCCAATGTAACCAATGCCACCATCGAACTTTACGAAACAGATGGAGCCGATGGAGCAGCCAAAGGCGCCGGCATCGGAGCCGGCATTTACCGCGATGAAAAAGAAGCTTTTGAATCCCTTTTAAAAGCCGAAATCATTGAACCAAAAGACATTGAACAAAAAGCTACGTCTGAGAGTTATCAACATTGGAGAACTACGCTGATGCAGCAAATCAAAGAAATCGTCGATAACCAGCCACTTGAAACACGAAGTTGATCAACACACAAGATATCATCATTCATCATTTTAATCACTAAATCAAATCATTATGAGTATTACACTGGGTGAAAAGGAATTCTTTCCTTCCATTAAAAAAATCAATTTTGAAGGTCGCGAATCAAAAAATCCGTTAGCTTTTCATTATTATGATCCTGAAAAGGTTGTCATGGGCAAAAAAATGAAAGATTGGTTGCGCTTTTCCATGGCATACTGGCACACACTTTGCGGAACAGGCGGTGATCCATTCGGACCGGGAACCAAGGTTTTCCCTTGGGATGCACAAAAAGATGCCGTCGCTCGCGCTAAAGAAAAAATGGATGCTGCTTTCGAGTTCATGACAAAGATCGGCATCGAATATTATTGTTTCCATGACGTGGATTTAGTTGATTCCGAATCATTTACCGATTATGAAGCCAAACTTGCCACCATGGTTGATTACGCCAAACAAAAACAAGCTGCTTCTGGTGTGAAACTACTTTGGGGAACGGCAAATGTATTCAGTCATCCCCGATTCATGAACGGCGCTGCCACAAATCCTGATTTTCAAGCAGTAGCAGCTGCCGGTTTACAAATCAAGAATGCATTGGATGCTACCATTGCGCTGAATGGCGAAAATTATGTTTTTTGGGGCGGTCGTGAAGGTTATATGAGCCTGTTGAACACCAACATGAAACGCGAAAAGGAACATTTGGCACGCATGTTAACCATGGCTCGCGATTATGCCAGAGAACATGGCTTTAAAGGTACATTTTTCATTGAGCCCAAACCAATGGAACCGATGAAACACCAATATGACGTGGATTCAGAAACAGTCATCGGATTTTTGCGAGCACACGGATTGGAAAAGGACTTTAAGTTGAACATTGAAGTCAATCATGCAACATTGGCTGGACATACTTTTGAACATGAATTGCAAGTGGCTGCCGATGCCGGTTTTCTTGGATCCATTGATGCAAACCGCGGTGATGTTCAAAACGGATGGGACACTGACCAATTTCCCATTGACTTATATGAACTAACACAAGCATGGTTAGTCATTTTGGAAGCAGGCGGCCTGGTGGGTGGCACCAACTTCGATGCCAAAACACGTCGCAATTCAACCGACTTAGAAGATATCTTCATTGCACATATTTCCGGAATGGATGTTTTTGCACGTGCCCTCGAGACAGCCGCAAACATTCTTGAACACTCGCCTTATCGAGCCATGCGTAAAGCTCGTTATGCTTCATTTGACGCGGATGAAGGAAAATTGTTTGAAGAAGGAAAGCTAAAATTGACTGACCTGAGGAGTTTGGCCTTAAAATTTGGCGAACCAAAACAAATCAGTGGTAAGCAGGAATTGTACGAAACCATCATTAATATGTACATATAAAATGATGTTCTCCATGAGCAATGGACAAACAACCATGCTCATGGAGTTTTTCAACATATCTAATACATTGATAAACAAATAAATAAATAAAAATTATATGTCTTTCATTGATACTTCAGAAAAAAATTCAACCACCTCATATAACAAAGGTAATTCGCTATACATTGCATTGCTCACGATGGTAGCAACACTTGGCGGCCTTTTATTTGGATATGACACGGCGGTGGTGAATGGTGCAGAAAAATCACTGGTTGAATTTTTTATCTACACCACGCACAACAATGTCTTTCATTTGATTTCCGATAAAGTTATTTTAATTGGTCAATATCGCATCATGATGACCCTTGTTCTCCTCTTTGTCGTTATCATCATCAGCAGTCAGTTGTTCAAACTTTTAGAAAAAAAACGCGGAATCATCATCAGTGGCATTATTTTCATTCTGTTTATAGGATGGGGAATTCATTTTTTGCAACAGGCCATTCCGTCCGATCCGACTGAATTGAAAGACACCGCCGATGCCATCAAAGGATTTGTCATTGCCAGTGCATTAATCGGATGCATCATTGGAGGAGCAGCTGCCGGATTCATATCAAAAGCAGTTGGGCGAAAAAATGGATTAATGATTGCCGCCATTGCATTCTTAGTGTCGGCTGTAGGAGCTTGGAAACCCGAATCGTTCAACTTCTTTGAAACGTTGGACGTCTATTCGTTTGTTGTTTACCGGATTATAGGCGGCATTGGCGTTGGAATTGCTTCCATGATTTCTCCCATGTATATTGCAGAAATAGCACCGGCTAATGTTCGCGGTAAATTAGTCTCTTTCAATCAATTTGCCATCATTTTTGGAATGCTTGTCATCTATTTTGTCAACTATTTCATTGCAAAACAAGGCAACGAACAATGGTTAATTACGGACGGATGGCGTTGGATGTTTTTCTCGGGCGCCATTCCTGCGGGATTGTTTTTATTGTTGTTATTTTTTGTACCCGAAACGCCACGTTACCTCGCTTTGAAAAAACGGGATCAGGAAGCCGTCAAAGTATTGGAAAAAATTTCAGGGAAAAATAATGCATCCACCATTTTGACCGAGATCAAAAGCACCCTGCATGAGGCTAATGCTCCGTGGCTGTCGTATGGTTTTCTCGTGATCTTCATTGGCATCATGCTCTCGGTGTTTCAACAATTTGTCGGCATTAACGTTGTGCTCTATTATGCTGGAAACATCTTTCGCAACATGGGAGCCAGCACCGACTCCTCACTCCTTCAAACCATTATTGTTGGCATTGTCAACTTGACTTTCACGGTGGTAGCCATCCTGACCGTAGATCGATTTGGACGAAAACCATTAATGATTATTGGCTCCATTGGCATGGCGTTCAGCATGATCGCACTTGGATTCACTTTCTATTCCGATCATGTCGGCATCCTGGCTTTAATTTTTATGCTGCTTTATACCGCTGCTTTTGCCATGAGTTGGGGTCCGGTTACTTGGGTATTGCTGTCGGAAATTTTTCCAAATTCCATTCGTGGCGCTATGTCCATTGCCGTTGCAGCTCAATGGATTGCTAACTGGATTGTCTCTTTAACATTCCCAATGATGAATGACAATACTTGGCTCACCAATCAATTTCATCATGGATTCTCCTATTGGATTTATGGCATTATGGGCATTTTATCGGCTTTGTTCATGTGGAAATTCGTTCCTGAAACCAAAGGCAAGAAGTTAGAAGACATGGAACAATTGTGGGGGAAAAAGAAAAAATAAAACAGACGTCATCCTACTTTTAAAACCGCATTGCTTGTTCAATGCGGTTTTTTTGTGTTTTTGAACGGCTGATGACTTCACTCATCTACTTGAAAATAAAGGATTAAATTTTTGTTTTCTGCCAAGATCCCCTTCGAAAATAAACATAACTCATCAAGCCTAAGCCCGTCCAGTAAACAATCTCAGAACACCAAGCAATGGCTACGGAAGCATGAAAAACAAAAATTACCGAATAGATATAAGCTAAATAAGCAAACATGATTAAAAACTCAAACAAAAGAGCCATCCGCGTATTCCCTGTTCCCGAAACCGCATTGAAAAGGATATTTCCAACGGCAAAAGTCAGCAAAATCAAAGAAAAAACATGTAACGATGGAATGGTAGCCAACCTCAAAGCCATTTCATTGGTATAAATGGAAGCAAACAACATCGGAAACAAGGCCGTGATCAACATAATCGGCGCTGTGAACAAAAGTGACAAAGCAATCATACGACGAATGGACGCCATCACTTCATTCATTTTTCCTTCGCCTATCAAATTACTAACCACCGTATTAATGACAATACCCAAGGTAATGACCGGCAAACCCAAAAAAGAATACAAACTCCGAATGATGTTTGAAACCGCCAAAGGTCTATCTCCCATTTTTTCAATAAAAATAAAAAAGAGAAACCACGTAGAAATGGATAAAAACGATTGCAACATGATGTACAGAGAAAGATCAAGAATCTTCCCAATGGTTTTAAAATGAACTTGACTGAACCGAAACAAATGATAAGATCTGAAACTCCCGCGCATTAACGTGTAGCTAAGATAAAAAAGGAAAGCAATGAATTCAGCCAACACAGAAGCCAAAGCCGCACCGGCAATTCCCATTTTGGGCATACCAAAATGACCAAAAATCAAACTGTAACTCAACAACACATTGACCCCCATTGTAATAAACCCGCCGGCAGTCAACACTTTAGTACGCAAAATACCTACATACAATGCTCTAAACATCAAATTAACAAAAGCAAACAAGAACCCAAAAATGCGATATTTCATATAAAGCGCCGTTGCCGCATAAATCTCTTCCGAACGAATGAACCAATGCAAAATGGGGTCAGTGAAATAATAAGACAATCCAAAAATAAGCATGGCCAAAAAGATGACCGCCATCATGCCCTGATTAAACACTTCGCCTGCTTTGACCCGGTCTTGCTCTCCATTGCGCCGTCCAATCAAAATTTGAGCTCCGGTGGTAAACCCCATTCCAATGACAAAAACAGCAAAATAAAAAACGCCACCTAACGCAGAGGCGCCAAGTTCTACTTCACCAATCCAACCCAAAAAAGCTGAATCGGTAACATTGATCACACTTTGAGCAAGCAAAGAGAAAAAAATGGGATACGAAAGAGACAAAATGGCTTTGTTCGAATACATAAAAAAGAAAATAGAAACAACCAAAAGAACAAAACCTAACAAACGACAACGTTGTTAGGTCTGTTCAAATCATGTCAATTATGCCATGTTTATAACGACATGAAACGAGCCTCAAAAAAAACTTATAATCAAATGAATGACTATTAAAAAAAAGTCCTCACATTCTAATTGTTAAAACAATAAAAAAAAGGATGCAAGAAAGAAGTATGAAACAATTATTGATTGGCCTGAACTAGCAACCAAGCTCCAGGGAAACGATTCTGCAAACTTAATTTTACCTGAGTGGCCTGTGCGTAATCATTGTACGATTCAATAATGACACGATACATTCCTTTGCTGTTGATCACTATGGAAGGATTTTTACCTTCAGCTTTCAGCGTAGCTTCCAAACGTTGAGCATTCGATTGATTTTCAAAACTACCAACCACTACATTGTATTTCATGTGAATTGGATTTTGATTCGTTTCGGTCGGCGCCAATGTAAATGACTCTTTTCTCACGTCCTCGCCCGATGTTGTGGCTGCGGAAGCAGTTGAGTTTTGCGACACCGAAGGCGTAGAAGGAACATTGGACGAAACAGTTGGAGATGAAATAACGGTTGAAGCCTGATTTTGTGCATTGGTTGCAGGAGCTTTTTCATAAATACCCGCCGGATGCACCGTTTTGCAAGAAGCAACCATCACGGCGGCTGGAATTAAAATCCAATAAAATGATCTTTTCATTATTCAAATGATTAAGTAATAAAACAAAAGAATTTCAGATAATGATGCAAATATGCAAAAATAAAATCAAACTAACAAACGGGCTTCAATATCCGAGAATTTTCAGCATCGATTTGTAACTCTGCTCCTTTGCAAATAATTTAGTCACGTATTCACCCTGCTCATCCACATCAATCACCACAACTTTTGGTGCAGGAATCAAGCAATGCTGAATTCCACCAAAACCACTTAAAGCTTCCTGATATGCTCCCATGTGAAAAAAGCCGATGTATTGCTCGTTGCCATCCGTCATCGTCGGCAAAAAGACGGCATTGGAATGTGCTTCGGCATTGTAGAAATCCTCGCTGTCACAAGTTAATCCGCCCAAATGAACACGTTGATATTCCAAATTCCAATTATTGATAGCCAAAAATACATATCGTTGATCAATAGCCCAAGTATCCGGCAATGTCGTCATAAATGAACTGTCAATCATATTCCACAACTCACGATCATTTTGTTGTTTTTGATTCACAATGGAATAAAGCATGGCACCACTCTCCCCAACCGTATAAGAGCCAAATTCGGTAAATATATGTGGTTCAGGCACATCGTTCTGCACACAAATGTTTTTAATTTGTGCCACAATTTCTTCTGCCATGTAATCATAATCATATGGGAAATCCAAATGTGTTTGAATGGGAAACCCTCCGCCAATGTTCAGACTGTCAAGTTGCGGACAAATCTTTTTTAACTCACAATACAAGTTAACCGCTTTGTTTAATTCGTTCCAATAATAAGCTGTATCTTTTATTCCGGTGTTGATAAAGAAATGCAACATTTTCAGGTCCACCTGCGGATTGTTTTGAATTTTGTCTAAATAATAAGGAATAATGTCGTTGTAGCGAATGCCTAAACGTGAAGTATAAAAATCAAACTTTGGCTCTTCTTCTGAAGCAATGCGAATGCCTATCTTAAATTTTTGATCAAAATCATTGAGCAACAAATCAAGTTCAAATTTATTATCCAACACAGGAATTACATTTTCAAAACCCAAGTTGATTAAGTTCTGAATGTTTTCGACATATTGAGGTCTTTTAAATCCATTACAAATGATATAAGTATCCGGTTTAAGATGACCGGTTTCGAACAATGATTCCAAAATATTGATGTCAAAAGCAGAAGAAGTTTCAATGTGCACTCCATGTTTTAATACTTCTTCCATGATGAAAGAAAAATGCGAACTCTTGGTGCAGTAACAGTAATGATATTCAGCATTATAATCTACTTTTGCCATGGCTACGTTGAACATCCGCCTTGCGCGTTGAATGTTTTTGGCAATTTTGGGCAAATAGCTTATTCTTAAAGGAGTACCATATTGCTTGATGATGTCCATCAATGGAATATCAAACCAATAAAGTTCATTGTCAATAACATTGAATTCTTCATTTGGGAATTCAAAAGATTGTTCGATTAAATCAATATACTTATTTTTCATCGTAAAATAAAAATAACTAAGTTGAATGTAATATTTAATGACGATCCAATGCAATTACTTTTTCATTCATAACGAAATCTATCTTATTTATTTTATACTCATAAAAGCGGAAAATACAAATTGGAGCGCAAAAATAATGATAATCATTGAAAGATAAATACAAAAACCAAAAAGGTTTCTCATTTTTTCAAAATAGCCATTATTTATGGTTTTTCTCACTTTACTTCAACGAATCATTATCAAGGTAACGTGAGTTCAAAAAGTTACATTACAAACAAGAAGGAATAAAAACAAGAAGGCTTAAGACTGCAAATATTGGAAGGGAAAAAGGGGAAAACAGAATCTATAAAAATGGCTTCCTTTGCCATGCGTAAAAAGAAACAAAACCCAAAGTGCTTTGTCCTGCAAAATTTATTCACACAACATAAACATCATCTTGCCAATACGACTTCACACTCAGGCATAAAAAACCGTTGAAGAAGGATTACAAACACATCGCCTTCTTCAACACGATCTGAAACAAAGGAAACGATCTCCAAAAAGAGCCTTTGTTCAAGAGAGTGACTATTTTTTAAGTTCCATACGACCTTTAAAGATCAATTATTTACCCATGAAACAACATGTGAACATGATTTCAAAGCGTGCTGAACAGCTTTTCAATGATAACCCAACAATTGATTGTAGATGGATCTCACTTTTTGTCCGGCATATTCCCATTTGATGGTTTGAATTTCTTTCAAACCCTCTTCGTGCAAATGACGGTAAAGCGCCGGATATTTTACAATGGCATACATGGCGTCTGACATAGCCTCCACATCCCAATAATCAACTTTAATGGAATTAGAAACCACTTCAGCACAGCCTGATTGTTTGGAAATAATGGTCGGAGTACCAACCTGCATGGCCTCCAAAGGAGAAATGCCGAAAGGTTCAGATACCGAGGGCATTACGTACACATCACTTTGAGCAAGCAATTCGTACACATCCCGTCCTTTCAAAAAACCTGTAAAATGAAATCGATCGGCAATGCCTTTTTCAGCTACCATTTTAATCATGGCATCCATCATATCACCATTGCCGGCCATAACAAAACGCACATGTTTGGTGTGTTGCAAAACACGCGCCGCCGATTCGACAAAATATTCAGGGCCTTTCTGCATGGTGATTCTTCCTAAAAACGTAATGATTTTATCTTTGTTTGGAAGTTTTTTGAACGATTCTACATTGGGCAAAGGCTCAACGGCATTGTGAACCGTTGTGACTTTTCGGGGATCAATATGATATTTTTCGATCACGATATTACGCGTCAAATCGCTGACGGTGATGATATGATCTGCTACATCCATGCCTCTTTTTTCAATGTTATAAACGGTTGGATTGACATTTCCGCGACTGCGGTCAAAATCAGTGGCATGAACATGAATGACCAAAGGACGTCCCGTGATCTGTTTGGCAAAAATACCTGCCGGATAAGTCAACCAATCATGTGAATGAATGATATCAAACGAATAGGAATGAGCAATGACACTTGCCACGGCTTCGTAATTGGATATTTCTTCCAATAAATTTTCGGGATAACGACCTGAAAAATTGATGCATCCCAAATCATCCGTGCCAATGCGATTGAAATCATAAAAAATATGATTCCTCAAATGATAATACTCATCAGGGGATAACCATCGGCCAATGCGTTCATTCACCACGTTCCAATCAACATTTTTCCAAACAACCGGAACAAAGCAGGCTCCGATGATTTTCAAAAAACGTTGATCTTCATCTCCATGTGAACGAGGAATAACAAATGTAATGTCCATGTCTTCCTGCAATGACATTCCTTTTGTGAGTCCATAACTTGCAGTCCCCAATCCTCCTAAAATATGAGGAGGAAATTCCCATCCAAACATCAATGCTTTCATACGTCTATTTTTATTTTTGATGCTAAGGTCGTATGGAACTCGCCAAATAGTCATATGCCTGAGCATAAGCTCTTTTTATGGCTCGTTTCATACGTAAATAATTGGTATTTAAAGGTCTCGTATTGAAATCGCCCCTTCTTAAATGGGACTCATTTCACGTTATTTTTCAAATAAAAACAGCCAAAACAGGGCTAAAAGGTCACCCAAAAGCAGTCGTCTATTTAATCGACGAATCACTTTTCTGATCGGAACTCATGTAAATAGAATGATACACCCTCAAAATTTCACCCACACTCATGGCAAATGACATGGCTCCATGTCCTAAGAACGGCGGATTCCCGTCGTGCAACTCGGATAAAGTGCCGACACACAACTCGGTCATTTCCGATTCGAATCCGATCAGCAACCTTTCAATGAACGAAAAGCCGCTGCGCTTGTAAATTTTCAAATAGGCATCGGCAAACACGCCTCCAAGCCATGGCCAAACGGGCCCGTTGTGATAATTTCGATCGCGCTGTAGCTGGCTGCCAACATAAAACGGCCTGTAAAAAGGACTTTTAGGGCTCAATGTTCGCAATCCTTTGGAAGTTAACAGCTCTCGAGTCACCATATCCAATACCAACTTTTGCTGATCCTTCGCCAAAGGAGAGAATGGCAATCCGACAGCAAAAATCATGTTAGGACGCACTTCAACATTGGAATGCAGTCCGTCAACAAAGTCGTACAAATAATTTCCATTCCAAAAAACATCGACAAAAGATCGTTTTGTCATTTCAGACTGATAATCCAACAAGTCGGACGTGTATTCATCTTTCAAAGCGGAAGCAATTTGCACGGCAAACTTCAAAGCATTGAACCAAAGAGCATTAATTTCAACAACATAACCACTTCGTTGAACAATTGGCTGTCCGTTCTCCAAAGCGTTCATCCACGTGGCTGCTTTGTGAATGCCGTTGGTATAAAGCAGTCCGTTATCGTGTAAAAACAAATTGGGATGTTGTTGTTTGCGAATGTATTGAATCACATCAAGCAAAAAAAGCCCATACCGTGATGCAGCTTCATCAATACCTATAAATTGTGCATATTGTTGAATAGATCGAATCCACCAAAGCAGTACATCAGGTGCGTCGATTTCAACAATTTTCTTTTCCAATGGCTTGCTGTCCATGAAATTTCGAATGGCAACAAGCGCTGTATGCATGATTTTCTCAAACATGGTTCGTTCGTCAATCACTAAGGTCGCTCCGGCCAACGCAACAAATTCGTCGCGTGCTCTCACTTTAAACCATGGATATCCTGCAATTAAATAATGATCTTCCCCTTGTTTTAAATAAAACTGTTGAGCAGCATTTTTTAAAGTATGGAAAAAATCGCTGCGCGTCGTTCTTTTTTGGATTTCATGGTCAAAGAGCAACTTGAGCTCTCGAGGATTGACTTCTGTGGTTCCTGCTGAAAACAGTAAACTTTCCCCTTTAGAAATAGCACATTCAAAATAGCCCGGAACGTATAAATCTTCTTTATAAAGATATCCTCGTTCCTGTTCCTTAAAATATTTAATGCCGTTGTACCAATGAGGTCCTGAAACAAATTGATTTTTCTTTGAAAATTGCATGTACAACATCGGAAAACCATCATAAAGTGACATGCCAATGCCGTTGGATGATGGATGAATCTGGGAATGAATGCGGTCATTTTCAACCGATAACTCGTGCACACTGCGAAATGCAAGAAATGGGCGAAATTGTAACTTAGTGGGCGAATGAGCATCCAACAAGGTGTAACGAATCACAAAACGATCTTCATGCGAAATAAAAATACGTTCTTTTTGAAGAATCACGCCACCTACCCGATAAATAGTTCGGGCAACGGTTTCTAAATGAAACTCCCGAATGTATTTATGGCCGTTTGGACTAAAATTATTCCCTTCATATTCGTGAATACCTAAATTAAAAGCGGCACCGTGTTGAATCACCGTTTCGTCCAGTGAGGAAAGCAACACATAATTGTTGTCACTTAATTCGGGAATGGGCACAACCAACAAACCATGGTATTTTCGCGTATTGCAATCTACCAATGTAGAGGCACTATAGGAACCAGATTTATTGGTTCTTAAAATTTCTTTGCGTAAAGATTTTTCCAGATTGGCCAAACTGCTTTTATCAAATTTCAAATATGACATGGCATAAAACAATTAGAATGAACACTGTCATCAAAAACCATTGCAAGATACACTTTTTTTATGATTTGTGATTTTCACGGATCAATTTTTTACAGAAAATTGACTCCAAAAAGGTTTAAAAAATTTTGACTATTTTTGTCGTTTCAAACAGCTTGCGGAGAACCCTTTTAGCGCTTCAAAAAATCATTGCAAACTCCATTGATAATGTAACCATCCGTTATGTCTCATTTGCCTCACATCACCATTTGTATCATCACTTACAACCAGGAGCAATACATCGAACAAGCCGTTGAAAGCGTCTTGGCACAACAATATGAAGGCACATTCAACATCATCCTCAGCGATGATCATTCCACCGATCGGACTGCTGACATTTGCCGCCATTACCGGGAACAATATCCCGATCGTATTCAATTTATTCAATCACAAAAAAATCAGGGCGTTGTTTCAAATTGGATTCAAGCATTAGCCCATGCTCACGGAGAATACATTGCCTTGTTGGAAGGAGATGATTTCTGGAATGATCCAACAAAGATTCAAAAACAAAGTCAAATATTGGATCGTTTCCCTGATGTAGGATTTGTTTTCACCGATTTTTACTATCAACGAGACAATCAGACAACACGCATGCAAGGAATGCCTCATTATCATCTTCCAGAAAACCTTTTTGATGAAACATTGTTTGATCAACAAATCTTATCATCATCCGTTCTTTTTCGCCGCTCATTGACAGACTCGTACATCACGAACCTCATTCTTCAAAATCAATATTTAACAGCGGATTTGCCTTTTTTCCTATATTTCTGTTTGCAATCAAATGGATATTTTCTACCCGAAATCACCACGATTTATCGATGGAAAAATGGAAGTGTAAGCCGGCCTGTTGCCATGTCGGAACAACTTCGAATGAGGAGATCCATTTACCAAATCAGGCTTTTTTTTATTGCCAAAAGAGGCATGAACAAAAAACACCTCCACGCAAAAAACGAATTTACATTTCACAAAGAAGAATTATTCATCTATTGGCAATTCAATGAATTTCAACATGCCAAAGAGACTGCAAAAATATTCAACCGGAAAATGGCTTGGGAAATTGACAAAAAAACGGCCATCATCATCCTGTTATCGCAATCAAAAATTTGCTTCCGAATTTTTCGCCCTTACATTACCCGCAAACGCACATGGATCTAAAACCAACATCACTTCGGATACTGCAACTACCTTCCTATTTTATACCAATGGGAGGTGAATTTTGTTTTGATCAAAGCATTGCACTTCAAGATAAAGGAATGAATGTCTCCATCGTTGCCAATGTGATTATCCCGTTTCAATCTGCTTTTCACTTCAAACAATATCCTCTGCATGATTTTGTAAGAATAGAAGGCGGAATCCCGGTATATCGACATTTTCAGCGAAACATTCCGAAAACATTAAAACCTAACCTCACCCGTTGGATTCACTCAACGAAACGCATGGTGGAAGCCTATATTGAAAAAAACGGAACACCGGATTTAATTCACGCTCACAGTTGGCAATTTGCGGGATATGTTTGTTCGTTACTCAAAGAAGAATATCACATACCGTACATCATCACCGAACATTCAGGCACATTAAATCCTATTGCAAAGCAAATTGATACGCTTTTGGCCAATCACTGGATAGCTGATAAACTTCAAAAAGCATACCTTCATGCCGATGCCGTCATCGGAGTTTCACAAAATGTCATTGACGGCATACAATCCATTATTGGCAACACAACGCCAACTTACGTGATATCCAATTTAATTGACACGGATTTTTTCACCATTTCCCCCAAAAAACAAGCTCATCTCGATTTCATTTTTGCAGCAGCCAATTCCAACCTGCCTGAAAAAGCGTACGACGTACTTTTCAAAGCATTCGACATTGTTTTTGAACAAAATCAACACGTTCGGCTTCGCATTGCCGGCGACAAATTTCACACCAAAGCAACCTTAAAAATCTTGTCAACCAGCCATTCGTTCAGTCACATCGAATTTTTAGGCTGGCAACAACCACAAGGAATCAGAGCATTGCTGTGGGATGCTGACGCATTTATTGTCTCAAGCCGAGTAGAATCCCAATCTATAGCCACACTTGAAGCCATGAGTACCGGACTTCCGATTGTTGCCACCGAGGTGATTCCAACCAGCATGCTGACCCCTCAAACCGGATTTCGCGTCCCGATTGACGATCCGCAACAATTGGCTGATGCCATGATGAAAATGATCAACTCGGCTCATACTTTCGATCGACAGTTTATTCGTTCACAAGCAGTTGCATTAGCACATCCTGAGAAGGTTGTTTCACAAATCATTACGGTTTACAACAACATTTTACAGCATCAAACTTAGCCGAAACTATCTCTTCTTTTTCCATTGCCATAAAAAATCAATCCAAAATTTTGCTTTATACAATTCACAATAAGGCAATTGACAATCAGCAAATTGACTATACGATGCTGCCACTGACTCCTTCATGCTTCCTTCCATATCAAACGACCTTGTTTTATCCGAAAGATATTGAACAGCCTCCCAAATAAGCAAACTCAAAGCTCCTGAATGTTTAAACTGTTCGTCCATGGCATAAACCAAGCAATAAGCCGACATTTCATCCCAAACAACAAATAACGCAGCATGAATATTTTTTTCATCCGAAGCGGACAAAATCAACCCCTGATGTCGCGTCAACGTTGCCTGGGTGATACGTTCAAACAAATCAAATGAATAACTTATTTTTAGCCGGCGTTGTAGGAGAGTTTTCTTATGAAAATCATAAAATTTAGCAGATGACCAGTCCCAAGAAACTTTTAAAGAACTTGACGCTTTCCGAATATCTCTTCGTTTTCGCTCACTGAAAGCCTCAAAAACCTTTTGTGGATGACTAATATTTTGAATAATAAATGAATAACGGGTTTGTTGGCGAAATCCTTTCCAATAAAAAGGCAGCCAGTTATTGACCGATGGATGAAACGTTTGGAGATAAAAATCAAATCGATATTGCTCCAATTGATCAATCAAATACGAATAAGCACGGGACTCCATCTGGAATCGATTTCGAAAACTCCCAACTCCTTGTGGATTTATCCAAATGCCTGTGAAGGGTGTCAACTGAGGCTCTACAATGAATTTGAAACCAAACCATTTACGTACGTGAAAAGGCATTGCGGCCAACACTTTCCCGTGTTCTTCATACAAGAATACATCCCAAACCCCTCTCACGCAAACTGCATCCATCCACCATGCTTGCTGAAAAATCGGGATAGGCTCTCTTTCACATAATTGTCTATATAGGGCTTTCACTGTATGATCCATTAAATTGAACATTAGGCTGTTCAACGCTTTTACATAACAAAAGAAAAACAAAGATTGAGTTTGAAAAAAGACAAAATAACAAAAAAAAATTTGCATTAAGAAATAGTTCAATCGAAATAAACCGATTATTTGAGGAAAATACGAAACGAGCCATAAAAAAGTTTTTGCACAAAAGAATAACTTTTTGGCGAGATATACACAACATTGATTTTCAATATTTTAAATTTGCCAATATGATCTCCCATAAACGATCACAACAAATTTAAATCAACCATCAACCTGTTGTAGAATATCAAACGATAAAGATAACCTGCAAAAAAGCATGAACAAACATTGAGATTGTTCCCATCAAATTAAATTAAAATTGATATATCTAATTAACTGATTAAATGCCATTTAAATCACTTTTGCATTTTATCTGAAAAATCCAAGGTGACTAAGGAAAAAACTGAATTCAATTTTTACGATTATTTATGTTAATTATCGGAGGAAGAAAAATATTTTCAGTGCAGAATGAATGAAATTACAAAAAATAGATTACCTTTGTCGCAGATTATGGTTGATAGCGATTTCTCTAGTTAGGTTGTTTTCAATGTCATAATTCAGTATTCATATTTTTTAATTATTCATCAAATGAACATTTACATTTCGCACCTTAGCTATGGTGTTGACGACAACGGCTTAAGAGAAGTTTTTGAAGCTTATGGGCAAGTAGATTCTGCAAAAGTGATCACAGACAAATTCACAGGCAAATCGAGAGGTTTTGGATTCGTTGAAATGCCTGATGAAAACCAGGCAAACAAAGCGATTGAAGCGCTCAACCAATCAGAAATTAATGGCATGACCATTAACGTAAACTTAGCAAAACCACGTGAAGAACGTCCACACAGAGAATTTAACAACAGTGGTCGTAATAGTGGCGGTTATGGCAATGATCGTCGCAACAACAGATGGTAATCCACTGACTGATACCACTAAGCGCATAAAAAAACCTCGATTTTTATCGAGGTTTTTTTATGAACATTCAGCAATGAAAATACTTAAAATTTTGAAGTATAATGGCTTGTGCTTAAACGGTCATAATTTCTTTTTCTTTCAGCACAAAAAGATCATCAATTTTTTTGATGAATTTATCGTGCACCTTTTGAATTTCTGATTCAATCTCTTTGCCTTCATCTTCCGGAAGACCCTCTTTTATAGCTTTCTTCACCAGTTCCATGGCATCACGACGGGCATTGCGAATGCTTACCTTAGATTCTTCAGCCTCGTGTTTTGCCTGTTTTACTAACTGTTTTCTGCGTTCTTCCGTTACAAGGGGCAATGCCAGACGAATGACTTCTCCGTTGTTTGCAGGCGTAATACCGATATCGGAACCCATAATTGCTTTTTCAATGGTCGTAATCATGGCTTTTTCCCATGGTTGAATGGTGATCGTTTTGGCATCGGGCGTGGTAATGGTAGCCACTGCGCTGATAGGAACATGATTCCCGTAATATTCAACATGGACACCGTCCAAAATTCGTGGATTGGC
Source organism: Microbacter sp. (assembly GCA_049976245.1). Classification (GTDB taxonomy): domain Bacteria; phylum Bacteroidota; class Bacteroidia; order Bacteroidales; family Paludibacteraceae; genus Microbacter. The sequence continues at coordinate 52,184 of JBMFIQ010000003.1, read as the reverse complement.
TTTCCCAGCACGAATATGAGCGAACGTTTCGTCTAAGAAATGAACCGAAGCAGCCATTTTTGCTTCAGCTGATGCTACAATTTGTTTTACGTCTATCATAAGCTCTGTTTTTTTGAAATGAAGAAATTGCTACCTAAAAATTGCAAAAAATAGGATATCAACATTTTATGCTGAGCTGATTCAACACAGCACGAATTTTTTCAAACGTTGTAATGGTAGTGGGCACTAAGGGCAATCGTAATTTATTTTCAATCATTCCCATGACGGACAACATGCTCTTGATGCCGGCAGGATTCCCATCCACAAACAGCAATCCGATCAATTCCGTAAAGCGGTGATGAATGTCGCGTGCAGCTTCATACTGTCCGTTAAGCGCCAAGCGAACCATGCGACTAAATTCGTATGGAAAAGCATTCCCGATAACAGAAATGACACCGACTGCTCCCAAAGTGATCAACGGGAAAGTGATGCCGTCATCCCCTGAAATGACCACGAAATGATCAGGCTTATTTTTAATGATATCGTCAATCTGAGTGAAAATTCCCGAAGCTTCTTTGACTGCAATGATGTTTTTGAAATCACCGGCCAATCGCAACGTGGTAGCGGCCGACATGTTCACACCGGTACGTCCCGGAACATTGTATAAAATGATAGGCAAATGAGAAGACAAAGCAATGTGTCGAAAATGTTGATAAAGGCCTTCTTGTGAAGGTTTATTGTAATAAGGTGTTACGGACAAAATGGCATCAACGCCGCTTAGATCAGCATGTTGGATTTTTTCCACCACGGCTTGTGTGTTATTTCCTCCAATGCCAAGCACAATAGGCAAACGGCCTGCGTTAACCTTAATCACAAAACGCGTGATTTCTTCTTTTTCCGACTCCGTCAACGTTGCTGTTTCAGCCGTCGTCCCAAGAACAACCAAATAATCGGTGCCGTTTTTAATTTGATATTCTACCAATCGCTGAAGAGCATCAAAATCTATGGTCTCATCATTTTTAAAAGGAGTAATCAGGGCAACGCCCATTCCTGAAAATGAATTTTGTATCATACTTATGAATCAAAAGAAAGTGCAAATGTACACTTTTTTTTCACTATTCGAATTGCTTTTAGCATATAAATGTGCAACCTGATCACATTGACGGCTTTAGATCTACCGGCTGGCATGAGCAGATCCTATAAAAATCAATCTTCGTCTATGAACAAAGTTCAAATCAATAGATGACGATCCATTCAAATCCAAAAAAACAAAATGATAACTATTTGATTATATGTATTTTATTCATATCATTTACTCACAATGACTTGAACTTCTAAAATAAATTGTATCTTTGTTGAGTTTATCAAAGCTCATTACACTACTGCTTTTCAACAGGAAGAATCATCTTGTTCGGCACTGAGCACATTTTCAACATTATGGAACATCAATTATACATTTACAACACATTAGGTCGGAAAAAGGAACTTTTTATTCCAATTCATGAACCCAACGTAGGCCTTTACGTCTGCGGACCGACAGTTTACGGTGATGCCCATTTAGGCCATGCGCGACCGGCCATTACGTTTGATTTGCTTTATCGTTACTTAAAGTACCTTGGATACAAAGTTCGTTACGTCAGAAACATCACAGATGTAGGACATTTGGAAAATGATGCGGATGAAGGAGAGGATAAAATTGAAAAGAAAGCGCGCTTAGAACAACTGGAGCCAATGGAAATCGTTCAATTTTATACCAACCGCTATCATGAAGCCATGAATGCGCTGAATGTACTTCCCCCAAGCATCGAGCCAAGCGCTTCGGGACACATCATAGAACAAATTGAATTTGCGAAAAAGATTCTTGAAAACGGCTATGCCTACGAAAGCAACGGGTCCATTTATTTTGATGTTGAAAAATACAATCAACATCATCACTACGGGAAACTCTCAGGCCGCAACATTGAAGAAGTGTTGGAAGCAACAAGAGCTCTTGAAGGACAGGAAGAAAAAAAGAAATCGATCGATTTTGCCTTATGGAAAAAAGCCGGTCCTGAACACATCATGCGTTGGCCATCTCCCTGGAGCGACGGATTCCCAGGTTGGCATTTAGAGTGTTCCACCATGGGAACAAAATATTTGGGTGAGCAGTTCGACATCCACGGAGGCGGAATGGACTTAATGTTTCCCCATCACGAATGCGAAATTGCTCAATCAACTGCCGCATTAGGACATGAATCGGTTCATTATTGGATGCACAACAACATGATTACCATCAATGGACAAAAAATGGGCAAATCGTTAGGTAATTTTATCACGTTGCAAGAACTCTTTAACGGATCCCATCCATTGCTGAGTCAAGCCTATTCGCCAATGAGCATACGGTTTTTTATTTTACAGGCACATTACCGCAGTACACTCGACTTCAGCAACGAAGCGCTACAAGCCAGCAGCAAGGGATACATGCGATTAATGGACAGCTATCAACGTTTGCAAAAACTGCAACCATCGCCAACATCAACGGTTCAATTGAACCAATTAAAATCGCGATGCGAAGAGGCCATGAATGATGATTTGAACAGTCCGGTAGTCATCGCGCAACTTTTTGAGGCTGCCAAAGCCATCAATTCCATTCACGACGGGCACGACAGCATCTCGGAGTCCGATCTGACGGCATTGAAACAAACCATGAAGACGTTCATTGAAGATATTTTGGGTTTAGTTCCCGAATTCAATCATGACACAAAACAATCAGAAGCATTCTCCAAAGCAGTAGATTTATTGTTGACAATGCGCATGGAAGCAAAGGCAAATAAAGATTGGGCCACGGCTGACAAAATTCGAAATCAATTAACGGCATTGGGTTTTGAAATTAAAGACACCAAAGAAGGATTTGAATGGAAACTGCCATAACATGCGCAAGTTTGCAATCAAAGCAAGATGACTAAAAAACAATGATTTGTTCACTGTGAATCAGCGATTGCATTGGTCCCAAACAAAACATCCGTTTCAAAGAAAAATCTGCACAAACAAAGAAAGTCTTATGCGAGATCTATTTTTGTGATATTATGTTAAATATCCATTGAAAAAAAATGCAGTTCATTTCAATAGCAAGATAATTGCTACTTTTGTATCAATTTTTTTCAATGAGCAAAAGCAGACGACATCAACATCTGCTTAAGAAACAAAGAAGCCGAAATGATTTGCCAATGAAGCTCAAAACGATTGCTTTTCTGATCTTACTCTTGGGAAGTCAATGGATGCATGCTCAAGTTTTTGAGCATACCATTGAAATAGGACCTACAATAGGGTCTTCATTTTATCTTGGAGAAGCAAACCAAACGCTGTTCAAAAACAGTCAGTTCGCTTTTGGCGGTGTCATTCGTTATCCGTTGAACACAAGATTTGCTCTGAGCTTAGAAGCCTTGACCGGCAGTTTTTACGGGCAATTTAAAGATGCAAATTTAAAAACATGTGAATTTAAAAACTCCTTCTTTTTCACCAGTGCACACGTTGAATTTAATTTTTTCTCGTATGATCAATACAATTTAGCCCTTGAAAGTTCAACCATCAATCCATACATTCTGGGTGGCTTAGGTATTGTTTCGTACCAATCATCGGGGACACCGGTCTTAACAGGCGGATTAGGTATTAAGTTCAAACTAAATAAACGTTGGGATCTGAATTGTCAATGGACATTAAATAAAGCATTTGCCGATAACTTAGAAGGAGCTCCCCAATTAAACAATCCTTACGAACTCAACAAATCAAGTTTTTTGAACAACGATTATTTTTCGGTGTTTTCAGTATCAATCACTTTTGCATTCTACACACAACGGTGTCCATGCAGAACAGGTATTTTACAAGGATTATAAGAACAAAACAATGGGAAAATCGTTGACGGATCAGATAGACAAAACCCGACTGCCGATTCATGTTGCCATCATCATGGACGGAAACGGCAGATGGGCACTAAAACAAGGATACAATCGTATTTTTGGGCATCATCAAGCGCTGAATGCGGTGCGTGAAATCACGGAAGCCGCTTCAGAACTTGGGATAAAATATTTGACTTTGTACACTTTTTCCATGGAAAATTGGGATCGTCCCGGCGACGAAATCAATGCTTTGATGGAACTTTTAGCCAATTCAATTGAAAAAGAGACCCCATCGCTTCATGAAAATCATGTCCGTCTGTTGGCCATTGGTGATGAAGAGCGCTTGCCGCCCGAAGCCCAAAAAAAATTAAACAAATCCATTGAACTAACAGCCAACAATACCGGATTAACTTTAATTCTGGCTTTAAGTTATTCAGCACGATGGGAAATCGTTCATGCAGTCAAGATGCTTTGTCAGAAAGTGATAACCAACTCATTGTCCATCAACGACATTGACGAAAAAACATTCGCATCTCATCTCACCACCAAAAATATTCCCGATCCTGATTTATTGATCAGAACAAGCGGTGAAATACGAATCAGCAATTTTTTACTTTGGCAATTAGCCTATTCGGAACTCTATTTTACTGAAACATTATGGCCTGACTTTAAAAAAGCAGATCTTTATAAAGCCATTGTTGAATATCAATCACGCGAACGACGGTTTGGAAAAACCGGGGAGCAACTCAAACAACGCGATCTGTAAAGATCCGACCAATGCCCACTCATCTAAAACCAGCTTATGTTAAAACGAACCATTTTTACGTTAATTACTTTATTGATCGCTATCATCACATTTGGTCAAAATGAGGATACAGCCTCCTTGGGAAAGGCCGACACTTCGAAAATTATTACGACACCGGTGATTAAATATACTCCCAATCCTAAAGAATACGAAATTGCAGGAATTAACGTAACAGGATCAACCACTTACGAAAATTATGTCATCATAGGCTTTTCAGGACTTACGGTTGGCGAAAAAATTAAAGTCCCGGGTGACGAAATTACCGATGCCGTCAAAAGGTTTTGGAAACAGGGGCTTTTCTCGGACGTAAAAATCTTAGCTTCCAAAATTGAAGGAGATAAAATTTGGCTGACCATTGATTTAAAACAATTACCCCGCATTTCGCAAGTCAATTACAATGGAATTCCCAAATCGTACATTGACGACGTTTCACCAAAAATAGGCATTGAAAAAGGCGGTCAGATGACGCCCAATTTGCGCGACAAAGCAGTTGAGATTTTAAAAAAATACCTCCTTGACAAAGGATTTCGATATGCCACCGTCAATGTGGTTGAAAAAGACGACCCGGATCAAAAGGGAATGACCATTGTCAACATCAACGTCGATAAAGGGCCGGTTGTCAAAGTCAACAAAATATTTTTAAGCGGCAACAAAGCATTAACCTATCATCAAGTGGTTGGCGCCATGAAAAAAACCAACGAACCAACGTTGTTAAACCTCTTCAAAACAAAAAAATTTGTAGATGCCAACTTTCAGGCAGACAAAAAGTTAATTGTAAAAAGATACAATGATAAAGGATTTCGTGATGCGGCCGTGGTCTGGGATAGCATTGCCAATGTCGGCAACAACAAAGTGAATGTGTACCTCAAAGTTCATGAAGGACAACGTTATTACATTCGATCTATTACCTGGGTTGGCAACACGGTGTATCCGTCACAATACCTGAGTTTAGTTTTAGGCATTAAACCCGGCGATGTGTACAATGCAAAATTATTGGATGATCGGCTGAATACAGACGATGATGCCATTGCCAAACTTTACAAAAACAAAGGATACCTTTTTATGAGTGTTGATCCCATTGAAGCCAATACATCCAACGATTCCATTGATTTTGAAATGCACATTTACGAAGGAAAACCGGCGACAATCAACAATGTGACAATTAGCGGAAATACACACGTTTACGAAAATGTTATCCGCCGCGAAATGTTTGTACGGCCAGGACAATTGTACAATGAATCGGACATTACCCGAACAATGCGTCAATTAGCTCAAATGGGCAATTTTGAACAGGAAAAGCTCATCCCCGACATCCAACCAAACCCAGACGATGGCACGGTTGACATTGGATGGCCGTTGGTTTCAAAATCCAATGATCAAATTGAATTTTCTGCCGGATGGGGACAAACCGGCGTAGTGGGCAGTTTATCCTTAAAATTCAGCAATTTTGCCATTCAAAATTTATTCAAACCGTCCACGTATCGATTCGTTCCTGAAGGAGAAGGTCAAACATTCTCCATTTCGGCACAAACCAACGGAAGTTATTATCAAGCCTACAGCATCAACTTTGTTGAACCATGGTTGGGAGGAAAACGTCCCAACTCCTTGTCGGTTTCTGCTTATTATTCCATTCAAACGGGCGTCAGCAACAACTATGCAAGTTACATGAATAACTATTACAACAGTTATTATGCCAGCAGCATGTATGGTAACAATCCATACAGTTCCAGTGCACTAAGCTACCAAGCTGATCCAACGAAATACATTCATACTTTAGGTTTATCTGCAAGTTGGGGGAAACGTTTAAAATGGCCGGATGACTACTTTCAGCTCAATTTAGGATTGGAGTTTCAACACTATGCTTTAAGCAATTGGGATTATTTTTTAATGAAAAACGGAACATCCAACTTAGCCAGCGTCAACGTGGTCTTAAGTCGCAACTCCATTGACAATCCGATCTTTACGCGCACCGGATCTACTTTTTCCTTATCAGGTCAGTTTACACCACCCTACTCGCTGTTTTCTCCACACAAAGATTACAGCAACATGACTGACGCTCAAGCCTATAAATGGGTTGAGTTTTACAAGATCAAGTTTGCATCCAAAATGTTTGTACCGCTTTCAGCCTCAGAGCATCCGTTTGTGTTGATGGCACGTGCAGAATACGGATTCTTAGGCTATTACAACAAGAACCTGCAATCTCCGTTTGAAACATTTTATATGGGAGGTGACGGAATGACCGGATACACAACCTATGGAACTGAAACCATTGGTTTGCGGGGATATGAAAATGGATCGTTAACCCCCATTTCAACCTATCGAGGGCAAACAGGTCAAATGGGCTATGTCTATTCCCGAATCGGCGCCGAAATTCACTATCCGTTGTTGCTGCAACAAACAACCAACATTTATGCCTTGGCATTTTTCGATGCTGGAAATTGCTGGAGCTCATTCAATCAATTCAATCCATTTGATTTGAAACGTTCAGCGGGCTTCGGAGTGCGCATCTTTCTTCCAATGTTTGGATTGCTTGGCATAGACTGGGGTTACGGATTTGACCCAATTAACGGATCGAAACAATACAGTGGAAGTCACTTCCATTTTGTCATCGGACAAGAGTTTTAATGATTTGAAAAAAGCATGAAATCATTTGTCAAAATAACATTCATCCTGCTTTTATCTTTTGTTGCGATTCATCGAACGGAAGCACAAAAGTTTGCATTGGTCGATATGAATTACATCATGAAACACATTCCTGCTGTCGAGGCAGCGAATGATCAGTTGAACCTTGCATCAAAAAAATGGCAGGCAGAAGTTGATGCAGCCGATCAAAATGTTCAAAACATGATCAAAGCCTATCAAACCGAAGTGGTTTTCTTATCAGCCGATATGAAAACAAAAAGGGAAAATGAAATCGCAACACAGGAAAAAGCGGTTCAGGATCTTAAAGTCAAATACTTTGGGCCAAACGGCGAACTTTTTAAAAAACGGGCAAGTTTAATTAAACCCATTCAAGATGAAATTTACAACGCCATTCAGTCCATCTCTTCCGATAAAGGCTATCAGTTGATTTTGGATAAATCATCGGCCACCAACATCATTTTTTCATCGCCGAAATTAGACATCAGCGATGAAGTGCTGTCCAAACTTGGATATTCAAAATAAATATGTACATTTGCCACTCATAATTTTTAATCTCAAAAATTCAATTCGTTATGTTTAAAAAAATTTTAGTTCTGATTCTTTTACTAGCCCCTGTGACACTTTTTGCGCAATACAAATTTGGGGAATTAAACACACAAGACATTTACAATGCGATGCCCGAAAAGGCAAAGATTGAAAAAACATTGCAGGACTTAGCCAACACCTATCAAACGCAATTAACTCAAATGAGAGACGAATACAATCGTCGAGTCAAACAATTTGTCGATCAGCGCGACAGTATGCCGCCAGCCATTCAACAAGCTCGTCAAAGCGAAATAGCCGACATGGAACAACGCATCAGCACTTTGAATGAAACTGCTCAGAATGATTTACAAAAGAAACAACAAGAACTGATTCAACCTGTTGTTGATAAAATCAAAAAAGCCATCGATGATGTAGGACAAGAAAACGGATTTACTTACATTTTTGATTTACAAGTTCCTGCCATTGTATATCATTCAGATCAAACGGTAGATGTCACACCATTGGTATTGAAAAAATTAGGGATCACTCCTGGTGCAACTTCAGCTCCAGCACCTGCTGCCACCACAGCTCCGGCTAAAGGTAAAACAAAATAATGTTGTTGCTTGCTTTGCAATCGAAAAAAAAGCTGTCACAAAATGACAGCTTTTTTTATTCTTAACATTTAAGCAAGAGTTACAACTTGACTTGTCGAATCTGCTTAAAAAAATCATTTCCTTTATCATCCACCAAAATAAAAGCGGGAAAATCCACCACTTCTATTTTCCAAATGGCTTCCATTCCCAATTCAGGATATTCGAGGCATTCAATGCGCTGAATGTTTTCTTTAGCCAGAATGGCTGCCGGTCCGCCAATGGAACCCAAATAAAAACCACCGTGTTTTTTACAAGCATCGGTTACTTCCTGACTCCGATTCCCCTTGGCAATCATAATCAAGCTGCCACCGTGTTCTTGAAACAAATCAACATAGCCATCCATTCTTCCCGCTGTTGTCGGGCCCATCGAACCACAAGCCATGCCTTCTGGTGTTTTGGCCGGCCCGGCATAATAAACAGGATGATCTTTGATGTAGGATGGAAGATCTTCGCCACGATCCAACTTTTCTTTTAGTTTAGCATGCGCAATGTCACGTGCCACGACAATCGTCCCGCTCAACGATAAAAATGTAGAAACAGGATATTTTGACAATTCTGCCAACACTTCCTTTATTGGTCTATTCAAGTTAATGGGAATACCTTTCAAACGGCCTTCTCCTTTTCGAAACTTTTCAGGAATTAATCGGCCGGGATTGGCATCTAATTGTTCCAGCCAAATGCCATCCTTGTTGATTTTTGCTTTCACATTGCGATCGGCGCTACACGAAACACCCATACCAACGGGACATGAAGCTCCGTGACGAGGCAAACGAATAACCCGAACATCGTGTGCATAATATTTTCCGCCAAACTGAGCACCTAATCCAAACTGCTGTGCAGCAACCAATAATTTTTTTTCCAAATCTACATCCCTAAATGCACGCCCGTAATCATTGCCCGATGTCGGCAATGAATCGAGGTATTTTGCTGAAGCTAATTTTACCGTTTTAAGACAAGCCTCGGCAGATGTTCCTCCAATGACGAAAGCAATATGATAAGGAGGACAGGCCGCTGTTCCCAACATTTTCATTTTCTCAACCAAAAATGATTCCAACTTTTCAGGGGTTAACAATGCTTTTGTCTCCTGAAACAAATAAGTTTTATTGGCTGAACCACCACCTTTAGCCAGAAATAAAAAAGAATACTCCATCCCTTCAGTGGCATAAATATCGATTTGCGCCGGCAAATTGGTTCCGCTATTTTTTTCCGTGTACATATCCAAAGCCACTGTTTGTGAATAACGAAGATTCTCTTTGGTGTAGGTTTCAAAAATTCCCTTTGACAAATATGCTTCGTCATTGCAGCCTGTCCAAACTTGTTGTCCTTTCTTTGCCATCACAATAGCTGTCCCTGTATCTTGACAAAAAGGTAATTGACCTTCTGCAGCAATTTCAGCGTTCAACAACATGGTTAAAGCCACTGCACGATCGTTTTCACTGGCTTCAGGATCGGATAAAATACTGCTTACCTGTTCGTTGTGTGCAGGTCTCAACTTAAAGGAGACTTCACGAAGCGCCGTTCGGGATAAAAGCGTGAGTGCTTCGGGATCCACTTTGAGCATCTCATGCCCTTCAAAATTGGATACCGAAACATATTCTCTCGTTAACAATGAATAACGGGTATCATCTTTCTCTGATGGAAACGGCTCTTGATAGAAAAATTTAGGATTTGACATAATAGTTTGTTTTATAAATAATTGACATTATAAAATTTCAATGATGATTGCCACTTTAACTGCTTCAAAGATAAAAAAGATTTGTCACACCACCTCAAATTAATGAATTATTTATTTAATATAGCTCCTTTGAAAAGTCGTTGAAAGAATAAATATTCTTAAAAAAATCGGATCTTAGCTTGTTCCTATTTGGAAAAACAAAGATTGGCATTTATCTTTGCATTGTATTATTATATTAATACACTAATTACATGATTTATGATTCAATTTACAGATGTAACTTTTAGTTATCAACGCAATAAGCATATTTTTGAAGCGTTGAATATTCATTTCGATCATGGCAAAATTTACGGATTGTTAGGTGAAAACGGTGTCGGAAAAACAACTTTTCTTCGAATGACGGCCGGATTGTTGTTTCCCAAACGAGGCACCATTGACGTCATGGACTTTGTGCCAAAACAAAGAAATCCCGATTTTCTGGCATCTCTTTTTTATTTACCAGAAGAATTTGATGCTCCCCACGAAGTGGTGAAAGATTTTGTCCAACGTAACGGTTCATTTTATCCATCATTCAACAAAGATCAGTTCACAAAGTATATGGATCAATTTGGTGTTGAACCGAACAAGAAATTTACAGAACTTTCGTTTGGTCAAAAGAAAAAAACATTGATATCCATGGCGTTATCAGTAAACACCCCCATTTTGTTGCTGGATGAACCCACCAACGGATTGGATATTCCCTCCAAAACCATTTTTCGAAGATTGATTGCACAAGTGGCCGACGAAAAAAAATGCATCATCATCTCTACGCATCAGGTTAGGGATTTAGAACTTTTGATAGATCCAATTGTTATTTTAGAACGCAATCAGGTATTACTGAACGATTCAGTGGAATCCATCACCCAAAAGCTGATGTTCAGTGTCGAGTCAGTCATTCCACCCGACGCTTTGTATTATGAACCAACACCGGGAGGCTACAATGTCATTTCGATCAATCAAAACGGCATCGAAAGCAAATTAAACATCGAATTGTTGTTCAATGCCGTCATTGCCAATCGAGCCTATTTTAAGAACGTCTATCCAAAAACAAAGTAAAAGAGAAAACAAAAAAAATCGATATGAACTCATTTTTCAATCCGTCACGATATTTTCATCTGGTAAGTGTTGAAACACAACAGTTTCGAAAAAATTACCTTTACTTTGGAGCAGTAGTAATCCTCGTTGCCTTGCTCAATCAGCATATTGGGAATAACGGCTTTGGAGCCATTTCAGTCATCATTCTGCTCATTGCTCCATTTATTTTCTACAACCATGTTTATCATTCGGTCAAAGGATTGATGTACACCATGTTGCCGGCATCCAATGCAGAAAAAATGGCAGCGTGCTGGACACAATGTGTCGTTATTTTGCCTCTTTTTTTATGGATGATTTGGTTCATCCTTCGTTTGATCAACCAAGTGATTCATCCAGAAGATATGAGTTCGTTTATCAATATAAAATCCACTTTTTCAAGTTATTGGAATGCCATTGCAGCGCAGTCATTATCCATTTTTGCCGTCATGACGTTTCGAAGAAGAAAATGGCAAAAACTGATTGCCATTTTGTTCATCATTGCCATTCTTGGCACCATTGTGGGAGTCAGTTGGCTCAATGCTTTTCAACTTTCTACTGCTAATCTTCCCTTTGAATGGAGTGCTAAACCATGGGTGTTTCATTATGCTGAAATCATTTTGACGCTTGTTTTCCCATTTGGATTTTGGCTCGTTTCCTATTTCAAGCTGGAAGAACAAGAACTTTGATTTGGCTTCTCCAAAACAAATCCAACAAAAAAATAATTGAAAGCTCATGGAATTCAACAACAACAAACCTATTTACTTGCAAATTGCAGATTATATTTGCGATAACATAGTAAACGGAACTTGGAAAGAAGAAGAACGCATCCCATCTGTCCGTGAATTAGGTTCTGATCTACAAGTCAATCCCAACACGGCCATGCGCACCTTTGAATATCTTCAAAACAAACATATCATCTACAACAAACGCGGCATCGGTTATTTTGTAGCAAGCAATGCAACCGGTCAGGTTGTTCAATTGCAACGCGATGAATTTTTCAACGAACAGTTGCCTCAAGTTTTTAAAACCATGAATTTATTGCATATCACCGTTGATGAAGTCCTTCAGCAATACGAAGCGTTTCGACACAACCAAGCGGAATAAAAAGAACCGGCCAATTTGAATCAGCAGACAAATCAAACGGGTGAACATCTACAAATCATTTATAATCATCAATATAGCATTTAATTAGCCGACAAAAAACAAAGAGTAAATACAACTTTCACAACCATGGAATCATTAATGAACGAGCCATACAAATAGCTTATGATCAAACATATGACTATTTAACGAGTTCCATACATTTTTAGTGTTAAAAAAATTAGACGTATGAAAACATCTTTTGCTAAAACAAGCCTTGAACCCTTGAAGAAAAAAAGCAACATCACCTTGCTCATCATTTCTTTTTTGCTCATCAGCATTCCAATCGTGGGGTTTTTATCATTAAAACACAAAACCGGTAACAATCCCAACATTTTTGAGTATTTCTATCAAACCAATTCACCTCAAGAACAATCAACGCACTACAACATTCAAATTGTCTATGGTGTAAATCATCCATTGACACCTCATCCATCCGACTCCTCAACAAATCAATAAATACTAACCGAAAAATTTTTCAAAAAAATTTCATTCATGACCGAACAATAATGGGGCAAAACCTTCATTAACCGATCATGGTAACTTTTCATTTGTAAAACAATGTGTGAAACAAGTTCAATATAACCATAAAAAAAAAAAAACAACACAAAATGAACCCCATTTCTATCCTGCTCTTCTCTCTTGTGATGCTTCCGTTTTGGACATTTGCACAAACCAGCACATCAAAATATGAAATAAAAGGACAAGCCGTCGATTCACTTTCGGGAGAAACGATTCCGTACGTAACTTGCTCTGTTCTCAATGCGGACAACCCCAAACAAGTCATTGCCCGATTTGCCGGTGATGTCAATGGCGAATTTACCGGCAACCTGAAAAATCCGGGAAAATATCTCATCGTAGTCTCATTTGTAGGCAAAACATCAGCCGTTAAAAATTTTACTATCAGCAACAGTCATCCCATTGCACAACTTGGTAAAGTTCCAATGAGCGACAATCAACACCTGAAAGAAGTGTTGGTGGTTGCCACCAAACCGCTCATAAAAGCCGATGTGGATAAAATCTCGTACGATATACAACAAGATCCTGAATCAAAAGCCTCTACCGCACTGGATATGCTACGAAAAGTTCCTATGGTCACCGTTGACGGCCAAGACAACATTCAGCTGCAAGGATCATCCAATTTCAAGATTTACCTCAATGGAAAACCTTCCAACCTATTCAGCAATAACCCGTCCCAAATTTTGAAAAGTTTTCCGGCCAACATGATCAAAACCATTCAGGTCATCACGCAGCCCGGTGCCAAATACGATGCCGAAGGTGTTGGGGGAATCATCAACATTGTTACCGTACAAAACTCAAATGCCAACGGATATTCAATGACCTTAAACGCACAAACTTCTACTCGTGGAGCTTACGGAGGCGGCATTAATTTGGCATTTCAAAAAGGGAAATGGAGTTTTTCGGGCAATTACAACTATTCCTATTTTGCACAACCTCACGTCACAACCACCTCCACGCGCGACGTCAAACCCATCAACGGAATCATTGTCGGCTATGCACACGGAGGACAAGTAGCCACAGTGAATAATTCGACACCGGCCCAATTCGGCAACGGTCAATTAAGTTACCAAATGGACACACTCAATCTCTTTTCCGTTTCATTCAATCGTCAATACGGTCGACAACGCAGTGCAACAACCGCTACCACCATCGATCAAGATGTAACTTATGCAACCGTTTTTGGATACAATCAAAACAGCTTACAACATTCTACATGGGGATCAACCGATGTGGAAGCAGACTATCAGCACACTTTCAGAAAAAAAGGTGAAAACCTCACGGCATCATACAAATACAGCAACACACCGAACAGCAGCAATTACAATGCCGTGAATGACAACTTTTCTTCACTGCTCATGCCTCAACCAGGTTTGGCAAACACCAGCATCAGCTTCAATAACGCTTACACCAACGAACACACAGCACAAGTTGACTTCACAGATCCATTGGGCAAAAAACAGACTTTGGAGATGGGCGCGAAATTTATTCGACGAAGCAATAAAAGTTACACCACCGATCACAACATCTACTATTTGTTTTCAAACAACTCTTTTTCATTGTTGCCCGACAGCATTGACAACCCCAATTTCGATCAGCAACAATCCATCTTGGCCGGTTACATCACCTACAGCACTAATTGGAGAAAATTTGGGCTGAAAATTGGATCACGTTATGAATACACCTGGCAAAACGGTTTCTTTAACAACATTGACACCACAAGTCAATTTAACCAACAATATGGTATTTTAGTACCTTCGGGAGCCATCACTTTTACATTAGCGCCCATGCAAACGTTGCGTTTAGGTTATGACATGCGCATTCAGCGCCCAAGCATCGGCTATTTGAATCCGTACGTCAATCGGCGCGACCCAAACTACATCAACTATGGAAATCCGGGACTGAATCCGGAGAAAAGTAATAACATCACCTTCGGTTACAGCAACTTTTCATCCAAATACAACATCAGCGCCGAGTTGAGTTATACGTTTGTCAATAACGCCATTGTTCAATACACTGGACTTTTACCCAATAGCTCGGTTCAATACTCCACTTATGGAAATATCGGGCACAACAATCAGTTGTTTTTGAATATCTTTGGCAGTTATCGAGGTCTGAGCTGGTTAAATATTTATATGAACGGCAACATTGGACATGTCAACATGAAAAGCAATGACTTAAACCTACAAAGCATGCAGAACAGCGGTTACACGGGACATCTTTTTCTCGGAGCATCGTTTATGTTTCCAAAAGATTATCGTTTGAGCGTTGGCGGTGGAGCCAATCTGCCGCAAGTAAATCTTCAGGGAAGTCAATCCTCGTTTTTCTTTTCTTACATGGCGTTTTCCAAAGATTTGCTCAAGAAACATTTAACACTGTCATTGGTTGGCGTGGCGTTACCGAAACAACACATTTACATCAACACCCATGCTACCTATTTTGATCAATACACCGATGTGCACATTTATCCACCATGTGAATTGCGCTTCAATGTCTCTTACCGAATTGGCAGCCTGAATGCACAAGCCAAAAAACCCAAAGCAACCATCAATAACAACGATTTGAAAACACAACAACCCGACACGGGTGTTGGAACAACTCCAAATATTTAGAAGTCATCACTTTTCTCAGCAGGAAGAGGCAGAAAGATTCAATATCTAACTGCCTCTTTTTTTTGTAAATTAAATGGCGGTACATCTTTTCCGTATTTTTCCCCATCAGTGTGACGGACATGGAGCGAGGGAACAACCGATGCATGAAAAACGAGGCCACCCGATTTCCCCTGCCTACAATCACGGATGGCTTTTTCCCCAAATAACGAAAACATGTTTGAGGAATCTCGGAAGGCGCTTGAACACGAGGAGCAAAAACGGAAGTCTCTTCAGGCATAGTAAACAAATAATTGGGAGTAGCAGTGGCGCCAGCACAGCAAGCCAAAACATCGACACCACGACGTTTCCACTCAAACCAAAGACTTTCGGCCAAAACCAAATTAAAAGCTTTTGAAGCCGCATACATCGACAAAAAACCACTTCCTTGAAATCCGGCCAATGACGACATCAAAATGAAAGCACCACGCTCTCTCTTCAACATCTCTGCACCCCACTCATGAAGCATTCGAACCGGTGTTCGCATGTTAACACGAATCAATGTTTCATGCTGATCAAATGAATTGCCGACAAAAGCTCCAATGTACGAAACGGCAGCATTATAAACAATTATATCAATCATTTTACCATTGAGCGATTGCTTGATGAACGGCACAACCTGTTCGTCGGACAAATCACACGGAATACACGTCACTTCAACAGCATACAAGCTTCTTAACCGATCAGCCAATTGTGTCAACATGTCAGCATGTCGAGCAAGTAGAACAAGATTCATTCCCGACTTTGCCAAATACTCTGAAAAAGCGGCTCCAATGCCTTCCGAAGCGCCGGCCACCATGGCTGTTTCACCGTATTTTTCTTTTAAATTTCTCATACCTTGATCGTTTTTTGTAAAACAACAAATTTATTCTTTTTATTTATAATGAGTTATCTCATCTTTGTGGAACAAAGAGACCTCAAACAAAAAAATAATCGATAAATGTAGTAAAAAAGTAGCATTCCCACATTAGAAGTTCTGCAGAATAAAAAATTAAACCAACTAAACTGGCCCAAAAAAAAGGTCACACTATCGTTGCAACAAGATTTCAAAGCCATTGCAACGCAGTTTAAATGTTATTTAAAAGTCATTGAAATGAAGTTGTAAAGCTTGAAATTATTGCTCAATTGCGTCGAACGATCAGCATCCAAAACTTCTGAGAATATCAAAAAAACGATCTCTCGTTTCACAAAAATAGCGCATAAAGGTGCGCTGATATCAAAATAAAATGGTATGTTTGAAAAGTGATTTTTTAAACCTAAATTATTTTATATATGCCTACAAACATGTCACTTAACCCCAATCCTTTCGTAAAATATCTTGAAAAACCAGCTCAAGAATTTACGAAAAAAGACATCATGAAATTCATTGAAGATAAAGAGATTAAGATGTTAAATTTCAGATACGTCGGAGGAGATGGAAAATTAAAATGCTTAAATTTTGTCATCAACAACAAAGAACACCTTGATTCAATCCTCAGCGGTGGAGAACGGGTGGACGGATCGAGCCTGTTTCAACACATTAATGCCCAATCGAGCGATTTATACGTCATTCCGCGTTATCGGACGGCATACATCAATCCATTTGCCGCAATTCCGACGATTGATCTGTTGTGTTCCTTTTTCGATAAAAACGGAGATCCGTTGGAAAGTTCACCTGAATACATCATGCACAAAGCTTTTGCCGCATTGAAAACCCAAACCGGCTTTGACATGGAATGTATGGGAGAGCTTGAATATTACATCATCAGTCCAAAAGATGAGTTATATCTTGGAGAAAATCAGCACGGATACCATGAATCGACGCCTTTTTCAAAATGGGAACAACTTCGAACCGAAGCAATGTATGCCATCGCACAAGCCGGTGGACAAATAAAATACGGCCATTCGGAAGTGGGCAATTTCACGGATGAACATTTTTTGTACGAACAAAACGAAATCGAATTTCTCCCTACTGTTCCCGAAAATGCAGCCGACCAGCTTCTTATTGCCAAATGGATTCTGCGCACTTTAGCTGCAAAATATCACGTTTCCGTCACTTTTGCTCCAAAAATTTCGATCGGCAAAGCAGGAAGCGGATTGCACATCCACGCAAGGCTTATGAAAGACGGTAAAAATCAACTGATTCAAGATGGACGCCTGACGGAAACAGCTTATCGGATGATTGCCGGCTATTTGACTTTAGCGCCTTCTTTGACAGCATTTGGGAACACCACGCCAACATCCTATTTCAGGTTGGTACCAAACCATGAAGCACCAACAACCATTTGCTGGGGCGATCAAAATCGTTCGGCGCTGATTCGCGTGCCGTTGGGTTGGACCAACAAAAAAAACATGGCCTTGCAAGCCAATCCGTTGGAAACGGACAATTCACACGACTTTTCCAAAAAGCAAACCATTGAAATAAGAAGCCCGGACGGATCAGCCAATGTTTATTTGCTGATGGCAGGATTGGCCGTTGCAGCCCGACACGGCTTTGAAATGGACGATGCGCTTAAAATAACTGAAGCAAAATACGTGCAGAGCAACGCGTTTCATGAGGTACAACACAACCCCAAACATGCATTGGCTCATCTGCCTCAATCCTGTCATGAATCGGCATTAAAATTGGAAGAACAACGCGCAGTGTATGAAAAGTACGGCGTATTTGATCGTTCCATGATTGACGGCACCATTAAGATGCTTCGCTCCTATCATGATGAAAATTTACGTAACGCCGTGGAAGGCAACGACAAAGAGATCATGCAATTTGTTCGTCAATATTTTCATTGCGGCTAATCAACCCGAGAACATTACTTTTCTTTGTCGATCAATTAATCTGTTGAGGTAAAGGAAAGTTTCAGGAAGTTGATGTCCAGTCCAACAACCGCCTTTCACCGGTTAAATGTTGAAAGGCAGTGATGTCTTGTGTTATTTCCAAAACACCTCGATATTGGTTGTCTGCATCGCGAACTGCCAAATATTTGATGTAAATGAAGCGATCCTTTAGCTGCAGCCAAAACTCAGCCGACGATTTTTCGTCTTTTCGAAATGCCTCAATGATTTGATTGACAATCGCAACGCT
The DNA here is from genome assembly GCA_049976245.1 of Microbacter sp. Lineage (GTDB taxonomy): Bacteria > Bacteroidota > Bacteroidia > Bacteroidales > Paludibacteraceae > Microbacter. Next base: position 33,548 of record JBMFIQ010000003.1, on the reverse strand, counting down.
TTCGTGAGGATGGCAATTTTGCACCGTTCGGCCGATGATGGATCGGGTACGCATAAAAATCCGATCAGGTGCATTAGAATAAAATTGAACAACATCGTGCTCATCAACATACGTCAAATCGAAGGGCAAATGACGAAAAATCAATTCAAGCTGCTCAAGCGACAATTCTCCCGACGATAGATGCACCTGATATTGATGAAATGAGGCTTCGGAGGGTCCCGTCGGCATGACGTCTTCGGGATGGCAAAAAGGGAAATCAATGGTGTCGTTGCTCATCAACAACTCAACAAAAACTTTATTATCAACAGTTTCAATCAAAGAAGGAATTAAAATCTTCTCTTCTCGAAAACGAATGGCAAACATATCGAAAAAAAGATTTCCAACAACCGAATTGAAGTGCCTTTTTTCGATTGTTTTGCCGTTCAACATTTCCTGCAATGTTTTGATATTTCGCACAATGTCATCGTGAATCGACCACATGACACGAACACAGCGAAAATTGCTCCAATGTGCCTCAATAGTCGGAAACAACACTTGTTCAATCAACTCGTAATATGATTTTACCTTCGAAATTTCCGCAAGCAAGAGCGATAAATCCTGTTTCGTTTCCTGATCATTCACAGTGGCGGCAACAAATCTTTTGATCAATGGACGGGCTGACGAGAGCAAGCGAATCAACTCCTCGTTGTTGGCAGTCATCCAAAAAAGAAATGAATCTTTGGGCAATGACGGCAAAACGTTCCGATTCAACGGCTCAAAAACGGTGTTAATTACTTTACTGATGAGTGGTTTCAATTCATTCATTGAAACATTGGTCTTCACCAATTGATCAACCCAGGCGATGATGTCGGCATGTTGAATGCGGTTCAACAAATCACGATGAGATTTAATGAATTGCGAAGGCTGCTGCTTGGTTTGAATGACATCTCCCAGTTGCCATAACAACGCCAGATGTTCCACACTGTGGTTTGAAATATTTGACATAGTAACGTAAAAAATGACATCACAACCTGTTCAATGTCCTATCTCAAAAGATTGATCATTGACTCAGGAGTTGAGCTATTTTGTTTTCAAGTTTCAATAAATCTTCGGTAAACTTACGAATGCCTTCAGCAAGCTTTTCGGTGGCCATTGCATCTTCATTCAAATACCATCGGAATGATTTTTCGTCGAGGCTACAACGTGAAATGTCCATATTTTTGGCACGTTGAGGATCCAATTTTTTCTCAAGCACACCTTCCGTCGATTGCAATTCATGCAACAAAGTCGGAGAAATGGTGAGGTAATCACAACCGGCCAATTCAATGATTTCACCGATGTTTCGAAAACTTGCACCCATCACAACAGTTTGATAATTAAACTTTTTATAATAGTTGTAAATAGCAGTAACCGATTGAACCCCGGGATCTTCGCGAGGATCAATGGAATCAACGCCACGGTTCTTTTTGTGCCAATCTAAAATACGTCCCACAAAAGGAGAAATGAGGGTTACTCCGGCATCAGCACACTGAACTGCCTGAACTTTAGAAAACAGCAAGGTAAGGTTGCAGTGAATACCTTCCTTTTCAAGTACTTCAGCAGCCAAAATCCCTTCCCACGTCGAAGCAATTTTAATTAAGATACGTTCTCGCGATACCCCGGCCGTTTCGTAAAGTTCAATCAACGACCGGGCACGATCAATCGTCTTTTCGGTATCGAATGAAAGACGTGCATCTACTTCCGTTGAAACTCTTCCAGGTACAATTTTCAGGATCTCCAAGCCGAATTTAACCGCCAATTTGTCTAAAGCCAACGACAACTTTTTGTCCTTGTCTAGAGACAAAGATTTCACTTCATGCAATGTCTCATCAATTAAGTATTGATATTTTACATCATTTGAAGCTGCATAAATTAATGAAGGATTGGTTGTAGCATCAACGGGTTTGAATTGACGCATGGAATCAAAATCTCCGGTGTCGGCTACCACCTGAGTTACTTTTTTAAGTTGGTCTAATAAATTCATAATGTCAAAATTTAAATCATTTTTCAGTCAGACGTTTGTCATGTTGCCATTGCAAAGATAAAACGAAATGAAAGTAATTCAAGATTTGCAACTGTTTTTAATCAAAAAATAAAGCCTTAGCATTTCGTTTCGAAAAAAATTGTATATTTGTCAATATTTAAACATCATCCACCTACTTTTTTCAACAAATTTCAAAACCAATCAAATATTATTTTTTTAAACCTTAAACCTCATGAAAGAATTAGTACGCTGTAAACCATGTGGTTATGTAATGGAAGCAGACAAATTGGGCGATGTGTGTCCTGCCTGCGGCATGCCAAGAAAAGCGTTTGAACCGTATCGTGAACGGGTGGCACTGAATCGACTGTTTGTGCTAAATCTTGATTTGCATCCCATTGCCATCCATCTTTCACAAACTTTTGTTATTTTAATACCGGCCATGATTTTTATGCTTAAGATCTTTCCGGATTTTCATGCAGCCATGTTTTCGGTTGTACTGCATTTTTCCGTAATCATTTTCCCCTTTACACTCATTGTAGCCATTATCACGGGCATGATTGACGGATTGTTTCGTTTTAAAACCTTGACGCCACCATTACTGAAAACCAAAATATTTTACAGCTCGTTGATTCTGATTTTGGGATTTTCCATGTTTTTTGTTGCCAAGCACGATCACTACGGCGTGATTACGATTTTATTGAGTTTGGCAAGTTTAGCATGTGCGGTACGTTTGGGATTGTTAGGCAAAAAACTGCTTAATGTCATTTTGCCCGGCTCATATCCTGTGAAAAGAGCCAAAATGCCCGAAAAAAGTGAAACACCCACAATCTGAATAACCACCAAAACCGTCTTGACATTTTCAGCCGTCAACAAAATTCATTTTATGCATGAATTCAAACTCATGCATGAAATGTTTCTTGAAAAAACATCAAACATTGATTAAACATCAAGTTGATCTAAAATTTTTTTGAGTGCATTTCCCGAGTGGTACAAAAGTTCGAGTTCTGTCTCATTCAGCGGAACATCCAGAACGCGCTTGATGCCGTCTTTGTTCACAATGGAAGGCAGACTTAAACAAACGTTATGCAAATCGAACGGTCCATCCAAATAACTGGAAACCGTTAAAATGGAATTTTCATCTCTTACAATGGCTTCAACAATTCTTCGAATAGCCAATGCCACTCCATAATAAGTTGCCCCTTTCTTGTCAATAATTTGATATGCGGCATTTTTTACCTGATTAAATATCTCATCTTTAGGAAGTTCAGATGCTTGGGGTGGAAAATTTGCCTTGTAATAATCATCCAAAGGAACTCCGGAAATATTGGTCACACTCCAAGTTGGAACTTCGGAATCGCCATGCTCTCCAATGATATATCCGTGAATATTTCGAGTATCCAGTCCAACATATTGGCTAATGGTGTATCGAAAACGAGCCGTATCGAGCACTGTCCCCGATCCAATCACTTTGTTAGGCGGAAAACCCGACAATTTGTAGGCAAGATAAGTCAGGATGTCAACAGGATTGGCCACCACCAGCAAAATACCATGTTGATTGAACTGAATAATACTTCCGATAATGTCTTTAAAAATTTTCGTATTTCGATGCACCAGATCCATTCTGGTTTCACCCGGTTTCTGATTAGCTCCTGCTGTGATGATCACGATATCAGCATCGCGACAATCAGCGTAGTCGCCCGTATAAACCTTTTCGGGACGAATAAAAGGCATGCCGTGATTCAAATCCATCACTTCACCCTCTGCCTTGTCTTTATTGATATCGATCAACACGATTTCCGGGATTAAACCACTTAACATAAGCGTATAAGCCGTAGTTGCGCCAACAAAACCGGCTCCGATGATGGCTGCTTTTTTCACTGTATTTGTTGTCATACCATTCAAATTAAGAAATGAACTAATTTGTCTTCTTTACAAAGATACATCGATTGGCAACAAATGCTTGCCTAGCTCATCACAAATTAAACCATTTTATCAGAATCCAAGAAAATATCAAAACGTTAATTCATTGTAAATCATTAATATAAAATCATTAAGTAAGCAATGACTCTGCTTACGGCATCTCAATATTCCAAGTTGCTTAATTTTTGTAAGATAAAAGAAAAAGTCCCTGGCTTTGGGACTTTTTGATCAACATAAAAAAACCAACATTTTTGCAATTCATGAAGACAATAAAAGAGCAAAAAGAGTATTAACGCTTGAAAATAAGATTAATACGACCGATATATACGCCTGATTTTCCGTCTTGAATGATTTGAACAGAATCGCCAACCGCATTAAGCACCTTTTTATTGATCACCTGATGGGAATGACCACCCGTAATGACATCAATATAGGTTGATTGACGAGCAACAGACCAGTCGGAAAATGGTGCATTCGGATCAGTTCCCAAGTGGGAGACACAAATTACAGCGTCACATCTTACTTTGGTTTTCAAATATTTGGAAATTTCATTGGCTCGTTGAACAGGATTCTCAAAACGAATGCCTTTAAAATTGGCATCTGTTATTAAATGGTCGGGGCTCACTCCCAGTCCGAAGATGCCAATTTTTAAGCCGGCTTTTTTAAGTATGATGTATGGTTTCACCATGTTTTTCAAAGCTGTATTTGACACATCATAATTTGCGTTGACAATGGAAAATTTGGCTTTTTTCAAATGTTCGGCCAACTGATCGACTCCATTGTCAAATTCATGATTTCCTAAAGTCACCGCATCGTAATGATTCAGATTCATGCCGGCTATTTCGACATCGCCTTTAAAAAGATTAAAAAAAGGAGTTCCTTGCGAGAAATCGCCGTCATCGAGCAAAATGACATGTCGATGATGCGCTCTAACGGTGTCAATGATGCCTGCAATTCTGGCATATCCTCCCAAGTTTTCTTCGTTAGGCAAAATCTGACTGTGTGTATCGTTTGTGCAGAGAATCACCACTTCTTTTTGTGATGCACATGCAGTCATTACCAAAATAGCTGCAAATAATATAATTAATTTATTGAATTTCATGTATTTGTTTTTTTTATAAAGGAGATATATCTCGTTTCGCCTCGTCGGAAAAACTCGTTTCATTGGAGACGAGACGAGTTTTACATTTTGATCATTTTTAGAAGATCACACGTGAAACTTTTTCATCGTTGAATGCTTTTGCTTCATCACCATTTTTTAGAACAAAATCATTGATTTCAAAGAGATATTCCAATCTATTCGTAAATACGACCATCCAAAACCTGATGAATGGTTTTCCCTTCGGCAGAAAGCTGTTTGATGTAGTCAATCATTAATCTGCGCAATGAAATAGCATAAGTTTTAGATTGGACGGCATGTAGAAATCCGTCAAAATGATCATTGCCTTTGGCTATATAATCGTTGGCCACTACCACGTACACTTTTTGCATTAACAGCGGTTTGCCGTTGACCAAAACATGTTCGGCTCTCTTTTTGTCCACTGCCTGAAAGCGAATTCCGGCTACCGCTCCACCATATTTTGCAATGCTGTCAGCCAATTGCTGCACAGCCGTTCCCTTCACATGCAGCACGACGATTGCATTCTCAAAAGGCATTAATTCGTAAATTTTCCCCACAGTCACAGGCCCTTTATAAATAGGACTTCGCAAACCGCCCACGTTGGTCATGGCTATTTCAGCCGAATCCTGAGGATATTTTTGTTGTACGTAGGTCAACATGGCATCTGCAAAAAAATCGGAAAGGAGTCCTTCGGGATATCCAACCCGCATGGTTTGATCGGAATAGCCGATAACCTGATTGGCCACCTTAGCCACCGAATCAGCATAAGGTTTCAAAAGTGCAACCATGCGTTGATCTTGAATTTTATCTGCTTTTTGATCAACCCGAATCTGAGTAGCCGTCACATTCACAAGCCGATACGACCGACAAGAAGAAATGCCGAACAGCAACAAGACAAGCAGAAATGTGTATTTTCTAAGAAAATGAGCGAAGTTCATATTCGTTAATGTGTGTTATTCTTTCTTGGCTTTCATCGAATCTAAGACTAAATATGCAATGAGAAGCGCATACATAACCAAACCCAACCATGCAGCGGCAGGTGATTCAGCCCATTTTCCTGAAAAATTCAAACCGCCAAAACGAAGCGCTGCACTGACCACTCCCATTAAAGCTCCTCCGGCAATAAAACCGGATGCCAGTAAAGTTCCCTTTTCAAAACGGGCTTTGTTCACTGCCTCATGTTTTGATCGGGTGGAAACATACCAGGCAATCAAACCGCCAACCAACAAAGGCGCATTCAATTCCATTGGAATAAACATTCCCAAAGCAAAAGCCAAAGCCGAGACATTGAAAAAAGTCAATAAAATAGCAATCAATGCTCCTACGCCATACAAAAACCAAGGAGCGCCGGTGCCCGACATTAACGGTTCAATGACTGCTGCCATGGCATTGGCTTGAGGAGCTACCAACGCATTAGGGCCGGTAAAACCGTATGTTTTATTTAAGATCATCATCACCCCCCCAACGGTTGCAGCAGAAACCAATGTTCCCAAAAATTTCCAGCCTTCCTGCTTGGCCGGTGTACTTCCCAACCAATAACCAATTTTCAGGTCGGTGATGAATCCGCCGGCCATCGACAAAGCAGTACAAACCACGCCCCCCATCACCAAAGCAGCCACCATGCCGGTGGTTCCCTTCAATCCGACAGCCACCATAATGACGGAAGCCAAGATCAATGTCATCAAGGTCATGCCCGAAACCGGATTGGTTCCCACAATGGCAATGGCATTAGCAGCCACAGTGGTGAATAGAAACGCAATTACCGCAATTACTGTCAAACCTACCAAGGCGTAAAACAAATTGTGCACAACACCCAGAAAAAAGAAAATAAAAATGGCAACCAACGCAAGCACCACGCCGATGGCTAAAATCTTCATCGACAAATCCCGTTGCGTTCTTAAAACGGATTTGGACACTTTATTTTTCCCTGTCATTTCATTGGCAGCCAAGCCGACAGCTCCAACAATGATTTTCCAGGAACGAATGATCCCAATGACTCCCGCCGTAGCAATGCCTCCAATACCGATATGCCTCGCAAAAGTGGTAAAAATGGAACTTGCGCTCATGGAAGCGATGCCGTTGGGAGGAGCAATATAGCTTGGGATCAATAAATGCAAAGTACCATCACCAATTAAAGGCAATACCGGCACAATGACAAACCAAACCAATGCAGATCCCGCAAAAATAATGGCAGCATAACGCAACCCGACAATATATCCAAGCCCAAGAATAGCAGCACCAACATCGATGCTGAAAACCAATTTGGCTTTATCGGCAATGGTAGCGCCCAAAGGAATGACCCGCGTTGAGAAGACTTCACTCCATGCGCCAAAAGTAGCCACAACAAAATCGTATAAACCTCCGATAATGCCGGCAAAAACCAAAGGTCTTGCCTGATTACCTCCTTTTGCCCCCGAAACCAATACTTGAGTGGTAGCAGTAGCTTCAGGGAAAGGATATTCTCCGTGCATTTCCGAAACAAAATATTTTCGAAAAGGAATCAAAAACAAAATACCCAAAATGCCTCCCAAAGCTGAACTTAAAAATATTTGCATAAAAGAAGCCGTCATGGTAGGATATTTTGCCTGCAAAATGTACAATGCCGGCAAAGTAAAAATAGCGCCCGCAACAATAACACCTGAATTGGCCCCAATAGATTGTATAATCACATTTTCTCCCAGTGCATTTTTGCGTTTTGAAGCAGTGGACAATCCCACAGCAATGATGGCAATTGGAATGGCAGCTTCAAAAACCTGTCCCACTTTCAATCCCAAATAAGCGGCAGCAGCTGAAAAAAGAATCGCCATAAACAAACCCCAGCCGACTGAATAAGGAGTCACTTCTTTGTATTTTTTTTGAGGACTCATTAATGGGTGATAAGTTTCACCTTCTTTCAACGGACGAAATGCATTGTCGGGCAACCCCGTAATCGGATCTTGATTTTCCATAAATTGTAAAATAAAAAGTCAAAAAAAACGATGCAATCATGACGCTATGCGGTCGAAATCTCATGACATTCAACCATTGACCATGATGCTATCAATAGCATGTTACAAAGATATTCATTTATATGACGACAACAGCCATCACCATTTAATAAATTTAGGGGTAAAAATGCGTTTAGCATTCGCGAATAAAAAAGAAGTCGAATTGCATTCGACTTCTTTTATGGAATAAATCAAAGCATATAAACCATTAATCTTTATCTTGTTGAGATGCTTCGTATTCTTTCAGTAGTTTTTCCTGAACATCCATCGGAACCAATTCATAACTTGCAAACTTCATTGTAAAAGAAGCTCTTCCTCCACTAAGAGAACTCAGAGTGGTAGAATAACTGGACAATTCCTTCAAAGGCATTTTAACTGAAATCTTTTCAAATCCTTTTTCACTGTGCATTCCCATGATGACGGCACGTCTTCCCTGCAAATCGCTCATGACATCACCCATACGGTCCGACGGAACCAAAACCGTCACATCATATATAGGTTCCAACAATTTAGGATTGGCCTGTTTGAAAGCAATACTGAACGCATTTCTACCTGCCAACCTAAAAGAAATTTCGTTGGAATCGACCGGATGCATCTTCCCATCATAAACAATGACTTGAACATCACGGGCATACGAACCGGTCAAAGGACCTTGTTCCATTTTATCCATCACTCCTTTGAGGATAGCTGGCAAAAAACGTGCATCAATGGCTCCCCCAACGATGCTGTTGATAAAAACCAATTTACCACCCCATTCCAGAGAAATTTCTTGTCTGTCACGAACCGATATCTTGTATTCTTGTCCGTTAAATTTATAAATTTCCTGCGGCACCATGCCTTCAACATAAGGTTCAATGATCATATGAACTTCTCCAAATTGACCTGCTCCACCCGACTGTTTTTTATGTCGATAATCAGCTCGTGTGGCCTTTGTAATGGTTTCGCGATAAGGAATTTTTGGTTCCAAAAAGTCAATCATCAATTTGTCGTTGTTTTCAATCCGCCATTTCAAAGTTCGCAAGTGGAATTCGCCCTGCCCGTAAACAATGGTTTGTTTGAGTTCTTTGGACATTTCGATCAACCATGTTGGATCCTCTTCGTGCATTCGTGTCAGGATCTCACTTAACTTTTCTTCGTCTGCCTCATTTTTGGCTTTAATAGCTCGACGGTATTTTGGATCGGGATAATGAATGCTTGGAAAAACATAATCGCAACCTTTGGCGTTCAAGGTATTTCCCGTGCGTGTTTCTTTGAGTTTCACCGTAGCTCCGATATCGCCGGCAACCAGCTCATCCACTTTATCCCTAATTTGTCCTGCAACGACAAAGAGTTGATTGATTCTTTCTTTTGAACCTCGCGACACATTGAGCAAATCATCGCCTTCGTGAACTTTCCCCGACATCACTTTAAAATAGGAAATTTCGCCGATATGAGGTTCAACACTTGTTTTGAAAACAAATAAACTCGTTGGACCATTTGGATCGGGAATCACCTCTTTTCCATCCAACGTCAGTGGATGAGCCATTTCGTCCACATAAGGTACCACATTGTTAATAAATTCCATAAGCCGACCGACGCCCATATCGCGCAAGGCACTGACGCAAAACACCGGAAAAACATCACGGTGAATCAAGCCTTTGTGAATGCCCAAGCGCATTTCGTCTTCACTCAACGAACCCGATTCAAAAAATTTTTCCATTAATGATTCATCGTTTTCAGCGGCAGCTTCAACCAGTGCATTATGAAATTCATCGGCTTTAGATCTAAACTCATCCGGAATATCTAATTCCTCGGCAGCACCGCCTTCGGGCTTCCAACGATACATCTTCATCTTTAAAACATCAATCACCGCGTTGAAAGAAGGCCCTGCATTGACCGGAAACTGAATCGGTGTAACTTTTGGGCCAAAACTTTCTTTGAGTTGATCAATCAATTGATCATATTCTGCCTTTTCGTGATCCAGTTGATTGGCCACAAAGATCACAGGCTTTTTAAATTCTTCGGTGTAACGAAAATGATTTTGAGTTTCTACTTCCACGCCGTAATGGGTGTTCAACACAATCAATGCCGTATCAGTCACATTAAGCGAAGTCACTACTCCTCCAATAAAATCATCCGAACCAGGACAATCAATGAGATTTATTTTTTTGTTATTCCATTCAACATGTGCAATGGTTGAAAAAACCGAATAACCATACTCATGTTCTACCGGAAAATAATCCGAAACCGTATTTTTATTTTCCACCGTGCCACGCCGTTTAATAATTCCACCCTCGTAAAGCATGGCTTCTACCAGAGTGGTTTTTCCGCAGCCTGAATTTCCCAAGAGAGAGATGTTCTTAATCTCGTTTGACTGATAAACTTTCATACGTGTATGTTTTAAGATGAATAATTAGAAAACAAGTCAAAATCAATAATTTAACTTTGATTTTTTTACCTTGCCAATTTAGGTACTTATCGTTAAAAAATCAGTTTTAAAGTTATGTTATAAAACTATGTTGTAAAACACAATATTTAAAGCCAAAGCGCAAATTTTCAAAAATCAACACAAGGAGAAACTGCTTGATTCGGCAAAAAAAACATAAAACAAACCGATCGGAAAAAGAAAGAACAACAAAGCATCTAAAATTAAAGTATCTTTGTCTATCAAACTTTTTGATGATAATTGCATGAATATTTTGATTTTAAACGGTCCCAATTTAAATTTATTGGGGAAAAGAGAACCGGAAATATACGGAAACCGATCCTTCGATGATTTCTTATCCGAGCTTCAACTTCAATTTCCGGAACATTTCATTTCCTTTTTTCAATCCAATCACGAAGGTGATTTAATCGATCAACTCCATCAAAACGGCTTTGATATGGATGGAATAGTACTGAATGCCGGTGCTTTGACGCATACTTCCATAGCACTGGCCGATGCCGTGCGGGCCATTCCTGCTCCTGTCATTGAAGTTCACTTATCCAATGTATTCAAACGTGAAACCTACAGGCATCATTCTTTTATTTCGGAAGCTTGCCTTGGTGTGATTGCAGGATTTGGATTAAACTCCTATACCTTAGCCATTCAAGCGTTACTCCTACAAAAACAATCCCAGATTAAATAAAAAGGCTCATTTATTAAAACATCCTCAATATGTTCAAAAAGACAAAGATCGTTGCCACCATTTCCGATTTACGATGTGATGAATCATTCATTCGGGCACTGTTTCGTGAAGGAATGAATGTGGTCAGAATCAATACTGCGCACACTACTCCGGAAGGGGTGGAAAAAATCATCACCAATGTGCGAAAAGTTTCAAAATACATTGCCATCCTCATTGACACCAAAGGGCCTGAAATACGTACCACCAAATGTCAGGACAATGATTTATCCCTCAAAACGCATCAAAAAATTAAAATTGTTGGCAATCCTGATCAGTTGACCAACAACGATTGCATTGCGGTGACCTATCCAAAATTTGTGCAAGAAATGCAAATCGGAGGCGACATCCTGATTGACGATGGAGAACTTGAATTGCGGGTATTGGACAAAGACCAAAATGCATTGTATTGCGAAGTGATGAACGACGGCGTGCTGGGCAGCAAAAAAAGTATCAACGTGCCTGGCGTAAAAATCAACCTTCCATCCTTGACCGAACGTGATCGAAATTACATTCTTTTTGCCATTGAACACGACCTTGACTTCATTGCGCATTCTTTTGTTCGAAGCAAACAAGACATCCTTGACATTCAAAACATATTGGACGAACACGAAAGTCAAATCAAAATCATAGCCAAAATTGAAAATCAGGAAGGTGTTGACAACATTGACGAAATTTTGGAACAGGCTTATGGCATCATGGTTGCCCGAGGCGATCTTGGCATAGAAGTTCCATTGGAAAAAATTCCTTCAATTCAGCGTACCTTGATCAGAAAAAGTGTCATGGCAAAAAAACCGGTTATAGTAGCCACCCAAATGCTTAACTCCATGATTGAAAACCCACGACCGACAAGAGCAGAAGTCACCGATGTGGCCAATGCCATCTTTTCCCGTGCCGATGCCATTATGTTAAGCGGAGAAACCGCCAACGGGAAATACCCGATAGAAGCTGTAAGAACCATGGCCAAAATAGCCGAAGAAGCTGAGAAAAATAAATTACCTGAAAATGAAATTCGCATCTCCTATTCAAAAGACGAAATGGACGTCACCGAATTTCTGGCTCATCATGCAGCAGAATCAGCTTCCGATTTAGACGTAAAAGCCATTATTACCGATACTTATACCGGAAAAACAGCCCGCATTCTGGCAGCCTACCGGAGCAAAAGTCCCGTACTATCCATTTGTTACGACAAACATCCAATGCGTCAATTGGCGCTTTCGTATGGCGTAATTCCCATTTATCAGGCATACAAAGAAGATCGGCGTGAATATTTCTTTGCCGCCTTGAGACTTTTACTGCGCAGTAAATGGATGAAACGCGAAGATTTGGTGGCTTACTTAAGCGGAAGTTTTGGCATCGGCGGAGGAACTACATTCTTGGAAATCAATCATGTAGGAAACATTTTGGCCTTTGACAAAACCTATATGTTACCGAACCTCCGATAATTTCACCTTCTCATTTTAAACCTTTACATTAAAACAAAGTCTTATTAATAGATTTTTGTTGTAATGATTTTTTTTAAAAACATCCAAACAATCAAACAGGTAAATTTATAAATGAAACGAGCCATAAAAACAGCTTATGCTCAAGCGTATGACTATTTGGCGAGTTCCATACATACTTAGCGTTAAAAATAAAATTGACGTATGAAAAAGATGAAACGAATTGTTTTTTTAATCACGCTTTTGACCTGCATCACAAGCCTTATCACAGCACAAACAAATGGAGGAGTCAAAGGAATTGTATTAGACGGCGACACCAATCAACCTATGGAATATGTCAATGTGGTCATTAAAAAAGGCACGCCGCTGACCATGTTCAAAGGAACCATTACAGATGCCAAAGGCGGTTTTAACATTGAAAAAGTCCCTGCAGGATCCTATCAATTGGAGCTATCGTTTTTAGGATACAGTACCTTCCAAAAAGTCATCATGATTGATGAAAAAACCATTGATTTAGGGAGAATTACATTAAAATCCAATTCAAAAAGATTGGGTGAAGTGGAAGTACAGGCTCAAGGACCGCAAATGAAACTTGACATTGACAAAAAAGTATTTAACGTGGATCAAAATATTACTTCAGCAGGCGCATCAGCCGCCGAAATGTTGCAAAACATTCCTTCGGTCAGTGTGGACGTCAATGGGAATGTATCGTTGCGGAACAACTCCAACGTAGAGATTTGGATCAATGGCCGACCGGCAGGGATTACTTCCGATAACGAAGGAGACATTTTGCAGGAAATGCCCGCCGGAAGCATTGCCAAAGTTGAAGTCATCACCAATCCATCAGCAAAATACAGTGCCGAAGGATCGGCCGGAATCATCAATTTGATCATGAAAGAAAGCTCTAAACCGGGATATTACGGTAGCCTTTCAGGTGGGGTTTCGGTTCCCGACCGCGGAAAATTGGGATACAATCTCGGGGCTAATCTCAACTTCACTTCATCCAAAATTGATGCTTATGCCAGCGTTGGTCGTCGTGACATGAAATTTTCAGGAGGGGGATGGTCCAATCGTTACCTCTTGAATCCTGCAAACGGTGACACCCTGTCATCATTGAAACAAACTTCAAGCGCTGATCGACATTTTATGGGAACCTTTGTGCGGGCGGGCATGACTTACCGATTAGACAAACAAAATTCATTGGGCTTTGACGGATTTATGATGTTTGGTAAAGGAGTGATGTCAAACATCAACAACAATCAAACATTTGATGCCAATAACGATTTAATGAATCAATATTACCGCAACACGGCCACCGGCGGAACACGAACGATGTACAACATCAACCTGAATTACATGCACAAAATCGATGCCTTGGGCTCCAATTTAACCAGTTCGTTGAGCTTTTCAAGTCATCCATCGAGCATGATCAACGATTACACGCAATGGAACAACGCCAACCAAATCACCTCATCGCAAAATCAAACAACCACAGGGAAAAGCCCTTCGGCTGAATTAAAAGTGGACTATTCCAAATTTTTCACTTCAAACAGCAAATTACAGGCAGGTTTTGACGGAAATTACCAAGAACAATACTCCGATGTAATCGGCTATACCAATCAGGTATTGGATCCCAACATCACCAATTTGTTTGATTATTTTGAGCGGGATTATGCAGCTTACACCACTTACGGCAATAAATGGGGTAAATTCAGCGGTCAAATCGGCTTGCGGGGTGAATACTCGTACATTAATTTTTCAACGGGACAACAAAATTACACCATCCACTACATTCAACCGTTTCCGAGTCTTTTCTTAGACTATTCGATCAACCAGAACAACGAGTTTCAAATCAACTACACGCGCCGTCTCAACAGGCCAAGAGGACGATCCATCAATCCGTTCGTCAACATTTCGGACTCCACAAGCTGGTCTTTCGGGAATCCGAATCTTGCACCTGAATACATTAATTCATTTGAATTGAACTATTTAAAATCGTGGACTGCTCACACCCTTTCAGCTTCCTTGTTTTATCATTACACCACCAACGGAATTCAATCCGTGCAATGGTTGCAAAACGGCATCATGATGAACACCTTCATGAATGGATCAAAAACGACATCAGGCGGAATAGAAACGGTAGTCAGAGACAATTTTACCCGATTTTTCAATTTGACAACCACCTTAGATTTTTACTACAACAAACTGTATGCTTCCACCTTTGTTCAAGACAATCAAAATATTAACATTCCCGAACAAAGCAGCTTTTCATGGAATGCAAAATCCATAGCCAACATCATCCTGCCCGCCAACATTTCAGCACAAATCACCGGATCTTACACGGCGCCATACTACATTTCGCAAGGAAAAAATCTTGGCAGCTACGAAGTGGACTTGGGACTTCGACAAATGTTGGCACATAAAAAAATTGTATTGAATCTCAATGTGCGAGATCTGTTTAACTCCAGCCGCAGTAAAATAGAAACTTGGGGACCCAATTACCAACAAACAGCCCTCAACTACTTTAACGGACGGATGGTTATGTTCAACATTTCATATAATTTCGGAAATGCCAATCCCAAACGCGGCAAAAAACCTGAAACAAACAACACAAACACCAATACCAACAATATGGACAATATGATGGATGGGATGTAAAGATTAAACTTCTCTAACTAAATATTTTTTGCAATTCTAAATGTCCGTGATATATTTGTAAACCCATTTTACAATCATATCATGGACATTTTATTTTACGTTCTACACAATAAACCAATAATTTAACCATGAACTCAAATTTTTTCTCCAAACTTCTTATTCCAAAAGAAAAGAAATTCTATGATCTTTTTGAACAAGATACTGTTAACGTTTGTGCGATTGCCGACCACCTCATCAGCTTAGTACACGAATCAGATGAAGATCGGAGAAGAGAAATAAAAAATCAGATGCATGACATTGAACATGCCAACGATCAACTGACTCACAAAGTCATGGAGGAACTGGGGAAAAATTTTATCACTCCTTTTGACCGTGAAGACATCCACAGTTTGATCACCTCACTCGACGATGTAACGGATTTTATTTATGTCTCAGCAAAAAGCATGCTCCTGTATAAAATTGATCCCGTCAAAGACATTACCATTCAATCATTGGCCGACTTAATTCGACAAGCCACCAAAGAATTAAATTTAGCTGTCAAAGGGTTGCGCGACTTCAAGGGAGTGAAGGAAAGTCTGCAGGCGGTTGTTCAGGTCAACAGCATTGAAAATCAAGCTGACGACGTTTTATATACCGGTATCGAACACCTCTTCGAACATGAAAAAAACGCCATTGATATTATGAAAAAACGAGAATTATACTATCAACTAGAAACCGTCACGGACAAATGTGAAGACGTGTGCGATGTCATTGAAAGCATTCTTATTAAATACGCATAATTCAATGAGCTTTACCCTTCTTATTCTAATCATTGTATTCAGCATCATTTTTGACATGATCAATGGATTCCATGATGCAGCGAATTCCATTGCCACAGTCATCTCAACCAAAGTCTTAACGCCTTTTCAAGCTGTTGCGTGGGCTGCCTTTTTTAATTTTCTTGCTTTTTGGGTCTTTAACTTGAAAGTGGCTGATACGGTTTCGAAAACCGTGAACAATGAAAGCATTGATTTGGTTGTCATTTTTGCAGGTGTCATTGCCGGGATTATTTGGAACCTCTTGACATGGCGGCTCGGCATCCCATCCAGTTCATCACACACACTCATGGGAGGCTTTGCCGGAGCTGGCGTGGCCCATGCCATGAGTTTTTCGGTCATCAATCAACGTGTAATCATCGAAACTTCTCTGTTCATTGTCCTTGCTCCCGTCATCGGGATGTTTATTGGCCTTTCGGTAGCCACATTGATCACTCACATCGTGAAAAAAACCAACCCACAGAAAACCGATAAAGTGTTTCGAAGGCTTCAACTCCTTACATCCGCTTCATTAAGTTTAGGACACGGGGGCTCTGACTCTCAAAAAGTGATTGGGATCATCATTGCCACACTCACGGTCTATAATCATTACGCTAACTTACACGGCATCGACGTGCCAACCTGGATTCAACATACGGATCTGCATCACGTTCCCGATTGGGTGCCTTTGACCTGCTATTCAGCAATCGGTATTGGCACATTAATGGGCGGAATGCGCATTATTAAAACCATGGGAACCCGCATCACCAAAATCACTCCTTTCGAAGGAATTGCAGCAGAAACAGCCGGCTCCATTACCCTTTTTGGCGTGGCTGAAGGCTTAGGCATCCCCGTGAGCACCACACATACCATTGCCGGTTCCATCATGGGCGTTGGCATGCTTAAACGAATCTCGGCCGTACGTTGGGGCTTGTCCCGTCAACTGATCACCGCATGGATTGTCACCATCCCTGCCAGCGGAATCATTGCTGCTTTGATCTATTGGCTTTTTAAATTCCTTGGCGTACATTAAATCTTTCCAAAAACTTTCATGGATCTTTTCTGACGATCAAAATTGAATTTAATTTTTCTACTCATAAAACAAAAATTAAAAATAACATTTTGATCCGTTAATTTCTGAATTATTTACCAAAATGACATTAAAAACGCCTGTTTTTAATGGTTTGAAACATTTTGCCCAAAAAGATATTATCTTTGTGCAAAATTTATGGTCGTTTTTACAAACCACTTTTCATGTTTGGTTAAAACATCCATTGATTTATGAAAATAGCCATAAAAAGAGCTTATGCTTAAGCGTATGACTATTTTGGCGAGTTCCAAACAACCTTAGCGTTAAAAATAAAAATAGACGTATGAAACGAGACATAAAAAGACTTATGCTCAATAAAATAACTATTTGACAAGTTCAACACATTCTTAGTGTTAAAAAAATAGACGTATGAACCCTTTAAATAAGAAACATATTTTTTTCGGTTTACTTGCGCTGTTGATGACGGTGCCGATGTTCCAATCATGCGTTCAAAATGACATTTCACTCAACAATTTAGACAAAACCATCGGGACAAATGCTTCATTGATTTTCCCAATTGCCAAATCAACGGTAACTTTGCAACAGTTTCTCGACTACGTTCAATCCACCAACATAACCAGTGATGCTTCAGGTAATCTCATTATTTATTATCAGCCAAATGATCCCTATTTAGTTGATCTGAACATTCCAATCAATGACGTAAAAATTTCACAGAACGTTAATTTTCACGGATTCACAGGACAAGCGGACATCAATACGGTGAATGCGGCCTTGACCGAAGTGGAAGATGTTTATTTTGACCTTCATGAACTTTCTACCAACAACATCAATCAGTTAGACAGTATATTGGTCAAACAGGCCACGTTCAAGATCTCGTTTGCCAACAACATCAATTTCAACAACAATCAACTAAAACTCACCGTCATTCCCGACCCTGCATCTTTTGAAAACATTCAACCCGCCAACATTGTGCAACAATATAATGGGAATTCGCTTAACAACCAGACACTCTCCTTTACGTTTTCACATTTCACGGCACGCCCTGACCAAAACGGAATGGTCCATTTCAAAGTGCTTTTGCAGGAATTGAGTCCCGCAAGTGACATTACCCTTACGAGCAACTCCTATTTCAACGATGATCTGGCCATTTCGAACATCGATTTTACAGCCATGTATGGACAATTCTCACTTCAGGTGCCAACTCAGACTCAACAGATTGACATGAGTTTTATCAATCAATACATTTTACCGAGCAGCACGTTGCCTTTCTCCAACCCACAAATACGATTGAACATGCGAACCAATGCCCGCATTCCGTTGGATTTTGAAGTGGACAGCCTCATCAGTTATAACAATCAACAACCCGGAAACACCTTATCAGCCATTTTCAAAAATGGATCTCACTCTTGTGTCTTTCCTTTATACAATATTCCTGAGAAGATTGGTTCATGGGCTCAAAACAACATCCTTTTCGACAAAAACAATGGACAACTTGATAAACTTTTCACCTTACCCGGAATCAATACCTTGTCGCTGACATTTCGAGGTTATACCCGCACTGACACCATTGTTGCACAACAATTTGTCTTAAAAAACGACACCTTCATCATTACACCTTACATCACCATTCCCCTTGCGTTCAATCCTGGAAGCAACATCATGTTTCACAATACGGTGAACATTCCCTCTTCATTGACGGATTTTCTCCAAAAATCGAATGCCAAACAAACCGAAATATTGCTCTCGGCCACCAATTACACGTCGGCACAAATCAATTTGATGGTTACCCTCGTTGGAAGTGCCAACAACCCAATAGGAAATCCCTATCAAGTGAACTTAAAAGAAACCATCCCGTTAAACTCCGATGGCACCATTTCGGAAACAAGCAAAACACAAGAACAGTTATTCTCCGTTCCTTTCTCTTACAATGATCTAAAAACGGCACAATACATTCAATTTACCTACGTCATTAAAGGAGCTGATTTACAATCGCATTTAACCTTAAACAAATTCAACTTTGTGGACGTCAAAATTGGGGCTTACGCCAAAGGCATTTCTTACACTCACTGAAGAAAAACAATAAATATTGGCTAAAAATTGGGTTACCAAACATCATCATCACTCATTATTTTCATCACCACAAATTGCAGAATCCCATGAAACGAGCCATAAAAAAAATTATGCTCAAGAGAATGACTTTTTTGCGAATTCCATACGACCTAAGTGTTAAAAATAGACGTGTGAAATCAACCATTGCAATTTCAGCGTTATGGATTGTCCTTGTGACCATGGCTGCTCGCACATCGGCACAAACCAATACGTTGTATTTCATGGAAAATGTTCCATCACGAAACATGCTTAATCCTGCATTCATTCCGTCACAATCATTTTACCTCGAACTGCCTGTCATTTCGGGAATATCCGTTTTGGCCGGAAACAATTCCTTTTCTCTAAACAATTTATTATTATCCGACAACGGGAAAACCATCACCGCCTTTCATCCCGATGCCAATCCTGATCCTTTTCTCAATCATTTACAATCAACCACCAACGTGACGGAACAAAACCGCATCAATCGTTTTGGCATCGGCATCAAAGTAAAGAAGAATTATTTCACCTTTGGCATCAACGGACAGATCAACAGCAACGTCAATGTCCCAAAAGGATTGTTGTCGCTCCTGTTGAAAGGGACACCCGACACGATCAACACCAATTTTTTTGACTTGCACACCTTAGGCACAGACGAATCAGCATATTTGGAGACTGCTTTCGGTTATGCGCGACAAGTTAGCGACAAATTCAGCATCGGCTTAAAAGTCAAAGCATTATTTGGACAAATGCATGCTGATGCCTCATTCAATCAATTTCAATTAAGCGTCAACCGACAAATCATTCAATTGTACGGCAGTGGAAATGCGCACATCACCACTCCTTTTGACATCGCTCAAAACAGTGACGGCACCCCAAATTTCAGTCAAACGGATAAAAAAGGTTGGGGCAAGATTGTAGGTTTTGGAATGGGATTTGACATGGGAATGGATTATGCCCTCACAGATCAAATCCATATTTCCGGCGCATTAACCGATATTGGTTTTATTCATTGGTATAAAAGCAGTTGGGAAGCCCAAATGATCAATACCATCTCTTTCTCAGGCATGAATGTAACGCTCAATCAAAGCAATCCAACCTTCAGCGATCAACTCGGCGACTCCGTGAAAAGTGCATTTACCTACACCAAAAACGGAAATGGTTACACAACCGCACTGGCCGGAAAATTCAGATTTGGTGTTGATTACAGTGTACCCAATGAAAAATTCAATTTTGGGATTTTATGGCAAAACGCCTTTGGAGGAGCCGCACTCTACAATGACGTGACCGTTTCGGCCAATTTTCGACCGTTTTATTGTTTCAATGCCTCGTTGAGTTACTCTTTACTCAATGGAAATTTTGGAACCATTGGGTTAGGATTGAATGCCATTGCCGGCCCTGTCAACTTTTTTGTACTCACCGATTATCTTCCGCTTTACTTTACCAAAGACGGATATCCCTACAAATCGAAATATGTTAATGTTCAATTGGGCATTGCATTGACTTTCGGTCATAAAAAAAAAGCAGATATAGCACGACACAAACAGAAGATTGAAGAACAGAACGAAGAAAACGAAAAAAAGGAAGAACCTGCCGTGTCGTCACCTCCAATCATAATGAATTGATATCAAACACAAAAAAGAGGCTCACCGTGTTAAGGAAAGCCTCTTTTTCATTTTTGGGTGGCAGATGGGATTCGAACCCACGACCAATGGAACCACAATCCACTACTCTAACCAACTGAGCTACAGCCACCGTTTATTTACGATGCAAAAATACGATAAATATTGATATGTAGCAAATTTTTTTTCAAAAAAAACAGCTACATTCGTAGTCACTTTTAAGTTAACCAACTATGAGTAGTTCATTCCAAATATTGCCTCCCAATCTCGATCAACAAGTGGCTTCCATTAAAAACAGCATCTTTGTTCATCAAAACGGCATCATTGCTAAAAGCATTGCCGACAAAGGTGTTTTGTACAAAAAAAGCTTTGGTGTACCCATTCCTGAGTTAAAGCATTTTGCCAATTCGTTACCCCATGAAGCGCCTTTAGCCCAACGTCTTTGGGATGAATCCATCCGTGAAACCATGCTGTTGGCCTTCATGCTTTATCCACCCTGTGAAATGAGCGCCACCAAAACCATGGCATGGATGTCGCAAATACAAAACATTGAATTGGCTGAACAGGGAGCACGGCTTTTATTCTCACAAAGTCCCGAAGTCGAAAGAATCATTTTCGACAACTTGCATTCATCGAACCATTGGGATGTAACGATCAGCATATTAACCGCTGCGTATGCATTGAACCGACTTGCAGCGGACATCATTGCGCTCGTCGATGGGCAGACATGGGAACTGCTTGACAATGATAAATATGAAATATATTGGGCTGTCACGGTATATCTAAAAAAAAGAGGCCTTCAATCGAAAGAGACAGCTAAAATGATTTTGTCGAAAATCAAGCCGTTGCAACAATCCGAAAAAATACATCAACGTTACATTTTCGAAGAAGTTTCAACGGACTTGCAATACCGTTATAATATTTAACATCCTCAAAACAAAACCTCTTGCGATGATAATTCAAATATCTCTTTATTCACTCTAAACCCAGCCTACTATGAACCATCAGCGAATCATCTCGGCACTCATCTTCATGTGGTGCATTTCTTTGATTGCAAATGCTCAATCGAACCCAATCTCATACCGAATCATACAACGCATTGCTTTGTCGGGTGATGGAGGATGGGATTATTTATCCGTTGATGCACAACAGCAACGGCTGTTTGTTTCTCATTCCAATCAGGTCAATGTTGTTGATTTAAAGACCAATCGGCCGATTGCCATCATTCCAAACACGCCCGGAGTTCACGGAATTACTTTTGCCTACGATCTGAATAAAGGATTTATTTCCAACGGGAAAGATTCCTCTGTCACCGTGTTCAATTTGACAACACTCAAAACAATGGAAAAAATTCCGGTGACAGGCAAAAATCCGGATGCCATTTTATACGATCCTTTTTCTCAATGTGTGCTCACTTTCAACGGAGGCAGTTCTAATGCTACCGTAATTGATGCCAAAAACAATCGGGTGATCACCACCATTTCTCTTCCAGGGAAACCCGAATTTGCCCAAACCGACGGAGCAGGACATATTTACAACAACATCGAAACCAAAAATAGTGTCATCGAAATCAACGCAAAAACATGGAAGATCGATCACGAATGGCCCATTGCACCTGGTGAAGAACCTTCCGGTTTGGCTATTGATGTAAAGCATCATCGACTTTTTTCGGTATGCAGCAATCAAAAAATGATGGTACTCAACCTGCTCAACGGGAAAATCATCACCTCGTTGCCCATTGGCAAACATTGCGATGGCGTAGTTTTTGATCCGTTGCATCAACGAGTCATTTCGTCCAATGGCGAAGGCACCATTACAGTTGTAAGCGAAGAAACACCCAATCAATTTAAAGTAAGCAACACCATGGCTACTCAAGCAGGAGCGCGCACCATTGCCGTCAATGACAAAACAGGCCGTTTGTATCTTTCGGTTGCCGAATTTGAACCGGGCGAAGGACGACGTCCCGTGAAACCAAACACATTCCAAGTATTGGTGCTTGAACCTGTTCGTTAAAAGGCTCAACTAAACATGCTTTCTTCGATGGCCTCAATGAGAAACAATTTCCCATTGAGGCTTTTCTTTTTTGTCATGATTGGACATACATCATTTATTGTCAAAAGCACACCCTATTTAACGAAAACAAATGATAGGTCTATTTTGGATTGCTCCCGTTGGGAGGAAACCATTGTACATGTATTTGCGTCTTCGAGAAAACGGTTTTTGGTGATGTATTTTGTGTTGGGAGGAAACCATTGTACATGTATTTGGGGTTACCTCCGATTGGCGACAGCC
Source organism: Microbacter sp. (assembly GCA_049976245.1). Lineage (GTDB taxonomy): Bacteria > Bacteroidota > Bacteroidia > Bacteroidales > Paludibacteraceae > Microbacter. The sequence goes on along the minus strand of JBMFIQ010000003.1, from coordinate 10,429 downwards.
AATCTACGATCTATTGACCATGCAAGAAAAACAAATTGAACGTTTTTTTTGCTCAAAACGCAACATCCAAACAAAAGTAATTTCTATAATAAAAAAAGACATTAGCTATTATTTTGGGGGGGGTATTTAGCATTAAAATAATGTTTTTATTCGATATTACCCATTTAAAAAGAATGTAAAAATAAAATACAAGCTAATTTTTGATTGTACATCCAGGAAAAATAAATATCTTTGCAGCATCAATGTAACATAAAAAACAAAGGTATGTTTGACACAGGATTGACAACATTCATGGTTTTAGCTACCAGTTTGGTGATGCTCATGACACCCGGACTGGCCTTTTTTTATGGTGGACTCGGGTATAAGAAAAGCATTCTCAACATTATGATGCAAAGTTTTGTTTCAATGGGAATCACCTCAGTCATTTGGTTTGCTTTTGGATATTCGCTTTGTTTTAGCGGAAACATGGAACAAGGGAATGATTTGTACGGCATCATTGGAAATCTTGACAAAATGTTTTATCACGGCATCACGCCTTCTACGCTCTTTTCACCGGAGAAACGTTTTCCCGAATACCTATTTATCGCCTACCAAATGATGTTTGCCATCATCACGCCGGCCTTGATTACGGGAGCATTCATCAATCGGGTTTCGTTCAAAGCCTATGTTTTCTTTCTGATTTTTTGGCAGATTTTTGTTTATTATCCCTTTGTACACATGGTTTGGGGAGGAGGACTATTAGCTCATTGGGGAGTTTTCGATTTTGCCGGCGGAATTACGGTACATGCAACGGCTGGTTTTGCAGCCTTAGCGTCTGTCTATTTTGTAGGCAAACGCCATCAGAAAACAGATCCTAACAACATTCCGTTGGTAGCCATCGGAACAGCACTGCTTTGGTTTGGTTGGTATGGATTCAATGCAGGCAGCGAGTTAGCGGTCAACTCCATTACCATTGCAGCATTTGTCAATACTGACATGGCAGCATCCTTTTCAGCCGTCACATGGCTTATTTTAGAGTGGCATACCGGCAATAAAAAACCAACCTTTATCGGATTAATGACGGGATCAGTGGCTGGATTGGCCACCATAACACCGGCAGCGGGATATGTCAATATCAGTTCAGCAGCCATGATCGGGGTCATCGCTGCATTTGGCTGCTTCTTTGCCGTTCGTTTCAAGGAATACAAAGAATGGGATGATGCGCTCGATGTATGGGGCATTCACGGCATGGGAGGCGTCATTGGAACCATCTGTCTGGGGCTTTTTGCATCTTCTTCCATTAATCCATCCATTCCCAACGGGTTGTTTTTTGGCGGAAACGGCCTGTTGCTCTTCAAAGAAAGTGTTGCGCTTCTGTTGGCCATTGGTTATGCCTTCTTTTTCACATTGCTCATATTCAAAGCAATCAACAAGTTTGTGCCGGTCAAAGTTTCCGTTTTAGCACAAGAGATTGGACTGGACATGTCACTCCACGGAGAAATTGCACGCAGTTTGTAATCCCACATTAAACCTCAACGAACTTTTCATAACTGGTCAAAAAAAATTGAAGGGTGTCATCTGCTTTTGCGCTGATTGACACCTTTTTTTGATTGGATATATCAACGACGCTGCAAGATTTGTTGAATCGAGATCGATTGTCAATGACTCCTCCATTTCAAAAAAAAGTCCTGAAGAAGACTTGCTAACGAAGTTTTTCTTCAGGACAAAAAAAAATAAACAAAACGGCTACACCTGTTTCTCAATATTGGGTTTTTCCAACCCGTATCCTTTTTTCTTATCTTCCATCTTCAACAAGATTCCAAAAAGAACCGATAAAATACCAAGAAGAACAAAAATTAAAATATCATTTTCATAATTGTAGGTAATGTTCAGCTTGTTATCCTTGATGATCGGGAATGTTTCGTGAGCAAAAACATCACCTAAAGCATACAATGAATTTTTACTCCCATTCAAAGCCACCTTATTTTTCGCAGCCTGTACGTTTGCTGCTACAATTTGCTGTTGCAATGTTTGAACATTGATCTCTTTTTGCAAGGCGGGTGTGTAATAGGTATTTTGCACAATCGAGTCCACAATGTTTTCGGTAGTTTTGTCAATGGCATCGCTCAATTCTTTAGTTTTGAAAGCAACCGGAGAAGCAGCCAACGCCTGACGATAACTTTGTTCAACGGACGATTTAATGAGCAATTTATTGGGCGAAACATCAGGGTTGGAAGTGGTTAATACAAAACCCAACAACATAGGTATGACCACTAAACCAATATTTTGAATGTAAAAAATCACGGCATAAGCAGTTCCAAGTTGACGTTCGGGAATGATTTTCGGAACGGATGGCCACATGGCGGAGGGAACCAATGAAAAAGCAATGCCCAAAATGATGACCAATACGGCAGCAATGACCCAATAACTTAAAAACGGCACAGCCAGAAATCCATGAACAACAAGCAACAAAATGGCGCCAATGATCATGATGGTGGCTCCTTTCCCTTTTTTGTCATAAATACCCCCAAAAAGCGGTGTCAGAAAAATGGTTCCAAAAGGCAATAACATGGGAATAATGCCGGCAAACTGCGAAGACACATGATACTTATTGATCATAAAATCGGGAGCATAGAACAAGAAAGGGAATACAGCTCCGTAAAACAACACACACAGAATGGCAATGTACCAAAAAGCCTTGTTGCTCACAATGGATAAAATATCTTTTACTCGGAAAGGCTCTTCTTCGGGCATTTCCAAACCAACTTCGGAAGCATCTAATTTTTTATCCAAAACGATGTAGGTAATAAAGGCAATCAATCCAACCAACATCAAAACAAAAGCTAAAAGAATGGGAGAACTGTAATTAAACTTAATGGCCAAAGGCAAGGAAATGGCTAATGCCAAAGCAGTTCCCAAACGGGCAATAGACATTTGCAATCCCATCGCAAGCGCCAATTCCTTGCCCTTAAACCATTTCACAATGGCCTTGGAAATGGTAATTCCCGTAGCTTCGCTGCCAATGCCAAAAATGGCAAAACCCAAACACGAAAGAATAACCTGCGTTTTGATGTAACCAAACAACGGCAATGTCACCATGGCAACAGAAGAGATCGAAGTCATAGCCCAATAATTCAACGCCGTACCGACAACCATAAACAAAGCAGCGCCAAGTCCGGTGATGCGAATTCCCAACTTATCCAAAATGATGCCACTAAAAATCAACATCAAAAAGAAGACATTGAACCAACCATAAGAGCCTGTGTATAAACCAATATCACTACTGGTCCATCCTAAGGCGGTTTCAAGAATCGGCTTCACGGATGAACCCGCATAATTGAAATAATAAGCTCCAAACATGGACATGGAAACCACAAACATGGCTGTCCAACGTGCCACCGGAGATTCTCTGAGCGATTTCTGAATTGCTTCTGTCATAAAAATTAGATTTTTGTTATTAAATAAAAGCTGAAAAACTATCTCAAAAACAGGTTATTCCCACGTCGTTTTCTCAATCCTTCTTTTTGGCAAACATGAGTTTCAAGAGCAGAAGAAGGAACAGGAACGAAGAAAGATACAAAATGAATTGGCCATAAGGACGTTCCGGCGTATTGATAATCATAATGGACCCGCCTACAAAAATACCAATAATTAAAAGCGCCGATGTCAACCGATAACCGATCAAACGCATCACCTGAGCAATGGAATTTTTTTCGTCAATATGCACCTGATGATGAATCGTTCCTTCTTTCAATTTATACAAAATCTCGTTGATGTTTCCCGGCATGGTGTTGATTAAAGTGAAATAATCTAACAACGTCTCGTAAATATTGGAAGCTATTTTACGCGGAGCATACTGTTGCATCACCAATTTTTTGGCAAAAGGAACGACCAAAGGAGTAAGCGATAAAGTAGGATCAAGTTGACCGGCAAATTTTTGCAACGAAGCCAAGGCTTTAGCCAACATAAAAATACCCGACGGAATCTTCAATTTGTACACAATCATCACATTGAGACAATCCTGTACAATTTTTGAAAAATCAATTTCCTCAATGGTGAAGTGTTGATATTGCTTCAGAAGTTGATCTAAACTAAATTCCAGATCATCCATTCTGTCATAAAATTTCACATCGCACAAAGTCAATAAAGCTGAAGCAATGGCTTTTGCATCGTATCGCACCAAGCCAACGGCAAATTGTGCCAAAAAAGTCATTTCTCGAGGCCGCAACACGCCAACCATTCCAAAATCAATCATGCCAACCACATTGTTAGGCAAAATGAATAAATTACCGGGATGCGGATCAGCATGGAACAAACCCTCTTCAAGAAACATTTTCAGCAATGCATTCACGCCATTCACGGCAATCTGATGCATGTCGTAACCTTCTTTTTTCAACAGATCCACATGATCGGGCGAGATGCCATTGAGTTTCTCCATAACCAACAATCTTCGGGTGGTATATTGCATATACACTTTGGGAATGTGCACCGTAGGATCATTTTGAAACATAAATTCGAAACGCTTGATATTGGCAGCTTCCTGATTGTAATCCAATTCTTTGTGAATTTTATCCTCAAACTCGTCAATAAAGCCCACCACATTGATGGCAGCCAATTCAGGATAATTCTTCACAAATTGTTTCGCCACATAATGCATCAAAAAGAGATCCAATCGAATTTTTTTCTCAATATGAGGACGCTGAATCTTAATCACCACTTCTTCGCCCGTGAGCAAACGGCCTTGATAAACCTGTCCGATGGAAGCTGAAGCCAAGCAATGACGATCAAACTCCGAAAACACATTTTCAATCACATCACCCAATTCATCTTCAATCAATTTAATGGCCGTTACATCATCAAAAGGGAAAGCCGTCGATTGCAATTTCTTTAGTTCCAGTCGGAAACGCTCCGAAATCATATCGGGACGATCGGCTAAAATTTGTCCAAACTTAATGTACGTTGGCCCCAACTCTTCAATGGTGATGCGAACCCGCTCAGGAGTCGTATGCACCTGAATCTGCGCTTTTGGATGACGACGAAGACGACGTCGCAAATAAGAACGCCCGATTCGGGATGTATAAAACCATTCCCGAATGGCATGTTTTAACAAGATTCTCAGAATCTGCGTTGCACGAATAAATTGCAACAAATTGGAATAAATGCGGAAAATTTTCATCGTTTGTCTGAAATTCAATGGTGACTCTTCTGTTTCAGGCCTGATCTACTTTACTTTTTTCAATTCAAATCATTCAATAACAAATGTTTGATTTGTTCAAGCAATCATTTGACATGCTCTTCGAAAAGGATCTTTACAACAAATTGAACGATTCTTCTTACATGATCAATATCATGGTGAACAACCGTTGATTTCAACATATTCCTCTCCTCTTTCATCGTGAACATGCTGAAATAAAAAGCGTATAAAGTTAGAAATAAAACCTATTCAAAAGAAATATTTGCTCACCAAAAAATAAGCATTTCAAAAAGAAGGATTAACGTGAAAACAACGAAAGTTGTTCATGCTCATTGGAGGAAAAAACCTGCACCACTTTCTTTTCGGGAACATAACATAAAAAAGCCGTCACCCGATAACCCATAGCCTCAATCAACGTTTTGTAAGTTATCACTTGATGTCGATGTGAAACATGATAAGCCCCAAATTTATAATCAACCACCACCACATGGTTATCATTAAACACGACACGATCGGGAACATAGCTGTGACCTTCAGGCGTCAAAACCGGCAATTCGTTTCTTGACCGTAAGGCAGGATCGAACCATTGCGCGGTTTCAGGAATACTCCAAAAATCGCTCAACATCCGTTCAATTTCCTTCTTTTCCTGTTCGGTGACATGACCTTCTCTTTCCAAATCGTTCATAACCCTTTGAGCATCCTCGTGGGAATGCAGCCTGCGCAAAACATCGTGCATTAAAATGCCATAATTTAATTTGGATGAAATGCCTTGATTTTCTATCAATTCCCAAACATTTTTAGCCTGTCGTTTCACCGACAAAAGAGGTTTTTCCGCTGACAGCCCGTGATAAAAATAATTCATCGTCTTTGTCGGTTCGCTGTGAGTTGCCTCAATCGGCACAATTTCTCCCAGCGTAAACCGAAGATTGGGCTCGTCCCACGAAAGGGGAACAGTTTCGACCACGTTGTTTGATAGCGACGCAAACGCTTCATGATGAGCGGTTACAATATGATGCAACAAAGAAGATAACGACGCGATCCCATTTTGAGATTTCGACGGAACAGGAGCAAACACCAGCAACATTTCTTTGGCTCGAGTCATGGCCACATAGGTCACATTTAAACTGTCGATCATGGCGGCTGTCTTTTCTTCCAAATAATCAACGTCAAAAATGGTATCCTGCAACATGGAACTATAACTGACAGGCACAATAGGCAAATCTGAGAAGGGTTTAACCTGCGGCTCACACCATAACATGGTTTCTTTCTGATTTAATTTCCAATCGGTGAAAGGAATCAAAACCACCTTAAATCCCAATCCTTTGGCTTTATGCACCGTCATAACGCGAATGGCATTCGAAATTTCAGGGGCAGGCACCATTTTTTCACACCCTTTTTCATCCCACCAAGAGAGAAATCCATCCATTCCTTTAGGCTCTGACACCGAAAAATAGTAAACCCAATCTTGAAATGCCTGAATAAAGAGCGATTGATCGTTGACTATGTCTGCCGGCAAAAGCTGAATGAGCGCTTCGGTAAGTTCAAAAAGCGAACTGTTTCGAGCTTCATTGGCGCATTGAAGCACGTTCTTTTCAAACGCTTCAAATGCATTTTGTTGTGTCGGATCCGGATCAAAATAAGCCGTCACTTCATCAGCCTGATTGGCTTTGCCGGAAACTTGAAAATAGGTCATGGCCACTTTAGCCCTTACAATTGGCTCTTCGGGCTGAAGTAAATAGCGCAACAACAAAATGATGAGCTGCACCGACGTAGCATTGCCAATGACCAACGCCTCATCCGACAAAACATCGAAGTGATAACCCAATTTCTTCCGATCGCTGTTTTGATCATGTAAAAGATGATTGACAACAACGGCGGCATCAGCATTACGCCTCACCAAAACAGCTATGTCGCCGGGTTGATAACCCATATCCAGAAATTTATCAATCCATTCTGCTATTTGTGACAGAACCGTTGTTTGATTTTTAGTCTCTTCACCTTCATAAAATTGTATCGTGACATTCCCCACAGAAGCATTCTTGGGAACAGACTGTTTTAAATTGTTATAAGCATACAATATTTTATTGCTCAAACGACTTAACCGATCATTATTTTCAACATCATCCCCTATGAATGAATTGATCTGGTCTTGCAACTGTGCCGAAGCCAAGGAGAAAAACACATTGTTGAAATGCACAATGGAAAAAGCACTGCGCCAATTTTCGTTCAAAAAAGACTCCTGTATTTGCTCCCGACGAAAATCCTCGAACAACTGCCTATCCAAAAGCTCCCAGTTTGAATTACGCCAACGATAGATACTCTGTTTGACATCGCCAACAATTAAGTTGTCGTAATTTAACGATAAACTATTCATCAAAAGCGGCTTAAAATTCGACCATTGCAAGTCGGAAGTATCCTGAAACTCATCCAACAAAAGATGATGCAGATTGACGCCGATCTTTTCCAACACAAAAGGGGTATCACTTCCGTCAATAATGCCGGATAAAAGTTCAGACGTTTCAGTAATCAACAGTCGATGCGTTTCTTCCGATTCCAATTGAATCTGCTTGTCAATATCCGTCAAAATGCCCAATGCAAACAATTGCTTCAAGATTACTTTTGATGTGGCATATGCTCGATAACGATCACGAAAAAGCTCCAAAACAGTTCCCACGACATCGTTCAGTCCGGCTTCATAAGCCAATTCAATGCTTGATAATTGAGGAGATTGCTCCGTTCTCCATGCTTCAATGTTGTTGAAAAGGGCACTAAATGACTTTGTGGGTTTCTCGATCTCCTTTGCGGCATATTTCTTGAGATAAAGAAACGGAGATCGGCTTTTATTTTTGAAATCGGAAATAGAGAGACCAAAATGATTGATGATGCTTAACCCACGAACAGCTTCGTTTGAAACCAAAGTTTCAAATTCAGTGGTGATCTTAAACAACGTTTCTTGATACTTAGCCAAAAAATCTTTGTCGGTCAATCGATCCTTCACCAACGGCAATTTCTTTTTGAAATTTTCCTTCAGCAGTTCCTGGGACAACCTGCGAAGCTGAAAAGTCAAATCCCAACGCTTTCCTTGTTCAATTTGATGCATCGCAAGGCGATTCAACCATTGAAACAATTGCCGATCCTCCTTTTCATCCAACGAAACAAGCATGCCGTTAATGGCTTTCTCCAGTACTTCGTCCGTGTCAATTTCAATGGAATAACCTCCATGCAATCCCATTTCACGGGCAAAGTTGCGAAGCACCTGCTGAAAAAACCGATCGATGGTGCTGACGGCAAAAAAAGAATAATCGTGCAATATCTCCTTAAGCAGTTGTTCAGCCCGTTGATTCACCTGTTGTTCGCTCCAATGGTAAAGGCGCATAAAATCTTCACGAAAAAGGGATTCCAAACCACGCGCCAATTGATGCAGCTCTTTCAGAATGCGCAGTTTCATCTCATCCGTGGCTTTATTGGTGAATGTTACGGCCAGGATACGTCGATGCGCATCACTTGAGGCATCATCAAAAAGCATTTGAAGATAATGCCGTGTCAGACGAAACGTCTTTCCCGAACCGGCGGAAGCCCGATATAAATGAAGCATAAAAAAAGTCTTTGGCTGCAAAGATAAGAAAAACAAAAAAGGACTCACGTTTGAAAATGGTCCTTTTTATGAAACGAGCCATAAAAACGCTTATGCTCAAGCATATGACTATTTTGACGAGTTCCATACATCTTTAGCGTTAAAAAATAAAAAAGACGTATGAAATGTTGCCCGATTTAAGCTTTTTCTTTTCGGTTTTTCGATAAAACAAACAAGGCATAACACGATGCAAAAATCAACATGGGCACGGTAGCATCACCCACCGGCATAGGCTCACTCGGATCATTTAACCACCCATCACCGTCATAATTTCCATTATTCCCCGTTGTTCCTCCGTTGTTTCCCTGATTATTTTGATCTGCATTGCTGTTGCTTTGATTGTTAACAGCTGTCACAAGATTGCTTTTAAAAAACCCCACCGCAAACAAAGCCATTCCTCCGCTTGAAGATAATCCGCCCGAAGAGCCTCCGGAACTTCCGCCTGAACCTCCGCTGCTTACATTCAAACTGCCGCTGCTTTGCATCGAAACGGAAGAAACCATGGGCAAACTAAGACTGCCGCCTCCTTGAGAAGAAGTGTTGTATGAACCGGATGAGCCGGAAGAAGCATAAGTAGAACGACTGTTGGCAAAACTCCAAATTGAAGAAACAGACGATCCAGACATTCCGGCATCATTCATGGCATGAGGCGTTGTTGTGAGCGTCGAAGATGATTGAAAATCTTGATAATGATATAAAGCACCCGGCGTTGTTCCCTGAACAGCAACCACAGATGGCTCTGCCTCACCACCCGTAAAAAGATTTTTTAAAAATCTGATGATGGCCGAAGAACCTTCATTGCCTCGATAAACCACAGCATAACTACTCATGCTGTAGCTTAAAAAAAATAATAGAAGAATGAATTTATTTAATTTGAATGTTCTTTTCATTCAACAATTTACTTCCCAATTGCAACAATTGATATTCATTATCAGTTTCATTATAAATTAATTCTTTTTATCATTAAACCGCAACGACACATCAAATACTTTTGCAAAGATAGTTCAGAATAAACATAAATTCAAATAAAATGATCCATTTATAATGTTAATTATCTCATTATTGAGAAATAACCACGATTTTTGGGTTATTTCTTTTTTTGAGGTGCTATCATTTTTCTTAGTATAACTCTGTGTTGCTTTGTGTTGCTTTGTGTAATCACTGTGATAGAAAAAACATAAAATAATGATGGATTATAAAGAATTCAACTCTCGCATGTTCATTACAAGGGGCTTCCGCCCCTTAACCCTGACTGACTTTTTGTCCCCGCAAGCGGGATGTTCCAATTAACACATAAAGGAAGCAAATGGAACAATCCGATTTATCGGATAAAGTCAAGAGTCCGCCCACCTCACTCGAAAAATGGTCGCGATGAAGGCTCAAATCGGCCAACTCGCTCCTTCGTCGCTCGCTCAAGGACGATTTGTTATCGCCTTCATCCCTTATTTTTCGGCTCGCCGGACGAGGTTAATCCCTAATCAAAGATCTTTTGTAAAAAACATGATCTTTACTTCAGCTAAAAATGAATCAAACTAATAAATCAATTCACTATAAACCGACAAAAATCAAAAATCGTCGATTTCTATTTTTAATTGCTTGAATATCTGATATCTGTAAAATTA
>JBMFIQ010000002.1:0-103673 GCA_049976245.1 Microbacter sp. | reverse complement strand
GGTGAGCCAAAAAACAAGTGAGTTGGCGGTTAAAAATCGTCCTTGTTTGAGCGACGAAGGAGCGAGTTGGACGATTTAAGCCAACGAACGTAAGTTTTTTGAGCGAAAGCGGACGTAGTCTTGACTTTTTTGCTTACTTTTTGTGTTAAGTGGAACATCCCGCTTGCGGGGACAAAAAGTAAGTCAGGGTTAAGGGGCGGAAGCCCCTTGTAATGAACATACGAAGAGGGAGTCACATGATAAAATCTTCTATTCCCAACTAGCGGAAGCCCCTTGTAATGAACATGCGAAAGTTGAGGAAATATAAAGTTAAAGAGGCATTGCGGTGTCTCTTTTTTTTTGTGACGGACTTAAGGGAACTTTATTCCGCATTACGAAAAAAGCGTTTTGCTTCATCGTAAACGGTCGATGGCATGAAAAATTGCACATCAATTCCTTTTTGAAGCGCTTGACGAATCATGGATGACGAAATTTCGATCATCGGAGCCTGAACCAATGAAACATGTGGAGGCAAAGTTGTTTCATCAATGTGTGCTTGCGGACGGGGATAAATCAACAAAGGAATTTCCCCGATGATCTTCCTGTATTCTTTCCATTGGTTGAAAACCAGCCAATTGTCAGCTCCTATGAGCAACGAAAAATGGATGTTGGGATAGGCCGTTTGCAGGGATTGCAGCGTTGAATAGGTATAAGTGGGTTGTGGCAAAGAAAATTCGTAGTCTGTTGCTTTTATTTTTGGATGATTGTTTAACGCCATTTTCACCCATCGAAAGCGCAATGCGGCATCGATTAGCGACGATTCATTTTTCAAGGGATTGTGGGGGCTGACCATCAACCAAACTTCATCGCAATCGATAAACGAAGCGGCGTAATTGGCCAGAATCAGGTGTCCTGCGTGAACCGGATTGAATGATCCAGGAAAGAGAATGATGTGCTTCATACGTCATTTTTTTATTTTTAACGCTATTGTATGGAACTCGCTAAATAGTTATTTGCTTGAGCATAAGCTTTTTTATGGCTCGTTTCATACAATCATTGTTTTTTATGGTAAACAAATCTTGTGCCGTGCATGGAATTTATGGCGTGATGTTCTTTTGTTGTTCGATGATCCATGCTTCGGCAGTTTTTAGTTTGTCAATGGTCCCGACGTCAAACCATGTCATATTGTTGTTCGGATAACCAACGATACGACGATGCTTAGCTGTTGAAAGGTAAAAATCGATGATGGAAAAAGTCGGTTCCCATTGACTCATTTCTTCGAGCAACGATGGCGACATGATGTGAATTCCACCAAAAGCTAAAGGTTGACAGCGGGTCAAGTCCACTTCATCAAAAGATGATTTAAAAGCCTTGGTGGTGTCGTTGCTCCACGCTTTGAGTTGTCCGCTTTCATCGAACCAAAGATGACGGTGTGTGGTTCGTTGATTGACCAATAAAAGCGCATCTGCATGACGTGCCGAATGTTCATCGTAAAAGGCTTTCAGATCAATATCCGAAACGACATCCACATTGTGGATTAAGAACGGGAGTTGATCGTCGAAAAACCAAGCTGCTTTTTTAATGGCGCCGCCGGTGTCAAGAAGTTGATTTCGTTCGTCGGAAAAAGCTATGCGGATGTTGAAATCATCATGCTGATGAACGAATTGGATGATTTGATCGGGGAAATGATGGACGTTGATGATGATTTCGTTAAAGCCTGCCTTGATCAGTTTTTCGCAAACTCCTTGCAACAGCGGTTTTCCGTTGAGAGGCACGAGCGCTTTGGGAATTTCGTTGGTCAAAGGTTGCAAACGAGTTCCCAAGCCTGCCGCAACAATCATGGCTTTCATGATCAAAAGGTTTTTTCAATGTTTAATTCGCGATGAAAAAGGGTGACGCGGACATCAAATTTTTTCGCAATGTGTTCGGCCAAATGTTGAGCTGAATAGACCGATCGATGTTGACCACCGGTGCATCCAAATGCAAACATCAAATGGGAAAATTTTCGTTCGATGTATCGTTGCACGTGGACGTCGGCCAGAGCATAGACGTGATCTAAAAAAGAGAGAATGCCGCCATCTTCTTCCAAGAATTGAATGACCTCGGGATCCAATCCCGTAAAATGTTTGAAATGTTCGTATTTACCGGGATTGTTGATGCTGCGGCAATCAAACACATAGCCGCCGCCGTTTCCTGACGGATCATCCGGAATGCCTTTTTTGTAGGCAAAACTGTAAATGCGCACTTCCAATTTGTGAGGCCAGTTGATGTCGGCATATTGCTTCATTTGTGTCAACTGGTGCAATAAGTCGCATAAATAGGGATATTCACACGATTTTTCGGGCAAAACGTGACGTAAGTTGTCGATGGCATAAGGGACACTTTGCAGAAAATGTGGTTTTTTTTCAAAATATCCTCTGAATCCGTAAGCACCCAGTACCTGCAACGTTCTGAAAATGATAAAATGTTGAAGTTGTCTGCGAAATGCAGTTTCGTCAACCGACATATAAGTTGCCAATGCCTTCAGGTATTCCTGCAGCAGCTCTTCACGCAACTCGTCGGAATATTGTGCGCGCGCTTGCCAAAGGAAAGAAGCAACATCGTAATAGATTGGTCCTTTTCTGCCTCCTTGAAAGTCGATGAAATAAGGTTCATTGTTGACAATCATCACATTGCGTGACTGAAAATCACGATAAAGGAACGTGTTGGAAGTATCTTCCAACAAGATGGACGAAAATCGTTCAAAGTCATCTTCCAATTCGTTTTCATGAAATTCCAATCCGGTAGCTTTCAAGAAACAATATTTGAAATAATTCAAGTCCCAAAGAATCATGCGTTGGTCGAAGGCTTCCTGAGGATAACAAATTGAATAATCGAGGTCTTCACTTCCGGCAACTTGAAAGGCAGGCAAGAGTCGGATTGTTTTTTTTAACAAGGTTTTCTCTTCGTCATTGAATTGTCCGCAATTTCGTCCCGAAGCAATGGCATGAAAAAGAAGCGTGTCGCCGAGGTCTTCCTGAAGATAATAAAAAAAATCGTCGGAATGAATCAATACTTTCGGAACCGGCAACCCTTTCCGAACAAAATGCTCATCAAGTGTCCAAAAGGCTTTGTTTTCGTCAGTTGAAGCTCCGTAAACACCTACTAAACGCGTTTGTCCGTTGATGAGCCGAAAGTAGCGTCGATTGCTTCCCGATGAAGGAAGCTCGTTGATTTCAAGCGGTTGTTCTCCCGTATAGTTGTAAAATAGTTGTCGTAGTGTATCCATCGTTATACATGATCAAATCAATATTAAGGAGTTTCGTTGCAAGGTTTTTGCAAAGCGTTTTAAAAGGCATTGCAATGGCGTTGCAACGTTATTGTTTTTGAAGGATCGAACTTTCGCCAATGCGTGGTTACACTCATGCTGAGCACACGATTCAAAAGCGGTTCACACGATTGAACGGAAAGACGCCGATCTTCTTTTTTTAATTCAGGACAAAAGTAATTAAAAAATCAGAAACGTGCCGAAAAATGAGGGAACGATCATGCAGATGGAAGATACAAATGATGTTAATAACTTTTAGTAAACGAATCACCTCATTTCGCTCTATTTGGTGTAACTTTGCAATCAATTAGTGATCAATCTATCTATGGACGAATTGGATGACGATTTTTTCTTTGATGACGAGTCGGCTGAAATAGTGCGTCGTTACGAGGAGTCGGTGAATGAGCGGAACATGCCGTATTTTGACGTGGAAGAGGTCGAAGTCATTGCCGATTATTATTTAAGTTGCGGCAAAACGAAAGAGTCATTCAACGTGATTGATTTAGGCTTAAAACTTCATCCCAACAATACTTCCTTACAAACCAAGCGCGCCAAGGCTTATTTGGAATCGGGTGATGTGCGCAAAGCGTATCAAATCCTTGAACGCAACGCTTTGCCTTACGATGCCGACTCTTTGTTGTTGAAAGGCGATGCTTTGATGCGCTTGCATCGACCCAAAGAAGCGGTCACGGTTTTTGATCGGATGATGACATTGCCGGGGATTGATTTTGAAACTGCTTCACTGGACATTGCATACATTTGCGTAGCCAATAATGAATTTACGGACGCATTGCACTTTTTGAACTTGGGCATGGAACATGCCCCCGACAATCTGGATATATTAGAAGAAGCTGCTTTTTGCTATGAGCAGTTGAATCAGAACGATCAAGCCATTGAGATGTATCAACGCATCATTGAGGTTGATCCTTATTCGTCGGAAGCATGGTACGATTTGGGTTTGATCTTTTTCAGCCGCTCGTTGTACGACCAAGCGCTGGATGCTTTCGATTTTGTCACGGTGATTGACGAAGAAGATACCGGTGGGTGGCTTCAGAAAGGCAATTCGCTGTTTCACCTAAATCGTTTTCGCGAAGCGCTTGTTTGTTACCATCGCTGTCAGTCGTTGATGGATTTTGAAGATTTATTGTTGATCTTCATGGCTCAATGTCACGAAAAACTCGAAGAATATGCACAGGCCGCTTCATACTATGCCAAAGCTGTGGAAATCAACGAAAAGAATATTGAAGGCTGGATCGGAATGGGAATTTGTGCATTGGAACTGGAGCAATACGATGCTGCATGTCAACATTTGCAAAAAGGGTTGGAACTTGACCCCGAAAACTCGGAGGCATGGGTTTATTTGGCCGAATCATACATCAACAGAAATGAGCCGCTGAAGGCCATTGATGCCTACAAAGAGTCGTTACAACTCTCCCAAGATCAAGCTGAAACATGGCAATCGTTGGGAACGCTTTATCTTGAAACAAAAAAATACGTTAATGCGCTCGATGCTTTTTTGATGGCTGAAAGGTTGACTGTAGATGATATTGAATTGCCTAACCTCAAATTGTTTCTGGCTGTTGCCTTTTGTAAAACAGGCGATATGAAAATGGCAAGACAATTTCTGAGCAAGGCTGTTACGGCCAATTTGGAAGCAAAGGATATGTTTCGAGAATTTTGCCCCGAGTGTGAATCGTGGATCGTGCAGGAGGATTAACGGTGTAAAAATGTTGAGTTCATGATGTTGACCACATACGCGTGTTGTGTGGTTTTTTTGTTTTTATTGCAAAGTTATAAATTGTTGATATGGGAATTACCGAATGGATTGCTTCGACGGCGGTATCGATTATTGGGTTTAGTGCTTATCCGGGCATTTTTTTTCTGATGATGCTCGAAAGTTTGTTTTTGCCGGTTCCAAGTGAGGCAGTCATGCCATTTGCCGGTTTTTTGGTGGAAACTCATCAACTTACCTGGGTTAACATCATTCTTTTCGCTACGGCAGGCAGTCTGACAGGATCGCTCATTTCCTATCTGATTGGTTTTTATGGCGGAGAGCCTTTTGTGAAAAAGTTTGGTCGTTTTTTTCTCCTGAAAGAAAGTCATCTCCAAATGTCTCATCGTTTTTTTAATACGCGTGGACAATCGACCATTTTCTTTTCGCGATTCATTCCCGTCGTTCGTCATTTTATCAGTATTCCTGCAGGAGCGGCCAAAATGAATTTGCTTAAATTTTCTCTTTACACCATTCTGGGAGCCGGCATGTGGAATTCTTTTCTGACTTATCTGGGTTACAAATTGAAACAGCATTGGGTTACCGTGATGTCCTACAGTCATTATATCGACATGTTTGTGGTTATTATTTTGGTTGTGGCCGTGGGCTATTATGTGTACAAAATCATCATAAACCTGTTGCGCGGATGAGATGCGGAATGGCTTTAATGCCATTGAGGATTGTTGTTCGTGCTTTTGGAAAACGTTTTTGACAACAAAAGCTGAATAAAATAAATTGAACGCACACAAAAAACAACGAGATGAAGAGTTATCGCAAAGAGTTATGGTTTAAGACATCCCAACGTCGGGCATTAATCAACATTACGCCTGAAATTGAATCGTGTTTGAGAGAAAGCGGCATTCAGGAAGGCATTTTGTTGTGTAATGCCATGCACATCACGGCAAGTGTTTTTATCAATGACGATGAAAGCGGCCTGCATCATGATTTTGAAGTCTGGCTTGAGAAACTGGCTCCCGAAAAACCGTACAGTCAATATCGTCACAACAGCGGAGAAGACAATGCCGATGCCCATCTGAAACGTACCATCATGGGGCGTGAAGTGGTGGTTGCCGTCACCAACGGAAAATTGGATTTTGGTCCGTGGGAACAAATTTTTTATGGCGAATTCGACGGAATGCGCAACAAACGCGTCTTGGTCAAAATAATCGGCGAGTAATGAAGCGAAATGCACTGTTTCGAAAACGGCCGTTTTTCGTGTCAATCCTATTTGCGGGGTTGTTCTGGTTGATTTCGGCTTGCAGTCAATCGCCTCAACTTCCCTCCAACAAAGTTCCTCCCGATGATGAAAACGAAAAATTGATTGTACTCAACAAAGCCATTGTCCATACCGAAACCGATCAAATTCAAGCCTATATTCGTCAGCATCATTTAACAACCGTCAAGTCACCTTACGGTTTTTGGTATGTTGTGTTGAAAGAAGGTAAAGGTTCCATACCCCAAAACGACGATGTTGTTGCCTACCAATATGCCATGTCGTTATTGGACGGAACGGCTTGTTATTCGAATCTTCGCACCCATCAAATCAGCCGGTTGAGGGTGGGGCACACCACGATGATTCGAGGCGTCGAATTGGGATTGATGACCATGAAGCCCGGTGGAGAAAGCCTTTTTATTATTCCTTCCAATTTGGCTTACAGCGTATTAGGCGATCGTCATCTAATTCCTCCTTATTCTCCGTTGGTTGTTTCGTTGAAGCTGATCGATATTGAACCGGTTAAAAACACAAAGAATTCAACATCCGCTTATTAAAATTTAGAAAAACATTGTATCTTTGTAACCAATCTATCATTTTCTGTTTCAATGCATTTATTTTTTTAACGACCTATTTTTTACATGCCATGTTACGTCACTTCTTTCTCTTTTTTGTCGTATCTTGTTTAGCGCTTTCGGCAGTAGCCCAAAATAAGGATCATTATGCCTGGGGGCCCATCATCGGGGTAAGCTCTGCAACCCTGACCAATACCCACGGAACGATATCTCCACGCAACGGGATCGTTTTGGGATTGTTTTCCGATTATCGATTTAATCGGACTGTGGGATTTGAGCCTGAAATTGACTATTCCATGCAGGGTGCTTATGACGGCAATCAATTTGTCAGAATCAATTATTTGAACATTCCGTTGATGGTGAAAATGTTTGTTACAGACCGTTTTAATGTTCAGTTGGGGCCTCAACTTGCTTTTTGTCTCAACGCCAACGGTTCTGCTGTGGACAGTGACCAAAACCCTTATCCCATTCAATCTATTTCAGATATCAATCCGCTCGATTTTGATTTGGCAGTCGGGTTAGGTTACGAATTTCACAAAGGGCTCATGCTTCAGGCGCGCTATTTTATGGGTGTGCTTGGTGTGGATAAACGCGGAACGCTTCTCAATGACCTCTCTTCCGATAAACACAATTTAAACAG
This sequence comes from Microbacter sp., assembly GCA_049976245.1. GTDB lineage: Bacteria > Bacteroidota > Bacteroidia > Bacteroidales > Paludibacteraceae > Microbacter. The sequence goes on along the minus strand of JBMFIQ010000002.1, from coordinate 96,188 downwards.
CGTGTTTCAATTGCTGTTGGGTTGGAAATTTTGATGGCTGCGTGGTTTTTTTTCTCCATGTTTTTGGTTTTGTTGATTCGATAGCGATTGACGTCAGCGTTCATCGCAACCGATGATTTTTGAACTGCCATTGATTGTGTGATTTTGTTCATCGCCTTTCTTTTCTGCTTCTTGTTTTTTTCTTTTGTGTTGTTTGAGCTTTTCTTCCTCAATTCAGCTTTTTAAAATGGATTTTTTGTACATTTGTGCCAATAAGAGATTCTATGAGGCTGCTTTTCAAATCAATGGTTATTCTGACTGTGTCGGCTCTTTTGCTGAACGGCTGCACCACATCCAAAAACACGTGGCTTACGCGGAATGCCAATGCTTTTGCAACGCGGTACAACATCTACTTTAATGCCTATCAAAGTTTTCTGACCGGCTTGGATCAGATTGATAAGGCACAACAGGATCGTTACGATCATCTGATTCCCATGTTTCCCATCAGTGTGCACGAAAATGCGCGGGCCGGAGCCTCAAGCATGGACAACACCATTGAAGAATGCAGAAAAGCGATTAAAAATCACAGCATCAAAGTAAAACCCGAACGAAACTACAACAAATTAAAAGATCCAGCTTATCTTGCTTTTTTGAATCAGACCGAGTTTAATCCAATGGTCGTACAATCATGGCTTCTGTTGGCTGATGCCGAATTTTACAAAGCCGATTTTACCGGAGCCATCGGCACTTACACTTACGTTTTGGACCATTTTGGGAAAGAGATGACGGTCAAGGATCGGGCTGAAATAGGTGTGGCACGATGCTATACCGAAATGAACGCTTTTTACCAAGCTGAAGATGCCTTGAATCGGGTTTCGGCCAACGAAACAGACGACAGGATTAATGGTGAATTGGCTGCAGCTACAGCCGATTTGATGATTCGCAAAGGACAACTGAAAGCATCCATGCCTTTTTTAAAAATTGCCGTTCAACATGCTGATAACGGTTATTTGAAACAACGTTTCCTGTTTCTTCTTGGTCAAATCTCGTTGCGATTAAAAGATTATCCCACTGCTTATGAGGCTTTCTCGAAAGTGATCAGTTTCAATCCGCCATACAAGATGGAGTTTGCGGCGCGATTGCTCCGTGCTCAGTCGGCGGATCCAAGCCAACAGGCTAAAACCGTTAAAACCTTGAAAGCCATAGAACGATCGCCCAAAAACAAGGATTATTTAGATCAGGTTGAAGTGACATTGGGAGATGTTTATCTTTCGGAAAATAAGCCTGATCTTGCCATTGAGGCGTATAAAAATGCCATCCTTCATCTTTCGTCGGAGTCACCCGACAATGCGTTGCCTTACTTGAAATTGGCCGATCTTTATTTTGCTCGAAAAATGTACATCGAAGCTCAACCTTATTATGCCGAAGCCGCTAAAAGGATCAAGCAAGGAGACAATGATTTTCAAAAAGTAATTGATCGTTCGACGGTGTTGGACGAATTGGCTTCTTATTATTCCAACATGATGTTGCAGGATAGTTTGCAGCATCTGGCTCGACTTCCGGAGTCGGAACGAATTAAAATCATTTCAAAAATGATCGCAGCCAAAAAGAGCGAAGCGGCCAGAGAAGCTAAAGCTGCGGTACTCGAACGTCGGCAGGTTGAAATTGCCGCCGCTCAAAGCGGATTTCTGCAGGATGAAGGCGCTCCGGGTGCTCCCACGGCGTACAATACCAATCGCAGCTGGTATTTTTACAATCCGATGGCTGTTGAGGCCGGAAAAGCACAATTCCGTTCAAAATGGGGCAATCGAACGTTGGCTGACAATTGGAGAATTTCTTTACAAAATCTTTCCGCACCGGTGTCTGACACCACATCCCTATCGTCGGCTGCCTCTTCTTCGTCGTCAAACAGTGCTCAATTGTCAGATTCAGTATCAACTTATCTGGCGCAATTGCCATTGACATCCAAAGCAATGGAAGCATCCAATCAATTGATTGGAAATGATTTGCTGCAGATGGCTTTTATTTATGAAACCAAATTGGCGGATCCTCAAAAAGCTGTTGAAACGCTTCAAATGTTGGGGAATCGTTTTCCTGCCGACAGCCGTTGGCTCGATGGTTATTATGCGCTTTATTTGCTTTATGTTCAACAAAATGATTCGATAAAAGCTGCACAACTGAAACAATACATCATCACGCATTTCCCAGATTCGAAATATGCCATGCAGCTGAAAAGTCCGCTTTTTGCACAACAAAAAGCTCAGGAGAGTGCCGCACAGGATTCCTTGTATCAAAAAACATTTGAGGCATTTATCAACGGAAAGTATGATGAAGCCATGAGCGACATTCAACAAGCCAAGCAGCTTTATTCTTTTTCGCCGTTAATGCCAAAGTTTGATTTGTTGAATGCCGTTAGTTTAGGACGTACAGGGAAAGAAACTGAAATGAAAAACGCATTGCAGCAGTTGATTGCTCAATATCCGGAAAGCGATGCCGTGACGACGGCCAAAAATTTGTTGGCCCTGTTGGAGCAAGGCAAGCATGTGCCGCTTGGAGGAAGCATTAGAAGTTCGTTTGATGTCGTAGCGACTCATCCTGTCGAGATGCAACCCGATACGTCGAATCAAACCTTTTCGACGGCCGATAATGGACGTGTGCTTTTGTTGATTGTTGTTCCTTTCGATACAATCAACGTGAATGAATTGTTGTACAAGATTGCTGCTTTCAATTTTACGCATTTTGTTCTCAACGATTTTGATTTGCAGCCTTACCGACTAGGCATTCAACAGCGTGCGCTGATCATATCCGATTTTAACAGCTACGAAGATGCTTATTATTATCTCCAACGGTTCGATGAGGATGCAGGTTTAACAGCATGGTTAACTAAAGAAAATCTGCATTTGTGGATCATTTCCGACGACAATTGGAAAAAAATATTGGGCGGGAAAACAATTCAATCCTATTTTCAATTTTATCAATCGAAGCTGTTGCCTGCCGTTGTTTCATCTTTTAATCAACAAAAGCAACATTAAAGCTTGCTGTTCAGTTCTGAACGAACTGTACGATAGTTTGTTGTCTGTTATTTTACAAAATTATGCACATCGAAACGTTTGTTTTCAATCCGTTCATGGAAAATACGTATCTCGTTTATGACGATTCTTCTGCCTGCGTGGTCATTGATGCAGGATGTTTAACCGAAATCGAGCGACATCGTTTGCGGGAAACCATTGACAAGCATCAATTAAAACTTGAGCATGTGCTCAACACGCATCTGCATCTTGATCATGCTTTTGGGAATGGTTTTTTGTTTGAAACATATCATCTAGCTCCTGAAGCACATCGCGACGACGAGTTTCTTTTAAGTCAAATGCATGCACAGGCGGCGCTTTTCGGTGTTCCTTTTCATGAAAGCGTTCAGCCGATCGGAAAATACTTGGAAGATCACGATCGCATTTTGTTTGGAAACACGTCGTTGGAGGTGATTCACGTGCCGGGACATTCTCCGGGAAGTCTTTGCTTTTATTCAAAAGAGGATCAAACCGTTTTTGTGGGAGATGTCCTTTTCAGAGGCAGTATTGGCCGTACGGATCTACCCAAAGGAAATTATGAGCAGCTCATTCAAGGCATTCAGGATCGATTGCTGACGTTGCCCGACGAAACAAAGGTTTTTTCCGGTCATGGAAGTTTCACTACCATAGGTTTTGAAAGAAAAGAAAATCCCTATCTGTAATTTTTTTACATGACGGCTTACAATCTTTTGACCGTGTTGGGGCCTACTGCGTGTGGTAAGACCCGCTTTTCCGTTCAACTTGCTCATCAACTTGGAGGAGAAATCATCAGCGCCGATTCGCGTCAGGTCTATCGACGCATGAATCTTGGTACTGGCAAGGATTTGGACGAATATCAGCAGGTTGATCCGCCTATTGCGTTTCATCTCATTGATGTGGCGGATGCTGGATATCAATACAATGTGTTCGAATATCAACGCGATTTTGTGGTAGCTTTTGGACAAATTGTAGCACGTGGAAAATGGCCAATTCTTTGCGGTGGCAGTGGTTTGTACCTCGAAGCCGCTTTGAAGGGTTATCGTATGGATGAAGTACCTGTCAATGAAGCATTGCGCGAAAAATTATCTGGAAAAACATTGGATGAGTTGAAACAGATGTTGCAGCAATACAAAACACTTCACAACACCACCGATGTGGATACCGTCAAACGGGCTGTTCGAGCCATTGAAATAGCTGATTATTATCAGCATCATCCGCCAAAAAAGCAGGCCGATTATCCCGCTTTGCAACCGTTGATCGTCGGTTTGTCGCTGGATCGAGATGAACGCAGGGAAATGATTACCAAGAGATTGCACGAAAGGCTTGAAAACGGATTGATTGATGAGGTTCGTTCGTTGTTGCAAAGTGGGTTGTCGGCTGAATCGTTGATTTATTACGGATTGGAATACAAATTCGTTACGTTGTTTCTCACTGGACAATTGCCCTACGAAACGATGGTTCGACAATTGGAACAGGCCATTCATCAATTTGCCAAAAGACAGATGACGTGGTTCAGAGGGATGGAACGGCGTGGTTTTCACATTCATTGGCTCGATGCAAGGCTTCCGTTGCAAACCCGTTGTGACATGGTTTTACAATGGCTCCATCCCTGGTGAGAAAACGATAGATAATCAACGGAATATATAAATTTAGGCACTTTTCTTTTTTTAAAAGTCCCTTTGTTGACAAAAAGTTAGTAATTTTGTGACGTTAAAAATGATCGTGTCAGATTGTTTATCTTAAAAGAGGGGACACATCGGGAGAATGGATAAAAAACAAGGCGATAAGGGGCTTGTTATGCGTAGTGTCATGGATGAATCGATGGCCTGTCGAAGCTTTTAAAGCAATGAGAGAGCAGATGAAACGAGTCATACAAAAAGCACCTGCTCAAGAGAATGCCGATTTGACGAGTTCCATACATCCTTAGCGTTAAAAATTAAAATAGGCGTATGAAAGAAGCAAAATATATTTTTGTCACGGGAGGAGTTGTCTCGTCGTTGGGCAAAGGAATCATTGCCGCTTCGTTGGGTAAACTGCTTCAGGCAAGAGGATTCAAAGTGACCAATCAAAAAATTGATCCTTACATCAACATTGATCCCGGAACATTAAATCCTTATGAACACGGGGAATGTTACGTCACGGTTGACGGATACGAAGCGGATCTTGATCTGGGGCATTACGAGCGATTCCTCGACGAACGAATGCATCGAACCAATAACATCACTACCGGTTTTATTTATCAAAATGTGATTAATAAAGAACGGCATGGTGATTATTTGGGGAAAACCGTTCAAGTGATTCCGCATATTACCGATGAAATCATTGCATACATCAAAAAATTGGGCAATACCGGCGAATACGACGTGGTGATCACCGAAATTGGGGGAACCGTTGGCGACATTGAGTCGTTGCCTTTCATCGAAAGCGTTCGTCAAATGAAATGGGAACTTGGCAAGAATTGTTTGTCCATTCATTTGACTTATGTGCCTTTTATTGCTGCGGCTAAAGAGCTAAAAACAAAGCCTACACAGCATTCCGTGAAGGAATTGCAACAGGCAGGCGTTCAACCTGACGTGTTGGTGCTTCGCACAGAACATGTTTTGAGTCAGGATGTTCGTCACAAAGTGGCGTTGTTTTGTAACGTGGAGCCTGATGCGGTGATTCAATCCATTGATGTCCCTGTTATCTACGAAGTTCCGCTCAAGATGGAAGAAGAAGGACTTGATCGCATTGTGTTGCGTAAGTTGGGTTATCCCGAATCGGACAGTAAGGCCGATTTAACTCGATGGAAAGGGTTTGTTACGAAGATGAAAAATGCCAGGCAAAAAATTCACATAGGTCTGGTGGGCAAATATGTAGAACTTCCAGATGCTTACAAGTCGATCAATGAATCGTTATCCCATGCTTCAGCCTACAACGATCGGAAACTGGATCTGAAATTGATTCATTCTGAAAAGTTGAACGGCGAAAATCTTATGGAAGAATTGGGCGATCTGGATGGCATTGTCATAGCTCCCGGTTTTGGGAATCGCGGCATTGAAGGAAAGATAGAAGCCATCAGATATGCACGAGAAAATAATGTCCCCTGTTTAGGCATTTGTCTTGGCATGCAGTGCATGGTCATCGAATACGGGCGCAATGTGTTGGGTTTCAAAGATGCCAACTCCACGGAATTTGATTTGAACACGAACCACAACGTCATTGATATGATGGAGGAACAAAAGAGCGTTCTGGATATGGGAGGCACCATGCGTTTAGGCGCTTATGCCTGTCAGTTGAAACCCGATTCATTGGTAAGCCGAATTTACGGAAAAGAGCGGATTGAAGAACGACATCGTCATCGGTATGAATTTAACAACGATTATCGTGACCAATATGAAGCCTCCGGATTGATTTGTAGCGGAATAAATCCCGAATCGGGATTGGTCGAAATCATTGAACTACCCAAACATCGATGGTTTGTAGGGACTCAGTTCCATCCCGAATACAGCAGTACGGTGATTCATCCGCATCCTCTTTTTGTTCATTTTATTAAAGCTGCCATTCAACCAAAATAAATGACCGACCGTCGGTTTTTGTTGCAACACACACTTTGCTATGGATAAAAATACAGTATTAGGTTTTGTTTTTATTGCCTTGATTTTAATCGGTTTTTCGCTGCTCAACAGGCCTTCTGAAACTCAGTTGGCCCGACAAAAACAGATCAATGATTCCATTGCTGCATTGCAATCGACTGTCAGTCAAGCTGCGACTCATGACAGCACTTCGTTGGCCAAAGCGGATTCGTTGCAGGCTTCTGCTGTCGATACGGCACTGATCAGTTCAAAATTTGGGCCTTTTGCTCCATCGGCTGAAGGGAAAGAACATTTTTATACCATTGAAAATAATGTGATTAAAATTGTGGTCAGTAACAAAGGCGGTCGCATCGTCTCTGCCGTTCTGAAGCAATATCATTCATACGATTCATTGCCCGTCATGCTTTTTGACGAAAAGGGAAGTTCCATAGGATTTACCCTGGCTACCAACAACAATCGGGTGTTGAACACGCAAAATCTTTACTTTCAGCCTATAGGTTTGGATTCCGTTCATCCTGTCACGGTCACTAAACCGATGTCGTTTACCATGCGGCTTTATGCCGACAACGGAGCGTGGCTCGACTATGTGTACACGTTGAAACCCAATGATTACATGGTGGGTTGGAAATTGGAAAACCACAACATGAACAGCGTACTGGCTTCAAATACGGATCGACTGGAATTGACGTGGAATTCTAAAATCAGACAACAAGAACATGGTCGAAAATTTGAAGCCCGTTATGCAGGCCTTTACTACAAATTTGTTGGAGCCGATGTAAACAACTTAAGTCCATCGGGCGATCAGACCAAAACGCCTCCGAATCAGATTCAATGGGTGGCTTTTAAGGATCAATTTTTCAGCTCGGTATTGATTGCCGACCAATTTTTCTTTTCTTCCACGCTGGAAAGCAAAGCCCAGGATGATCCCAATGTGCCTTACATCATGTCGTGTAAAACGGATCTGTTTGTCAATTACAATCCAAAAAATCCCAACGGGCCCGGTTTCCGGTTTTTCTTTGGACCGAATAAATATCCCTTACTGGCGTCGTACGATAAACACATTCCAAGTGATCAGAAATTGCAATTGACTAAACTGATTCCTTTGGGATGGGGTATTTTCGGTTGGGTCAACAAATATGCCATTATCCCGATGTTTAACTTCTTTGGCGGTTTCATCTCCAGTTACGGGATCATCATTTTGTTGATGACCATTGTCATCAAATTAGTACTTTTCCCTTTGACTTACAAATCGTATGTCTCCTCGGCGAAAATGCGTGTGTTGAAACCACAAGTGGATGCCATCAATGCAAAAATTCCTCCCGAAAAAGCATTGGAACGCCAAAAAGCCACCATGGATCTTTACAAAAAAGTGGGTGTAAGTCCCATGAGCGGCTGTTTACCCATGCTCTTGCAGTTGCCCATTTTGATTGCCATGTTTGATTTCTTTCCGTCGTCGATCGAATTGCGACATCAAGCATTTTTGTGGGCTAAGGATTTATCGTCCTATGACGCCATTATTTCATGGCATGCGACGATTCCTTTCATTACCCAATATTTCGGGAATCATATCAGTTTGTTTTGTTTGCTGATGACCATTGTGAGTTTTATTTATACCAAAATCAATATGTCACAGCAGATGCAAAGCAGTCAGCAAATTCCGGGAATGAATTTGTTGATGTACTTTACGCCTATTTTAATGTGGGTTTGGTTCAACGATTATGCATCAGGATTGAGTTATTATTATTTTCTGTCAACGCTCATCACCATTCTTCAAACCTATGCCATTCGTTATTTTGTTGATGAAGATAAACTTCTGGCGCAGTTGGAAGCCAACAAGAAGAAACCATCCAAGAAAAAGAGCGGATTTTTGGAACGCTTAGAAAAGATGCAACGCGAACAAATGCAGCAAAGCGCCAATGCAAAGAAAAAGAGATAGGTGACCTTCTCATCTCCTCTTGCAGCTTGATAAATTGGAGGAACGATGAAATACTTTATCATAGCCGGAGAAGCATCAGGTGATCTGCACGGATCGAATTTGATGCGTGCCTTGAAAGCAAAGGATGCAGATGCAGAGTTTCGTTTTCTGGGAGGAGACTTCATGAAAGCTGAAGCTGGAGAACCTTTGATCCACCTCAAACAACTTGCTTTCATGGGTTTTATTCCCGTTTTGTTTCACCTGCGCACCATTTTACACAACATGGCGCTTACCAAAGAGGCCATTCGTCTTTTTCATCCCGATGCGGTGATTCTGATTGATTATCCAAGTTTCAATTTGCGCATAGCCCGTTTTGTGAAGCAGCATTTTAAGATCCCTGTTTATTATTACATTTCTCCAAAAATATGGGCGTGGAAAACTTTTCGCATCAAAGAAATCAAACACTGCATTGATGCTGTTTTGGCCATTTTCCCTTTTGAGGTGGAATTTTATCGTCAATACGATTATTTCAATGTCTATTATGTTGGGAATCCTTTGATGGATGCCATTCCTGATGCTGATGCCATCACGGTTGACAAGGAATCCTTTTTTAAGAACAATCGTTTCGATGACCGTCCTATTGTGGCTTTATTGGCAGGAAGTCGTCAAAAAGAGATTCGGGATAATTTGCCGTTAATGCTTTCCGTGATCCCTCATTATCCGCAGTATCAATTTGTGATTGCGGGTGCCCCGGGCATTGACAAGCTTTTTTATGATGCTTTTTTGACCACAAACGTAGAGGTGAAAATTGTTTTTAATCAAACTTACGATCTGTTGAAAACTGCTTTTGCAGCCATTGTAACTTCCGGTACGGCCACGTTGGAAACAGCGCTTTTTCACGTGCCTCAGATTGTGGTGTATCATTTGACACCGGCTCGTATAACTCCTTTGTTGAGAAAATGGATCATTAAAATTCCGTATATTTCATTGGTAAACATCATTGCCCAAAAACAGGTTGTCGTAGAATTAATCGGAGCCGAAGTGACAACTCGAAGATTGGTGGATGAATTGAAACAAATTACCGATAATGAGGCTTTTCGTTCTAACATGTTGAGCGAATACAATGTCATTCAACATACATTGGGCGCTCGAGGTGCATCAGAAAGAGCTGCTGCAAAAATACTGGCTTTGTTGAAGCCGTCGGCATGACACTGCCGATTTGACTATCAGTTCTTTATTTGTATTATTCAGCCGAAACCAAAAATAAGACGTTGTTGTCAATGCAACGTTTTGTAATGATAAATCATCTATATTTTTAGTGCATGTACATTGTACACGACGAAGCACAACTCATTCATGACTGTCAACAAGAGAATGTGGCAGCTCAAAAGTATCTGTATGAACGGTATGCTCAAAAAATGATGGGTGTTTGTTTTCGTTACGTCAACGATTATGAGACGGCACGCGATCTCTTACACGATGGATTTATTAAGGTATTCAGGTACATTCGTTCATTTCAGGGCGAAGGTTCCTTTGAAGGATGGATGCGGCGTGTTTTTGTGACTACAGCGCTTGAATATTTGCGCCGAAATGATGTGCTGAACGAACATGCCGATATTTCCAACTGTTTTGATTTGCAATCGGAAGATGAAACTATTATGGAAAGACTTTCCGCTGAAGAATTGAGAGAGATCATTGCTTCACTGCCAACGGGATTTCGTACGGTTTTCAATCTTTATGTGTTGGAAGGCTACAGTCATCGGGAAATTGCAACCATGTTGGGGATTACCGAGAGCACTTCCCGATCGCAGTTTGCCCGTGCAAAAATGATGCTTCGACAAAAAATTAGAACATTGTATGGCTAATAGGGACGATCAACATTTACGACAGTTGTTTTCTCAAAAATTTGAGCATTACCAAGTCCATCTGCCCGATGATGATTGGGAGATGCTCATGGCAAAACAACAAATCGTTCAACGCCGACGTCGTCGTGCGTTCATCGTTCGTTGGGTGGCGGCTGCTTCGTTCGTCAGCCTGCTCATTGGCGGCTTTTCTTCTCTCTTTTTCCATTCCAATGTTCGACCTCCTGTGGTTTCAACCATTTCAACTCCAACCATCAAAAATGAGCTTCATTCGCAGCATTCGATGATAATATCTCCTCAATCGATGCGTAAAAAATCGCTTGCTTTGACTTCTGCAGGTGAAAAATTGTCTGAATCCTCTGTTCAATCAGGCGCCACAACATCTGAGTCAAGTCATCCTGCCGATCTTGCCGCATTGGAACAAAGTGCCAATATCCCGTTGCGGCCAGCTGCTCAAACGCTTTGTTTATCGTCCGTTGGGACAATTCAACAATTGACGAATGACGTGGTAGAAGCGTTGAATGCCGATTTTCCCGAAATGGCCTCAACCGCTCAGGACACCATGGCTTTGATGAAACAGCTTGAAAATCTTCCCGAACTGCCGGCATTGGCTGATCAGAGCCATGCAAACGTTACATCATCTCGTCATTTATCGGCGGGCTGGCTTGCATTGCATGTTCAGGGCAATAACGGTCTGCCAACTGGTTTTAACAACAGCAATGCATGGACACAGCCGGCTACGTTGGATTATCGGCTGCTAACGCAGGTCAGTCGGAATGTTGTGCCTTTAAGGCATTCAACCTCTTCGTCATCCCAAATGATTACATTCATTGACAAGAAGACGTATGCTTTTCCTATTTCGTGGGGAATTACTTTCAGTCAACCGTTCTATGCGCGGTGGGAGTTTCAAACGGGTTTGTCCTTTACTCAATTGGTAACCACGGGAGAAGTTACTTCAACACTGAGCAATCGTGCCACCGGACGTATTGAACAAGATTATTTGGGAATTCCGCTCAAAGTAGCTTATTCATTTGTGGAGCAACCTTCGTTTTCGTTGTATGTTTCCGGCGGAGGAGGCATTGAAAAAGGCGTTTCGCTGGTTGAAAAGATTTACAATTATAACAGTCAGAATGCAGCTGTTCTTCAGGATTCGTATTCAACAGGGATTCATGGTTTTCAGTTTTCTCTCGATGCCAATGTGGGAGCCACTTATCGGCTGTATAAATTTCTGTTCATCTACATGGAAACGGGAGGCGCTTACTTCATTCCTTGCGATCAGCCCGAAAGTTACCGAACCGTCCATCCATTAGGGGTTTCTCTCAAGTTTGGCATTCAGTTCAAACTCTACCACAAATAAAAAAAACAAAAAAAGCAGGTCTTTTCGCAAAGACCTGCTTTTTTGTTGCTAATAGGTATTAGTTTTTTAAGGCAAAAAAGATTGTGTAGTTTTAACAGTTGCAAATTTCGTCCATTTTACGGATGATACAAAACTTTTTTTTATGCTTTACAACATGTTTTGAAGTAAAAAAATGACCTTTATGCGCCTAAATTTAACATTTGGGGATGGCTTTGGATTTTAGTTTGTTTGTCAACACGGATTAAAAGTGGTAATTTTGTCGGGAAATAGGAACTTTTAGCGATAAAAGTCAAACCAATCATCAAATATCCATTCAATACGATCGAATCATGAATAAAATTCTGAAGAAAGCATTTTTTTCTTCGAATGTTGTCTATTTTGAAGTGGAAGCGCCTTTGATTGCACGCGCCCGTAAAGCGGGTCACTTTGTTTTAGTGAAAGTGGGGGAATCGGGTGAGCGCATTCCGCTGACCATTGCAGCAGCCGATACAACCAAAGGATCCATTTCGTTGGTAGTTCAACGGGTGGGCGTTTCATCAGCCAAATTGTGTGCTTTGAACGAAGGCGATTACATTACCGATTTGGTTGGCCCATTGGGGAAAGCCACGCACATTGAAAAATACGGCACCGTTGTTTGTGCCGGAGGAGGCGTAGGCGTAGCTCCATTGTTGCCCATTGTTGAAGCCATGAAAAGAGCCGGAAACCGCGTGATCACTGTCTTAGCGGCAAGAACAAAGGAATTGGTAATTCTTGAAGATCAGATGCGTGCCAACTCCGATGAGGTCATTGTCATGACCGATGACGGCAGCTACGGGAAAAAAGGAATTGTTACGGCAGGTGTTGAAGAGGTGTTGCTTCGTGAAAAGGTGGACATGTGTGTCACCGTTGGGCCTGCCGTTATGATGAAATATGTTGCTTTGCTGACAAAAAAATACAATGTGCCCACAATGGCTTCATTGAACACCATTATGGTGGATGGGACGGGGATGTGCGGTGCATGTCGGGTTACGGTTGGCGGTAAAACCAAGTTTGTTTGTATCGATGGGCCGGAATTTGATGCGCATCAAGTGGACTTTGACGAAATGCAAATGCGGCTCGGATCATATAAGCCAATGGAACAAAAAGCTATGGAGCAATATTTAGCTCAAACCTCTTCGAAATAATTGTTAATCTTGTTTGTTTTATCATCAAAAATTCCGGAAAATATTTGATTATGTCTGATCATAACATTTCTCCACGCAACGCTGCCTGGCGTGAGCAATTGCGTAAATCGGTATCGACCAAAGAACGTACTTCCATTCCTCGTGTTCGCATGCATGAGCTCGATCCGTTGGTTCGAAATCACAACATCGAAGAGGTGAATATGGGATTAACTCTTGAGGAAGCTCTTGTGGAAGCCAAGCGATGCTTGGATTGTCCCAATCCTACCTGCATTTCGGGGTGTCCGGTTGGTATTGATATTCCGGGATTTATCAAACGCATAGAAAACAACGAAATTTTGGAAGCAGCTTCTGTTTTGAAACAGACCAGTGCTTTGCCGGCTGTTTGTGGACGGGTGTGTCCGCAGGAAAAACAGTGTGAGGCTTCGTGCATTTATACTTTGAAATTAGGCAAAGAAGCCGTGGCCATCGGTTATTTGGAGCGTTTTGCGGCCGATTATGAGCGTGAAAGCGGAATGCTGTCGGTGCCGGAGTGTGCTCCTTCCAACGGAATTAAAATTGCCGTGGTTGGTTCGGGTCCTGCCGGACTCTCTTTTGCGGGCGAAATGGCTAAAAAAGGATATCGGGTGACTGTTTTCGAAGCATTGCACGAAATTGGCGGTGTGTTGAAATATGGGATTCCTCCTTTTCGTCTTCCCAATGACGTCATTGACGTTGAAATTGAGAACATTCGGAAAATGGGCGTTGAAATGGTTACCAATTGCATAGTGGGAAAAACCATTTCGTATGAAGATTTGAAAAACGAAGGCTATCTGGGCTTATTTGTGGGTAGTGGGGCGGGATTGCCCCGCTTTATGAATATTCCGGGGGAAAATTTAATTGGAGTTATGTCCGCAAACGAATATCTGACCCGCATCAACCTCATGGGGGCATCGCGAGGCGGTGACACCCCTGTGCTGACTGGTCGCCGCGTGGCGGTCATTGGAGGAGGCAATACAGCCATGGATGCTGTCAGAACGGCTAAACGGCTTGGAGCAGAGCGGGCCATGATTGTTTATCGTCGGTCAGAACAAGAGATGCCGGCACGTATTGAAGAGATGAAACATGCCAAAGAAGAAGGCATCGAATTTCTTACGTTGCACAATCCCATTGAATATCTTGGCGATGAAACAGGCCGTGTGAAAAGCATGCGATTGCAAAAAATGATGTTGGGAGAGCCGGATGCATCGGGACGTCGAAGCCCGGTGGAAATTCCGGGTGCTGTCGAAACCATTGAGGTGGATGCGGTCATTGTCAGCATCGGCGTTTCGCCTAATCCCTTGATCCCTTCTTCCATCGACGGATTGGCGGTGTCCAAATGGGGTACGTTGGTCGTGGATGATCACCTGCAAACTTCCATTCCTGCTATTTATGCCGGTGGTGACATTGTTCGAGGCGGAGCCACCGTTATTTTGGCTATGGGAGATGGGAGAAAGGCTGCTGCAGCCATGGATGATTATTTACATTCCCATAAAAATTGAGAAGAATTTAAAACGGCAGAAAGGGAAACATCCTTTTTTGCATTAACTTTGTAATAGAAAATAACATTTAAAAAATAGATTGATTATGACACACGAAATTACAGATCAGATGCTCGATCATGTGTTAGAAAATAACCATATCGTAATGATTGATTTTTGGGCGGAATGGTGCGGTCCTTGTCGTATGGTAACGCCTATCATGGAAGATTTAGCTGAAGCATACGACGGAAAAGCCTACATTGGTTCGATTAATGTCGATGAGAATCCTGAAAGCCCTTCCAAGTTTATGATTCGCAATATTCCTACCATTTTATATTTTAAGGACGGAAAATTAGTGGATAAAGTTGTTGGCGCTTTGCCTAAACAAACTTTTCAGTCAAAGTTAGAGGCTTTGTTGAAATAAGCGCTTTATTGTTTGGTTGATGGAAGTACGGCTTATTTTCGGCTTCCTCATTATCTCCTCCATCTTACTTAGAGCAGCGAACGAATGAAAATACGCTCGCTGTTTTCATTTTATTTGCTGAGTTCAATGCAGTAAACATGAACGTGGTGATTTTCTGATAAGTCCAAACGAATATACATTGACGCAGAGCTTCTCTCCGTTTTCAAATAAAAAAGGGGATCATAATTGAAAAACGACTTTTACGCTACAAAAGCGATCAATGCCATAAAGCGCTTTTCAATCCCTTTCATACGTCTATTTTTAACAAGAAGGATTTATGGAGCTCGCCAAATAGTCATTCTCTTGAGCATATGTTTTTACGGTTTGTTTCATGCTGACATGAGGTCGTTTGGAAATGCGTTCTATTTTTGTAAGGTCATTGTAAAGCATTGATTAACTTGATTTTATTTTATATATTGATCATCAATTGCGTATGATGAAAACAATTCAGGCACACATTGCCGCGTCGTTGCATCTACAGGAATGGCAGGTGGTGAATGCTTTGACCCTGTTGAGTGAAGGTGCAACCATCCCTTTTATCAGTCGTTATCGAAAAGAGCGAACCGGCAGCTTGGATGAAGTTCAATTAGAAGCCATTGATGAAGCCAATCGAAAGTTGGAAGATTTGCAAAAACGGAAGGCTTTTATTTTGGCTTCAATGTCTGAACAGGGTGTTTTGACGGATGAATTTCGTCAAAAAATCAACGATACCTTTTCGAGTTTCGAATTGGAGGATCTCTATTTGCCTTTCAAACCAAAAAGACGTACCAAAGCTACGATTGCCAGACAAAAAGGATTAGAACCCTTGGCGAACATCATTTGGGGGCAAAAAAATGATGACCTTGAGCAACTCGCATCGTCTTATATTTGTGAGCAAGTGCTAACCGTTGAGGAGGCTTTGCAGGGAGCACGTGACATTATGGCTGAATGGATCAATGAAAATGAACAGGCAAGGCATCAGCTTAGGCAGTTGTTTCGACAAACAGCCGTCATTGAAGCCTTGGTGGTGAAAGGGAAAGAGACGGAAGGTATTAAGTACCGCGATTATTTTCATGTTTCAGAGCCGTTGCGACGGTGTTCTTCTCATCGTTTGTTGGCCATTCGACGGGGAGAAAATGAAAAGATACTTCGGGTCAATTTGCAGCCTGATGTTGATCAATGTCTAAATGCTCTGAAACGTCTCTTTGTCCGGTCGTCCCGACAGGCATCCGTGCAGGTTGAGATGGCTGTCGATGATGCTTTTCACCGATTATTAAAGCCAAGTCTTGAAAATGAAATGGCCATTGAAAGCAAACAAAAAGCCGACAGGGAAGCCATAACCATTTTTGCCGAAAATCTTCGACAATTGCTTTTGGCTCCTCCATATGGCAATAAGCGGGTGTTGGCTATTGATCCCGGTTTTCGAACCGCCTGCAAAGTGGTATGTCTGGATGCGCAAGGTCAATTGTTGCACCACACCGTCATTTTTCCGCATCCTCCTCATTCCCAACCTGAAGAGGCATCCAAAACCATCCTTGAACTGATTCGAACTTTTAGCATGGAGGCCGTTGCGGTGGGGAACGGAACGGCCGGACGTGAAACGGAAACGTTCTTGCGCACATTTTTGCCAAAAGATTTTCCGGTGATTATGGTTAATGAACATGGAGCTTCGGTTTATTCTGCTTCGGCAACAGCCCGCGAAGAATTTCCGAATCATGATGTTACCGTGCGTGGAGCTGTCTCAATTGGTCGTCGATTGATGGATCCTTTGTCGGAGCTGGTGAAAATTGATCCAAAATCCATTGGCGTGGGACAATATCAGCATGATGTGGATCAGGCAGAGCTTAAGAAAGCGTTGGATCAAACGGTGATTCATTGTGTCAATACCGTGGGCGTTGAATTGAATTCAGCCGGTCGTTATTTGTTGATGTACGTTTCGGGATTAGGGCCGCAATTGGCTCAGAACATCGTTGATTACAGGACAAAAAACGGGCCTTTTCGTTCTCGCGCCGAATTGCTGAAGGTTCCTAAAATGGGACCTAAAACGTTTGAGCAATCGGCAGGATTTCTTAGAATTGCCATGTCCGAAAATCCCTTGGATAATAGTGCCGTGCATCCTGAAAACTATCCCGTTGTGATGAAAATGGCATCCGATTTGGGTGTTTCGCTGAAAGTATTGATTGAGAACAAATCATTGCAAAAAGAGATTAAACCGGAGAAATATGTCACTGACAACATTGGTCTGCCAACTTTAACCGATATTTTGGCTGAATTGGCTCAACCCGGACGCGATCCTCGACATCAATTGGAGTCGCCTTCATTTGATCGATCGATTCAAACTTTGGACGATCTGAAAGAGGGAATGATCCTGCAGGGCGTTGTGACCAATATGACCAACTTTGGCGTTTTTGTTGATATTGGCATTCATGAATACGGATTGGTGCATCTTTCCAATATGGCTGATCATTTTGTTCGATCGCCGTTGGAAGTGGTTTCGCTTCAACAACTTGTCACGGTGAAAGTGATTGGCATTGATCATGAACGCAAAAGAATTCAATTGTCCATGAAGAATATTTAATTATTTTAAATTTTATTATTTACAATGTGGCATTGGCGAAGAGGATTCTGTTGTTAACTTTGTTTTGAAAATGGCATGAAATCGTGAGATGTCAGTTGACAACAAGCTGAATGAATGATAGACGTGAAGCTCTCAATGCAGCTAACTTAAAATAAAGAACATAGAAACTAACGGCATGAAGCGTATCCTACTGTAATGGATTCGATGCATCCGTAAAAAAATGATGATGTTTATGAAACGAGCCATACAAATCCTTTGTGCTTAATAGCATAATGATTTGATGTGTTTCAAAAATTCTTAGTATAAAAATTAAACATTGACGTATGAAAAAAATGATTGCAATGGTCATGATGTTATCATTGACCTCTCCGTTTATGACTTTTTCGCAAAAGAATGCATTGGGGTTACGCTTTACCGGAGGCACCGAAGTGTCGTATCAGCGGGAATTGTCAAGTTATAACCGATTGGAATTCGATTTGGGATGGACGTGGAATACTTCAGCGCTTTCAGGATTTTATCAGTGGGATTATCACATCACGAATGGTTTGAAGTGGTACATTGGGCCGGGTGCCAGCTTGGGCATTTACAGCAAAGACAATCACAGTGGTGCTGACATCGGTGTTGGTGGAATTATTGGGATGGAATACAACTTTGATATTCCGCTGCAGGTGTCGTTGGACTGGCGTCCAATCATCAATTTTGGTACTTACGACAGTCAATTTGGGTCAACCAATGTAGGATTAAGCGTTCGATACAGGTTTTAGTTGTTATTTTTCAATTGGTTAGTATATTAAATCAGGGAAATGTCTTTGCGGATGTTTCCTTTTTTTTATGTTCAAAAAACTTGGGACCGGTGATTTTTTGCTTTTCATCTCTTCTCTGTTCATTTCATACGTCTTTTTTAATTTTTAACGCAAAGGTTGTATGGAACTCTCCAAGATAGTCATACGTGTGAGCATAAGCTTTTTTATGGCTCGTTTCTTTTGAATTTATTTCAGCAGGGACAACGTTACTTTGATTTTGAAAAGAAGCGTGTGTGAAAAACATGGTTTATTGATTAAAACCATGCTTTAAATGACAAATTAAACTATTTTGAATAACAGTTGGCGATATTTACTTTTTAATAACGTTTTATGTAACGGATATTTCATACTTTCGTCGCATCATAAAGGAGAAGTGATTGACGGAAATTGTTTTTGCTGATGAAATATCGCACACAATCACACGGTTGTGATTGTCAACTATATTAACTAATCTCTAACACTTAAAGTATCAATTTTATGAAAAAAATTCTCTTGTTAATGACTGCTTTTACTTTGCCAATGATGAGTTGGGCAAGTGAGGCGAATCTTAAAATTCCCACGTTGTCGTCAGATCAAAATTCGCTTTTGATCTGGGGTTTTGTCATTTGTGGATTGGGTTTGTTGTTTGGTCTGTATCAATTTCTTAAAGTTAAGGCCATTCGGGCTCATCAGTCCATGTTGGATGTCTCCAACGTGATTTTTGCAACCTGCAAAACCTATCTGTTGCAACAGGGGAAATTTTTGGTGTGGTTGTTTTTAATTATAGCAGCAGCCGTCACCTTTTATTTTGGCTTTTTACAAAGTGAAAGTGCCTGGGGCGTTTTATTGATTCTGGCATGGACTATTCTTGGCATTTTAGGATCGTACAGCGTAGCTTGGTTTGGCATTCGAATGAATACATTGGCCAATAGCCGCATGGCTTTTGCCTCTTTGGAACGTAAACCTTTGAAACTTTTAAATATTCCCTTAAATGCAGGGATGAGCATTGGGGTCATGTTGGTGAGCATCGAATTAATCATGATGTTGATTATTTTGGTGTTGATGCCTCGTCATGTTGCAGGGTCCTGTTTTGTGGGTTTTGCCATTGGCGAATCGTTAGGCGCATCAGCCTTGCGTATTGCCGGAGGAATTTTTACCAAGATAGCCGATATTGGTTCCGATTTAATGAAAGTGGTTTTCAAAATCGATGAAGATGATCCCCGCAATCCCGGTGTGATTGCCGATTGTACCGGAGACAATGCCGGTGACAGCGTCGGCCCAACTGCTGACGGATTTGAAACTTATGGTGTGACAGGCGTTGCATTGATCTCGTTTATTGTGTTGGCCGTGGGGACCATTACTAACAACAAGTTCATTTCAAATCCCGATTGGCAAGCCAGTTTTTTGACATGGATTTTTGTTATGCGTATTTTAATGATCATTACTTCTGTGGTGGCCTTTTGGATTAACGGAGCGCTCAGCAAAAAATTATACGGTCATCAGGATGAGTTGGATTTTGAACGGCCATTGACCAACTTGGTTTGGATCACTTCGTTGTTGAGTATTGCCGTAACTTTTATTGCAAGCTATTTTATGGTAGGTCCCAATTCCTTATTGGGCAGTGTCAATCCAAATCTCTGGATCATTCTTTCGGTCATTATCAGTTGTGGAACGTTGGGAGGTGCTTTGATTCCCGAATTTACCAAGTTATTTACAAGTCCTAAATCGTCGCATGTGCAGGAAGTGGTTAGCGCCAGCAAAGAAGGTGGTGCTTCCTTGAATATTTTATCGGGATTGGTTGCCGGTAATTTTTCGGCATTTTGGATGGGTTTGGTTTTTGTGGTGTTGATGTTGATTGCTTATGTGGCTAGTACTTTTGGGCTGGAACAATTTATGGCTTATTCTTCTATTTTTGCTTTCGGTTTAGTGGCTTTTGGTTTGTTGGGAATGGGACCCGTAACCATTGCCGTGGACAGTTATGGCCCTGTGACCGACAATGCACAGTCTGTTTATGAGTTGTCATTGATCGAAGATGTGCCCAATGTGGCAACTGAAATTGAAAAAGAATTTGGATTTAAACCCGATTTTGAAAAAGCCAAACATTATCTGGAGGCCAATGATGGTGCGGGAAATACTTTCAAGGCAACGGCAAAGCCGGTGTTAATCGGAACGGCGGTTGTGGGAGCTACCACCATGATTTTCTCCATTATCCTGGTGATTAAGAATGTGTTGGGCGTTGATCCCGAATCGATTCTGAATGTGTTGAATCCTTGGACTATTCTCGGGTTCCTTTGTGGCGGAGCGGTGATTTATTGGTTCACTGGCGCTTCCATGCAAGCAGTTACAACCGGAGCTTATCGTGCCGTGGAATACATCAAACGAAACATCAACCTTGATCCGGGTGCTGAAAAGAAAGCCTCAATGGATAAATCAAAAGAGGTGGTTAAAATTTGTACACAATATGCCCAACATGGCATGTGGAACATTTTCCCTGCTATTTTTAGTTTTGCTTTAGGGTTTGCCTTTATTTCAGGTACGGAAATCACAAGTGCCATTACGCCTGCTATTCAGTTTGCCGCTGCGTCTTTTTTTGTCAGTTATTTAATTGCCATTGCTGTTTTTGGTTTGTTTCAAGCCATCTTTATGGCCAATGCAGGCGGTTGCTGGGACAATAGCAAGAAAGTCGTTGAAGTGGATCTGCAAATGAAAGGCACTGATCTGCACGATGCAACCATTGTGGGCGACACGGTGGGCGATCCGTTTAAAGATACGTCATCGGTTGCCATGAATCCGATTATTAAGTTTACCACACTGTTTGGTCTTCTGGCTATGGAAATTGCCATTTCAGCCAATTTCCGTCCCGTTGCACCGTACATTGGCGTTGCATTTATTGCCATTGCGCTTTATTTTGTATGGCGTTCGTTCTACAAAATGAAGATCAAGAAATAAAGTTTTGTCCTTTTTTTAGCAAAAGGCAACTTCAATGTTGAGGTTGCCTTTTTGCTTTGAATGATCTCTTGGAATGAGTCCGTGAAATTTTCACAAGGGCTCATTTTTTTGTATCTTTGTCAAAAGAATGCATGGAAACCGTCACAATAAAATATTATGGGAATTTTTAACTTATTTTCCAAAGATAAGCAAGCTACCTTGGATAAAGGTTTGGAAAAAACAAAGTCGAATGTGTTTTCAAAACTTTCAAGGGTGGTGGTTGGTAAATCCAAAGTGGACGAAGAGGTGCTGGATGAACTCGAGGAGGTTTTGGTTTCATCGGATGTCGGCATTGAAACAACGCTTCGCATCATTGATCGGATCGAAAAACGGGTGGCACGCGAAAAATATTTAAATACATCGGAGCTGAACACGATTCTCAAGGAAGAAATTGCCGCACTGCTGGCTGAAAACAATCAGACATCCGAAAGTGATTTTGAAAAGGCATTGAGTCATAAGCCTTATGTGATCATGGTGGTTGGCGTGAATGGTGTTGGGAAAACCACTACCATTGGCAAGCTGGCTTATCAATTTAAAAAGGCCGGCAAAAAGGTTTATCTTGGCGCAGCCGATACTTTTCGCGCTGCTGCTGTAGAACAATTGGTCATTTGGGGAGAACGGGTCGGAGTGCCGGTGATTAAACAACAAATGGGCTCTGATCCTGCATCGGTAGCTTACGATACCGTTAAATCGGCCGTTGCAAACGATGCCGACGTGGTCATTATTGACACGGCAGGTCGCTTGCACAATAAAGTGAATCTGATGAACGAGTTGACAAAAATCAAAAACGTAATGCAAAAGGTGATTCCCCATGCTCCACAGGAAGTGTTATTGGTTTTGGACGGATCGACGGGACAAAATGCTTTTGAGCAGGCACGTCAATTTACAAAAGCAACTCAGGTTACTGCTCTGGCTATTACTAAATTAGACGGTACGGCCAAAGGAGGTGTCGTCATCGGCATTTCCGATCAGTTTCATATTCCGGTGCGTTACATCGGATTGGGAGAACGCATGGAAGATTTACAATTGTTTGATAAAGATCAATTTGTGGAAACATTGTTTGAACAGCATTAATTGAAATACTTTTATGAAGATTCTATTTTATTTGTTGTTGATAATGAGTAGTTTAACATTTCACGCTTTGGGACAGACAAAAATTACACTGCCGCTTTGGCCTAATGGAGCAGCAGAGAGCAATGGGATAACAGCCAAAGAAGCCGTTGTGAATAATCACATGCTGGCGAATATTTCCGAAGGAGGCATGACGGTTCTTCTTCCTCCGTCTGCATCAGCCAATGGGGCTGCCGTGTTGATTTGTCCGGGTGGAGGTTATCAATATGAAGCCATCTTTCATGAAGGATTTGAGTTTGCCGATTGGTTGAACGAGCATGGCATTGCGGGCATTGTGTTGAAATATCGTTTGCCTAACGGTCATGCCGACATTCCTTTAACAGATGCCAAACAAGCCATGCGCATCATTCGGGCTCATGCTGCCGAGTGGCACATTGATCCGAACAAATTAGCCATAGCCGGATTTTCGGCAGGCGGTCATTTGGCTTCAAGTCTCGGCGTTCATTACGATGTGGGGGATTCGACAGCTTCGGATCCTTTAATGCGCTATTCCACCCGTCCTGATCTGATGTTGTTGTTCTATCCCGTCATCACGATGAAGCTCGGCGAGACGCATCTTGGTTCGCGACAGAATTTACTGGGGATGCATCCTACGGAACAGCAGGTTAACTATTTTTCCAATGAATTGCATGTAACCCCAAACACTCCTCCAGCTGTTATCATGTTGAGCAACAACGATAAAACGGTTCCTCCGATCAACAGCATTCAATTTTATGAGGCGTTGCATGACGCTCATGTTCCCGCTTCTCTTTACATTTTTCCTTCGGGAGGTCACGGTTGGGGAATGCATACGAACATCTCTTTTTGGCAGGACTGGCGCGCTTTGTTGCTGAATTGGTTGCAGGAAATGCATTTTATTCCAAAGGCAACGACCTAAGGGAGTGTAAGGTTCCGATCAACTCGATTCAAATTTAACTTTGCCTTTTTGTGCCCAAAAAAATTACCGGTGATTTTTTTTTCTTCAACACTCAACTTCAAAATAATGATTCGAATGTCCTATTTGATGGATGTTTTTACGTTTTTCAGCAATGAAAAGCGCCATAAAAAAGTTAATGTTCAAGAGAATGACTATTGTTCGAGTTCCATACGACCTTAATGTTAAAAATTAAAATAGACGGATGAAAAGACTTATTTTTCTATTCTTGATGGCAATGACAACGTTTGCAATGTCTGCACAACAGGATATGCAGGCAAAAGCAGCGTTTGAGAAAGCCGTATCGATCATTAAACATTCAAGTGTTAAAATGAACTTTACTACACTTGTTGAAATGCCCGCTACACGGAAAAAAGAAACAGCCGGCGGTACGTTATGGATGAAAGGCAACAAATTCAAATTATCGATGGATGGGATGACTTCTTATTTTGACGGGAAAACGCAGTGGGTTTATCAGCCTGACAATAAAGAAGTAACCATCTCATCCATTTCGGGCAAAGATCAGCAAGCCGTAAATCCTTTGGCCATTTTGTCCAATTATGAAGGAAAATCTGTTAAAATCATCTTTGATCCAAACGTAAAATCAACTGCCGCCTCGGAAACCATTGATCTTTTCCCCACCAATCTTTCAGCTAATGAATTTAAAATTGAGCTTCGCCTTGATAAAAAGACCAAATATCCTCAAACCATTACCATCTTCAGTCGTGACGGAACCCGCACCTACATTACATTGCATTCATTTCAGGTTTTGTCTTCGCTCAACGACAATACGTTTGTTTTCAATGTAAAAGCTCATCCTGACGTCAGTGTGAACGATTTGCGCTAAAGTCATTGATCCTTTTCACTAACGTTTGCACCGTTTTTTTATCAGATTTGCATCCTGAACTTGTTTATCATGTTTTTTTAAACGGATCTTTGTGTGCAATGGATCATGTTGCATTGAATCGCTTGATATTGGGCATTAGTCCCAATCACCTTTTTCGCTTTGCTATTTTTTGTTGGTTTTTTCCGACGGCCTTAAAGAAATGGAATTGATTGATCCTCTTTGTTTTAGAAATTTTATTAACACTTAATAGATGAATCGATGGATTGTTGCTATTAGCTTATTGTTACTGATCAGTTGCAGTAAAAGCACTGTTGTGTCTTCGTTGCCTGATATGACAACGACTCAAGATGCTGTTCAATACGGCACGCCGTTTACCGGAGTACCGGATCGTCGAGATGCTGTCATTTATCAGGTTAACATGCGTTGCTTCAGCGCTACCCGAAATTTTCAGGGAGTCATCAACCGTTTAGACAGTATCAAAGCGTTAGGTGTCAATGTGATCTACCTGATGCCGATCTATCCTGTAGGGACATTAAAAGCTTTCGACTCTCCTTATTGTATTAAGGATAACCAAGCCGTTGGTTCAGAGTTTGGAACACTCACCGATTTGAGAAATCTTGTTGACGGGGCTCACAGTCGGGGAATGGCAGTCATTCTCGATTGGATTACGGATGGTACGTCGTGGGATTGTTCCTGGATCAACAATAAATCATGGTATGTTCAGGATGCAAACGGGAATATTCAAAGCCCAAACGGTTACACGGACGTGGCTGAATTAAATTATCAAAATCAGGCCATGCGGCTTGCCATGATTAAAGCCATGAAATATTGGGTTTTGACGGCCAATATTGACGGGTTTCGGTGCGATTATGCCGATTTTGCTCCGGCCGATTTTTGGGTGCAGGCTATTGATACCCTTCATGCCATCACGCCAACCCACAACTTGTTGATGCTGGCAGAAGGAACACGCCCTTCCAATTATGCTTCCGGATTCGATTATAATTTCGGCTTTAATTTTTACGGTACCTTGAAATCTATTTTCAGTAATGATCAATCAGTCAACTTAATCGATGCTTTGAATGCTTCCGATTACATTGGAGCCACATCCGATCAGAATCAAATTGTCAGATATTTGACGAATCATGATGTGAACAGTTCGGATGGGACTCCTCAGGATCTTTTTGGGGGAATTAACGGATCCATCGCTGCGTTTGTTGTTGTTGCTTACATGAAAGGTGTTCCTTTTATTTACAATGGGCAAGAAGTAGCCATGCCAACCCGGCTTACCTTTCCTTTTACTTCTTCCGTCATCACATGGGGCATTAATCCAGGTGTTACGGCTACTTACAAGAAAATCATCGCTTTTAGAAACAGCAACGCAGCCGTTAGGAGAGGGACGCTCGCATCCTATAGTAGTTACGATGTGTGTGC
The DNA here is from genome assembly GCA_049976245.1 of Microbacter sp. Taxonomy (GTDB): domain Bacteria; phylum Bacteroidota; class Bacteroidia; order Bacteroidales; family Paludibacteraceae; genus Microbacter. The sequence goes on along the minus strand of JBMFIQ010000002.1, from coordinate 70,682 downwards.
TTTTACCAAAACGCTTGGTTCCGACACAGTCTTTGTGATGGATAATCTTCGAAATGCAACCATTCAATACACAATTCCTGCTGCTTTGGCCAATTCATTATGGAAAGATGTGTTTACAGGAGGTTCGGTTACCTTATCGACACAAGTGACTTTGCCGCCTTATTCCTACATGGTGTTGGAGAAGTGATTGAACCATGCGTTTTCTTCTTATAAACGCGATGGATGCATTCAACCAGAGCCTCGTGTTTTCTATTTTTGTTGAACCAAATTGGGGTTTGCTATCGTTTGCTTTGCGAAATGAAGCCCTTGCAACCCAATTTAGTTATAGTTCTTCTCTGAATGTCAATATTACGCTGTTAAATCTTCTGTTTTAACATTCAATTTCCAGTAATTTAACTTAATTCCTGCCATTTTATCGCTAAATTGGTCAAAGCAAACGTTTGCAACGTTTTTTTATCACAAACGAATCGTTTGCAATGCTAATTTCTTTTTCATACTCTATATTTGTTCAGAATTTATCAAGGTGAATTCAATCCCTTTTGATAAATTAAATAGAGTGTTAACAATTAATTTATTAATGCATGAAGAACTTGAATGCTATCTCTACGCATACGATGCGCAGATGGGGTACGCTACTCATCTCATTGCTCTTTGTGATGAGTTTGGCAGCCCAAAACATTACTGTTAGAGGTGTTGTAAAAGATGCCGGAACAGGAGAAACAATTATTGGAGCAAACGTTGTCGTTAAAGGTACAACAACCGGAACCATTACCGATGCCAACGGTAATTTTTCGTTGACTGTTCCTGAAAATGCAACGTTAAGTGTTTCTTATCTTGGATATGAGACGGTTAATTTGCCGGTGGACGGAAGAACGCACTTGGTGATTAACTTGAAACAATCAGCCGTTGCTTTGAATGAAGTAGTAGCTATTGGTTACGGTACGGTAAAGAAAGGGGATGCTACCGGTTCGGTGGTTGCCTTGAATACCGACAAGATGAACAAAGGACAAGCCACATCGTTGACTGATCTTTTGGCTGGACAAACTGCCGGTGTTACCGTTACCACTTCAGGTGGTGCTCCCGGTGCAGGTGCAAACATTATTATTCGTGGTGGTTCGTCGTTGTATGCAAGCAATGCTCCTCTGATTGTTGTTGATGGAGTTCCCTTGGATAACAACGGCGTGAATGGTTTGCAAAACCCTTTGTCAACCATTAACCCTGATGATATTGCCACCTTTACTATTTTAAAGGATGCTTCGGCAACTGCCATTTATGGTTCTCGTGCTTCGAACGGAGTTATCCTGATTACTACCAAAAAAGGGCGCTTGGGTCAAAAAGTGCATGTCAGTTATCAAGGCAACTATTCCGTAAGTACCGTTGGCAATACGCTCAATGTCTTATCGGGCGATCAGTTCCGTAATTTTATGGATACTTATTGGGCTGGGAATACGAGCATTCCTGCATTGTTCGGAAAAACTTCTACCGACTGGCAAAAGCTGATTTTCACCACTGCATCGGGAACAGATCAACACTTAAGTGTGAGCGGCTCAGCCGGAGTGGTGCCCTATCGTGTATCAGTAGGTTATACTACTCAAAACGGGATTTTAAAAACCGGCAACTACACACGTACTACGGCCGCTTTGAATTTAAACCCGAGTTTCCTGAATGATCATTTGAAATTCAATATCAACTTGAACGGTTCGTACAATACCAACCGATTTGCAGATCAGGGCGCTATCAATGCTGCTCTGCAAATGGATCCGACTCAGCCCGTGATGGCTTCGGGACAATATGGTGCCGGTTACTGGATGGCTTTGGATGCCAATGGAAATCCCATTAAAATTGGCATTGCCAATCCCGTGGCTATTTTGAACGATGAGCTCAACTATTCTTATGTTTATGAAAGCATGGGAAGTGCTCAGGTTGATTACAAATTTTACGGACTTCCCGATTTGCATGCCAAAGCCGATGTGGGTTATGACATTACCAATAGCAATGGATACAGAACCATCGTGGCAAATTCGCCCATGTCATGGGTTTGGGGAACCAAAAAAACAGGCGCCGGAGAATACGATCCCTATCATCAACAAACGAGCAATACGTTGTTAGATGTATATCTTGATTACAATAAAACTTTTGGTATCAATCAATTGAATGCTATGGTTGGATATTCATGGCAACATTTCTTCACAACAAGTTGGAATGCCACCTATTATACGGACAATACGAGTATTGCCCGTCAGGACTATCCGGCTGAAAATTATTTGCTTTCTTTCTTTGGTCGTTTGAACTACACCTTATTGGATCGTTATTTGTTTACCTTTACCCTGCGTAATGACGGTACTTCCCGTTTTGCTCCCGGCAATCGTTGGGGATTGTTCCCTTCAGGGGCATTTGCATGGAAGATTAAAGATGAATCGTTCCTAAGAAATGTCAATTGGCTCAGTGATTTGAAACTTCGTTTGGGTTATGGTCAAACCGGACAACAGGATATCGGTAGCAATTATTATCCGTATATTCCGACTTACACCATCAGTCCCGACATCAACACCATGTATTCTTTTGGAAGTACGTGGTACAACTTGATGCGTCCGGGTGCTTACAATACCAATATCAAATGGGAAACGACAACCACTTACAACATTGGTTTGGATTACGGTTTCCTGAATGGCCGTTTTACCGGAAGTGTCGATTTATACAAACGGGTTACATCCAATTTGTTGAACAATCTACCTGTGGCTGCCGGAACCAACTTTACCAATATTTTGCCTGCTAACATTGGATCGTTGGTAAATAAAGGACTTGAAGTCGTATTGGGTGGCAATCCCATTCAAACCCGTGATTTTACATGGAATTTGAGCTACAACATGAGTTACAATAAAAACACGGTTACCAAACTGACCCGCGTCAACAATGCTGAATATGGAGGTATCGCTGGTGGTAATATTGGCGGAGGAACAGGAAATACGGTTGAAACAACCAACATTGGTTATCCTGCTTGGTCATTCTACGTGTTGCAACAAGTGTATAATTCCAAAGGTCAGCCCATTGAAGGTGTATATGTGGATCGCAACGGCGACGGAATCATCAACGATGCAGACCGTTACGTGGATCACAATGGAGCTCCTTCGGTAACCATGGGATTGTCTTCAAGAATGACCTGGAAAAAGTGGTTGTTGACCTTTACCTTGCGTTCGGAATTCAACAACTATGTTTACAACAACGTTCAATCAAACATGGGGACTTTAAATAATTCGTATGACCCTTCACCTTTCTTGAAAAATATTCTTTCAAGTGCGTTAGTGACGAATTTTAGAAATTCTCAATATATTTCAGATTATTATGTACAAAACGCATCATTTCTGAAAATGGACAATGCATCGCTGGGATATACCGTCAACAAATATTTTACGGTTACCGCAACGGTTCAAAATGTATTTACCATCACCAACTACAAAGGATTGGATCCTGAAGTGCAGGGAGGTATTGACAATGTGATTTATCCTCGTCCTCATATCTTCCTTATTGGTGCAAGTGTTAACTTTTAATTCGTAACCCAATGAAAAAAATAAAATTCAGCATTCTTATCGCAGTGGGTGTTTTGATGACGTTATCCATGTCGTCTTGCACAAACGACTTAAATGTTACCCCATTGCAAACATCGATTTTGTCTCCAGGTAAAGCTTTCAGTTCTGATACGGCTTATACGAATTTTCTTGCTAAAGTATATGCAGGATTTTCCACCACCGGTATTCAGGCTGTGGACAACAACGTAGATATTCAGGGTATTGACGGTGGAAGTCAGGCTTCTTATGTGCGTGCATTGTGGAACTTGCAAGAGCTACCTACCGAAGAAGCTATGTGTGCTTGGAATGACCAAACCATTCAAAATTTTCACACCTTTAGTTGGTCTTCATCCGATCCGTTTATTTTAGGTTTTTATGATCGGTTGTATTTCCAAATTACCATTGCAACTTCGTTTCTGCAACAGACCACACCTGCTGCTTTGAGCGCCAATAAAGTTTCATCAGCCATGCAGGCCACCATTAAAACGTATCGTGCAGAAGCTCGTTTCCTCCGTGCATTGGCTTATTACAATGTATTGGACAACTTCCGTAATGGCCCGATGGTTACTGATGACAGTCCTATTGGCTCATCGGCAGTACCTCCTTATGCCAAAGCACCTCAGATTTATGCTTACATTTCGAGTGAGCTGAGAAGTTGTGTGAACGACATGTTGCCTCCTGTTGTCGGATTTGGCCCAACTTATGGACATGCCAACCAAGCTGCTGCATGGTCATTGCTTGCTAAACTTTACCTCAATGCCAACACTTATCTTGGAACCAGCAATACACAGTATTATGATTCATGTTTAACTTATTGCAACAAGGTAATCAGCGCAGGTTATCAATTGAATCCTGTTTATCAAAACAATTTTGTTTCGGACAACTACAACTCACCTGAAATTATTTTCCCGATTGTTTTTGATGGTACACATGCTCAAAGCTGGGGTGGTATGATGTTTTTGATGTCGTCGGCTGTCAGTGGAGATATTCAGTCAATTACTGCATCGCCGGGTGCATGGGGTGGCAATCGTGCAACCAAGGATTTTGTAGCTAAATTTAGCAATACGGCTCAAAACGAAAATGCATCTTTAGATTCGCGGGCAAAAATGTTATACACCGGATTTAATCATCCGAGCATTGATGATAATTCTCAATTTAAACAAGGAACTCCCGTATTAAAGTATAGCGAGAAAAACAGTCAAGGCGTAGCTCCCAATCCTGCTCCGTCATTCCCCGATACCGATTTTCCCGTATTTCGTTTGGCTGACATCTATTTAATGTACGCTGAAGCTGTTTTACGCGGTGGTCATGGAGGTGATATGCAAACGGCTTTGAATTACGTCAATGCTTTACGTGATCGTGCCGAAGGCGGTGGATTTACGGATCTTGAAATCAGCGCCAATCAACTTACCTTGCCGTTCATATTGGAAGAGCGTTCACGTGAATTATTCTGGGAATGTACTCGTCGTACCGACTTGGTTCGTTATGGGTTATTAACTTCACCCAATTATGTATGGCAATGGAAAGGCGGCGTAAAATCGGGGGTTGGTGCCAGCTCTATTTACAATATTTATCCGATTCCGTCATCCGATTTGAGTGCTAATCCAAACTTGATTCAAAATACCGGATTTTAATCTGAAAACATTGGTAAAGCATCCCGATGTTGGGATGCCTTTACCATAGGGTTAATACCATAAAAAAAATAGTTATATGAAAAATTATAAAATAATATTCTCACTTGTTTTGGGGGTGTTGCTCATTACTTCCTGTAATAACAGCGGCATTAAACCAACGGTTCTTGACAATCCGACTGCTCCGGTGTTGAATGCTCCCGGAATGAAATTTGCCGCTTACAATAAAGATTCTTCAGCCTATGTGTTAAATTTGGACAGTATGGGAACTGCCGAAATCTTTACCATCAAGCCGGCCAATTACGGTCCGCAGTTAGCAGTGACTTATTCATTGCAAATTGACGTCAGTGGAAATAATTTTGCCAATGCTCAAATTGTAACAACATCCACCAATGATACATTGGCTGTGACAATTACCCAGTTGTACAATACCATTACCAATCCGAGGGGCATTAACGTGCCAGTTGGCGTACAAACGAGTTTCGATGTCAGGGTGATGGCGACCATCGGGAGTGGCTTGATGCCTGTTTATTCCAATACGCAAACCATCAAAATTGATCCTCTGCCGGCATTGAAACCTTACACCATGGTACCTGCCGGAGGATTAAAGCCCTATTTTATCATTGGAACTGCTGACGGAAACTGGAACAATTCATTCTCAGGGATTGGTGTTTCAATCATTCCTTTGAGTGTGATTTCGGGTAATTTTTACAATGTTACTACAGGCGCCGGAACTTATGTTTATACCGGCTATTTCAAAGCCTCCAGAGGATTCAAATTAATCCGCGATATTGGAAGTTGGGGTGAACAATGGGGTAGTTCTGACGGCCATTTGACTCCTGATCATAATGATGGTGGTTCACAAAACTTCTCTGTGCCAAATGACGGGTATTATACCATTACGTTGAATTCGGTGGCTAATACCTTATCCATTGTTCCTGCTTCCGTTGCGCCAACTCAAAGCTATACCTCCATGGGAATGATTGGAGAGTTTAACGGTTGGGCTTCCGATGTGGCCATGACGCCATCAGAACCAACTTACGGGACTAACAATCATGTTTGGTACACCACTTATACGTTTGCCAACAGCTTTACTCCTCCTGTAGGTAACGGTGGTTGTAAATTCCGTGCAAACGGCGGATGGACTTACAATTGGGGCGCAGGAACATTTCCTGTTGGATTGGGGACGAACGGTGGAACGAACATTCCATTCCTGAAAGGAAGTTATACCATCGTCTTTAATGACGTTGACGGATGTTTCTATTTCTTTTCGGCCCAATGATTTGAACCATCAAAACATTGATATTCAATATAAAAATTGAAGTCTGTTTTAGTCGAATTGATTTTTATGTTGGTATCTAAACATGTTATGGTTAAAGAATTGATGAAGGATGATGTGATACGTTCCGGTAAACCAAAGTTACCGGAACCATTCACAATCTAACTAAAAACCAAAAATCTATGTGATATTCCCGATCAAAAATTGATACAATCCGATTTTGATCGGGAATTTTTTCCTTATCGATGAAACATACATGAAAATGTAATGCTGAAATCAATTTAATTTTTAGAAAATGTTTTGTGTGACGTGTAAATGGGAAATGGACATAGATTGGCATAAAACTTTAAAAATACATTGAATCAAGCAATTGACTTGAAGTGTTTCTTTTAAACTTTGATGACCTGTTGTTTAAGATCTTTTCGTGTGAAACGAGTCATAAAATGAGCTTATGATCTATAGAATGTCTATTTGGCGAGTTCCATACATCCTTAATGTTAAAAAAAATAAAATAGACGTATGAAAAAATTTATTCTATCTTTTGTTCTTATTTTTTCGTTCATAACCATTTCAGGTGTCAAGGCACAGGTGGTGACAACGAATCCTCCTATAGTGGTTCAACAAAGCGGGTTGGGAATCACCGTCATTTTCGACGATTCTTATGTTTCGTCATTAAATGGGACATCAGGTCCAATTTATGCACACACCGGCGTGATTACGAGAAGTAGTGCAAACAGCAACGATTGGAAATACGTGCTGACCCCTTGGCCCAACGGTAGCAACAGCGCTCAGGCAAACATTACTGCCAACACGTTGACTCCGGTTTCGGGATCGTCCACAAAATGGCAACTGGCCATTACTCCCGATATTAATTCTTATTACGGAATCCCTGCAGATACGTTGGTCACTCAATTGGCTTTTGTTTTTCGTAATGCCGACGGTTCTTTGCAAAGCAGCAATATTTACGTTCCCGTTTATCAGCCGGGTTTGAATCTTCAAATTGCAGCGCCGGCCAACAACTCCTTGGTGCCGCTCAATACAGCCACCACCATTACCGTTAATGCTTCCAACGGTACAACTGCCTGTAGCACCAGCGTTTACACTGGAACAACCACTACGGCCAATATTACCGGAACTACACCTATTGCTACGGGCACAAACTCCGTTTCGACTTCATACACTTACACCAGTCCGGGCAACTATTACATCATTGCCAAAGTGGTTTCAAACGGCGTAACCATGTACGATACCTCTTATGTTTGTGTTCCTAAAGCTCAGGTGACACAAGCACGTCCGAGCGGACTGAAGGAGGGCGTAACGGTCAATTCCGACGGATCGGTCACCTTCTGTTTTTCTTTGGGATATGCCGCTCCTGTTTCATCATCAACTCAGGTTTTTCTTTTAGGCGATTTCAATAATTTTCGCTTGGATAATAACTACATGATGAACCGACAAGCTGAAAGTACAACGTATGGCACTCCGGTTTATTTCTACTGGCTGACAGTTCCCGGACTGAATCCAACGACGGAATATGCTTATCAATATTATGTGGCGGGATTGACCAATACGGCTCCCGTGAGGGTGGGTGATCCATATTGTGAGAAAATTCTTGATCCTAACAATGATCCTTACATTAACGATACGATTTATCCCAATTTGAGACCTTATCCTTACAACAAGGCAAGTGGAATTCTGTCATGTTTTCAAATTAGTCCGCAAAAATATCAGTGGCAGGATACTACTTTTAAAGCGCCTCCCGAAAATCAGTTGTTGATATATGAGATGTTGATTCGCGATTTTACTTCACAAAAGTCTATTGCTGCGGCCATGGACAAATTGCAGTACATTAAGAATCTTGGAGTGAATGCCGTGGAATTGATGCCGATCATGGAATTTGACGGAAACGACAGTTGGGGCTACAATCCGAATTTCTATTTTGCTCCCGATAAAGCATACGGAACAAAAATCGCTTATCAACAATTTATTGATAAATGCCATCAATTGGGACTGGCTGTGATTTTGGACATTGTTTTCAATCAAACATGGGGATTAAGTCCTTATTGCATGGTTTATTGGGATGCGGTGAACAATCGGCCGGCCGCAACCAATCCTTACTACAATGCATTGGCTCCTCATCCGTATAGTGTGGGCAACGATATCAATCATACCTATCAGCCGGTGAAAGCGTGGTTGTCACGTGCTTTGCAGTTCTGGCTTACGGAATATCACGTGGACGGTTTTCGTTTCGACTTGAGCAAAGGATTTACGCAGACAGTTTCGGTTGGATCGCCTATGGCCACATCGAGCACAACGATTCAGTGTGAATCGTACGATCAAAGTCGTATCAACAACATTGAAACCTACGTAAGTGCCATCAAAGCGGTGAAGCCCAATGCTTATGCCATCTTGGAACATTTTTGTGTCGATCAGGAGGAGAATGCGCTGGCCGCTTATGACAGTACCATGCTGTGGAGAAATGTGTCAACGCAATTTCAGCAGGCTGCTATGGGATTCCAAACCAACTCCGATTTTTCAACTTTAGCATCGGCTTCCAATTCGGGTGGTGCTGTAACAATTCCTACCCAAAGGGTGTCGTATGCCGAAAGTCATGACGAAGAGCGCATGGCTTACAAAGCAGAAACTTACGGTCAACCTATGTTGCAAGCCAGTGTTGACAGTGTTATGAAACAGTTGTCCGTTTGTGCCGCATTTATCTTTACCAGTCCCGGTCCACGATTGATGTGGCAGTTTGGAGAGTTGGGTTATGATATCTCTATCAATTACAACGGACGTACGGGAGATAAACCGGTGCTCTGGAATTATTACGATGTGCCTTCACGTAAAGCTTTACACGATGTGTATGCCAAAATTCTGAATTTCAGAGAGATGTATCCATATTTATTTAGCAATCCGACTTCATGGAACTGGCAGGTCACAACCAATGATTGGAATAACGGAAGGCGTGTTTATCTTACCAACGGTACCATGACTGCGGTTATTTTGGGTAATTTCACCGCCACAGGACCAGTAACGGCTTATCCTGCTTTTGGGCAAACAGGTACGTGGTATGATTTGATTACCGGCCAAACGTTGAATGTTACCGATCCTAACATGTCCATTACCTTGCCGACGTTTGGATTTAAATTTTATACCAATCAGCCGGTGAATGTCCCCATTAATACAGCTATTTCTGAAACAAAAGCCGCAGTGGTTCATGTTTATCCAAATCCGACATCCGATATGTTGTTTGTGTCGGGAGCTGATGCATCGTCCATCGAAGTAATCAATCTGAGCGGAATGGTTGTTTTGAATCAACCTTTTGTAGCAGATGCCGTATCGTTGGGTTCTTTGCCGGCGGGCATTTATGTTGGCCGCATTCATATGGCTGATGGTTCAATTCAGATTGTCAAAGTAAGTAAAATGTAAAATAGGCGGACAAGGAGGAATCGTCGTCTTAACGATTCCTCCATCTCGTCTTTCCATGCTACCGTTAACCATAAAACCAATGCCGAAGCCTCAAATTACCATTAAAGACATTGCACGTGAATTGAATGTTTCAATATCTACCGTTTCGCGTGCATTGAATGATAGCCCTGATCTTAGCGCAGGCACCAAAGAGCGCATTAGGAACTATGCTAAATTGCATCATTATAATCCTAATTTTTTGGCTTTAAGCATCAAGAAGCGGGAAAGTACCCTCATTGGCGTGATCGTTCCGCAAATAACGCATCATTTTTTTGCGTCAGTCGTCGAAGGCATTTTGGATGTTGCTGACCGCGAAGGATACAGTGTGTTGTTGTTTCGTTCGCATGAGCAATTTGAGAAGGAAGTCCGCAGCGTTCAACGACTTCTTTCGTCGAGGGTATGTGGCGTGCTCACGTCGGTGGCAAAAGAGACAACGCGTTATGATCATTTTCAGGAGCTGGTGGATAACGACATTCCGGTCATCTTTTTTGATCGCATTTGTGTGGACATACCTTCCAATCGCGTTGTCATTGACGATTATGCCGGAGCGCTTACCGCCACGGAATATCTGATCAATACGGGCTGCCGTAAAATTGCTTTCTTTTGTTCGCCCATGCATTTGGAAATTTCCAAAAACAGACGTGCCGGTTACATGGATGCCTTGCGAAAACATGGTTTGCCGGTAGATCAGGAATTGATAAAAATTTGTGACAATTATGACGATGCCATTCCCGTGGCTACCGAAATGCTCCAATCCGACGATCATCCTGATGCTTTTTTTGCCGTTAACGACGAAACGGCTTTAGGAATACTTCATGCTACCAAACAGTTGCATTTGAAAATTCCCGACGAAGTGTCCATTTGCGGATTTACCGACGGTTTTGCAGCCATTGCATCCGACCCGCAACTTACCACAGTGGGACAAAATGGTTACGATGTGGGTGCCAGCGCCATGGAGCTTTTATTAGAACGCATTCGATACAAAGGGACTGATCTAATGTTCAAAAATCGGATCATTCGGACTAAACTGATTGTAAGAGAAACAACACGATGATATGGAAGGGTTGATCAATTTATTCATCATTTAAATGTTTTTATTATGAAAAAAATCTATGTTTTTTTAAGTCTCAGTATGGTTTTGTTTTTTACTAATGCCGCTGCTGTTTTTGCAGCAGGTGATTGGGCTAATGTGGCCGCCATCCTGAATGTAAATGGAACCGGAGCAACAAATTATTTGTTGTACAATGCCGGATGGTCAGTGAATGTGAATTTGAACAATGCACCTGCTTTTGACGCAACCAATCTTGGCAATGTCACCTCTTTGACTTTAAATGGCGGCATTGGTGCGGGTTGGGCTGATAACGGTGATTATTACAACGGATCTTCGTTTGTTCTTTACTACCGGGTTTATGCCACCACGGATACACCTCCAACTACCTGGAGCAACATCCCCCTCTCAACGCAAACCTATCAAAGCGGTAATAATTATGAATATACCACCAGCAGTGCCAATATTGATTTGCTTCAACAAGTTGGAAACAAGGCAGGCACATATTATGTGGAAATCACCATGTCCAAAGATCAGTTTTATACCGGTGGAGATTGGAATAGCATGGTTCCCGGAGGTCAAAGTGTTGCATACAATGCTGCCAATACAGGCTATAAAGCTACTTTCACCATTCCCGGCATTGGGACGGGGATAACGACCACCGGAAACGACAATATCAAATGGAGCGTGAATGATCGTACGTTTTTTGTTCAAATGACCGGAAAGGGGGAGGTTGAACTGTTTTCCGTATCAGGACAATTGATTGACAAGCAAGAGGTCAATGGAACTTATTCCAGATTGATGGGTGCAGGAACTTATATTGTAAAAGCGAATAGCAAAACATTTAAGGTAATTATTCCTTAACGGATTTTTGTGTCATCCAACCATCTGACCATTTGTTGTTCAAAAATGATTGTCGGATGGTTGTTGAAGGCACATCAACATGGCAAAAAAATGGTTCGAAAAATGTTTTTGGTGATCATGATCTTTTTTGCGGTTGCTCTATGGATGCAGGCGCAAATGTACACCACCTATTTGTGGCACATGGATCAGCCCGTCTATTGGGGCGATCGAAGTCATGTGGATCCCCAAAAGAAACAATATGTTCAGGAATCATACTTTTTGAAAACAAACGGCGGAAATATCTATCCCGGCAGTTCGGTTGCTCATCCCGTTGACGATTTAGAAGGCATTTTTAGCAAAGCCGATCGTGTCAATGCGTATCAAAGTGCTCCAAGAGATGCCGTCAACTCCATCAAATCGATCAATGGCTCAGCCGGAGCACAGGTAAGTTTTTCGGGTGGACTGATGGAAAACCTGCAATCATTGGGTTTGCAGAATCAATGGGGCTACAGCAGCTCTTGGTGGGCTCCTTACAAAGAAGCGAGGGGCTGGACAACCTCGAGCGGGTTTCCACGTTTAGACATTGTGGCTTTTACCAACGATCATGCTTTATCGCCTCTTGTCAGTGAACGCACGCTGATCAAAGAAATTCAGGCACATCAATATGAATATGGAAAATTTTACGGCACTTCTCCTTTTTATTCAAAAGGGTATTGGCCTGCTGAATGTGCCTTTTCCGAACACATCATTAAAGCCTTAACTACCTGTGGCATTCATTGGGTCATTGTGGCAAACGAACATTTGGCACGAACCATGAAAGATTATGTGCATCCTTATAACATCAACGGGAACATTGATCCGCCAAATAAGGCCGATATGATTAACAATAAGCCTGGAAATGTGTGGGCTGATGGATCGATTGACGGAAGAGGGACTCGATTGGCTGCTCCATTTTGTTTTCAAGCTCATAAAGTGAAATATGTTGATCCCTCCTCAAGACAGATTTACTTGATGGATGTCGTTCCCATGGACGATTACGAGAGTTATGTGGATGGTTATTCGGGAGCTTCCGTAAGCGATGTTCAATCGCGTGTGGCTCAATACAATGATCCGGCTCATCCTTCCATTGAGTTGTTGGCACACGATGGCGACAATGCCTGGGGCGGTGGATACAGTTATTATTATCAGGCTGTTCAAAGTTATAGTTCGGCTGCTCAAAATGCCGGAATCATCCCAACAACCATTGAACAGTTTTTGACTGATCATCCTGTGCCATCCGATGATGTTGTTCACATTGAAGACGGTGCTTGGGTGAATCCCGATAACGATTGGGGATCGCCTCAGTTTATCAAATGGTTGTGGCCGCTATATAATGCAACCACTTTTCAATTTGATCCTAATGCATGGAATGCCAATGCCCGAAATTGGGCAGTGATTACAGCAACGGATAATTACGTTTGTATGGCTGAAGATTTGACCGGAAATTTGGACATTGGGCATATTTGCGAAGGTGGATCATCGGCTAATGATGCTGAAAAGGCATGGCATTTTTATTTTGGCGGGCTGAACAGCGGATTTATGTATTATGGCGGTGAGGCTGGCGATATGGCCGTCAAAGAAGCATTGACCGGAAATATTGCTATTGATTATGCCAACAAAGTAATTGCTCAACATCGGGGAGTTGATCATACGCCTCCTTCTGTTTTGATTCCGCAACGATATCCGTACAATCCGGGAGGATACGGATTTGGTCCTACAACGGGGTATAAAAAGGTAATCTATCCTAAAGATTTTACAGTATGGACTTTGGCTTACGATGTCAGTGGTCTTGCCTCGGTGAAATTAAAATTTCGGGTGGACAACGATACGATTGATCCCATTCACGTGGATGACAATAAAACTTATGGCGGAGGCAGCACTGTTGGGGCTTGGCAATCAGTGGAAATGACCCGCAAAGCATTTCTTGCCGATCCGCCCAATGATACCAATTTTTTTATTGAACCGTTAGCGAAAGCCGATTTGTGTTATGCTGCCATCACCGGTTACAGCAACACGTTGTTGGATTATTATGTCGAAGCTGTGGATCAGCAGGGAAATGTTTATTCGTCGCCAATTCAGCATGTTTATGTAGCCAATGAAACAGCTGCCGCACAAAATGCTTCCTCAAGTGGTTTAAGTTGGTCTCCAACCAATCCAACCTCACAGGATACCATTACGGTGACTTACAATCCGGGTTCGAGTGACTCCTTCCTCCACTGGGGCGTTAATAACTGGCAGCGTCCCGATACGGCTTATGCAAAGGTATTTTGGAGTGATAATGTGGCAGCCCGAACTCCTTTTGTGATGCAAGCCAACGGCACAATGGCCGCAAAGATTGGTCCTTTTAATAAATCGCAGCAGGTAAACGAAGTGGATTTCACCATACAATTCAGCTCGGGAAGTTGGTTGGGAAGTAATGCAACGATTCCGGTCACACAGCAGGCCGCCTCAGCCATGAATTATCTTGAAGCAGGAAGGCTTTATTTGTCCGTCTATCCTCAACCTATGGTCACTCAATGCATGATCAGTATGCCTAATACCAATACGAATGAGGATGTAATGGTTTCAATTGTCAATGCCGAGGGACAACTCGTGAAATGTTTTAATGCCTCCGGGCCTGACATTCTTTTGAACAGAGATCAATTAAAATCAGGAGTATATATTGTTAAAGTAATCAATTCGCACGATGGCCGTGTCTATTTATCCAAGTTGCTGGTAAATTAGGGTGGAGACGTGTGGAAAATAATTTTTATGTTGTCATTCATTTCTGAAAGCAGTCATGATTTTTTCTTGAAGGGTGAATGAGCGTTGGTAATAACTTAATAGTTTATGATTCTAAAATTTTCAGTAGATTATCAGACCGTTTGGGGACAAACGCTGTTTGTAAGCGGTTCAATTCCCGAGTTGCAAGAGTTGGAAATGCAATATGCCGATGGCCGTTGGTCGGTTCAGGCGGAAGTTGCCGATGACGTGGAGGTGTTTACTTATTCCTATTTTGTTCGTAATCAAGATGGTTCAACCCTGCGTGAATGGGGAAAACCTCGCATGTTTTCCGCAACGAGCCAAACCGGTGTTTTTCATTTGGTCGATCAATGGATGGGAATGCCGTACAACAGCTCTTTCTTTTCGTCAGCTTTTACACATGCTTTTTTTGTGAGGGATCATGCTCGTCAGGAAAATTTCAAGCCTTTGGTGACGGCGCTCACCTTGAAAGTATATGCTCCTGAAGTCACGCCGCGACAAACCTTAGCGGTTGTAGGCAATCAAAAAAATCTTGGGCAATGGGATGTATCCAAAGCTGTCTTGATGGATTGTGCTCATTTTCCATTGTGGGAAGTGACCATCGATTTATCGAAATGCAAAGCTCCTTTGGAGTATAAATTTGTGGTGATTGATGCAAAACAAAAAACGGCATTGCAATGGGAAAACGGAGATAATCGCAGGATTGACCGACTTCCCAAAAAAGGAGAACACATGGTGGTGACCAATGGCGTGTTTAGGGGCAACGCTCCTTCATGGCGTGCGGCAGGAGTAGCCATCCCCGTTTTTTCGCTTCGCACCGAACATAGTTTTGGCATTGGCGATTTTGGCGATTTGAAAAAAATGGTTGATTGGGCTGCCAAAACAGGTCAACGCATTGTTCAGGTGTTACCGGTAAATGATACCACGATGACGCATACATGGACCGATTCCTATCCTTATAATGCCAACTCGATTTTTGCGCTTCATCCGTTGTTTTTGAATCTGAAAGATTTTGTCCCTTTCAGCAACGAGAAGGCGAATCTTCGTTATGAGTCAATGCAAAAAGAATTGAATGCCTTGTCGGAATTGGATTACGAAGCCGTGTCGGCTGCCAAGTGGGAATTTTATCAATTGGCTTACAAGGAAAGAGGGAAAGCGACTTTTGAATCGGAAGCATACAAGATTTTTTTTGCCGACAACAGCGAATGGTTGGTTCCCTATGCTGCTTTTTGTTATCTAAGAGACACTTACAAAACAGTCGATTTTCATCAATGGGGCGAATATGCTGTTTATGACAGAGCAAAAATTGAAAAATTGTGTGATCCTCATGGGAATCGATATAACGAAATTGCCATTCACTATTTTCTGCAATATTATTTAGATAAGCAACTTTCCGAAGCATCTCATTACGCCCGAATCAAAGGTGTGGTTTTGAAAGGCGATCTTGCCATTGGCATTAGCCCGAACAGTGCCGATGCATGGACTGATCCTCATCTTTTCAATATGGATGCACAAACAGGAGCACCACCCGATGATTTCTCTTTCACGGGTCAGAACTGGGGTTTTCCTACCTATAATTGGGATCGCATGCGTGCCGACGGATTTCGTTGGTGGCGTCGTCGTTTTACCAAAATGGCCGATTATTTTGATGCATATCGGATTGACCATCTGCTGGGATTTTTCCGCATTTGGGAAATACCCTTGGATGCGGTGCAAGGCTTGCTGGGGCACTTTAGTCCGGCTTTGCCCATGTCGCACGAAGAACTTCAGGCAAACGGGTTTTGGCTGGATGAGCAAAATCACTTAAACCCTTACATTCGTGCGTATCAGTTGCGTGAGATGTTTGGTGAAAAAGCCGATGAAGTCATCCGTCAGTTTCTTGTTGACAAAGGGAACGGTGTGTTTGAAATGAAGCCGGAATTTGATACGCAACGCAAAATTGAGCACTATTTTAACGCAACAAACGGAGATGTCAACCTCAGAGACGGTCTCTATGCTTTGATTGCCGATGTGCTTTTTGTTCGTGACAAGAAAGAGCCGCATAAATTTCATCCCCGCATTACCGCTCAATACACTTACAGTTTCAGGGCATTGTCTGATAGTGATCAATATACCTTTAACCGAATTTACGATCATTTTTATTATCAGCGGCACAATTATTTCTGGTCTGAACAGGCCATGCAGAAATTACCCGATTTGATAGCTTCTACCGACATGTTGGTGTGTGCTGAAGATCTTGGAATGATTCCGGCGTGCGTGCCCTACGTGATGCATCAGTTGCAAATGTTAAGCCTTGAAATTCAACGCATGCCGAAAGATCCTACCCGAACTTTTGCCGATACGCGTCATTATCCGTATCTTTCCGTTTGTACCACTTCCACGCACGACATGAGCACGTTGCGAGGTTGGTGGGAAGAAGATGGATCGGTGCGTCAACGTTATTACAACGAAGTGTTGGGACAATGGGGCGAGGCGCCCTTTTGTGCTGAGCCGTGGATTTGCAAAGCCATCGTTCGAAATCATTTGTGGTCTCCTTCCATGCTGGCTATTTTGCCATTTCAGGATTGGATGTCGATTGACGGGACACTGCGTCGGATCAATCCACATGAAGAGCGCATCAATGTGCCGTCGAACCCGCGCCATTATTGGCGATATCGGATGCATCTTACATTAGAACAACTCTTGGAGAGTGACTCGTTGAACGATCAGATTCGTGCCATGATTTACGAAACTAACCGATAAAGCATGCTGTATTTCTCAAAAACAAAAAGCTAAATGAACACAAAAACATTATATTTGTAAGCCATAAAATGAAACAGTTACCATGAACACAAAACCCAGACTCTCTACCGTTCAAATCTTGAACATGAACTTCGGATTCTTGGGAATCCAATTTGGTTTTGCGTTGCAAAATGCCAATGCAAGCCGCATCTTACAAACTTTTGGTGCCGACATACAATCGCTTTCCTGGTTTTGGGTGGTGGCTCCATTGACGGGAATGATTATTCAGCCCATCATTGGTCATTATTCCGACCGAACGTGGTGCAGGATGGGACGTAGAAAACCATACTTTCTGGCGGGAGGTGTTCTGGCAGCCATCGCTTTGATTTTTATGCCCAATTCGGGCGCTTTGGCTTCTATTATGTCGCCGTTGATGATTGGAGCCGGCATGTTGACCATCATGAATGCTTCGTTCAATGTGGCAATGGAGCCTTTTCGCGCTTTAGTGGCCGATATTTTGCCCGATTCACAACGAACTACGGGTTTTTCGGTTCAAACTTTCCTGATAGGCATTGGCGCTGTGGTAGGATCCTGGTTGCCTTATGTTTTATCCGAATGGTTTGGTATTGGCAAAAATACGCCCGACGGCAAGATTCCCATCAATGTCATTTGGTCGTTTTATGCAGGCGCTGTGGTCATGGTTGGGGCTATTGTTTGGACGATTGTTTCGACAAAGGAATATCCTCCCGAAATTCAACGTTCGTTCCATTCCGATGAACAAACGGAACCGGAACATAAAGCTAAATTTGTCGATATTTTTAAGGATATTGTCAAAATGCCTCTCACCATGAAACAGTTGGGCGTGGTTCAGTTTTTCTCGTGGTTTGCTCTTTTTGCCATGTGGGTTTACACAACGCCGGCCGTTGCTTTGCATGTTTATGGGGCTGCCGATGCCAATTCTGAAGCTTATCAGAAAGCCGGTGACTGGGTCGGCATTTTGTTTGGGGTTTACAATTTGGTAGCCATGTTGTTTGCTTTGGCATTGCCGTCCATTGCTGCTTTGACCAATCGTAAGGTGACGCATGCCATCTCTTTATTGTTTGGCGGGGTTGGTCTCATTTCGATCTATTTTATCACTTCGCCTTATTGGCTTATTTTATCCATGGTTGGTGTCGGGATAGCTTGGGCAAGTATTTTGGCCATGCCTTACGCCATTCTTGCAGGTTCGGTTCCGCCTGCCAAGATGGGGGTTTACATGGGAATTTTTAATTTGTTTATCACCATCCCGCAAATTGTCAGCAGCATTTCCAATGGCCCCATTGTGAAACATTTTTTCCACGATGATGCCATCTATGCGTTGCTCATGGCAGGTGTCTGCCTTTTGCTGGGAGCTGTTTCCGTTATTTTTGTAAAAGATAATAACTAAGATCTGTCTGATGAGTAAATCATGTGATATAAATTTTGAAAGTGGTTGGAGCAGTAAAATAAGCAAGCGATGATGTGATTGAATCGATCATTATGAACTCATGTTTCTAAAAAATTACAAATTGGCACATTGGAGTCTTTTCCTTGTGGTGATTACGATCGGCGCCTTATGCTTAACGATCATCGGTTGTTCAAAAGCAAACATTCCGACAGCACCTTTAGCAGTGGCAACAACGATGATTCAAGGTGTTGATATTTCATTTTTGCCACAAGTGGAAGAAGCAGGCATTGTGTTGTATAATTTAGCCGGTCAACCTGAAGATATGCTTTCAACCTTAAAAAATGCCGGTTGTAACACTGTTCGGGTGCGATTGTGGTACGCTCCAGCCGATGGACATTCCGGTTTTAATGAAGTGTCTCGTTTTCTTTCCCAGATCAAAGCAAAGGGCATGAAAGTGTGGCTGGATATTCATTATTCCGATACATGGGCTGACCCGGGGCATCAAACGCCTCCTGCAGCTTGGCAACATTGTTCTTTCGCCGCATTGAAGGACAGTGTCTATGCTTATACAAAACGAATGATGGAACTTTTACAGCCGGATGATGTGCAAATTGGTAACGAAATCAACGGAGGTTTTTTGTGGCCCGAAGGTTCGATTGACAGTTTGAGCAATTTCAAGGCATTGCTAAGTTCAGGTATAAAAGCAGTCAGAGATGTGAACGCAAACACAAAGATTATCATTCATTACGCCGGTTTGGCAGGTGCCGATTGGTTTTTTGGGCAATTGACGGGGTTGGATTATGACATGATTGGTATTTCGTACTATCCCGTGTGGCACGGCACGGATTTGAATCTTTTGCAAAGCACCTTGGCAACGCTCGGCTTAAAGTATCAAAAACGCGTGGTGATTGCAGAAACGGCTTATCCGTTTACATTGTCATGGAACGATGAAACCCCCAATGTGGTTGGAGAAGCAAGTCAATTGGTGCCGGGTTATCCTGCTTCACCGCAGGGACAACTTGATTTCATGGTAAAAATAAAAGATATTTCAACTTCTTTTGCTGCCGGAGCAGGTTTTTGTTATTGGGGCGCTGCTGACATTGCCTTCAAAGGTCCGACGGCAACGAATGGTTCGAACTGGGAAAACCAGGCTTTTTATGATTTTAGCAATCATGCTTTGCCTGTTTTGAATGTTTTCAACCATTCATAAAAGAATCATTCGGCATGAATTAATGCTTAAATAATTTGTTTTTCAATGTTTTACATTTAAATCAATTTTCTATGAAAGGTCTCAAATTTTTAATTTTTCTGCCGATAATGGCCTTGTTGGCAGCTTGTGCCGCAAAACCCGCGGCTCAGGATCCTTCTCAGTGGGATGAAAATGCCGTCATTTATGAAGTCAACGTGCGTCAATACACCGTTCCGGGTACGTTTAACGCTTTTGCTCAACATTTACCTCAATTAAAACAACTTGGAGTAAACATTTTATGGATTATGCCCATCAATCCAATTTCAAAAAAAGATCGGAAAGGGACGTTGGGAAGCTACTATGCCGTTCAAAATTACAAAGCCGTGAATCCCGAATTTGGTAATGCTGACGATTTTAAAAACCTTGTCAAACAGGCGCACAAGATGGGCTTCAAAGTGATTCTCGATTGGGTCGCCAACCATACCGGACGCGACAATGTTTGGATTACCGAACATCCTGATTGGTATGTTAAAGACAGTTTAGGTAAACCATTGGCTCCCAATGGATGGAGTGATGTGGCCAAATTGGATTACTCCAACAAAAACATGCGCGCAGCCATGATAGATGCCATGACCTATTGGGTAAAAGATTTTGATATTGACGGATTTCGTTGTGATGTGGCTACGGATGTTCCGCTCGATTTTTGGACAGAAGCTAAAGCCGCTCTTGACAAAATTAAGCCTGTTTTCATGTTGGCTGAAGGAGACAATCCTGCCTACACCGTCAAAGTGTTTAACATGGATTATAACTGGAAATTGCTCCATGCCATGAATCAAATTGCAAAAGGCGAAGAACAAGTCTCATCTTTGGACAAGGTCATGCAGTACACTGATTCGGCTTATACTTCCAATGCGATTAAAATGAATTTTATCACCAATCATGACGAAAATTCATGGACGGGATCGGAATATGAGCGAATGGATGGCGGAGCCAATACTTTTGCCGTGCTCACTTATGTTTGGCCTGGGATGCCCCTCATTTACACAGGGCAAGAAGTTGGCATGAAAAAACGATTGCTCTTTTTTGATAAAGACACGGTTTCTTCATGGAATAATCCGACAGAGTTTGCTTTCTATCAATTGCTTAATGAATTAAAACATTCTCAGAAAGCGCTGAATGCCGGATCGGGTGGCGGTAAAATGATTCGTTATGTCACCGAAAGTCCCTGGGTGTACAGCTTCTCGCGTGTATTGCCCGACGATAGTGTTATGGTGGTTCTTAACTTGAGCAACAAACCTCAAAAAGTACATTTCAATGGTACCATTCCTTCCGGAAAA
Organism: Microbacter sp.; assembly: GCA_049976245.1. Taxonomy (GTDB): domain Bacteria; phylum Bacteroidota; class Bacteroidia; order Bacteroidales; family Paludibacteraceae; genus Microbacter. The sequence continues at coordinate 49,396 of JBMFIQ010000002.1, read as the reverse complement.
TGGATCGATTGGTTTACCAAACAACCTGTTAATATTTCTTCTTTTGAAGGAGAAACCCTTACGCCCTGGCAATATCAGCTTCTGGTGAGCAGGGTTAGGTAAGTTTTAGCGGCAAAACCGCTGAGTGTAGTTTTAATGAATGCGTGCCTTCCTTCAGCTTTGTGAAAAGCGGAGGAAGGTTTTTTTTGCCAATAAAATAACCAAACTTTTGTATCTTTGTCCGTTGCTCTTCCATGGGTGTTGAAATGAAAGCATTACAACATGACTGATGGATGAAAAATGATGGATATTGAAGGAAATGATCTGATTTAAAACTTTTTTAAAAAAATTTAGGCCATGAAACGATTCAAATTGATTGCCATTGGTTTTTTTTATTTCGGGTTGATGATGTCAACGCCGCTTTACGCACAAAATGAACAGGCAGACCCGACCATTGTTAATATGTTGTCCGAAGTTCAGGCAGCGCGGTTGGAAGCCACTGTCAACAAGTTGGTTTCGTTTGGAACGCGTCATGCATTGAGTGATACGTGCAGCGACGTCAGAGGCATTGGAGCAGCGCAACGATGGGTAAAATCACAGTTTGATGAATATGCCAAAGAGTCAAACGGTCGTTTAAAATCCGAAATGGATTGGTTTACGGTGAAAGCCGACAATAAACGTATATTAAAAGATGTCAAAATGGCCAATGTGATGGCTGTGTTGAACGGCAGTGATTCTCACGACGATCGCGTGTTGATTGTCAGCGGTCATTTGGATTCGAGAGCCACAGACATCTTGGATGCCAAAAGTGATGCGCCGGGTGCTGACGACGATGGTTCGGGCGTAGCGGCTGTGCTCGAATTAGCCCGCATCATGAGTCGACATGTTTTCCCGTGTAAAATTATTTTTGCCGTTGTCTCAGGCGAAGAAGAGGGTTTGTATGGTTCAACTTATTTGGCCGATAGCGCAAAAAAGGCAAATTGGAATGTGATTGCCATGTTGAATGACGACATGATTGCCAATAGCCTGTCAAGTGGAACGGCTCTTCGGGATAACAGTCGGGTGAGGGTGTTCAGCGAAACCATCCCGTATGTTGAATCGCCGGAACAAGCTAAAATGCGTAAAACTACCGGCGCTGAAAATGACAGTCCATCCCGTGAATTGGCACGATACATTCAAACGACTACCCATCAATATGTTCCAAATTTGCATGTCAATTTAGTCTATCGGGTTGATCGGTTTTTGAGAGGTGGTGACCAAATTCCTTTTATGCACAACGGATTTACCGCCGTGAGGCTTTGTGAAATGGACGAAAATTTTGATCATCAACATCAGAACGTGCGCTTTGAAAATGGAGTGGAATATGGTGATCTTCCTAAGTTTTTGGATTATGAATATGCCCGAAAAATCACATGTGCTAATTTGGCTACTTTATGCAATTTGGCTTGGGCTCCTTATGCTCCTTCCAATGTAGTCATTGAAGTCAAAGATCTGACCAACTCTTCTACTTTGTCGTGGGAAAAACCTTCCAAAGCTCCTTACGGTTATCAGCTTCTTTTGCGTGAAACGTCATCTCCACAATGGCAAAAGGCTATTTTTACAAAAAATACCGACATCACCGTTCCTTATTCCAAAGATAATTATTTCTTTGCCGTGCAATCTGTTGATTCGTTAGGTCATGCTTCTATTCCCGTTTTTCCGTCGGTTCAACGGTGAAGGTGCTTGTTGAAGCAACTTCATGCTGTGGTGAAGGTTGGATTTCATTGATCAGCAAATGGATTGACAAGCGCTACATTCGATCCTTTTTTCTTTTCGCGGCTGTTTCGTGCGCTGAGTTGACATAGTTTAACAAGATCTGTTTCTTGAAACTCACGATTAATTGTCTATTTTTGCTTTAACAAAATATCCTCCCATGAAGAAATTGATTTTGCTTATTGCTGTTTTTGGTTTGTTCTATTTTGGTCTCAATGCCCAGACTCTGCATGCATCCGCTGAACCGTCATACGATTTTCAACGTGGGGTTGTGCTTTATCTGCAACAACAATACAGCGCTGCAAGGCAGGATTTCGAGACTTGTTTGCAACACGCCAATCCGCTCGACAAGGTAAAAAAGGAAGAAGCAGCCTATTATTTGGCTGCTTGTGCTTATCAATTGAGAGATCCGCAGGCTTTAACCTTCATTGAAAATCAATTGGCTGATTATCCTCATTCTCCGCAATCATCGCAATTGAACTACATGGCCGGAATACTTTGTTTCGAAGCCAAAAATTATCGCGATGCCAAGCATTATTTGGACAATCTTCACTTTGATCAATTGAATGCTTCCGACAAAAACATGGCGCTTTTTGCTAAAGGCTATTCTTTAATGGCCGAAAGTCACTTCGATGAAGCTTTGTCAGCTTTCAAGCTTTTGCTCGGCACCGAAAAATATGACGCCGTGGCCACTTATTATTATGGTTATTGCCAATATGCTTTGAATCATTACGAAGAAGCGCTTCCTTATTTTCTGAAAATTGATCACACTTCTGAAATGGCCTCATTGGCTCCTTACTATGTGATTCAAATTTATGCTCATTTGCACGATTATGATAAAGTCAAATCTTACGGCAAAGAGATCCTCGTTTCACAGCCCAAAAATCCAAAAAATATCGAAGTGTATCGTTTGTTGGCCGAATGCAATTACCGTGAAAAAAATTATGCTCAAGCTATTGCCGATTTTCAAAAATCGGGACCTGCCGATCAGTTACCTCGCAGTTCTTTGTACATGTGGGGATTGTCTTCTTACTTGACTAATAGTTTTTCCAATGCGGTGATGCCGTTGACAAAAGTGGCTGCCGTTTCGGACAGTTTAGGTCAAAATGCCTTTTTCTGGTTGGGCAACAGTTACATCCGACTGAAAGAACCGTTAAAAGCCAAATTGGCTTATGAAAGCGCCAGCAAAATGAATTTTGACAAAAAAGTTCAGGAAGAGGCTATGTACAATTACGCCATGACCATCTATACCAATGCATCGCCATTTGGTGAATCCATCAAAGTGTTTGATCAGTTCCTGAGTCAATTCCCTCATTCGGTTTACGCTGAAACCATTAAAAAGGATTTAGCCACAGTGCTATTGGCTTCGCGAGACTATCCCGCTGCTTTGCAGGCCGTTCAAAAACTGCAAACCAACTCCCCCGAAATTGCCGCTGCCAAAGAAAATATTTTGTTTCATCTTGGTGTTGAACAGTTTAATCTGCATCAATATCGTGCAGCCATCGATGATTTCAATCTGGCCATTGCTGCCGAAACTTACACGACACCCATGGCGCAAATCTATTTTTGGAGAGGAGAGAGTTTCTATCGATTAAAAGATTATCAGTCGGCCATTCAGGATTGGACAAGCTACCAGAATAATCCTCAAAGTGCTCATGATGCCAATTTCATCGCATCAAATTATGATTTGGGGTATGCTTATTTTCATTTGGGCGATTTTAAACGAAGTCAACTCTATTTTCTTCGCTATGCTGGCAGTGCCCACGATCCGCTTTCGGATACATACAACGATGCCTTGTTGAGAATTGCCGATTGCCATTTTCAATTGAGAAATTTTGTTGATGCCCGCCTTTACTATTCGCAGGTGATTGTAAAAAACATACCCGCAAGTGCTTATGCTCTTTATCAAACAGCGTTTATTGACGGACTTCAGAAGCATTATGCTATCAAAATTGATGAACTGAACAAACTTATCAAGGAATTTCCCAATTCCGAATATACCGAACGTGCCTATTACGAAATTGGTCGCTCATACATTTCAATGAATCAATATGATAAGGCAATATCGGCCTATCGCGAGTTGTTGAAAAATTTCCCTTCCGGATCGTTGGCTCCTAAAGCGGCGTTGGAGATCGGAATGGCCTATTACAACAATAACAACAAACAACAAGCTATTGCTGCTTACAAAAATGTGGTTATCAGCTATCCCGGCAGCTCCGAAGCAACCGAAGCCATGCAAAATATTGAAAACGTTTACGTGGAATTGGCTGACGTGAATGATTATCTTGCTTTCCGTCGTTCACTCGGAAAAAACAACGAGTTGTCCTTCAATACGCAGGACTCTCTTACGTTTGTGACAGCCGAAAAACTTTATCTTGGCGGCCAAACCCGCCAAGCCGTTTCGCAGTTGAGCCAATATTTGAAACAATTTTGTCCTCAGGGAAATTACTGCATCAAGGCCACCTATGAATTGGCTGACAGCTATCGCTCGTTAAATCAACCTGACAGTGCGTTGGTCTATTATCAAAAATTAGCTGCCATTCAGGGAAATCCTTATCGTGAAGAAGCATTAACTCAATGTGCATCTATCACGTACGATCAAAAACAGTACAATGCTTCGTTGAACTATTTCCAATCGCTTCTTCACCTGACTTCCAACAGCATTTACAAAAAGGCTGCTTTGTTGGGCGTTTTGAGAAGCAGTTATCTTGCCAACAACGATACGGTCACCATTGCGACTGCTTCCGGCATCCTTAGCGATGACCAGGCAACGCCTGACATGAAAACGGAAGCGCGTTTCGACAGAGCGGCTGCCTATCAGCTCATTCATCAACCCGACAGTGCGTTTGCTGATTGGTCAATATTGGCTCAGGATCTGCATACCGTTTATGGGGCAGAAGCAAAATACCACCTTGCCAATTACTATTTTGAAAACAACGATTTGAATAAAGCCGAAAATGAAATTCTCGACTTTATTAACAAAGGGACCCCTTTCAAATTCTGGCTGGCTAAAAGCTTTTTGTTGCTTTCGGATATTTCAGTCAAGAGAGGCGACTATTTTCAGGCCAAACAATATTTGTTGAGTCTTCGCGACAATTATCATGCCAATGACGAAATTCAAACGCTGATTCAACAACATTTAAAAGCCATTGAACAACTTCAGCAAAAACCTGAAAATCAATATAAATAGATGCGTGACTTAGTGTGTGATCTTGTGTGAAAAATAAAATTTCTAAGATAGTGACATGACAATACGGCATTCATTTATCATTACATCACAAAAGGATGCTCAAATTTTGTTGTTAAGTTCGATTTGTTAACTAAAATAAACTTGAAAATGATGAGATATTTCTTTTTTTTATTGCTCCTGTTCGGTGTAATCGGATCTCAGGTGACATGGGCTCAAAGTTCAAAAAATGACACCATTGCCAAACGCAACGTCATCATTGAACGAAATTATACGCCAACAGCCCCTGAAGTTCATCGCATTGAATCAAATCCAATTGTGACGGAACCCGAAATTAAAGCCACTTCAGTTTCATTTTCTGATCAAGTAAATCCACTCATCCCGTTATTCGATTTGAACAAATGGAAAGCCGCTGTGGTTGACATCAATCAGGATCATTTTCACAACGGATACGCTATCATCGGTGGCGGATTTTATGGCAATTTGTTAGGCGACTTGTTTTTGCCCATTGTTCATGTGGCAACGCAGAAATTGACTTTTAATACGCATGTCACTTCTTTGTTCGGAAATAAACAACAACAGTTAGTGACTCATTTTGGACTCGATTATACACATTATTTTCATCCTTTGACGCTTCATCTTGGCGGGTATTTTTATCGTGACGGTTTTAATTATTACGGAACCAATGGCATCCTGACTTCCGATAAGAATTTTAGGGACAGCACCAATCATTTTGTGAATGCCGGCATAGTGGCTGACTTGCATTCCAATCGTGGTGTTACTCCCGTTCAATACAGCGCTTCGGTTCAATTCAACAGTTTTGTGCCCGGCTTTGGGTTGCACGAACAGTTGCTTCGCGGACAAGGAAACATTGAAATTCCTCTCAACGAAAATCAGTTGGGCCTTTCTGTCGATCTTTCCAATTATGCCTACAACAATCATCTCCCTGGTTTTGGATATGCCAATTATGCCGTCATTGCCGTCAATCCCTATTTTAATTTAATGGGCGATTCGTGGAAAGTTCACATTGGCTTCAAAGATGCAGTAACCACTGCCGGTAGCAACAAGCGCGTCAATGTTATGCCCGATGTCACCGCACAGATTCATTTAATTCCTTCTGTAATGCTTTATGGTGGCGTTTCCGGCGAGTATCACGTCAATGATATGGCAACCATGATGAACGACAATCCATATCTGGTTCCTTCATTGAGGGTAAAAGACACATATGTGCCGGTGGATGCGTTTCTTGGCATTAAAAGCACTCCAATTTCGGGATTATTGCTCAATGGATCAATTGACTACAAATATTTTAATCAACAATTTTTTTACGTCAATGCCCTTGATTCAACTTCCCTTCCTGCTTTTGCGATTTCGCATCGCAATGTGCCTATGTTTAATGTGATGTACGACAAGGCTCAGGAAGCTACCGTAAACTTTAGCGGCCATTACAGTTGGAAAGACGAACAGGTCATCTTCATTGAAGCCAACTATCATTATTGGCATACACAATCTATTGCTCATGCATGGATGAATCCTTCTTTCGAATTATCGGCCGGTATCGATAAAAAGGTTTCACAACATGTTGTCCTCAACGCCGATTATTATTTTGCAGGCGGTCGCTATGCGCTTCAACCGGACGGAACCTCGGTGTTGATGAGAAATATCAATCAAATCAATCTTGGCGCATCTTATTCTTACAGCGACTTTCTTACCGCATTTGTTCATCTGAACAATGTGTTGGGTCTATCTTCGTCACTTCGTTATCAGAACTGGTACGGATACGACGCATTGGGCGTTAATTTTCAAATTGGAGTGGCGCTTTCTTTTTGAAAATGGGAATAACCTTTCCCATGCTGCATGTTTTGTGAGCTTCTTGCAGTCGATGTCGTAGTGTTTTGTTATGGCAAATCCTTATTTTCGGTTCAAACAATTTACTGTAAGGCATGATCGTTGTGCCATGAAAGTGGGGACGGACGCCGTTTTGTTGGGTGCATGGGCAGAGGTTAATCACATGTCGGCGATATTGGATGTCGGCACCGGAACAGGCATTCTGGCTTTAATGATTGCCCAGAGGGCATCCACTGCGCGCATTGTTGCCATTGATTTGGATGAGATGGCCATCAGTCAGGCAACGGAAAATGTTCAACATGCGCCCTGGAGTGATCGCATTGTGCTCAAGCATCAATCGTGGCAGCAATTTTTTGCCGAGAACAATTCCGTGTACGATCTTATTCTTTGCAATCCGCCTTTTTTCCAACAATCGTTGGTTTCGCCTGATCACCATCGAACCATAGCTCGTCACGATGATTATTTTCAAATGACTTCTTTTTTGCGGTCTATTCCTGATCATTTGCATTCAGAATCTCATTTTGACATGGTCTATCCCTATCGCTCAAGTGAAAATTTGATTCAACAAGCTGCTTCTTGTGGATTGTACTGCAGAAGGCAAACGTTTGTGAAACCTTCCATGAAAAGCCTTCCGACGCGTTGTTTATTGTCGTTTTCTACCTGTGCCGTCACTTTGAATCGCGATGAAATGGTGATTGAAGAAGATCAAAGACATCAATATACTACTGAATATAAATTACTTACAAAAGATTTTTATTTAAATTTTTAACCACGTCAGTTTCGCAAACATTCATGCAAACGTTTTCCTTGAGTTTGACGATACATATTTCTACATGTCGTCTTAGTTTCGTTCAAAAAAGTGTAATTTTGTCAATGATATAATTTGGAAAAAGAATGACCCAAGAATTGATTACGCCTGACTATATTTTTGAAACAAGCTGGGAAGTTTGCAACAAAATTGGAGGTATTTACACTGTGCTTTCTACCAAAGCTCGTACGCTAAAGAGGGTTGTAGATGATCATCTCATTTTTATTGGCCCCGATTTGGGCGGAGTTGATCAAACGGATTTTATGGAATCATCTTCCCTATTTGCCGATTGGAAAGAATCTTTGCTGCAGCGGCATCATCTTCGGGTTCGTATTGGTCGTTGGAATGTCCCTTCACAACCCATTGCCGTCCTGGTTGATCACAAACCGTTCTTTTCCCAAAAAAATGAAATCTACGGGCGTATGTGGGAATGGTTTGGTATTGATTCCCTGCATGGTTTTGGCGATTACGACGATGCTTCTTTGTTTGGCTATGCCGTGGGAACCATCATTGAGAATTTTTATCGGTTTTACCGTTTGGAAGATAAAAAAGTGATTGCTCATTTCAATGAATGGAATTGTGCATTTGGTCTTTTTTACCTCAAAAAATATTTACCTTCCGTTTCCACGTTGTTTACCACCCATGCCACTACCGTAGGACGTGCCATTGCAGGCAATAACAAACCGCTCTACGACTATCTTTCAGGTTATCACGGTGATCAGATGGCACGTGAATTGAATGTGGAGTCCAAACATTCCGTCGAAAAACATGCTGCCCATTTGGCTGATTGTTTTACAACAGTTAGCGCCATCACAGCCAAAGAGTGTACACAAATTTTGGAGAAAACGCCCGATGTGGTTACTCCCAATGGTTTTGAAGATGATTTTGTGCCCGATGCGGAATTGTTTGAACAAAAACGCGAAAACGCTCGCTCTCTCTTAAAAAGGGTGGCTGAGGCGCTCATCTGTTATGCGTTGCCTCACGATACGCTTTTTGTCTCAACGGCCGGAAGATACGAATACATTAACAAAGGATTAAATCTTTATTTGGAGGTTCTCCATCAATTGGAAAACGATCCGACTTTTCAGCAAACGGTGGTCGCTTTCATCATGGTTCCGGCTTACATATCGGGTCCACGAAAGGCATTACAGCAAAAGTTGCTTCAGCAGACACACTCGTCTCTCAAGGAAAATCCTTTTGTTACCCACGAATTGGTGGAACCTTGGAAAGATCCTGTTTTGTCCAACATTACCTGGTTAAACTTTACCAATCATTCCGATTCAAAAGTAAAATTGATTTTTGTCCCCAGTTATTTGAATGGCGCTGACGGCATTTTCAATCAATCGTATTATGATTTGTTGATCGGAATGGATTTAACCATGTTTCTATCCTATTATGAGCCATGGGGTTACACACCTTTGGAAAGTGTTGCGTTTTCTGTTCCAACCATTGTCACATCGCTCTCAGGTTTTGGTCAATGGATCAATCCCAATGAACAGCCTATCGATGAAGGGGTTGCCGTTGTAAAACGCACTGATGCGAGTTACAGTCGCACAGCTTTTGATGTCACACAGCAGGTGATTCGATTTGCAAACAAAAACGAATCAGAGAAAAATGAGGTGCGTACCAAAGCACGTCTTGTTTCTCAAAAAGCCTATTGGGACAAGTTTATTCAATATTATTTGGAGGCTTACTCTATTGCTTTGGGAAAAAATAACAAGTAAATCATTGAATTTAATAGGCTATCAATTATCTTTATTCATTGTTTCAATTAAAATGTCTATGTATTAAAATATTGATATTCAATAAAATATATTATTAAAAAGGGATTTTTACAATAAAAATGTCAGATGCTTTGATGCCTGTTTCAGGTAGCGTAATGTATAAACTAAAAGAAAACATTATACGAATTCATGAAATGTGCTTAACAAAAAGCTAAGTTGTTTCGGTCTGTAAAGGCAGGATCCAATTTAGTTTTGTATGTTTCACTTAAAAAATAAGCAATAATTTTAAGAAAATGAAATTACAAACATCAAATGTAAATCAATCAAATTGGAAAGAGTTGGTGGTTTCCTCTCACGTACCCGATCGATTGATTAAGTTAAAAGAATTATCTCACAACTTATGGTGGGTTTGGAATCCTGAAGCGTTGGAACTGTTTGCCGATGTGGATCCGAAATTATGGGAAGAAACCAAAGGGAATCCCATTTTGATGAGGGAAAGGCTTAGCTATGAGCGTTTTGAAGAACTTGAGGCGGATCCTGTTTTTTTGCAGCGGCTTGACAAGGTTTACAACGATTTTCAAGCCTATCTTAAAGCGCCTATTGATACATCAAAACCTTCAGTGGCTTATTTTAGCATGGAATACGGTCTTTGCAACATCTTGAAGATCTATTCGGGTGGTTTGGGCATGTTGGCTGGTGATTATCTCAAAGAAGCCAGCGATTGTAATGTCGATATGACCGCCATCGGGTTTTTATATCGATTTGGATATTTCACCCAAAGTTTGTCCATGGAAGGACAACAATTGGCACTTTATGAACCCCAAAATTTTGCCAGTTTGCCTCTTGAACCTGTCAAAGATGAACACGGTGTTCAAATTCAGATTGAAGTACCTTATCCCAACCGCATTATTTATGCCAATTTGTGGAAAGTTGCTGTGGGTCGCGTATCGCTTTATTTATTGGATACGGATAATGACAAAAACAGTGAGTTTGATCGACCCATCACGCATCAATTGTATGGTGGCGATTGGGAGAACCGATTGAAGCAAGAAATTTTGCTCGGCATTGGAGGTATTCTGACCCTCAAACGCTTAGGTATTGAGAAACAGGTTTACCACATTAACGAAGGTCATGCTGCTTTGATCAATCTACAACGGCTTGTTGACTTGGTGACGGAAAAAGGACTGACTTTCAATCAGGCTATGGAAGTGGTTCGTTCTTCGTCTTTGTATACCGTTCATACGCCTGTTCCTGCAGGGCATGACAGTTTTGACGAAAACCTTTTCGGCAAATACATGGGCAGTTATCCTGCCAAATTGGGCATCAGTTGGGATGAATTGATGGATCTTGGCCGTGAAAATCCGGGGGATCACAATGAAAAATTCAGTATGAGCAATTTCGCTTGCCGCACTTGTCAGGAAGTCAACGGTGTAAGTTGGTTGCATGGAAAAGTTTCACAGGAAATGTTTCAAAATCTTTGGAAAGGTTATCTGCCCGAAGAAACGCACGTAAACTACGTGACGAATGGCGTTCACCTTTCCACATGGACTGCATCGGAATGGCAACATCTTTACGATAAAGTTTTTTCGCCCAATTTCAGAAAAGATCAATCGAATCTGAAAGTGTGGGAAGGCATTTACAGCGTGAATGACGAAGAAGTTTGGAAAACGCGTACTTTGTTGAAAAATAAACTGATAAGCTACATTAAAAATCAGATTAATGAAACCTGGCTGAAAAATCAGGGTGATCCTGCACTCATTGTCAGCATGTTGGAAAAGATCAACCCCAATGCTCTCATGATCGGTTTTGGACGTAGGTTTGCCACTTACAAAAGGGCGCATCTTTTGTTTACCGATTTGGAACGTTTGTCCAAAATTGTCAACAATCCGCTTTATCCGGTTCAATTTATTTATACTGGAAAAGCGCATCCTGCCGATTTAGCCGGTCAGGATCTGATCAAGAAAATCATTCAGATTTCACGCATGCCTGAATTTCAGGGAAAAATCATCTTTTTGGAAAATTATGACATGCAATTGGCCAAACGCCTCGTTTCAGGCGTTGATATTTGGCTCAATACGCCAACACGTCCGTTGGAAGCATCCGGCACCTCCGGCCAAAAAGCTGAAATGAATGGTGTTTTGAACTTTTCGGTTCTCGACGGCTGGTGGCTCGAAGGCTACATTCAGGGAGCCGGTTGGGCATTGACCGAAAAGCAAACCTATAACAACGAAGCTTATCAGGATCAGTTGGATGCGGCCACCATCTATTCGTTGTTGGAAAATGAAATCATACCGCTCTATTTTGCAAAAAACAGCAAAGGTTATTCTCCTGAATGGATTGAATACATCAAAAACTCCATTGCAAAAATTGCTCCTCGTTTCACTACAAAACGCATGCTGGATGATTATTTGGATAAATTTTATTATAAGTTGAGCGTGCGTCATCAAAAAATGGTTGAAAACAACTTCAAAAACGCCAAAGAACTGGTGGCCTGGAAAGAAAAAATGGCTGTTGGTTGGGATCACATTGAATTGCTTGAGTTGAACATTCCCGAATCTCTTTACTCCGATCCAACCGTCAATACCAAACATTTGATGACGGCCGTGATTGATGTGAAATCAGATGATTGTAAAAGTATTGGAGTTGAAATGGTGGTTACTTTCCATGATGATCAAAAGAATGAAGATCATATTTTGGATGTGGCTGAATTTGATTTGATCAAAACTGAAAATACCCGATTGACCTTCCAGTTGGATTATCGACTCACCAAAGCAGGCGTCTTCAAGTACGGGTTCCGCATGTTTCCGAAAAATGAAGATTTGCCTCATCGTCAAGATTTTAATTTCGTGCGCTGGTTGTAATTGCCTGTTGCCGAAAATCATTTATAAACCTGTCGTTCTTCGACAGGTTTTTTTTGTTTTTTACCTTGGCGATGCTTTTTTTGAGTTAAAATGCTTTGTATTTCTGTTGAATCAAAGTGAATTTTGATCCGTTGAAATTCATTTTGTCAACTCTTGTTGTATCTTTGAATATTCATTTTATTTCTTCGTTCGAAATAGCAATGACAATGTAAGAGAGGCAGTTGGTGTCAAGCAACATCATCGTTGGTTTTTAGCGATTCACATTGGATTGAGCGGTTCAAATCTTATAAAAAATTATTGCTGTCATGGCTTTGTATTACGTTGATAAAGAACGAAATGCATTTTCAAACCACGAGGTGCATCAATCTGGTTGTGCACATTTACCTTCTATTCATCAATTGGTTTTTCTTGGTGATTTTGACAATCATGAAGATGCCGTGAAAGAAGCAGAAAAATATTTTCTTCACGTTTCGCTTTGTCCTTTTTGTTGTGCATAAACGAAATAAGCATATGGTTTAAAAAACTTTTAAATCGTGGAGGTGTGACATGACCAAGTTTATTGTTCTTCCTGTTCCGTTTGAAACTCCTGCAGGCGCGCAAATCATTCATCCGGTGATTGTTTCGAACGAGAAATATGTAGTCTTGGTGGATACGGGATTGCCGGGTCAGTTGCCTTTGTTGGAAAAACTGGCTGATGAACGAGGTGTTTCGTTACATCGGCTGACGCATGTCGTGATCACGCATCATGATATGGATCATGTTGGTTCATTGGCGGCTTTAAAACGGGCATATCCATCGGTTCAGATTCTATCTTCGTCCGTTGAAGCGGAGTACATCAGCGGTAAAAAAGTTTCTCCACGCATTGAAATGGCATTGCAACGTTTGAATTCGATGCTGTCCTCTGATCAGCAGGCTACGCTGGAGTATATTGAAATGTTGAAAAGCGTTGAGAAAGTGGATGTTGATAAAACCTTCAAAGAAGATGAATTGCTGGCATGTTTTGGTGGTGTTTTGATTATCAGTACGCCCGGACATTTGCCCGGACATATTTCGTTGTATTTTGAACAGGATAAGGTGTTGATTGCCGGCGATGCTTTGTCGGTAGAAAACGGTCAATTAACCAAACCAAATGCTTATTATACTTTAAATATGGATCAGGCACTTGAATCGGCAAGGAAATTCCTGAAATACGACATTCAACAGGTCATTTGTTATCATGGCGGGATTTTTGAAGGAGATGTCAAAAATGCTTTGAGTAAAATTGTAATGGCTTAAATCAATTGCGTTTGACATTTATTGCAGATAAATTATGTCGAAATGATCCGTTCATTTTCAAATGAATTTGTTAGGAAGAATGGGTTTTGATAGCTGACTTAATCCATTGGGTCATTAAAATGGTCGGTTTGTGGATTACGGCAATAAATGCTTTTGAGGAGAAATTATACAAAATGCTTTTTATCAATGATATGAACGAAAAAATGATGCTATTTTCGTTTGTTGTGTCCATCAATCGTGTCTATGACAGCACCCCATAGAACATGAAAATTGTTAACATAAATTTTTTATTGAATTGTGGTGTATCAATTTTTGTAAATATAAAAAAAACAGTATCTTTGTTGAACAATCAATTTTTTATAATGAATTGTTTTTGAATTAATTGTCAAATTCTAATTTAAAAAACACACTGCTTTCCTATGAAAAACAACTATTGTGTCATTATGGCAGGAGGTATTGGAAGCCGTTTTTGGCCTTTTAGCAGGAATAATCGGCCAAAACAATTCCTTGATTTTTTTGGGACAGGACGATCGTTGTTGCAAATGACTTTTGATCGTTTTTCTAAGTTGGTTCCGGCTGAAAACATTTTGATCGTATCCAACATACTGTATAAAGAGATGATATTGGAGCAATTGCCGATGTTGAATGAGCATCAGATTTTGCTTGAGCCAACGCGTCGCAACACAGCTCCCTGCATTGCTTATGCCGTGCACCGCATCAAAGCAATGACCGATAAAGCCAATATTATTGTGACACCCGCTGATCACTTGATCTTGAAAGAAGAAGAATTTCAAAAAGCCTTGATGAAAGGGATTGATTTCATTGATGCACATGACGATTTGTTAACGTTGGGGATGAAGCCCAATCGTCCTGAAACCGGTTATGGTTATATTCAAATTTCGGATGGCGATGGTGATTTGCGTAAAGTGGTGACATTTACCGAGAAACCAAATCTCGATCTGGCCAAAGTCTTTGTGCAAAGCGGTGAATTCTATTGGAATTCCGGCATCTTTTTGTGGAATTTGCAAGCCATCGATCGGGCTTTTAATGACTTGTTGCCTGATTTGTATCAAAAATTTGCTCAACGGCCCGATGTTTTCAATACGCCTCATGAACAGGAGTATATCAATGAAGTGTTTCCTTCGTGTCATAACATTTCCATTGATTACGGTATCTTGGAAAAAGCAGCTAACGTGTATGTGCTGACTGCCGAGTTTGGTTGGTCGGACCTTGGAACTTGGGGAGCATTGTATGATTTAGCGCCCAAAGACGACCATCAAAATGTTGCCTTGCAATGCAAAACACAATTTTATGAAAGCCAAAACAACATCGTAGCCCTTGATCCCGATAAACTGGTCGTTATTGATGGATTGTCCGACTACATCGTTGCTGAGTCGTCCAATGTGTTGCTGATTTGTAAAAAAGAAAACGAACAACGCATTCGCCAATTTGTGGCGGACACCCAAGTCAATTACGACGGAAAATTTATTTGATTCCTTTGATTTGCGTCCATCTTTGTGTTCTTTTTTTTTGTGGACGAAGAATGAACGCCTTGTTGAAGCTGTAGGTTTAGTGTATCATCATGAATCAATGCATTATTTGTTTGTCAATGAATTGTAAATGTGCAATCAAATATATGAAGCATCGATGTCAATTCATCCGTATCGAAACCATAAACACAAAATGAACATTTTATGAGAAAAACAACGTTGATGTTAGCTCTTGTTGCATTGATCTCTTTTTCGTGCAACAATGTGAGTAAAAACAATGAATCCCTGATTGAACAACCAACCATGAAAGTAAAAAATGGCATCATGACCCCTGAAGCATTGTGGGCTTTCGGAAGGATAGCCGATGTGACCGTCTCTCCTGCATTGAAAAAGATTCTTTTTACGGTAACCTATTACAGTATTCCACAAAATAAAGGGAATGCCGAGGTTTACAGCATGAATTTAGACGGAACGGATCTTCAACAACTCACCAAAACACCCAAAAGTGAAAGTTGTCCGATGTTTAATCCCAACGGGAAAAAGATCGGGTTTCTTTATCCGGATAAAAATGATGACAATCAGCTATTCGAAATGAACCTCGATGGTTCGGATCGTGTGCAGATCTCGGACATCAAAGGCGGAATTGAAAGTTTTCGTTATTCACCCAACGGCAAGATGATTCTCTATGTGCATGATGTAAAGCGCATTAACCCATTTGAGCGTTTGTATAAAGGATTAAGCAAAACAACCGGACGCATCAACGACGATCTGATGTATCGACATTGGGATCAATGGGTTGACAGTTATCCGCATCCTTTTGTTGCCGATTTTGACGGGAAAAAATTAAGCAATGATGTTGATTTGCTTCAAGGCACACAATTTGAATCGCCCATGCGTCCGTTTGGAGGCATCGAACAAATCGTCTGGTCGCCCGACAGTAAAAGCATTGCATACACCTGTCGCAAAAAAGTAGGTAAAGCTTATTCGTTATCGACCAATTCGGATATTTATTTGTATCACATTGATAATAAGACCACTGAAAACTTGTCGGAAGGGAATCTTGGCTATGACATGAATCCCGTATTTTCACCTGATGGTTCAAAAATTGCTTGGGAAAGCATGGAGCATGACGGTTATGAGTCTGACAAATCGAGAATTATGATTTATTCTTTTGCCGATAAATCCCGCATTGATTATTCTAAACATTTTGATCAGGATGCACATACTTTTTGTTGGGATCAGGACAATCAACATCTTTATTTCACCAGTCCGTGGCACGGTGTAGTGGATATTTATTCGTTGAATGTCAATAACGATACGATCAAAAGACTTACCAACGGAGTTCACGATTATCTTGCATTGAATCTGGTAGATCATCAATTGATCGCAACACGGCAATCGATGTCGGCTCCTACTGAAATTTTTGCCGTGGACACGCAAACAGGTCAGGAAAAACAAATCTCCGACATCAACAAACCGTTGATGAGTCAGTTGACAATGGGAAAAGTGGAATCCAGATGGGTTACCACGACAGATCATAAAAAAATGTTGGTATGGGTCATTTATCCACCTCATTTTGATGCTTCCAAGAAATATCCTGCTTTGTTGTATTGTCAAGGCGGACCCCAGGATATGGTCAGTCAATTTTGGAGTTATCGCTGGAATTTTCAGATCATGGCAGCCAACGGTTACATTGTGGTGGCTCCCAATCGAAGAGGTTTGCCTGGTTTTGGTGAAGCATGGAATCAGGAGATCAGCGGCGATTATGGTGGACAAAACATGAAAGATTACATTTCGGCTATTGATGATGTGGCCAAAGAACCTTATGTCAATAAAGATCGTCTGGGTGCCGTTGGTGCAAGTTACGGCGGATTTTCGGTTTATTGGTTGGCCGGCCACAATCAGAGCAAACGCTTCAAGGTCTTTATTGCCCATGACGGATTTTTCAACATGGAACAACAATACCTCGAAACCGACGAAATGTGGTTTGCGAATTGGGATTTAGGCGGTCCGTATTGGGACAAAAACAACAAAGTGGCTCAACGCAGTTATGCAAATTCTCCGCATCTTTTTGTTGATCAATGGAATACGCCCATTATGGTGGTTCATAGTCAATTGGATTATCGCATTGTTGATTCGCAGGGAATGGCTGCTTACAATGCGGCAGTGTTGAGAGGCATTCCAGCCTTATATCTCTATTTCCCTGATGAAACCCATTTTGTAACCAAACCTCAAAATGCCATTTTGTGGCAACGAACCTTTTTTTCGTGGTTGGATAAATGGTTGAAAGATCCGGTCGGGAAAGATAAACCGATTGATGAATAATTTGAGGCTGTAGCATGTGCATGACTAAAAGTGAAACGATCCACGGTGAATTTGATCTTTGATGAAATTTTCCGTGGATTTTTTCTGTGCCAATAATTTCAAGGCTATTTGACCTGCCGTTGATTTAAATTTGATCCGAAATGCGTACATTTGTGGTCAATCAACCATCGAAGCTTTGACTTTATGATGAGCCAACGGGTTGAAGAAAGTTTGGGTTGGGATCGGCATTGTTGATGTCGTGAAAGTGAATGATGAAATGTTTTAATTCTTATGATACCGTTTTTTCAAAAAAAATGGTTGATAACAAGTCATAACAATATGAATTTAGTTCGCAAAGGCATGATGTTCGTTTTTGCTTTAAGTGTTGTGGTAACGCTTTCGGCAAAAGAAAAACCTACTGTGAAGGTGGTTGAAGTAACCCCGAAACAGGTACAATTTGATTATTTTTTTGATGAAGCATTGCGGGAACGATTGGCAGGTCATTGGGATGCTGCTTACGATTTGTTGCAACTGTGTGAAAAATTGCAACCAACCAACGCTGAGGTTCAGTTTGAGCTTTCGAAATGTTTTTTACAGGCAAGAAATTCCCGTAAAACCCTTGCTTCACTCGAAAAAGCGTGCCTTTACAGTCCTGAAAATAATTGGTACAAATCAGCCCTTGCAGAGCAATACCTTGTTAATCAACAGATCGATCATGCCATAGCTACGTATCAAGCCATTTTGAAGAATGACCCTTTGAATGAAGATGCCGTCATGATGCTGATTTCCATTTATACGCAAACGGGCAAATTATCATCGGCTATTGAAGCATTGAATCAATTGGAAAAAATTCAAGGCATGAGTCAGGACATTACGGTGGAAAAGGCTCGGCTTTATTTCATGATGCATCAGAATAAAAAAGGCATTGACGAGGTTAACCGGCTGATTGGTACCTATCCGTACGAATTAAGATATCAGGTGCTGCGTGGCGATATTTACTTGGAACAGGGCATGAAAAAAGATGCATTGGCGGAATATCAACATGTTTTGTCAATCAATCCCAATCAGGGTGATGCGCTTTACTCATTGGCAAAATATTATAAATCCGAAAACGACACGACGAAGATGATGCAGGTGTTGGATCAAATGATGAAAAACAAACAGGTCGATTTGGATGTAAAATTGGCTGTTTTAAAGGATCTGGTGACCAATCCGGCCGATGTTCAACGGGTACAAAAATTTTTGCCCGAGCTTTTATCCATGTATCCCGACGAACCATCTCTGCATAGTTATCAGTATCAATTTGACATGATGAAAAATGACACCATTGCTGCAGAATCGGAGTTGAAAACGATGCTGGATCTTAATCCGCAGGACAAGGTTTCGTGGATGCGGATGTTAGACTTGCAGTTGCAAAAATCACAATTTGTCAAAGCCGATTCACTCTGTTCCGTTGCATTGTCCTACTTCCCGAATGATCCTGATCTCTATTTCTTTAAATCGGTTGCGTTATTTCAATTAAATCATTTTCATCAGGTACTTACTTATTGCCGGAAAGCTTTGCCACTGATTCCTGATGAAAACTTAAATCTGCGTTCACAGGTTTACTCACAAATGGGGGATACTTATTTTCGCATTGGCGAAAAAGATTCTACTTTTTGGGCTTACGATCAGGCGCTTAAATATCAACCAAACAACATTGGAACGCTCAATAATTATGCATATTATTTGGCCTTGGAAAAGCGTGACTTACAAAAAGCCGAAAATATGAGCGCCAAAACGATCAAAGCGGAACCCAATAATGCGACTTTTCTGGATACTTATGCCTGGGTCTTTTTTGTGGAAGGCAATTATGCATTGGCTAAGATTTATGCTCAACAAGCGATGGATAACGG
Source organism: Microbacter sp. (assembly GCA_049976245.1). Lineage (GTDB taxonomy): Bacteria > Bacteroidota > Bacteroidia > Bacteroidales > Paludibacteraceae > Microbacter. The sequence goes on along the minus strand of JBMFIQ010000002.1, from coordinate 30,273 downwards.
AGGGAATAAAAATCCCGACATATTGGAACATTACGGAGATATTCTTTACATGTCTGGCGATCACGAGCAGGCTGTTGCCATGTGGCAAAAATCCATTGAGGCCGGCAACACATCGGCCATTGTCAAAAAAGAAGTTGAAACAAAAAGTTACATTCCTGCACCTTAATGCGGTTTTTTCCAAAATTGACGATGGAAGCGTAATGTTTTTTGTATAAATTTCTCTTTTTCAATGGATCGAAGATTGGCATAAGTTTCAGCAATTTCCGTGAGGGTTGATTCATCAACCCGTAAACGCCGAAATCCAAAAGCAGCCATTCGCGGTGAAACCTCCGTAAATCGCATTCGATTGATGTCGATCAGGGAAAATTGAAAACCATCCACACCCTTTTCGAACAGGATGTTGCCAGGTGAATAATCGACGGGATAGATGTTCCGTGAATGCAGGTATGTCGTGAAGATGGCAAAAGATTGAATGAGTTCGTGTTTGTCAGGGGAAGCGTAATCCCATAATTCGCGCAACAAATGAGTATAGGGGCAAAAGGCAGAAATAAAATAACTGTTGGTCAACAACCCCATCGTTCTTTGTTCAATGTAGGCAATGGGAAATGGAGTGTTGATTTGTTTATCAATAAGACGTTGGGCATATTCGAATGCACGGTGTGCCTTGCTTTTTCTTAACAAACCATAAGCTATTCGGTTGATAAAATGAGGTTGTTTATAGCTTTTCACCACCAGGAGCTCTCCGTTGATCTTCATCAGTTTGATTTCATTTCGGGCTTTGTAGATCGTTTTTCCCTGAACCGGAAAAGTGTTTGGAATATTTGTCAAAAAAGCGTGAAGTGATTGATGCGTTGGGGAAACAATGATTTTGGTTGTCATGAAAAAAGTGTTATGCTACAAAGCAATTGGTCTGAAATGGAATCTTTTATGCCGGCAATCCAATGCGCAAAGTCAAGCCGACAATGCTTAAGGACAACAAAGTTACCTTTTTTTTAGGCATAAACCAATGCGTTGCGTATAAGAAGTACATTGGTTAGACTCAAAAAATAACGACCGATACGCCTCACGATGAGGTTGATAGGAATGGATGAGATGAAACGAAAAGATGATTGTGGTTTGATGTACAGTGGAATGAAATTTCATCGTCGGATCCGGAACGTGAAAAGTCGTTCCGCTTTTCTCTTTTTGCTTGGCATGATGTTTGTTCTTTTGTTGGCAGGCTGTTATCACACTTCCGACAAAGATGCTGCATTGCTGCAACATGCAGGGCAAATCCTGGATCAACATCCCGACAGTGCTTTACATCTCTTGGAGCGCATTGCACATCCCGAAAAATTGACTCATCACGATTATGCCGATTATGCGTTGCTTTACACCAAAGCACAGAATAAGTTACACATCACGCCTGCTTCCGATTCGCTGATTCGCGTGGCGGTTTCCTATTTCTCTTCCGCTCATGAATCCGAAAAATTAGCTCAGGCTTATTTTTATTTATCACGATATTATCGTTTTAATGGGAATAAAAATATGGCTGCCAATTGGCTGATGCAGGCCGAACACGAAGCCACGACACAACAACCGGTCAATGCCCATTTATTTGGCATGATTTTAAGCGATAAGGCACAGATCTATTACGATCAAAATCAATTGGATAGTGCTATTTTTACCAACAAGAAGGCTTTGTTGAATTTTAGAGTTATTTCAGATAATAGTAATTGTGCCATTTCTTTATTAGATATAGGCAAATCTTTTACTCATACTGATTACATAGATAGTGCCTTATTTTATTTTCAACAAGCATTAAAATTTGCCTTACAAGCAAAGGATACCATCATAATATCTACAGCAGAAAGATTGGTTGGTTATCAATTATACAAATTGAAGCGATATCGGCAGGCTCTTGCTTATTTGCAACACTCATTAAAAACTTCTTCCGATTCATACAATGCCGGAAAGTTTTTGAACATTGGGATGGTCTATATGGCCATGAATGAGGATGATCGTGCCAAGCAGTATTTTTTGAAATCATTACAACAGTCGCCCGATCTTCGTTTAAAAAGTGCTTCTTATCAACAACTATTGTATCTTTCGGAAAAAAGAAGGCAAATTGATCAGGTAGTTCATTATGCCGAAATGTATGTGGATGTTAATGATTCCATTTATCAGCAATCGCTTTCCACAAGTTTGGCAGGTATTGAGAAACGTTACAATTATGAACGAATTGCGGGAATCAACAAAAGTTTAATCATCCGGCAACAACACACCTACATCTGGTTGCTTTTTGCTGCATTTCTTTTGGCGCTGGGCAGTGGTTTTTTCTTTTTCTACCGCGATCATCAAAAAAAGGTGATCAATCGGCTGATTAAAGATCAATTGAAGTTGCAACAGGCCAAATTGGAAAAATTGGAGTTGTTGCAGCGCATTGCCCATTTACGTTTCATTCCGCGTTCCAATTTGGAACAGACCGGTGCCCAGTTTTGGAAACTTTTTGCCAAAGAGATCGATATGACTTCTCCCAACAAAATGGGTGATTTGATTGATGCCATCGACAGTGCCTACGATGATGTTTCCAAGCGGCTTCAATCCCGTTTCCCGCTCTTAAGCCAAAAATAGATTCTTTTTTGCTGCATGCGTTTTGCCAATTTCGATGCCGCTTCCATTGCCACAGTGCTCGACATCCAAATCAACTCGGTCTATCGCTACACCACGTTGATTCGCGACAAAATGGGATTTGACAAAACGGTGTCGTTGGATCAGGTTCTCGACGAATTTCGCACCTCTTCTCCCTTGATTTAGACCCGTTTTTCGGTTTTTCCATATCACCAATTTGAAGAGGTGGTATAAAGAATTTTTAATCAGATGATTGTGTTTTTTCCCTTTCTTCGCTTTCTACTTCATTCTTTGTTCTGTTTTTGTTCAGCTCTTCCTGAAAGTCATTACATTTGTTGACATCAAACTCAAAAAATGACACGTCATGAAAACAAAAACTTATTTTTTCTTTCTGTTTGCATCTTTTTTTATTGGTTTCTTAACGATCTCCTTTTCTTCGTCTGCAAAAAGTGATCCAGTTGGAGGAACACCTATTACCACAATTACCAGCGCAACAGCTGTTTCTTCCTCCAGTTTAACGGCTGCAGCTCCCGTGTCGTCACTGTATGCTACCGTAACAGGCACACAGGTAACCATTCAATGGACTCAAGCCATTGGTACTGCTGAATTGATGATTGAAGACCAAACCGGTCAGGTGGTGGTAGATGATATGGTGAACACCAACACAACTTCCAGTTATACCATCGATATGACAGGATTTGAAAGCGGAACCTACACGGTGATTTTGCAAGGCAAAAAGTCACAATTAACAACGACTTTTACGTTGAATTAATGAATGAATAGGCTTATTGATAAGTTGGGAACAAATTAATCCGGTGTTCTTTGCAACCAATTGATTGCCAACTAAAGAGAAGGAAAAATGAGTTTCCTTTGTGATGAGTATAAAGTCATTGAAGTCTCTTTTTTGAATCGATGAGTGGTGGAGTTGAAATGGTAAGTGGTTAATAACAAGTAACATTAGGATTAGAACGGGAGACTGTCTTGATTTTTTAAGGCAGTCTCTTTTTTTTTGAGATGATATTGCTATCTTTGAAACATTGATGTTGAAATCGAATGGGACAACGTTGAATCGACGTGAATCCGCTCTGATACGATTTCGTTTTGTTTTGTCTCTTTATTCGCTGTCAGGGAATAATCGTCTGACGTCAGAACACAATTTTAAATCGATGAATGAACCGATTCATTTTATCGCTGAATCAATTTTCAATGATGCGTTTTTTCCTTCTTTTGCTGTTGTTTTCCCTTTTCACCGCTTGTCAACGATATGATCAACGGATTGAGCATGAACTGGATGTCATTGAAAAGCTTGTTCGGATGCATCCCGATCAGGCCATGCATCAGCTTGCTTCCATCACTTCTCCCGAATCTTTACCTCAAGCGGATTATGCCCGTTATGCTCTGTGTTACAATGAAGCTGCCTGGCATTTGGATCCACGTCGAATGTCTGATTCTTTGGCCCTGTTTGCGGTTGGTTACTATGAAAAAAAACATGATGACTATCATGCGGCTGAAGCTCTTTTTTTAATGGGATTGATCAATAAAAATCTGCACAATCCTGCCGCTGCGTCAACATGGTTAAAAGCTGAACGATTTGCCAAGCAAAGCGCGAACTTACGTATTTTAGGCTTGATTTATTGGCAAAAAGGGATTTTATTGCATGAACAAGGATTTGACAGCCTTAGTTTGATCGAACATCAAAAATCAAAATCAGTGTTTTCAGCGATGAATGACGAGAAGAATCTTTTAGTTGCAGAAATAAACATTGTCGGCAGCTTCTTGGCGTTGCATCAATTGGACAGCGCTAAATATTATGCCAAGTTTGCAGAGGCAGATGCCCGTCGTTTGCGAGACACTGTTTTGTTGTCCACCGTTTTGCGTTTTGAAGGATTGGCTGCATTTTATCAGGGAAAAGATCGGGAGGCCGAGCAGTGGCTTCTTGCCTCATTAAAGACGTCGCATGATGCGTATGATGCAGGGAAATACATGAATCTGGGAATGGTTTATGCGCATGAAAAAAGATATGCGTTGGCTCAAACGACCTTGTTGGAAGCATTGCGCCATCATCCTACCGGTGGACTGGAAACGGCTTGTTATGAACAGCTTATTGATGTTGCTTATTGGCTGCATGAATATGATCAATTAAAAACTTATGCCGTTCAATATGTTTCTAAATCGGATTCGCTGAATCAGTCCATCATTAAAACAAGTTTAATTGGTTTGGAACGAAAATACCAATTTGAGCATTTAAATGCTCAAAATCAATTGTTGATCATTAAGAATCAGCGGCTTGGAATTATTGTGTTAAGTGTTTTGCTAAGTCTGTTTGTTTTGTTGTATTTCTATGTTAATAAAAGTCTGCAAAACAAAAAACATAAATTGCAATTAGAGATCGATAAGGTGTCGTTGGCCGAAAAAGAGCGAAAATTACATAAAACAATGGCAGACAAGCTGGAAATGTATGAAAAGATTTTGTCATTGCATGCCACTCCAACGAACAAGCCGGAACAAATAGGCATTAAATTTCAGCATCTTTTCGACAGCGGTAAAATTAAGTCGAAAGAAGGCATTGATGATTTGTTGAAAAGCATCGACGAAGTGTATGATCAGTTTTCGGTAAAACTCAAAGAACGCTACCCCCAATTGACTCCGTCGGACATTTTGATCTGTTCTTTGATACGAGCCGGTTTTGAGAATACCACCATTGTTGGCTTTTTGGGCATTCAAATAACTTCGTTTCACATGCGTTGTCATCGTATTCGTCAACGCATGGCATTGCCACGTCAGGTTAATTTAGAGCAATTTTTAATTCAATTTCCTTCCGATTCTGCTGCCATTTCCTAAATTTTTGCCGCTGTAAAGTTTTTTCTTTTGCCTATTATGGTAATAATTTGAAAAACAAGATGATGTAATGGTTAAAAATCGTCTTGTAAAGTCTTTATTTTCGTTCAAATCGCAGTTTTCGCTCAATTTTCAGTAAATTTGAGTGACTTAAATCGTGCTAAAACTTATATTTTCGGAAGCATCATTTTTGAATCTTGATGTTTTGACTTTGACGAGCAGAAAAATCACGTTGACAAGTTCCAATTTTTTTTGGAGGATGATTACCAAATGATGGTTGCGTCATGTGCCATTTAAGAAAACAAAATTCAGTTTTTGGGCAACTTCGAGGTTCAATGAAGTGTTTGAAAGTTGGGTTAAGTTGACGACTGAGGGGCAACAATTTTAGAAGGAAAAATTAAATAGAAACGTGTGAAATGAGCATGAACATTGAGATTCAAAAAAGGAGACAAGACTCTAAAATTCGAGTTCCATACATTTTTGGAGTTTAAAATAAAAATTAGCGTATGAGAGCGACATCTACCCAATCAACATCAATTGCCATGTTGGACACAATTCCCGTGTTGGCAGTTGATATTCCTTCTCGCCAACATGAACTGAATCGGGCTATTTTGCCCTGCATTTGTTTTTGGTATCCGACTTGTCGAGCCAAAGCGTACATCGATCATTCAAAGTTAGTGAAATGATAAACAGTAAAATACAATGGATGAACTAAAGCAAAGCAGATATAACTATCGGTTTCAGGTTGGTGATCAATGGATTTATTTCAATGGCGTGACCAAAAAAATGATTCCCATTCCTCATTTTCTTCACGATTTGGTGGAGAGTTATTTGGAGACGCCTGAAAAGTGTAAGCAGGAATCTCCCACCTTTCTTGCCTCGATGCTGGATGCGGGTCTGTTGATTAAAGCCGGTCAAGATGAGCTTGAAGTGATTCGCGAACAGTATAGCGAGCTGAGGAATGAAGCCTCATATCAATTGATGCTTACGTTAGACGGTGGTTTTGTTGGTTCTCTTCATCCAGGTGATGTGCTTGAGCAACATTCGGTGATGGAATCGCTAAAAGTTCATCTTGAACGTTATATTCATGATCATGCCATCAAACAGTTGAGATTGGAATGGATTGAAAAATCAACGCATGCAACAAATGATGAAGTGATGAAAACGTTTTCGTCGTTTGCCGATCAACTTTGCAAGCGAGAAAAGATTCATTTGTCATTGCATTTAACTTTGCCGAATGCATTGTTTGAAGAAGATCGATTGATTAAACTTTTCAATGGCTTGCCTTTACAATCCATTCGCATGGCATTGAGCATTGAACCTCAATGGGTTGAAAGACAACGAGATGCTTTGATTCGACATCTTCGCGTCGTGATGGATCGATTTCCATCTCTGCTTTTTGTTTTTTTCGTTCAGGAAACAGCCTATGATGCTTTTTTGTCATCGCTTTTATCCGGTTTAAATGCAATGATTCCAATATCAGAACGACAACGAATCACTTTTTTTGTTCACGACGATGAATGGCAGCACTTGCACAACCAAGAAACAAGGGGAAAAATGTTGTTTGCCCTTAACCGTGATGGATATAACTTGCAATGGAACGGTGTTTTGCCATCATTGTGCATGGCAGAAAAACGTCATGCTTTTGTTATGAACGGATTCGGCGATGCAGCAAAATGTTTAGCCACTTTGGATAGTTCTGTACACGGATATCTTTCATCGCATGGAAATGTATTTTGGGATGAAACGACGGTTAGGGCTGAAAATGAAATTCCTTTTTTTGAAAACATCCGATGTCTTTCTTGTAAGCATTTGCCTGTCTGCATGGGACAGTGTATTTCGGCTGAACGAACAACAGAAGTTGACGTTGATGATCAAATGGAATGTTTATTGCCACCCTGGTATATTTCTCCCGAACAAATCATTGAACTTTATTGCAAACAACGATTGGATCGTTATTTGAACGAGGGAAACGTTCATGAATAATGTGCAAAGGAGTTACTTTCTTCGTGTTTTATCCTCTTTGTAGAACTTAAAAATCGCCAAAAAGAGTTTGATGATGCAATTATTGGTAACTTTGTGAATATGATTGTTGCATCATTTGTCTTTATTTTGGTTGTTTCGTTGTTGTATTGGTCATTGTTGATCAATATGGTCAGGCATTGGAGCAAATCTTCATTTTCGGTCAAACGCTTTGATTCAACCCCATTGGTATCCGTGGTTGTTTGTTTTCACAATGAAGTGTTGCATGTGGATCGTTTAATCAACGCATTGAAAACACAAACCTATCCCACGGTTGAATTTATTTTTGTTGACGATGCTTCAACGGATGATACCAAAGCATTGATTGAACGGCATGCTGTTGGGACTGTAGTGTCTTTGTCGGAACATGTTGGAAAGAAACAAGCCTTGCAAATCGGCATTGAACGTGCTCAAGGGAAATGGGTTCTTTGTACCGATGCTGATTGTGTGATGGGCAATAGATGGATTGAAACCCTAGTGGCTGTTTTTCAACAAAGCGGTGCAGAGATGATCATTGCACCTGTGCGTTTGAACTATAACGCTTTTTTTTCTAAAATGCAGGCCATTGAGTTTTTGAGTCTTTCAGCCGTAACGGCTTGTTCGGCGATGATGCATCATCCGGTTTTGTGTAATGGCGCCAATTTAGCTTTTTCCAAAGCTGTTTGGCTTCAAGGCAACGTTGATTTGAAAATGAATTATGTTTCGGGCGACGACATGTTTTTATTGGAACATGTAAAAAATATGAACGGAAAGATTGTGTATGCTTCATCGTCGGAAGCTGTGATCACGACTGAACCCCAAGAAACGGTAAGTGCATTTTTTCGTCAGCGGATACGTTGGGCATCAAAAAGCAGTGGATATTCCGATCGAGAAGTTTTGATTTCAGCAGGATTAGCCGCTTTTTTTACTTTGTTCCCCTTGTTGTTTGTAGCGATGGGAATAGTTCATGCTGCTTTTCTGAAAATGGGATTGTTAGCATGGGTGTTGAAAAGTTTGGGTGATTTTTTCTTTTTGCGTCGCTTTCGCTCATTCTTTTCTGTTTGGTTTGTATGGTACGATTTTTTACCGGTAGCTTTTATTTATCCTTTCTATGTGTTGGTTGTATTCATTCTGTCCCGAAAAGGTTCGCAGGTGCAATGGCGTTAAATGATTTTTCGAAAGTGAAAATTGGCCGCATTGCTGTTGGATCAATGTCAAGACTTCGCCTGCCTCACTCGAAAAATGGTCGCGATGAAGGCTCAACTTGTCCAACTCGCTTCTTCGTCGCTCAAACAAGGACAATTTGTTAACGCCTTCATTCTTATTTTTTGGCTCATCGGATGAGGTTGACCTTCTCATGCATAAGATATTCGTTTCATCAGGTACTTTGTAGAGCTTGAGAAAGTTGAATAGATCATATTTGGATGAATGAGCATCAATTTTCTCCGGTTCGTGCTTGTTACAGCTTCAATCATTCGGATGGGTGCCTCATCACTCGAAAAAAAATTAAAGCCACCGCAGTGGTTATCAATTTATTCATTACTTTTGTTCCTCAATGTACAATTTTCAGTAAAATTCAATTCGTTTAACCTTAAACGCATTGACAGTCAAAACATTTAATCATTTTTTCCATGAGAAAACCGTTTCTTTTAATGCTTTTCCTTGTATTCATCACAGGGTTAAAAGCCGACGAAGGCATGTGGATGTTGCCTTTAATTCAAAAACTGAACATCCAAAAAATGCAGGGAATGGGGTGCACCCTGACTGCCGATCAAATTTACAGCGATCAACATGCAAGCCTCAAAGATGCAGTGATTGTTTTTGGCGGAGGTTGCTCTGGTGTGTTGGTTTCGAACCAAGGATTGATTTTCACCAATCATCATTGCGGCTTTGATGCCATTCAAAAAGCCAGTTCAGTGGATCACAATTACCTGAAAAACGGTTTTTCGGCCAAGACAATGGCTGATGAGATTCCTTCACCGGGTCTTACCGTTAAATTTCTTGTTAAAGTAGAAGATGTAACCCATCGTGTTTTGTCGCAGCTACCTGATAGCTTGACAGGCAAACTTCGAACGGAAAAACAAGATTCCATTGAGCAAGCCATTGCCAAAGAAGCTCAGCAAGGCACCGATTATGATGCCGTGGTTAAACCTTTCTTTGCGGGAAATGAGTATTATCTTTTTATTTTTGAGACTTTCAAGGACATTCGTTTTGTATTTGCGCCTCCGGTTTCGGTTGGAAAATTTGGTGGTGAAACCGACAACTGGATGTGGCCTCGTCACACCGGCGATTTTTCGGTTTTCCGCGTCTATTGTTCCCCCGATGGCAGGCCTGCAGCTTATTCCAAAGAAAATGTGCCTTATTCACCTAAACGATTTACCGTTATTTCCAACAAAGGATATCAGCCGGGCGATTTTACCATGATTTTGGGCAATCCCGGACGTACAAGTCGATATTTGACTTCGTGGGGAGTCATCAATCGAATGAATGCGGCCAACATGGCCATGATTGAGGTGCGCGGCGTGAAACAAAATGTTTGGAAGTCGTTTATGAATCAAAATGACTCCATTAACTTGGCTTATGCAAGCAAATTCGCCCGCAGTGCGAACTATTGGAAAAACAGCATCGGAATGAACAATGCCATTGGCAAACTTCATATTGTGGAAGCAAAAGAAGAAGCACAAAAACAGTTTACTGACTGGGTGAACAGCAATCCCGAACGCCAACAAAAATACGGCAATGTGTTGAACACCATTCATGAAGATTATCAAAAGATATTTCCTGCACAACGTGCCATGAACTACCTTCGGGAATCTTTTGTCACGGGAGCTGAACTTCCCCTCATTGCTCATCAGGCAGACCTATTGATTAAAAAGAACCTTCCCAAAGATTCGCTGATGATGAAATTTTCCGAACTTTACAAAGATTATTATCCTCAAGTCGATCAAGCTGCTTTGGCTGCTTTGCTCGATTTGTACAAGAAGTCGGTCAATGTTGCGGATCTTCCTGCTTTTTACAACGTGATTGACAAAAAATTCAACGGCAACACCCAAAAATATACAGCTTATCTTTTTGACAAATCGGCATTTAGTTCTTTGGCAAAAATTACCCGCCAAATCCAAAGCGGCAAAAAACAATTTAAAAATGATCCCGCACTTCTTTTCGAACAAGATGTTCACAACACTTTTACCGCTCTTCAGCAAGGCGATTACGACACTTACGCCAATCAACTGAACGATGCGGAACGATTGTATGAAGAAGGCATCATGGAAATGGCTGCCGAACAGGGTAAAGCTCTTTATCCGGATGCCAACTTTACCATGCGCATGACTTACGGCACCGTAGGAGGCTATGAACCTGCCGATGCTGTTTGCTATCGTTATTATTCTTCGACGAAAGGCATTTTGCAAAAAGAAAACGAAAGCAATCCTGAATTTTGTGTAGCTCCAGAACTCAAAAAAGCCATTGAGGAAAACAATTTTGGACCTTATCTTGACCACAAAACGGGCGATATGCACGTCGATTTCCTTAGCAACAATGACATTACGGGCGGAAACTCTGGAAGCCCCATCTTTAACGGGAAAGGCGAACTGCTGGGCTTAGCTTTCGACGGCAATTGGGAAGCTATGAGCGGTGACATCGTGTTTGATCCTGATCTGCAACGTACCATCAATGTGGATGTTCGCTATATTTTGTTCATTATGAATCAGGTGGAAGGTGCCAAAAGATTGATCAACGAACTCACCGTAGAATAATTCGTCGAATTCGAACCAGAGGAAGCAAAAGCGTTTTTTGGAAACAATTAAAGCTACTGCACCAACCAGCGATGCAGTGGCTTTTTTGTTCCTACGCCATGAAATGTGGTTTACTCCAATCAACTGAACGTTGTCAAATGGCGAGATGTAAGCGAAATGAAAAAACATTTACCGGACCTTTCCGATCGCGATTGTATCCGGGATTGATTAACAATTGATAAGCGCCTGTGAGAAAGAGCCTCTCCTTGATCAATTGTGCCGAATAATAGAGCTCCGTCAGATGTTCCCATCCGTAATTCAGTTTTCCGTCGCCCAACATAAATCCATAGCCGCCATCAGCCAAATAGGTTCTGTGAGGTTTCGAAAGACCTGATGTGACATAAGCTAAGCCGATGTGATCACCGTTTCGGTGCCATGAAGCGCCATCCAAAGAGAGTCCGGCGCTGATGCTGTGATCTACTTCCGTAAATGCCCATGTTTCATTCTTTCCGTCATTCCAACTGCCTCTGAAGAAGCAGCCTAAATCATTGGTCAATGCCTGTTCTGCATTGATGACAAAACCATATTTTGTACGCCCGTTCTTGCGACTGCTTTCAATGTTTGGAGCCGTTGGATCCATGTCAATGCTTTCCATATAGTTGCCCATGGGAGCTCTGTTGAAAAAACCCAACAGTCGAATGGCTCCTTCATGTCTGTTCACAACATAACGATGCGTGTATTCAACGGTTTGAGCTGCCGACTTCCCAATATCCCAATTCATTTCCAATCCGTTGGCCGTTTTTGGCAACAAAGAGAATGCATAGCGCCATTCATTGTGAGGGGTGATGTATTCCACTACAAAACTTGGCGCATACCCTCTTGTATTTGCGGCATAATCCCAAGCGCCGCCGTCCATTAAAGTCCAAGTCATAAACTGTGTTCTGGGATCGTGGCTGTATTTGTTGTCGTCAAAATAATCACCCATGCTGATTTGTCCAACGGTAAAAGCCATGTAGCTGACAGGAAGAGTTCCTCCCAATTGATTTTGATCGCTTGCTTGATAGGTTTGTTGTTTCGATAAGGCAATCACTTGTCGATAGAAAAGTCTTGCAATCGATATGGCCGGTGCAGGATTGGCAATGCGGGGTGTTTCTCCGTTGGTTGCGTCGGCTACTCCCACCACTTGACTTAATCCCGTTCCGCCTGCCAATTCAGGATCAATAAAGAACCCGGCTCCTTCCCAAAGCCTTACACCAAAGTATAATGTGGAAGTCACGGATGTTGCTCTTTCAGTTGTAGGACTCAAACTGTTCAATCCACTGTATGGAACATGAAAAGCCGGTTTGTATTGTTCAATGATGGTAGCTTGTGCATGGATGGATATGCGTTCATTTTTCAAACTGTCCCTTTGTTGGGCTGTTGCGTGAACACCGATGCCGATGATCAGCAACATGATGCTGAATAGTTTGTTTATTGATTTCATTGTTTGTGTAAGCTGAATGCGTTGTTCTGTTGTAATTAATGGACACTATTTTCACTAAAGACTGCATGGTTGAAACAGTCCGCTTACAACAAATCACTACGGAAACTTCTTAACATGCGAAAATAACATGTGTAAAGTCCATTTTTCAACCATGAACCCATTCAAAGCAATTGGTTCATCGTCGATGAATGCACAAATATAAAATAATTGGGGAGAAATCATCATACCTCCTTCTTCTGACAGGTTTAGAAGGAAGCTGACATCCGGTCGGCTACCTTGCTAAACGCAAGAGATTCATTAAAAATTTCGCCGGTCCGTCGTCCATGTTGATGTCGTTTCTATTTTTGCCGCAAAATTAATGCTTTTCATTGAACACACAAAAAAAAAGAGCGCATAATTTTCCCTTTGTCATCCTTCGCTCCTCCGTTCCATTTGAATGGTTTTAAACGCCTTTGCAAAGTCATTTAAAAATCCATTTATGTGACCCTTTTGCGTATCGATTCGGCAATTTTTTTTCACCGCTTATGAAAAAAAACATGCGTGATTGACTTTGATGCCATTCATGAAAGGGATAAAGCAAACAACATTGCACCTTGATTTTTCTTTCCAAGCCTTGGTTTTGACTACTTAAAGGGCTCTTTAAAGATCTTATGGCTAATGAGTCAAGATGTTGTTTTGGGGTATAAAGACATGGTGGTTATGGATTATGCTTTATTTAGATCAATTGACAACCATATTGATAATCATGTTGCTTCCTGTTTTATTCAACCCTTGTGGTTGAACAAAATCCTCCACATCACTTCCGCTCGTGGCAGATTGTATGGAAGTGAATATGTATAAATTATCCGGCATGTTGATGTTTCGAATTGGAGGCAGCGTTTGAAGCGATTGTCATTGGCTTGTGCGTTTGTTTTCCCTCTTTTCATAGGGTATCAGCGGATTTATCCGTTGAAGGGTGATGCATTGAACCATCCGATACGAACTTTTTTGTGGCTTGAGATCTTTATTTTTTCCTCAAAATCTTTATTTGCGGCGGAAATTCTTCTTTTGTCTGGTTCCGGACTATGTTTGATGCGTCCACTTCTTTGTTTGATTTCCGAAAATCTTTGTTTGATTACCGACAATCATTGTTTGATTGACCAAAATCAACCTTTTTTTCTACATTTGCGTCTTTGATTTTCCGTTAGTCAATGTTTTTTTCTCTGGATGTTATCTTTTTTCTCCGAAATGTTTCTCTTCATCATCCGGATACTTATTTTGCTGCCCGAGCAACTTTATTTGATAAGGTTACTTAACGACTTCGCCTTACGATCTTCTTTGTTTGTTCTGGTTCAGGCCCTCTTTGATGAGGTTCCGATTGCTTTTGTGTTTGTTGCGTCTGTTTTCGTTCCTTGCTTGTGCGCATTATTTTATGTTTTGAATGGTTTCACGGCCATTTTAGGCATGTCCATTCATCCTTTGCAGCCTCGTGGCGTCATGGCGACAACAAGATGCTTTGCGGTTTCTCTTCTTGCGAAAGAGGTGAACGTCACGAATTCGTCCAAACATTGATTTGATGTAGAAATGTGTCGATCTTCAGACACCAAGCGGGAGCTTAAAGAAGAGCGATACGCCCCATGGGGGAGATGTGGTAATGATTTTATTTCCAATGGCAATAGGGATGTTGCGCCAAATAAGCGTTGTAGAAGCGCACATCGCCGGTGACTTCACGTCCCAGCCAATGCGGATGTTCAAAGGGCGTTTCTTCGGCAGGCAACTCAATTTCGGCAATCACCAATCCCTCATTGACGCCGTGAAATTCGTCTATTTCAAACATCAAATCGCCTTGAGGAACCAGATAACGGGTTTTTTCGATGACCACATCGCACAGTTGAAGCAGCGTGGAGGCATCGTCGAAAGGAATGGTTGTTTCCCATTCAAACTTTGAAATCCCCGATTGACTGGGTTTGCCTTTGACGGTCAAAAACGCTTGATCGTCCTGCATACGGATGCGCACGGTTCGATTGGGATCGGTGCAGAGATAACCTTGCCGAATCTTTTTCGATCCGACCACGTATGGTTTGTAGTCGGCAATGATCAAAAATTTGCGTTCTATTTCAAATGGCATCTTTTAAGTGTTTAATCGTCGCTTCGCAGGCTTTTACATGTGGGTGTTTCTGCCTCCGGCACGGGAGGCCGTATGTTGACACTTGGCCAACGTGCTTCATGCGTGCGACGAATCGGTTTTCTTTTCGTTCAATCGTTGTTCCCAGCGCCATGCCGATTGTAGTGTCTCTTCCATCGTTTTTTCGGCTTTCCACCCCAGTATGTTGTTGGCTTTTTCAGGATTTGCCCACACTTTTTCGATGTCTCCGTCGCGACGCCCCACAATGCGATAGGGTACCGTTATGCCGTTGACTTCCTGAAAAAGGTGCAGCAGTTCCAACACCGAATATCCTTTGCCCGTCCCGATGTTGAAGATTTCCAACGGTTCGTCGCAACGTCCATTCAGCATTCGTTCCATGGCCACAACATGAGCTTTGGCCAAATCGACCACATGAATGTAATCGCGAATGCACGATCCGTCGGGCGTGTTGTAATCGTTTCCGAACACTTGCAACTCTTTGCGAAGCCCCATGGCCGTTTGGGTAATGAAAGGGACGAGATTGTTGGGTACTCCGTTGGGCAATTCGCCAATCATGGCTGTTGGATGAGCTCCAATGGGATTGAAATATCGAAGAATGATGCTTTGAATGGAGGGATTGGCATGTATGACGTCACGAATGATTTCTTCACCAATCTGTTTGGTGTTTCCGTAAGGCGACAAGGCCGGTTTAAGCGGTGCTTGCTCCGACACGGGAAGTTCATCGGGTTGTCCGTAAACTGTGCAAGAAGATGAAAAAACAAAATGGCCTATTTTGTGCAACGGCATCAATTGCAGCAGGTTCATCAGCGAAACCAAATTGTTTCGGTAATAATGCAGCGGCTTTTCTACCGATTCTCCAACGGCTTTGCTGGCTGCAAAATGGATGATTGCTTGAATGCCGTCGTGTCTTGTCAACACGCGATCGAGCCCGATGTAGTCTAGACAGTCCAGATTTTCAAATGCAGGTCGGACTCCCGTTATGGCAGCAATGCCGTTCAATACTTCAACGTTCGAATTGGATAAATTGTCGATAATCACCACTTCGTAACCGGCTTGTTGCAGTTCCACCACCGTGTGTGAACCAATGTAGCCCGTTCCTCCCGTTACTAAAATTTTAGCCATCGTTTCAATTGTTTATTGTTTTGATTCTATAGATATCCTTCAACGGTTGTCGTCATTGCGTCAACGCTATCTATCGTTACAAAGCGCTTTTAATGACTTGATCCATGGCACCGACAAGCCTGCATAGGCATAGAACTATTTACCCCAGAGATGATTTGGATAAACCCCTTTTCGAATCAGCTCATTGATTTTAAGCACTACTTGAGGTCGATCATCGGCATAGGTTACGCCAAACCATTTAGCTTGTGTCTGCAATACTTTGCAAGTGGCTATTCCTTCGTTGATCAATTCGTTGACCACCGTCGGGATATAAAACTCCGATTTCAGATCCTGACCGTGTTCTTTCAGAAAACGGATGAAACTTTCTTTGGAATAGTCAAAATAATCGGGTGTAAAGCCCCACATGTTCATCGACACCAGTGCATCTTCGGCCAATTGATTTTCCACGCCGTGTTCATCCAGATAGACAATGGTTCCGCCTTTTTCTTCGATATGGGTTCGTTCTACCACCGACGTCAAATAACCTGCTTCATTGGTCACACAAACACCCCGACTCACGGCACCACTCTCCGAAAGGGTGTTACCAACGCGATAACCTACCATGCAATATTGATTTTTGCTGTTTTCAACCGATCTCAAAAACTCCGCCAACACTTCGAACGACTCTTTTCCGTAAAAATCGTCGGCATTGATCACGGCGAAAGGCTCATGAATGACTTTTGCTCCAATCAAAACAGCATGATTCGTTCCCCATGGCTTTTCCCGTATGGGATTGAAAGGAAGTTGGTCGGGCACATCATCAACTTCCTGAAAAATAATTTCTACCGGCAAGACATCCCGATATTTTGAAACGACAGCCCGTTCAAAATCTTTTTCAAAACTGTGACGTATGACAAAAACAATTTTACCAAAACCGGCACGAGCGGCATCATACACGGAATAATCCATGATGGTTTCGCCATTGGGTCCTAATCCGTCCAATTGTTTCAATCCTCCGTAACGACTACCCAAACCGGCTGCTAAAATAAACAATGTGGGGTTCATATATCTTTTTTTAATGTGTGTTTTATTTCATTCTATTGATTCAACCAACAAATCAACGCTTGAAAACAAAGCGCTGAAAGGGGATGAAAATGCTCCCGATGTCGGCACTTTCCCTTTTCAAAGCACCTTACGTTTCAAAGAAGAAGGTCTCGCGTCATGCGGTGGCCAAAAGGATCTTTGTCAAAGTCATTCAACATCTTCCCGCAAGACTCCGTCATAATGATAAAAAAAAACAGATTGGTTGAAAGACAAAACCTTATTCATTCCATCATTCAACCATCTTTGCTTTGAATTTCCTTGATGCAAATATACATAAATGTACGCAACTTTTCATCGACGGGAAAAAATTTCGATCCCTTTCCGAGTCATTTTCCTTTTTCCACTTGATCAAGAATGTCTAAAAAAAACCTTTGGCGTGACTTCATGTCGCATCTGACCTTTTTCTCCAGCTTTTACAGCGCACACCGCCTCATTTGATTTGCTTGTCAATGGCCAATCGGATGGCGAACCACGAGTTCCGCCGCGAAAGGTGATTTTAAAATTTGCTTACGCAAAATAAATATCGTATTTTTATCCACTAATTTTTTATTGATAAGATAAATGGAAAATACAGAATTATTAAACCTCGTAAAAGCCAAAGCAACATCATGGCTTAATGGAAGTTACGACGAAGAAACAAAACAGGAAATTCTTCGGATGCTCAATGCCGAAGATCCTTCCGAATTAATTGATGCATTCTATAAAGATTTAGAATTTGGCACAGGTGGTCTTCGCGGCATTATGGGTGCCGGCTCCAACCGAATGAATTTATACACTGTAGGCGCTGCCACTCAAGGCCTCTCTAACTATTTGAAAAAGGAATTTGCAGGCTTGGATCAAATCAAAGTGGTGATTGGACACGATTGCCGCAACAACAGCCGAAAATTTGCCGAAACTTCGGCGGCCATTTTTTCTGCCAATGGCATTAAGGTGTACCTTTTCGACGCTTTGAGGCCTACCCCGGAAATTTCTTTTGCCATCAGACACTTGGGATGCCAAAGCGGCATCATCATCACCGCTTCGCACAACCCCAAAGAATACAACGGATACAAAGCCTATTGGAATGACGGCGCTCAAATGATTGCCCCGCACGATACCAACGTCATTCGCGAAGTTACCAATATCAAACGGGTGGAAGATATTCTTTTCAAGGGTAATGACAACCTCATTGAAATCATTGGCAAAAACGTGGACGATGCTTATCTGGCTCAAATCAAAACCCTCTCCTTGTCGAAAGATGCCATCGAACGTCACCGCGATATCAAGATTGTTTACACTCCGATCCACGGCACCGGCGGCATGTTGATTCCTCAATCGCTGCAAAACTTTGGCTTCACCAACATCATTCATGTTCCTGAACAGGATGTGATTAGTGGCGATTTCCCAACGGTGGCTTCTCCCAACCCCGAAGAACCTGCCGCACTCGATTTAGCCATCAGGAAAGCCAAAGAAACCGATGCGGAATTGGTCATGGCTTCTGATCCCGATGCCGATCGAATTGGAATTGCCGTTAAGAACGATCAAAACGAATGGGTGTTGGTCAACGGAAACCAAACCTGCATGCTTTTTACCTACTATTTAATCAGACGCTGGAAAGAATTGGGCAAATTGCGTCACAACGAGTTTGTGGTTAAAACCATTGTAACCACCGAAGTCATCAAGCAAATTGCCGAACGCAACGAAGTGGCCTGCTACGATTGCTACACCGGTTTTAAATGGATTGCCTCGGTGATTCGTGATCTGGAAGGCAAACAACAATACATCGGAGGTGGTGAAGAAAGCTATGGATATCTTCCCGAAGATTTTGTCCGCGACAAAGACGCCGTCTCTTCCTGTTCCCTCATGGCCGAAATAGCTGCATGGGCTAAAGATCAGCATAAATCCATCTATCAAATCATTCAGGACATATACCTCGAATATGGTTACAGCAAAGAAAAAGGCATTTCCATTGTTCGTAAAGGCAAAACGGGAGCTGATGAAATTCAACAAATGATGACTAATTTCCGCATAAATCCTCCCGTCGAAATTGCAGGCTCCAAAGTTGTTGCCATCAAAGATTTTAAGACTTTACGCATGAAAGATCTGGTTTCAGGTGCCGAAACCGTGCTTGATATGCCCGAACCGTCCAATGTTTTGCAATTTTTCACTGCCGATCACACCAAAATATCGGTTCGTCCCTCAGGCACCGAACCTAAAATTAAATTCTACATCGAAGTGAAACATCCGCTGCATCGACGCGAAGAGTTCGACGAGGTGAATCGGGCTGCCGAACAAAAAATTGAAGCAGTCAAGAAATCTTTAGGCATTTAATCTCTCCTTAAAACGAAAACAGCGTGGATGACTTTTTGAATCCACGCTGTTTTTGAATACATTTTTCTCCTTCCTCAAACCAAAAAAAAGGAACTGTATCCTTAAGACACAATTCCCTTTTACTACAAGTTGCAAACGTTTTAATCCTTACTGTTCAGACATGGGCTGACCATTTTGACCTTCGTTCGGACGCATCCGATTCATCATGGCACGTCTTGATTCTTGCCATGTCTTGAATTGTTCCGGAGTCAAAATTTCTTTCAAAGCAGCATTGTGCTTTTCATAACATGCTCTCATGTCGGCACGAACATCCTTGGACGTTTCGCGTGCTTTCATTTGATCTTGAACAAATTTAAGATTGACAGCTTCCAATTTTGAAGCCTGTTCGTCTGTCAAGTTTAATTGCTTTTTCATTTGCTCCGTCATGTTTTTTGCCCGTTGTTCAGGAGTAAATTGAGGACGCGGACCTTGTGCAAACATCACAACCATGCTCAACGCTGAAAAAAGAAGCGTGAACGCCAAAACTTTTTTTGTCTTCATAATAAAACCATTTTTAAATTAAACTTTATCTGATTTGTTCACCTCCTGCTAAAACCTGATGTGTTTCAAATCATTCACTAATTTGACACATGCAAATTGAATTCGTTTAATCTCGTTCTGTTAAATATATTTAAACTATCCGAAGCATTCCGATTCCAACACGCTTTGTCACTATTTTTGCATCATTCGCATGCTTTTGATGCCTCTATGGATTAATGAATTGCAATTTTGGAAAAAACCCTTCTTGTTCTGCTTGGCCCAACCGGAGTTGGGAAAACGGCGTTAAGCCTTCGTTTGGCTTCCATGTTTCATACCGCCGTCATTTCGTCCGACTCACGTCAATGCTACCGTGAAATACCTATCGGTACGGCTGCTCCAACGCTCGAAGCATTAGCCGGCATACCTCATTATTTTGTAGGCACCCATTCCATTTTTGAATCGTACAATGCAGGCCGTTTTGAGCTCGATGTCATCCGTTTGTTGACCGATCTGTTTCACGAAAACGATGTTGTTTTGATGGTTGGAGGATCCATGTTATATATCGATGCAGTATGTTCCGGCATTGACGATTTGCCTTCCGTTCCAAACGAAATTCGTCGCTTGGTTCAGGAAAAATATCGCACTGAAGGGTTGGAGTCCATTCGACTTTGGCTCAAAAATATTGACATAGACTATTACCGACAGGTGGATCTGATGAATCCGCAACGCATCATGCATGCCATTGAAATTTCATTGCTCACGGGCAAACCTTATTCGATGTTGCGCACCAAAACAGCAAAACAACGACCGTTTCGCATCATAAAAGTTGGGTTGAACAGGCCTCGCACAGAACTTTATGCACGCATCGATCAACGCGTGGACGAAATGATGCAACTGGGATTGGAAGAGGAAGCCCGATCGCTCCTCCCGTACAAACATCTGAATGCCTTAAACACGGTAGGATACAAAGAACTCTTTGCTTATTTCGAAGGAAAATGTTCTCGGCAGGAAGCGGTGGACAAAATCAAACAACACTCACGCAACTATGCCAAAAAACAGCTTTCATGGTTTAATCGCGACCCTGAGATCCAATGGTTTCATCCCGAGAGCGAAATAGAAATTATTTCGTGGATTGAACAACAAATATCGTTGTGACTCAACCGAACATCCTCAACCAAAAACGCTACTTGGTAAAAGCCTATTCAACCCCTTTTGCACGCTTTTGGTCTCACCCTTCTGCAATGCAATGCTTACACCACATTTGAGACGCTTGTTTTTGCTGCTTCACTAAGTCAAAACGCAAGAAACGACAAAAAAAAATTCACTCATGGAAGGCATTGAATGCAGCGGGGCTTCAATGCCTGTTTTTCATGAGTGCTTTTTTTGATAAGTCAGTTCATCTTTGCTTACTGACATTTGGCTATACCGCCTTGGAGAATCAACCCTTCACGTTCAGCACAAAAGCCGAACAAAAAGAGCTTCTTCGTGAGTTAAACTCATTTGTTGGCACAAATATAATTCTCAAAATGGGAAATGATATCGTTTCCCTCACTTTTAACACAATAAAAATGCTGCCTGTGACCATGAACAATTCGTCCATGCTTCTTGGATGGCACAAAAAAACCATTCGGCAGTCGTCATGCCTTTGAATGACAAATCAATGCGCCCCTTTCTGTGTGACACGAATAAGGCGATGAACCATTTTGTCGATTTCTTGCTACCTTTGTAACACTAAACAATCACACCATGACACAAAATTTTGATATTACAGCCATTCGAAATGATTTTCCCATCCTTTCACGAACCGTATATGACCGTCCGTTAATCTATTTTGACAACGCAGCCACCACCCAGAAACCACGAAGCGTGGTGGAAGCCATTGAAAAAGTCTATTACGAACAAAATGCCAACATTCATCGAGGCGTTCATTACTTAAGTCAACGTGCCACCGAAGCGCACGAACATGCAAGAAACAGCGTCAAAGCATTTATCAATGCAGCCTCCTCAAACGAAATCGTTTTCACGCGCGGAACCACCGAAGCCATCAATTTGTTGGCCACCACTTACGGTGAAACGTTTTGCGGTGAAGATGACGAAATTATCATCAGCACCATGGAACATCACGCCAACATTGTTCCCTGGCAAATGTTACGCGATCGAAAAGGCATCAAACTCAAAATCATTCCCCTCAATGAACAAGGCGAACTCAACATGTCTGCCTTTGAAGCTTTGCTTTCGGAAAAGACCAAACTCGTGGCCGTTGCTCACATTTCCAACGTCTTGGGAACCATTAATCCCATTCGCGACATCATCGACAAAGCGCATCATCGAAACATTCCCGTTTTGATTGACGGAGCTCAGGCTGTTGCTCATACATCGGTCGATGTACAAGCGCTTGACGTCGATTTTTACGTTTTTTCGGGGCATAAAATGTATGGCCCTAACGGTATTGGCGTCCTCTACGGGAAAGAAAAATGGTTAGATAAACTTCCGCCGTATCACGGAGGCGGTGAAATGATTGCCCATGTCTCTTTTGAAAAAACCGTCTTTGCCGATCTGCCTTTCAAGTTCGAAGCCGGCACGCCCGATTATGTTGGCTCGGTAGCCCTCGAAGCTGCCATTCAATATTTAAACAATGTGGGCATTGAAAATATGGCCGGATGGGAAACCGAATTGTTGTATTACGCTACAGAAAGAATGAACAACATCCCGGGAATGCACATTTACGGCACTGCTCAACATAAAAGCAGCGTCATCTCATTCCTTGTCAATAACATTCATCCTTTCGACATGGGAACCCTTCTCGATAAGTTGGGCATTGCCGTCAGAACGGGGCACCATTGCGCCATGCCTTTGATGACCAATCTTGGAATTGACGGAACGGTGCGTGCTTCCTTTGCATTTTACAACACCCGCGAAGAAGTGGATCAATTCATTGCAGCCATTGAACGAATCGTCAAAATGTTCTAAATCAAAAAATCAAGAGATATGACCATTAACGAAAAGCAGGATCAAATCATTGACACATTCAACGAATTGACCGATTGGATGGATAAATACGCTTACATCATTGAATTAGGCAATCAACTTCCTCCCATCGATCCAAAAAGCAAAATCAATCAAAACCTGATTGAAGGTTGTCAAAGCCGTGTCTGGCTTGATGCCAAATATCAAGACGGCAAAATCCATTTTGTGGGCGAAAGTGATGCCGTCATTGTGAAAGGCATTGTCTCATTGCTCCTCGATGTTCTCTCCGATCGAACTCCCGACGAAATCCTCAATGCAGATCTCTATTTTATCGATCAAATTGGCTTAAAGGAACACTTGTCGCCCACTCGTGCCAATGGGCTGCTGGCGATGATCAAACAAATCAAGCTTTATGCTTTGGCGTTAAAAGCCACCAACTAAACATCAACACCAACGCATTCGTCCCGACCATGTCCTAACCATATCAATTGATGATTGCCCCTTCATGAGGCAATTATGTTGTTTTTATGGCTTTGGAAAAGCTGTTTTTTATCCTGCATCAACCTTTCAAGGGTCAGAAAATTGATGCTTATATCAAATAAAATGCGTAAATTTGTAGATTAGAATGAATCAAAACGAAATCATACAGACATCATGAGCGAAGAAGCATTTTTAAGCGAAGAACAACAAAAGATCATTGACAGCAACGCATACGGAGCAAGCAGCATTCAAGTTCTTGAAGGCTTGGAAGCCGTTCGTAAACGCCCATCCATGTATATTGGCGATACAGGCATCAAAGGACTGCATCATTTGGTTTACGAAGTGGTTGATAACTCCATTGACGAAGCTATGGCAGGTTTTTGCAATCGCATCGACATCGTCATTCACGAAGACAATGCCATCAGTGTCAAAGACAACGGTCGAGGCATTCCTGTCGATCTGCACGAAAAAGAAGGAAGATCGGCGCTGGAAGTTGTCCTGACCATCCTTCATGCCGGCGGTAAATTTGACAAAGGCAGTTACAAAGTTTCAGGCGGACTTCACGGCGTTGGCGTATCGTGTGTGAATGCACTTTCCGATTTTTTGCACGTTGAAGTCTATCGTGACGGAAAAACCTACGAGCAAAATTATGAAAAAGGACATCCCCTCTTTCCCGTCAAAGAAACAGGAACTTCCACTTCAACAGGAACCCTTATTAAATTTCATCCTGATCAGGAAATCTTTTCGGATATCACCTATCATTACGATATTCTGGCCGGACGAATGCGTGAATTGGCTTACCTGAATGCTGGAATCACTATCACGCTGACTGATTTGCGCTCCAAAAACAGCGAAGGCTTGCCAAAGTCGGAAACATTCTTTTCCGACAAAGGACTCGAAGAATTTGTTCACTTTGTGGATACCGGACGAGAACAACTGATTGAAAACATCATCCACATCTCCACCGATAAGTTTGGAACGCCCGTTGAAATAGCCATGACTTACAATACGTCATACATCGAAAATGTCTATTCCTATGTCAACAACATTCATACCATTGAAGGCGGAACTCACGTGGCCGGTTTTCGTCGTGGTTTAACCCGCACCTTAAAAAAATACGCTGATGAAAACAAAATTCTTGAAAAAGTAAAAGTGGACATCAGCGGCGATGACTTTCGGGAAGGTTTGACCGCCGTGATTTCGGTCAAAGTTGCTGAGCCGCAGTTTGAAGGCCAGACCAAAACCAAGCTAGGCAACAACGAAGTAATGGGCATCGTTGATCAAGCTGTTGGTGAAGCTTTAGGCAATTATTTGGAAGAAAATCCCAAGCAAGCCAAAACCATCATCGAAAAAGTAGTGTTAGCCGCCACGGCTCGCAACGCTGCACGCAAAGCCCGTGAAATGGTTCAAAGAAAATCTCCTCTTTCAGGCGGAGGACTTCCCGGCAAACTGGCCGACTGTTCCGAAAAAGATCCTCAACAATGCGAAATCTTCCTCGTGGAAGGCGATTCGGCCGGAGGATCTGCCAAACAAGGACGAAACCGCCTCTTTCAAGCCATTTTGCCTTTACGTGGTAAAATCCTTAACGTTGAAAAAGCCATGTATCACAAAGTGCTCGAAAGCGAAGAAATTCGAAACATCTACACGGCTTTGGGAGTTACCATCGGTACCGAAGACGACAACATGCAATTGAATATTTCAAAGCTCCGATACCATAAAATCATCATCATGACTGATGCCGACGTGGATGGAAGTCACATTGATACGCTGATCATGACGTTCTTCTTCCGACACATGAAAGAACTAATTGAAAACGGGCATCTCTACATCGCTACGCCTCCTTTGTACCTTTGCAAGAAAGGGAAAATAGAGGAATATTGCTGGAACGAAAATCAACGACTCGCTTTCATCGAAAAATATGCCGAAGGCAACGAAAATGCCGTGCACATTCAACGATACAAAGGATTGGGTGAAATGAATCCCGAACAACTTTGGGAAACCACCATGAATCCCGAAAAACGCACCCTCCGCCAAGTGACCATCGAAAATGCCGTTGAAGCCGATCGAATCTTTTCCATGCTCATGGGCGATGATGTTGGGCCGCGTCGTGAATTCATTGAACAAAACGCCACATATGCCAATATCGACGTTTAATGCAATCCAAAAACTCCTGTTCTCATGGTATGATAACCCATCAAAATGCCGTGTGAACGGGAGATTCATTCGCATAATTTCTTTCCGGCACAAAAAATTCCTTTTGGCCGTTGATCCAAATCCTTTTCCCATTTAATTTCCCATCGTTGATGGTTCACGAACAACGAATCATAAAATTTCCATCGAAACAATCAATTTGGCATGAAACAAGTTCCGCTATCGAAAAGGAAATTTGTCATTTGACTTGAACCCACAAATGATCAACGCATGAAAGGAACACCAGCGTTCAAAGGCATGTTTCGGTCGCTCGAAAGCTACAATTTTCGACTTTATTTCATGGGTCAAAGTGTCTCGCTCATTGGCACTTGGATTCAACGCATTGCCATGCCTTGGTTGGTGTACGATTTAACCCACTCCGTGTTTCTGTTGGGATTGATTGGATTTACCGGACAGATTCCCGTGTTTTTATTAGGCCCTTTTGCAGGCGTTCTCACTGACCGTTGGAATCGACGTCGTCTGTTGCTTTACACGCAAGCGCTCGCCATGGCTCAAGCCATAGCCATTGCCGTATTGATCTTTCTTGGCATCATTCAAGTGTGGATGATTGTGATTTTAAGCATTCTTTTAGGCTGCATTAGTGCGTTTGACGGTCCTGCGCGACAGTCATTCATGCTGGAAATGTTAGACAAGAAAGATGATCTGGGCAATGCCATTGCATTGAATTCAACGATGGTGAACGGAGCACGACTGATTGGTCCTTCCATAGCCGGGATTCTGTTAGCTTCCACTGGTGAAGGCGCTTGTTTTTTAATCAATGGGCTGAGTTACTTAGTTGTCATCTTTTCACTGCTGCGCATGAGACTAAAGCCAAAAACCACAAAATCGGTACGACAACAATTCGTCAAACAGTTTAAAGAGGGATTCGCCTACACCTTTGGATTTTTACCCATCAAATCGGTGATTTTACTGCTGGCGCTCATCAGTTTAATGGGTATGCCCTACACAGTGCTTATGCCCGTCTTCGCCAAAGGCATTTTACACGGTAATGCTCACACATTTGGCTTTATGATGGCGGCAACCGGATTGGGCGCTTTGTCGGGCGCTCTTTATTTGGCTTCGCGCAAGTCGGTGGTTGGTTTGGAAAAACTTATCCCAATGGCTTCTTCGCTTTTTGGCATTGGACTCATTGCATTTTCAATGTCTCGATACCTACCGCTATCCATTTTTCTACTGATATTCAACGGGTTGGGCATGATGATGCAAATGGCTTCGAGCAACAGTATCATTCAAACCATTGTTGATGACGACAAACGGGGACGCGTGATGAGTTTTTACACCATGGCCCTAATGGGCACGGCTCCCTTTGGCAGTCTTTTGGCAGGCTCTTTGGCTCAATGGATCGGAGCTCCGCATACATTATTCGTTGGAGGCATCACATGCGTCATCGGAGCCGTTTTCTTTGCCAAAAACCTTTCAAAAATTAAAAAAGAGATTCACCCGATTTACATCAAACAAGGCATCATGAACGATCCATTACAAATCTTCGACGAAGAATAGTTTGGCGCTTGTTTGGTTGATCAAATAACACAATGAAGTTTTAAAAATCAAATCATTACATTTTCGATATCACCAAAAACAACATCGTTTCTGCAACAAAATTTTGCAAGGCAAGATAAAGAGGTCATGTCGCAAGGCAATCCATTCTCGACCTCTAACTTTAAAATGGATGCTAATTCCGGAGAAAATAAAGGAAAGCGTACTACATTTGTCAACTATAATTGGACATTCAACAATACCATTTTTCAGAACCATTTCCATCCATCTCGATAAAAAACAAAACAAATGGATGCTAACATTTAATCATCATCTTCATCATCAATGATTTAATTATGAGAATAGGAATTATTGGAACAGGCGGTGTCGGCGGCTATTTTGGCGCCAAGCTGGCTAAGGCAGGTAACGAAGTCATATTTATTGCCCGCGGAAAACATCTGCAAGCCATGCTCGAAAACGGATTGCAAATCAAAAGCATCAAAGGTGATTTTGCCATTCATCCCGTCAATGCAACCGATCAATTAGAAGCCCTTCGTGGATCAACCTTCATCATCATGGCTACCAAAGCATGGCAGGTAAAAGAAGTGGCACAACAGTTGAAAAACATCATTGATCCCGACACTTTCATTTTACCACTTGAAAACGGCATTCTTTCGTCAGAAGAACTTTTGGAAATCATGCCCCATCATCATGTGCTTGGCGGATTGTGTCGTATTATAAGCAAAATCAAAGCACCTGGCATCATTGAACATGTTGGCGTTAATCCTACGATCACGTTCGGTGAATTAGACAACACATCCACGAAAGCAACTGAAACGTTGAAGCAACTTTTTGACCAAGCAGGCATAGAATCCTATCACGCCAAAGACATTCAGGCAGAACGTTGGAAAAAATTTACGTCGATTTGCGTCAGCGGTTTATTGGCGCTCACACGATCCAACTACGGAGCCATGCGATCCATTCCCGAAACAAGATCCATCATGATTCAACTCTACCACGAAATCGTTGACGTGGCCAAAGCGGCACAAATCAATTTGCCTGACGATTTTGTTCAAAAAATTGTTGCCATTACCGATGCACTTCCCGCTGAATCAAACGCTTCCATGGCTCGCGATATTTGGGAAGGCAAACCTTCAGAGTTGGAATATCAAAATGGAACCATTGTCCGTCTGGGTAAGAAATTGAATGTCCCTACGCCTATCAACGATTTTATTTATGGCTGTTTGTTGCCCATGGAATTAAAAGTTAGAAACTCTCTTTAATCTTGAATGAGGATGATTAACGAAAAAAAATTCGAGGAATAAATCGTGGAACTTGTTGTTGATAAGCTGTATAATCAAGATATTTCGAACGACTTATCTTTTCGGTCAAAGCGGAACTTGCCTGAAATAACAAAATGAGCAAAACAAAACCCAACGCTGTCAAATTGAGCCATTTCCCCGAAGCAGCCACGCTGAACAAATAGAAAGATATCCAAATGGCTTGTTCAGCGGCAAAATTTGGATGGCGTGCATATCGCCACAACCCTTCAACCAGAAAACCTTTTTGTAACGAAAAGGAATAAGTTCCGTCCGAACTTGTAGGATTTCTTTTTAAACGTTGAAAAACATGTTGTTGCTGATCGGCTAACGTTTCAATCACGATGAACGAAAACATGAGCAATGCCGCCACCACATCCAAACACGACATGGACTTACCAACATACCTTGCAGCAACCAGCAAAGGTGACGAAAACAACAGAATCAACATGTGCTGATACAACGAAATAAAGAACAAATTAAAGAGCGAAAGCGCCCACTTTCGTTTCAGCAAAGGATTTTGTCGAACAACCGCCCATCGATAATCCTCTTCTCCTTTCCACGGCAAAAAATGATACCCGCCTTTGCGATTAAAATTGTAAGTCAACCGAACACCCCAAATCGTTACCAAAGCCGTCATCACCCATAAACGAACAGACGTTGGGAAAGTCAAAACGGTGACCCAGGCATAAATGACAGGCATCAAACTCCACACCTTATCGACCTGACTGAAATTATGTGTGATTTCTCCTAAAAAGAAACAAATCGCCGCTGCTATAAACATTATCAGCAGCCAGTTGTGAACTAAATGTTCCATGACAATATGATCCGATAAGAAAGCAATGGTTCTAATCATAAATGATTGGCTAAAAAACGATGAATAAACCTATGAACATAGATTCGAACTGTTGACACATTCCAACAAACGTTCGGCTTGAAATGACAAGCTACAAATGTACTCATTAAATTTTATCATCCATATCATTGGAAAAATAAAAAAAAAGATTAACTTTGTGTTAACTTCAAAATAAAATGGTGTCAACAAGCAGAACACTCCATACAAGGCCTAATCAATTAAATCAGCAAAGATCTATGACAACCATTCATTTGTATTCTTTTTTACACTTAGTGTTTATCGGATTTATCGCGCTTTTCCCTGTCGTCAACCCCATCGGCACAGCGTTCATCCTCAATCCCTATTTTTCAAACTTAACCGTCAAGGAAAGACGTAAAGTTACCAAACGCATTGTGTTTTATGCCTTTAGCATTAGCGCCGTAACACTCATTGCAGGGCATTGGATTCTTGAACTTTTTGGGTTAACTGTTCCGATTATTCAAATTGCGGGAGGAATCATGATTTGCAAAATCGGCTGGGAATTCTTGTCGTCCGATACTCCAAAAAATCAGGAGAAACAACCGGATGCACCTCCTCAATCCAACATTGACAATCTTCAGGATAAATTGTTCTATCCCATTACGTTCCCAATGACCACCGGAGCAGGTACCATTGCCGTATTGTTCACCTTGAGCGCAAACAGTGAGGCCAAATCATGGCCGCTTTATCTTGTTAATCTTGGTGCCCTGCTGCTGTCCATTGTCGGCATTTGCATTCTGATATTTTTCTTTTATGTCAATGCCAATCGCCTGATCAATTACATGGGATCACACAGCGAAAAAATCGTCAATCGTTTGAGTGCCTTTCTGATTTTTTGTGTAGGCCTCCAAATTGCCGTTCAAGGAATCACGCACCTGATCCAAGGATGATTCTATTGCTCCGATGTTGCTTGAAATCATGCTCTTTGACGAAACGAAACGATCATACATAACATCATAAGAATAAAGAATAAACAATAAATAATTCAACTTTCGCAAGCAAATAATGATTTGATTTTTAGGTATGATTAAATTAAATATATTTGATAATTACCCTTTTATAACTTTGACATTGAAAGAGAAAAATAATTGACATATCATATTGATATATTTTTAGTTGAA
>JBMFIQ010000001.1:0-140426 GCA_049976245.1 Microbacter sp. | reverse complement strand
CCCTCCGTGCTCTGATTTGAAATTCCACCGACAATAAAAGCTTTAAAAAAAGAAAGGGTTGTCTCCCGACAACCACAATCAATTTATTAACCTTAAAATCTAATACCATGAAAACACAGTGCAAAGATATAACTTTTTGGATACAATATCCAACTTTTTTGCGATTTTTTGAATATGATTAAACTCTATTGACAGGATATACTTATCCTTTGTCCATGACTCATTATTACACCGAAGGGATTTAAAAAAAAGAAAGGGTTGTCTCCCGACAACCACAATCAATTTATTAACCTTAAATCTAATACCATGAAAACGTTGCAAAGATACGAGTGAATAAGTTGATTTTGCAAATTATTTGGAAATTATTTATGTTAATTAATTTCGGTTTGCAAACTTACGCTTGATGATATCGTATTCAAAGGGGGGCACAAAAAAAAATGCAATTTTTTTACATCCCATTGTAACTTTAGAATCTCTTGAAATTTATTCCTCAACTTTGTTGAACTAACAAATAAAAAATCATCATTATGAAAAAACAAACGTTTATTTTTGGAGTCATCATGTTCATTTCCTTGAGTGCATTTGGTCAAAGTAAATCGGTACCCGTAAAAGTCAAAGCAGGATTTGAACAAAAATTCAAACAAGCGACAAACGTAAAATGGAGTCGCGAAAATGCCAAAGAATGGGAAGCCGAATTCACCTTAAACGGAAAACCCTATTCCGCCAATTTCAACAATGAAGGCGGTTGGTTGGAAACTGAACATCGAATTTCCTTGAATGAAATTCCCTCATCCGTCAAAGCAGCATTCGAAAAAGAATGTCCCGGATTTTCAATCACTCAAGCTGAAATTTCCGAAACTGAACACGGCATGGTCTATGAAATGGACATCAATAAAGGTAAAGTAAAAAAAGAAGTTGCTTTTGACGTAAACGGAAAACGAATCGCAAAATAAAAATCTTGTAGATACTTTTTCACATCTTCACCATCAAGAGAGTTCCTTACACGGAGCTCTTTTTTTTTCAACAAATCAAAACAAAACCAATCAACCAAGAATAAAATAAACGCCAAAATGAGCCGAAACCCTTTTGGAAAATGCCATTCCACTACAAAAAAACGAAGCAACTTCGATAAATATCTAATAAACAAATATTTGAATTCAACTTATTTTGCCTTTTCCATATCAAAATTCAACAAAAATGGGAGATACCCTTCGATAATGAAACTAAATTTATTCAATAAAAAAAACGAGGTTAAAACGAATTGCCATCTGAAGGATTGACACAAATACAACGAAAATTCATCAAAAAGAAGAACAGAAAAGCAAGGGAAACATTTTTAGCTCACTAAACGCAACCTTTAGCCATTTTCAAACGAAAGCCATTGATCAACTACATAAAACCCATAAGCAAATGAAAACCTTTCTTTCCATCCTATTGTTTGTTTCGATTTCAAGCATCGAAGCCGTTGCACAAAATGTTGCTCCCATGAACAACTTATCCAATTTGAAGGAAGGAGCTAAACAGCGCGTTATATTGCAACCCACGCCAACGGAAAATCAAAAAAACAAGGATCAAGCCTTAATGCCAACTCCGTTGGAAAATCCGCTTCCGGCCATTGGGATCGAAGTCCCTTTCAATGCCAACATCTCCCAAATAAACATTGCCATACCCGGACGACGGTTCCCGACATTGGAAATGAACATGAACGCCATGTATCAATCAGAGCGAAAAGATCCGCAACTTTCATCCACATTATCCATGTTTTTACCCGGAGTAGGACAATTATATAATGGACAAACAACCAAAGCCATAGCATTTATGGGAGCGACATTTGGCGGCATTGCGGTAGGTGCAACCGCATTGGCCAATCATCAAACCGCCTTATCAACCGTCGGATTTCTTACTGCCGGTTTATCCTATCTTTGGAGCATTCTTGATGCCGGAATGACATCAAATAAAACCAACCACGGACATGGATTGATCGACATTGCCTTGAATCAAAAAAGACACATCGCCATCAACCCTGCCATCACCACTTTACAAAACACGAAAGGAGAAGCTATCAACCAAACAACCAACTCAGGTGTTTCCATTGCCTATCTATTTGGTGATTAACATTTTGAATACACAAAAAGAAAAACTTTCAAAAATCAATTTGTTGTAACATTCAAAGAGCGATTCAATTTGTATGGATCAAACGAACTTATCGAAAAAAAGTGTAAGTTTGTAGCAAAATCAAAACAATGGATCGATGCAACAAGGATTTATCAAAATAGCAACCGGCATTCCCATCGTGGAAGTAGCCAACTGCCATGCCAACGCCCTTCAAATTGAAACGTTAATCCGACAGGCATATTTAGAAGATGTCCACATCATTGCTTTCCCCGAATTAAGCATCACGGCTTATACCTGTGGCGATTTGTTTCATCAACAAACTTTAATAGAAGAAGCTGAACAAGCTCTTGTTTACATTTTAAAAAAAACAAGTGATTTATCCATCATGGCCATTGTAGGCATGCCGGTAAGACATCGTGATCGATTGTTTAATTGCGCTGTTGTCATTCAACATGGCAAAATCTTATCGGTTATTCCCAAAACACACATTCCAAACTATCATGAATTTTACGAAAAAAGATGGTTTGCCTCTTCCGTTGATGCTTTAGATGAAACCCTTACAATAGCCCATCAAGAAGTTGCATTCGGAATCAATCATTTAATTGGGAACTCCGCGTTTCGTTTCAGTGTCGAATTGTGCGAAGATCTATGGGTCCCAGTTCCACCAAGTTCTTTGCATGCTCTTTCGGGTGCACATCTCATTTTCAATCTTTCAGCCAGCAACGAAATTGTGGGTAAAAATGAGTATTTGAAATCCCTCATACTGAATCAATCTGCCCGGTGCATGACCGGCTACGTGTACGTCAGTGCCGGTTTTGGAGAGTCATCGCAGGATCTTGTATTTGCAGGCAAGAGCTTTATTGCCGAAAACGGAAAGTTGATTGCCGAATCAGACCGTTTCTCAATGGAGGCTCAACTCATTGTATCGGAAATCGATCTGGATCTCGTCAAGAATGAACGACAAATGAATTCAAGCTTTACGCAGGAAGGATTTCATTTGACTGGAAAATTGCCCCCCTATCGATTGATCAACTGTCAAACCGTCTCTTCAAAACCTTTGTACTTGTCCCGAAAATACAGCAAAACGCCATTTGTTCCCGAAGGTTTATTTTTGAACGATCGATGTAAAGAAATTTTAGCCATACAAACATCCGGTTTGGCTCAACGAATCCATCAAACAAACCTAAAAAAAGCCGTTATTGGTATCTCGGGAGGATTGGACTCGACATTGGCATTGTTGGTCACCGTTCTAACTTTTGACAAACTTTCCATCCCAAGAAAAAACATCATCGGAGTAACAATGCCGGGCTTTGGAACTTCGGATCGAACATTACGCAATGCGATTCAACTAATGACTTCTTTGGAGTGTGACATGCTTCAGATTGACATTACAAAAGCCTGTTTGCAACATTTCAACGACATTCAACACAATGCTCAGCAACATGACATTACTTATGAAAACACACAAGCCAGAGAACGGACTCAAATCTTAATGGACATTGCCAATAAAGAAAACGGGCTGGTCATCGGGACAGGCGATTTATCGGAACTTGCCATGGGTTGGTGCACTTACAACGGCGATCACATCTCCATGTATGGCATCAATTCAGGCATTCCGAAAACGCTTGTTCGTTATTTAGTTGAATGGATTGCTGATTTTCAGATGGACACAAAAACCGCTGCCGTGTTAAAAGACATTTTAGCTACTCCCGTAAGTCCTGAATTATTGCCAAAAAATCATGACGGTGAAATTGCTCAAAAAACGGAAGAAATTATTGGTCCTTATATTCTACACGACTTTTTCCTATATTACATGATTCGTTATGGATTCAAACCTTCAAAAATCTTATTCTTAGCCAATCAAACTTTTTCCGACATGTACAATAAAGAAACCATTCGAAAATGGTTAAAATTTTTCATCAAGCGATTTTTTTCTCAACAATTCAAACGATCATGCATGCCCGACGGACCAAAAGTCGGTACCATCAATCTTTCACCCCGCGGTGACTGGAGAATGCCCAGCGACGCCGAATGGACTCTATGGGCTGAAGACGTTCATGAATGAAACGACTGTGCAACAAAATTCAACTTTGACAAACAAAAGAATGATTAAATGCGAGTTCCATGTGACCTTTAATAATCAACGAAAAAACCAACAAAATAATCAACTTCAATTCATAAGGCAATAACGCTAATAAACAAATTGTTTTTCTCATCATTTAAGCAAACCCATATTAAGCACAAAAGAACAATTTAACACGTCAAAATATTTAACTTTTATTATCATTATTTTTTTTGAAAAAGATTTTCTTTGTTTTATCTTTGCTCATAATTTTAATTTACTTATCATCTTATCATTAAAAACAAATTAAAAAACAATCTTTCAAAAGAATCTTACAACCATAAAAAGTAATAAGCATTTCAACAATCCTTATAATTCAAAAAAAACGGAAACAATAAGATAAACTTAAATTTTTAAATTTAAATAAAATTACATTTTCCTCAACAACTAAATTAAATGCACAATGAAAAAAAAATTACTACTTTTAACACTTGCATTGACAAGCATGCTCATTGTCAATGCACAAACGACCACCAAAACAAATACTGAAAAGTTTCAACCAAACTGGTATTTAGGATTGTACACAGGCGCTAATTTGTTTTTTGGCGAAAGCAGTGAGCCATTTAAGACAGCCATGGTAAACAATGGCAGTCCGCTTTCAAACATAGCCTTAGGATACGAATTCAATCCGGTCATTGGCTTAAGAGGACAATTTGGATGGGCTCGATATCAGTGGACCAATTGGAACAAAGTGAAATACATCACTTGGGGAACAAATCTGACAGCTGATTTCATGGTGAATCTGAATAATTGGTGGGGCGGATATAATCCAAATCGCGTATTTGATGTTCAATGGTTTGCAGGTGTTGGATTGGGCTACAGAACAAAGGGTGACTACACTCCTTTCCCCTCATCTTTGGTAACGCCTCTTTTAAGAACCGGCTTTCAAGGAAATTTTCATGTAACAAAACAATTTGACATCAACGTGGATTTAGCCACCAACCTGACATCCGACAAAATGAACAACATTGATTACGGTTTCCCGTTTGATGATTTCACATCGTTTCAAATAGGATTTACCTATCATTTCAAGCACTACGAAGGAAAACAAAACTCAAAAGCCGTTGCAACTGCGGCTCAGCCGATTGTTCAAATTAAAGAAGTCATCAAACACGACACAGTGATCATTAAGGAAAAACCGACTGCCATAACGAAAATGGTTACTAAAGAATTCAACAAAAATGTCTTTTTCCCAATTGGAATTTCCAAGATCACGGACTATAATCAACAACAAACCATTGAAGAAGCGGCCAATTTCTTGAAACAATATCCCAATGCGCATTTGCAAATCGATGGTTATGCCGACAAAGATACGGGAGGAAAAGCTAGAAACATGCAACTCAGTGAACATAGAGCTCAAAACATTGCAACAGAACTGGTGAAAAAATATGGAATTGATCCTTCCAGAATTACGGCCGTTGGTCACGGAACAGTACCACAAATTTTCCAAATTGATCCAAAGAACCGAGTTTCAACACTGAAAGCAACAGCTCAAATAACGGAAACAATCTATCAATAAAAGATCATTTTCCATTTCGTAACGAACGATATGTAAGAGAGGTTCTCAATGAATCTCTCTTATTTTTTTGTGCCTAAAATTCAAGCTTTCAAATTGCAGGAAAATGTCAATGCTTGATCGGAGGGGATAAAAGAGAAAGAAACAGTTCCTCTCATTTTTCTGATTAACAAAAAAACAGCGTGAGCACATTAAAAGCAATGGTAACAATCAAGGAAATGATTCTGGAATAACATTATATTACGAAGCGTATTTCTTTAAAAGCACATTTTATCAATTGCCCTTTTTGCGTTTGCAGAACCAACTGTCCGTTTGATTGAACATTTACAATGCGAGCTAAAAACTGTTCGTCATGACGTTCAAAAAGATGAAACCCTTCTTTACGAAATAAATGAGATAAATAATCTTCTTCCAAATTGGTCATTTCATCACGCAACACTTTCATATAAAACAAATAAAGTCTTTCAAGAAGTCTATGCAATAAACTCTCGCGATCATATTGTTTTCCTGTAATATTGGCCAGAGAAACAGGATTTGGACAGGCTGTACTGAAATGCAGTTGATTGACGTTTAATCCAATACCGATAATCGAGTGGAGAATTCGATCACCCAATAACTCGTTTTCAATTAAAATACCGGCTAATTTCTTATCTTTCCAGTAAATATCATTAGGCCACTTAATGGAAAGATCCGAAATTTCTTCCTGCAACACGTCAATAAGCGCCAAAGAAACCAATTGTGAAATAACAAATTGATTCTTGGAGTCAATATGGCTTGGAGAAAAATATATGCTTACAAGAATGTTTTTGCCGTCTTCTGACTCCCAAAAATTACCCGATTGTCCACGCCCTTTGGTTTGAAAATCTGCAAACACAACCGTTCCTTCAGCCAAAACATTTCTTTGAGAAGCAATCAGCTCCTTCAAATAATTGCTCGTTGATTCAGTTTCCCGCAACCTAATAATTGACAGCATAGTTTACTGAATTACTTCATAAAAATCTCATTGGCTCATCATTTCCTCAAGCATCACGTTCGCCGAATGATCAAAAACAAACAAACATCCTTTTTATTTTTGTCCTTTTTTGCCGTTACTTTTAAGGTTCTTGGTCAAAATTTCTTTTGACTCGGTCAATTTCAAAAAATTCAAATCATCTTTTAATTGACCTTTTGAGAGTTCTCGTAAATCCTCAAAAATTTTTTTGTCGTCCACCACTTCTTTGTTCCAAGTTAGATAACTTTTTTTCATGTGGTTAGCTATCAGTTGCAACAATTGCTGCTTGGCTTCTCCTTCAGGATATTTTACGGCTTCTTGGATCATTTGTTCCAAAATACGGCCATAGTGAGGATATTTTAACTGTTTTTTTAAATATGGGATTGGTTCAGGACGCGTATAGAGATTTTCCTTTTTTAGAACTTCATAAGGATATTGGATATCTAACTTAAAATCAGACATAATGGCAAGATGATCCCAAAGTTTATGCTTGAAATTATTGATATCCCTCAAATATGGAAAAAGACTTCCCATGATATTGATGATTGTTTGAGCACAACGTGCTCTTTGAACGGGATCTGCAATTTGAACCGCATGATCCACCATTTGCTGAATATTTCGTCCGTACTCAGGTAAAATCAGCCTTTGTTGTTTTAAATACCTCATAAAAGTGAATAAAGCAATCTTTGTTTATCATTCAATCTATAAATGACAAAGATACGACATTTAAATAGCATTTCAGAACCATTTTAACTACTTTTGAACCTTAGTGGAATTTTCTGTCCGATTTATCAAATATTTTTTGACTTTGCTTCAGGAGCAGCTTAAATGATTATTGTGTTGATTTAACGCTCATTTTGAATCATGCAATCAAAGACAAAACAAATTATGTATTATCTTTGACTGAATTTTGTTTCAAAAACAGACCATCTGAGCCATTTTCATTCTTTAAAATCATTCAATAATCATGTTAACCATTGGCATTGCAGGAGGAACGGGATCAGGGAAAAGCACTGTAGTACGTAAAATCATCGAAAGATTACCCTTAAATGAAGTGGTCCTACTGCCACAAGATTCGTACTATTACGACAGCGCTCACATTCCGCCAGAAGATCGTTTAAAGATCAATTTTGACCATCCGGAATCCATTGAATTCACGCTGTTGATTGAACATCTTCAAAAATTGAAACAAGGTGAATCCATTCAACAACCAATCTACTCGTACGTAACTTGCACCAGATCAAAAGAAACCATTACCATTTTTCCTAAAGAAGTGATCATCATTGAAGGCATTTTAGTTTTGACCAACGTTGAATTACGTCAACAGATGGATCTCAAGGTATTTGTGGACACAGATGCTGACGATCGGTTGATTCGCGTCATCAAACGAGATATGAACGAACGTGGCAGGGATGTTTCAACCATCATTGAGCGATATCAACGTACGGTAAAGCCAATGCATGAACAATTTATTGAACCGACCAAAAGATTTGCCGACTTGATAGTTCCTCAAGGTGGAAGCAACGAAATAGCCATTGACATTCTCAGTATGTTCATTCAAAACAATTTGCACTCAACTCATCCGTAATACTGCTTGCACAAAAACCATTTTTGAACAAACTTTTTGACTTCTGAATAGCTAAAAACCAACTTTTTTTTCATGTTGCCATCGTTACCTCAACTTTTTGTTGAACGCACAAAAAAAATTGTTCAAGACGAATGGCCGGCTTTTGAAAATGCACTAAACGCCGAAATGCCTGTTTCTATCCGGCTCAATAATAAAATGGAGATTCATTTGCCATTTGAGCAAATTGTTTGGAGTGAAGCAGGATATTATCTGCCAAAGCGGTATTTGTTTACCATGGATCCACTGTTTCATGCAGGAACATATTACGTTCAGGAAGCGAGTTCTCAATTCTTACATTACATTATAAAACAGTACATTAAAACATCGGTGACTGCGTTGGATCTGTGTGCAGCACCGGGAGGGAAATCTACTTTGTTGCTAAATGCTTTACATCCAGATAGTTTTTTGGTTTCCAACGAAATGAATCGGGGAAGAGCAAACATCCTGGCTGAAAACATACAAAAATGGGGAAATTCCAACGTGGCTGTAACCAATTTACAACCATCGGCATTTCAGCAAACATCAGGATTCTTTGATTTAATGGTGATCGATGCACCATGTTCCGGTGAAGGCATGTTTCGAAAAGATGTTGATTCCATTCACGAATGGTCAGAAGCCAATGTTTTGCATTGTGTCATCAGACAAAAAGAGATCGTTTCAGGTGCATGGGATGCACTGAAAGAAAACGGATGGCTCATTTACAGCACTTGTACCTACAACACGGAGGAAAACGAAGAAAATGTGAAATGGATCATCAACACATTGAGAGCAGAAAAAATAGATCTGTCCATTGATCCATCATGGGGTATTACACAAACGGAAGAAGGATATCGGTTCTTCCCTCACAAAACAAGAGGAGAAGGGTTTTTCATCACGCTTTTAAGAAAACGTTCGACCACAAAAAAAGCAAATGCAATTGTCAAGAAAAACAGACCTCAAGCTAATCATCAAGATCTTTCATTGCAGCGAATGTTAATTGACAACAATTGGATCCTGATGCAAGAAAATGATTTTGTGTTTGCCGTTAACAAACAACATGAAGAAAAAATCCACGCCATAAAAAATGTCTTGCATCCTTTGCTGACAGGAATTCAAATGGGCAGTTTCAAAGGAAGAGATTTCATACCACACACAGCATTAGCCTTGTCAAAACAACTCAATCGAGAAGCCTTCCCGACAGTCGAAGTTGAATTTGAAAATGCCATTCTCTTTCTAAAACGACAGCCCATTCATGTTGAAAACCAACCCAAAGGCTATTATTTAGTAACTTTCAAGAACATTCCTTTGGGATTTATTAAAAACATTGGAGAGCGATCCAACAATCTTTATCCGATGGCATGGCACATTCGAATGAATTTTGACCATTTAACGGAATATGAAAGTCCATTATTGGGGAAATGAAACACCCATAAAAAATAACTTTAAAACATTATCTATTACAAGTTAATCCATCGATTTCTTGATGTCATGGATCAAACAATCATACACAATCGGTTTCACCAGAGAGAAATCAATTCATCCGAAGTCAACAAGATCATCATATGCTCCATGTTTTCCAACGAACGAAAGTGAGCTGCCTGATTATATGAAGAGACGGCATCAGTCACAATCACAGGGAAAAAACCTCTGTTTAAAGCATCCCGTGCACTCGATTCAATCCCAATTTCGGTAGCAATACCGGCCATCACAATGGTGGAGATGCCTGCATTGCGTAACATCTGTTCAAAGTTAGTCCCAATAAAAATGCTTGCCGTATTTTTCCGAATCACCGTTTCATTTGCCAACGGTTCAAGCGCAAGATCGAGACCCGTAGGAGTGAAATTTATTTGAAAAACGCGATGTTTCGCAAAATATTTTCTCACCGGCGATTCAAACCGTTCTGGCAACGGATCAATTTTTGAGAAGAAAACAGCTGTATTTTTCTCTCTGGCCGCCGTCAGCACTTTGCGACTGTTGGTCAAAAAACTTTCTTTGTTAAAAATGTTGTCAACCAACATATTTTGAACATCCCACAATAAAAACGCCGTATTTGCAGGATTTACAATGTCTTTCAATTCCTGTGTAAGTTCCATAATGGTAAATTAAAAGTTGATTGCGTTATTTTTCTCTCTTTTCAGACAACATGATACCGCCAACGCCAACGT
Organism: Microbacter sp.; assembly: GCA_049976245.1. Taxonomy (GTDB): domain Bacteria; phylum Bacteroidota; class Bacteroidia; order Bacteroidales; family Paludibacteraceae; genus Microbacter. Next base: position 129,911 of record JBMFIQ010000001.1, on the reverse strand, counting down.
TATCCATTTCATTTTCTTTGATCACCACCACATAAGCTTCTTTGTTGATTTTCATAATATTACTTGCTACTTCCGTGAGTGATGCAATCAGTTCGCGTTTTTGATCTTTAGTCAGTTTTGACCCTTCTACTGAAATAACCGGCATAATCAATTCTCCTTATTTTAATGGTTAATTATTCAACTTTCGCATGTTCATTACAAGGGGCTTCCGCCCCTGTGACCCTGACTTACTTTTTGTCCCCGCAAGCGGGATGTTCCACTTAACACAAAAAGTAAGCGAATGGAACAATCCGATTTATCGGATAAAGTCAAGACTGCGTCCGCTTTCGCTCAAAAAACTGACGTTCGTTGGCTCAAATCGTCCAAACTCGCTCCTTTGTCGCTCAAACAAGGACGATTTTTAACCGCCAACTCACTTGTTTTTTGGCTCACCGGACGAGGTCAATCCCTAATCAAAAATCTTTTGTGAAAATCAATATTATTTCTTCTTCAACTAAAAAAGCATCAATAGGATAAGTCAATTATGTTCTCCTTCAATATTAAAGTTATAAGAAACTGATTATCAAATTAAATTCATCTAATAACACCTAAAAATCAAACCATTATTTACTTGCGAAAGTTGAATTAAACAATAAAACAAAAACGCTCAATGAATGAGCTTGCAATCGTAAATTCTTTTCCATCTCAGCGGCAAAGATGATGAAAGCTGTTTTGTAGCGTCATCCACACTCGTCGTGTTGTACTGCCACCTTCGATCAAGCGATCGTGACCTCTTCGATAACGTGATCCTGTCACTCACGACAACAAGATCGTGGCCTCTTCATATTTTTTACTCCGAACGTTCACAAGTTCATTGAAAAGAAGAACCATCCTGATTTTTCAACGCGTCGGACGAGGTCATTCCTTGACCCAAAATCTTTATAATCATGAAAAATATGTTTGTGCATCACGTCATTCGTTGTTTACAAAAGTTGAATCTTGAAGAAGCCGCCTAGTGGCCGCCATGAACGTTGGGATCAAATCATTATCGAAAAAAGAGATAAGAAACAATGATGGCCGTGACAGCCCCGGCGAGATCGGCAAGAAGTCCTGCCGAAATGGCATAGCGTGTTTTGTTGATACCGACCGACCCGAAATAGAGTGCCACAATATAAAATGTGGTGTCGGCAGCACCTTGAAAGACACACGACAAATGACCGGGGAAAGAATCAGGTCCGTAAGTTTTCATTGTTTCCACCATCAACGCTTTTGCGCCGCTTCCGCTTAACGGTTTCATCAAGGCGTTGGGCAATGCAGCCACAAAGTCCGTGTTTACATGCATGGAATGAAAAATCCATGCGATACCATTGATCAGTAAATCCATGGCGCCGGATGCCCTGAACGCACCGATAGCTACCAACATGCCCACCAAATAGGGAATGGTTTTTAATGCCGTATCAAATCCTTGTTTGGCGCCCTGAATGAAGGCTTCGTACACATTGATTCTTTTGATCATCCCGCCAATCATAAACGTAGCAATGATGGCGATCAATAAGGAATTGCCGACTACGCTCGAAACAACGGTCATTTGTTGAGGTGACAATTGGGAAAAACCGTACATGAGCGCTCCAATCCCGACAGTTAACGATCCCAACCATCCGATAACGGTTCGATTCCACAAGTTAAGCCGTTGACGAATGCCGACGTACAAAATGGCGGTTAATGTGGCAGCGTAGGTAGCAATCAGAATGGGCAGCAACACGTCCGTCGGATTTTTAGCTCCAAGAATGGCTCGTTGGGCCATGATAGAAATAGGCAACAGCGTCAAACCGGCCGTGTTCAAAGCCAAAAACATGATTTGAGCATTTGAGGCCGTTTCTTTGTTTGGATTCAACTCCTGAAGACTTTGCATGGCTTTCAGTCCAATGGGGGTGGCGGCATTGTCAAGACCCAACATGTTGGCTGAAAAATTCATCACCAATTGTCCGCTTGCAGGATGTCCCTTGGGAATTTCGGGAAAGAGTTTTTCGAAAAAAGGCGCTACCAACCTTGACACAAACCGGATGGCTCCGGCGCGTTCACCAATGTTCATCAATCCCAACCAAAGTGTCATGACTCCGGCCAAAGGCAGGGCAATATCCATCACCGAAAATTTGGCCATGTCAAAAGTAGCTTTTACGATGCGCTCAAAAACCGCATAATCGCCCGTCACCACAAATTGAACTGCTGCCACGAGAAATGCTACCAAAAAAAAACCAATCCAGATGTAATTGAGCATATTATTGCTTTCAAAAAAAACTCTTTGTGTATGAACTAAATGAGTACCAAACAACGCCAAATGCTTTTTAGCTCAATCCTTGACGAATGAAACGCCTATGACTAAACCATTCAGTTATGATGGCAACTTATCGTTTACCAAGTCAAGACCTCATTGAACCAATACACGATGCGTCAAGTTCCTTTTTTTGACGAAAAGCGCATTTCCCACGTAAATCAAAAATACATTCTAAGCAATGAGTCCCAAGTGACTTAAAAAACAAACTACAAAAAGATGAAACTGCAAAAGTAGTGTTTGTTTTTTGTTACGGCAACAGAAAAATCCGTTCCTTTTGTATGCTCCGTTTGAGCCGGTACCGCATTCACCCCATGTTTTTGCATGGTTGTATCCTGCCATTTTCTTCGATTACTCGAAAGCATTCAACACAGAAATCCATTTGCTCTTCAAAACCTGCTTCATCAAGCCCCGAAGGATTATAAAGCGAATTTTTTTGTCCAAAAATCGGGTTATTGGTTTTCCTTAAACAATTTCGATGGAGAATCCCGTTTGTTTCAAATCGTCCCAAAACGCAGGATAAGACTTGCTCACTACTTCGGGATCGGCAATAAGAACCGGATGTCGAAAGGAGGTCAAGGCAAACGACATGGCCATGCGATGATCGTTGTATGTTTCAATCACCGCAGGTGAAACAGCCGACTTCATGCTCCCATCCCAAGACAATGTCCCATGATCGTGTTGTTTCAATGAATATCCCAATTTGGCCAATTCGTTGATCAAGGCTGCCATTCGATCTGTTTCTTTAATTTTCAGACTTTGCAATCCTTCGCAGTGAAAAGGAATTCCCAAAAGGCAACAGGTGACTATGACCGTTTGAGCCAAGTCGGGTTGATCAATAAAATGATAGGAAAAGAAAGGAACAGGCCGTTCTGTTGATTCAATTGTTATGCCATCGGGATGATAAGAAGTGTGAACGCCCAATGATTCGAAGATGGATGCACATTGCGCATCTCCCTGTAAACTATCCTTTTTCAGGCCTTTCAATTGAAGCAGGGTCTTGGGGGCCAAAGCAGCCATGCCATACCAATACGAAGCTGCCGACCAGTCCGATTCTACTTCAAAAGGATAAAACCGATACGGTTGTGGCCTGACAACAATGCGATGATCGGTCCATTGGCTTTCAATGCCAAAGAGCCTCATCATTTCCAACGTCATGTGAATGTAAGGCCTCGACACGATTTCACCTTCCAATGTGAGCGACAATCCCTGCTTCAAGGTTGGCGCTATCATCAACAAGGCCGAAATATATTGACTGCTGACATTGCCTTGAAGATGAAGTTCTCCGCCTTTCAACGCGGTTCCGTTGATTTCCAAAGGAGGAAATCCTTCCTGTTCGAGGTAATGAATGGATGCGCCCAGTGCATTTAAAGCCTCTACCAATATTTTAACGGGACGTTGTTTCATGCGTTCGCTTCCCGTCAAAATCCGTTTTCCTTCCTGAGTGGCAAAATAGGCTGTCAGAAAACGCATGGCAGTCCCGGCTGCCCCAATATCAATCACGGGATCTCTTTTTTGTAATGCATACTCCATCACCATCGTGTCATCACAATGAGCTACATGCGTGACGTCAGTTTTCCCCGCAGCTAAAACAGAAAGCAGCAATGCCCGATTGCTGATGCTTTTGGATGCTGGCAAATCGATGGTACCTTTGATGCATGTGGGAGCTGTCAGTGCATACTTCATCTGTTTATCATTGTTTTTTTAAGGTCAAATGAATCTTATTGCATCTATCGCAAAGCATTTAAGTGCGTTGTTTTGAATGTTTCCACAGTGATGGCAACACAAAACAACCCCAGCATGCTTTGACGATGTCGATCCGCGTCGTTGGTTCATCAATGGATCGTGAAAAACAGTTTTTCCTTGTCAAAGAATAGCCTTTTTGTCACAAACAAAAACTGCTCTTCTCAGAGCAGTCATTGATATAGTGATGTTACATTGGCGGTAATCCAAATCCTAAGCTGTTTAACCGACCGACCCAAACATCTTTCAAGACATTCCCCGAGGCATCGTAACCTCCGATAATCCAAATGCGATAAGCATTGTCCGTCACCACCGATTGACCGTATCGAGGCGTGTAATGCAACACTTTGGGAATCATGGTCAGTGAATCGGCTTTGGTCCAGAACAATCCGTCGCTTTTTGACCACAGCAAGGTGTCGTCTTTGACCTGATTGTTGTTCAATCTACCTCCAACGAGTAAGATCTGATTATTGTATGCCGTCAGCGATTCATCCTCAATGGGAGGAAAAGCCGTTAACGTTGTTTCGGAAGAAAAATCTACCCAACTACTGCCTATCATGTAACTGAAAATAGAATTGACAAGCTGACCTGACGCATTGAGTCCGCCAACCACCAATACTTTGGGCGATCCCACAATAGGTTGATAGGAAACGGAACTAAAATGAGTGATCGGGAAATTGGCCATTCCGTTGGTTAAGGATTCACCCGTGATCCATGTTTTGGCATCGTTGGAATAACACAACGAATAGAGTCCGTTGTTTTGTTGTATGCCAATAAGCTCTTGCCCAATGGAACCAATGAGTGTGACCAATGGCGCACTGCTGACTAACGAAATCGGATTCCATGTGATACCGTCGGTTGATTGCAACAGGGTTTGTCCATTTTCAACCACGCATAGGGTATTGTTGTACTGAACGATTTGCCTTAAATTGACTGTGGCAGGCAATGTATTGATAAACTGTGTGACCCAGCTTTTTCCGTCGGTTGTTGTGTAAAGATGCATCTGTGTTCCGTCGTTGACATAAAGCATCAGTTGTTGATTGAAAAAGAGCGCTTTTTGGTCAATGGGATCAAAGTTGAGTGACGGATAGCTCCGTCGTTGCCAATTGATGGAATCTGGATCCACTTTGTGAACATTCACCGTGACAATGTATTGACGAATGGTGATGCCGTCCTGCGCATAATTTTTAAGAATCACCGGACGTGAGAAATCGACCGTGTCTTTGCCGGTATAAACGCTGTCATTAAAATACATGCGGGCTGTTGAATAAGCCGTAACGACGGGAATGGCATGTTTGACATCGGTATTGAATGGCAATGAATCCACGTTGTAAATGATCCCTCTTGTTTCGTCAATGGTAAAAACAGCTTTAGCCAAAGCCGGCACACTGTTGTTTTGCAACTTAAAACTAATAACATGCCCGTCATTGGAATAGGTTGGAGTGGTGGTGCTAAGACATGAATGCAAAAACAAGACGCCTACAAAGGCTAAAGAGCTGTAAAGATATTTTTTGAAGTTCATTCGAAACCTTTTTATCACAATTGTCAGTTTTATTCTTCTTCAATGCTCATGTTCACTGTTGAACATCGAGTCCTTTGATCAGCTTGCAAATGTAGCAACAATTTTTGAGATCAACGGCTTTCTGTTGCATTTCAAGGCATTTAAAAAAGAGACGGCTCACTGCTTCAGGTTATTTTTTATGTTTCATCCGCACGGAGGGCGCCTTTTTCGACAGGTAAAGCAACAGCACGTCATGAGAAGGAACGGTTTTGTTCAGGGTTTTGTTGGTATTACCCAACGATTGATTGCTCCATAAATTGACTATATCATAAGGCTGTTCGGCGGCATTAAGCGTTCTTTTTGAAAGCGGATCGGTGATCATCTGCGATTTCCAGTCGAACGTGACGGCTTTGGGCGTTTCGGAACGGTTGAAAAAACAGACAGCCCAATCGCCTTTCTCCAACGGTTTGACCCATGTCTCCACACTATCATTGACGGCATAACGCAGTCCCTGAATGCCCAGAGAATCCTGATCGATGGCAATCACTCCGCGGTTGGTGAGAATCCGCCGCGTTTCTTCACTCATCGTACGCAGATCATTTCCTGCAATCAACGGAGCTGCAAGCATGGCCCACATGGTGAAATGCGCCCGATCTTCGTTCACCGGCATGCCGTTGCCCACTTCCAGCATGTCAGGATCATTCCAATGTCCCGGTCCGGCATATTGACGCAAGTCTGCATCTTTGTCAATGATTTGTGTAAATCCCAGCGGCGTCCATTCCCCGTTTGGTCGTGGTGCAATGTACCATCCTCGCCCGATGTCTCCCGTGGTTCGCCATAATTCGGCATACGAGGCGCCCCATAACCACGGTTTGTTCGTCCCCCATTCGCACATACTGAACACGATGGGTCGATGCGTTGCGGCCAATGCCTGACTCATGGTTCGATATGCTTCTTCCGCATTGATGCCTTCGGTGTTGCACCAATCGTATTTCAAATAATCAACGCCCCACGAAGCATAGGTCAACGCATCCTGATATTCGTGGCCTCGAGTTCCGGGATATCCGGCGCAAGTCTTGGCTCCGGCACAGTTATAAATGCCAAACTTCAATCCTTTGGAATGAATATAATCTCCCAATGCTTTCATGCCATGAGGGAATTTCTTTGGATCTGCTTGAAGATTTTGAAGCGAGTCGCGGGTTGGAGCCATCCAGCAATCATCCAAAATCAGATAAACGTAACCGGCATCGCGCATCCCCGACGCTACCATGGCGTCGGCCATTTCGTGAATCATCTTTTCATTGATGTGACATTGAAAAGTGTTCCAACTGTTCCATCCCATCGGCGGTGTCAATGCGAGCAACGAATCTTTCTGGGCATTTGAAGAAATGGAGCATGTGATTAAAAACAGAAAAGTAACAGCGAATGTTTTCATTGTTTTATGTTTTAGTTTAACATATAAGTTATTGATGCTTTGTTTAAAGATGAGAAATGAGGCACTTCGACCGAACATCATACCGGTGCAAACATGAATCGGTTGCTTGTCATTCAAAGATTTTCATACATTTTTAACACTAAGGATGTAAGGAACTCATCCAATAGTCATGTGCTTGAGCATAAGTTCTTTTTATGGTTCGTTTCATCTGTTTATAGTTTGTTTTTTAAAGATCACATGAAACACTTCCCGTTTGAAGGCGGGAATCTTTTAAACTGGTGCAATCAACCTGCAAACCGACATGGAACATCTTGAATGAATGAGCTTAGCTTTTGTTCATTTCCGCACAAAGATAAAACATTTTATCATTGTTACCCCTTTGAAAACCTTGATTGTGTGATGGCTTATCAGAAAAAAGCCGTCATAGAAACATCTTTTTGCATCCATAGGCCGCGCCATTGGACTTGCAAAGCACATAGCCGTGTTTAAATCTCTTTGCAACGACGTTACAACGATATTTAAACAGCGTATAAAAGCGCTTTCATACAATTTTTTCGATTCGGAGTTGCTGTGCTGTTGGTTTTTTGCAAAGGGGATTGAAAGATTGATGAGCGGGGAAGGATCTTTTTGCGTCGCAAGTCTATTTTTTGGACCAAACTTCATTTCTTTTTTTGACCTCAAATTGTTCTTTTTGATCCGCATGCTTCATTTGATTTATCTAAATCAATCATTTCTGGGCTAAAGTCATCATTTTGTTTTGGAAATTCATTCTTTTTTCGGCGACATTCAAGGTTTTTCCGCGCAACATCTTTATTTGATTTGCAACATACTACTCTTTTTTTCTGCCATTCTTCATTTGATTTACTCCAATCTATCTTTGATCTCCCCGTTTCAACATTTTTCGTGCTCCATGCAATTTCTTTCTTCCTCATGCTTTTGTTTTGGGATGAGCAAAGCGTGTTTCGGTGAGACAGACACAAACATAAAGCGCTGCCTTATGGGATAAGACAGCGCTTATGAAGATATGAGATTTTCCGTTGAAGATTAATATCCGCGGATGGCTTCGACACCTGGCAATACTTTTCCTTCGATCATTTCGAGCAGTGCGCCACCACCTGTCGACACGTAGCTTACCTGATCGGCCAAACCCAATTGGTTGATGGCAGCTACCGAATCGCCGCCGCCTATCAATGAGAAAGCACCGTTTTTGGTTGCTGCCGCAATGGATTCAGCTATGGCTTTGGTTCCGGCTGCAAAAGCTTCCATTTCGAACACTCCTGCAGGGCCGTTCCACAAAATGGTTTTCGATTCTTTGATCACCTGCGTCATTTGATCGACTGCTTTGGGACCTAAATCGAGTCCGAGCCAGCCGTCGGGAATTTCGTCGTTGTTACAGATGCGTGTGTCGGCATCGGCAGCAAATTTGTCGGCAATCACCGAGTCAACCGGCAAAACCAGATTGACATGATTGGCTTTGGCTTTAGCAATGGTGTCGTTGGCAAGTTGCAGCATGTCATCTTCGCACAATGAATTTCCCACGCGCCCACCTTGTGCTTTAGCAAAAGTATATGCCATGGCACCAACAATCAGCAGGTTGTCCACTTTGGAAATCAAGTTTTCAATGATGGTGATCTTGGTTGACACTTTGGAGCCTCCAATGATGGCAGTGACAGGATGCACGGCCGATTTAAGCACCTTTTCCACAGCTTCCACTTCGTTGCGCATCAAGTAACCAAACATTTTATGATCGGCGTCAAAATAGTTGGCTATCAATGCAGTGGAAGCATGAGCACGGTGAGCAGTTCCAAAAGCATCGTTGACGTAACAATCGGCATAAGAGGCTAATTTTTGTGCGAACTCCTTTTGTGAGGCTTTCATGGCTTTTTTGGCAGCTGCTTTTTCGTCATCGGAAGCATCGTCTTTCAAACCGCGCGGTTTGCCTTCTTCTTCGGCATAGAACCGAAGGTTTTCGAGCATCAACACTTCGCCCGGTTTCAAAGCTGCAGCCTTGACTGCCGTTTCATCGCCCATGCAGTCATTGGCAAATTGAACCGGAACGCCCAACAAGTCGGATACATGCCCAACAATGTGTTTCAAGGAAAAAGCAGGATCAGGATTTTTTTTCGGTCGTCCTAAATGAGATCCAATGATCACACTTCCACCGTCCGATAAAATCTTTTTTAGCGTGGGTAACGCAGCCCGTATGCGGGTGTCATCCGTAATTTGAAATTGTTCGTTCAACGGAACATTGAAATCGACACGAACAAATGCCTTTTTTCCGGCAAAATTGAAGTTGTCAAGTGTTTGCATAGTCACTTTGTATTTAATTTGAATGAGAAAATGATGTCAAATTTACTTTTTTTCGGCTGCATTTTCATGCAACGCATCCCTCAAAATGAACATCTTTGCGTTTTTTTATTATTTGCGTTGAATAAGGTTAACAAATTCTTCGCGAGTTTTGGCGCTTTCAAATACTCCCGTGAAATCGGATGTGGTAGTGACCGAACCGGGCTTTTGTACGCCCCGCATCTGCATGCACATGTGTTGTGCTTCGATGACCACCATGACACCCAAGGGATTTAAGGTTTTTTGAATGCTTTCTTTGATTTGCGTAGTCATTCGTTCCTGAACCTGCAAACGGCGCGCAAAAACCTCAACCACTCTGACAATTTTACTCAGTCCGGTAATGTAATGATTGGGAATGTATGCAACGTGTGCCTTTCCGAAAAACGGGAGCAGGTGATGTTCGCACATGGAATAAAATTCGATGTCCTTCACAATGACCATTTGGCGATAATCTTCACGAAACTTGGCCGAAAGCAAAATCTCTTCAGCATTTTGAGTGTATCCCTGGGTCAAAAATTGCATGGCCAATGCTACCCGCTCGGGTGTTTTGATCAACCCTTCACGATCGACATCCTCACCGAGCAGTGTCAGGATAGCCTTGTAATGTTCCATCAATTGCTTGGTGATGTTTTCTTCTTTGTCGGATAAATTCATCTGTTTGTCATTTTTATTAAATCAGATGGAACTCGTCCCGTTTTGTGACGAAACGCGTTTCATGATGTGTGCGTTTGAAGGTGCAAAAGTAAGAAAAATTTACCGCATTGTCCGATTTAGATCTCTCGTGGTGCCAATGATCGCCATTCGACGAAACATTCTTGATGAGCCAAAAACCTCCATTGCTTGATGGGCTACCCAAGTTGTTGCCACAAAAAGGTTGTAGGTAAAAGGTGAAAAAATGACTATCTTTGCCCCATCTTTAGGGCATTGTTATGGGAAAAAACAAATTGCGCAAATTTAACGAAATCAATCAGTTTCCACACGTTTTTCAAATGGCTTACAGCGATCTTGTCAGCGGCAGGCCTTTTGAACAAAAAGGGAACTGGCAAACATTTTTTGGCAACGATCATCCCATTGTTTTGGAGTTAGGTTGTGGACGGGGTGAATATACGATTGGACTGGCACAACGCTTCCCTCAAATCAATTTTATCGGGGTGGACATCAAAGGAGCTCGTTTGTGGAGCGGTGCCAAGTATGCTTTGGAACATGACTTGCGCAATGTGGCTTTTCTGCGCACCAACATTGAGCTGTTGCCCTATTTCTTTGCGCCAAATGAAGTCAGTGAGCTTTGGCTGACGTTCCCCGATCCGCAAATGAAAAAACGAAACAAGCGGCTCACTTCCACGCACATGATGCAACAATATGCTCAAATCATGCCTGCCAATGGTGAGATTCATTTGAAGACCGACAGCGCTTTCCTGTTTACTTACACCAAAGCCATGGCAACCCTTAACCAATTGCCGGTGATTGACGAACGAACCGAACTCACACCCGCCCCTCCCGATGATGTTTTGGCCATCGAAACCTATTATGAACAACAATGGAAAGCACGTGGCATTTCCATCAAATATTTGCATTTTCGGCTGACGGCCCCTTTGCATTGGCAGGAGCCCGACGAAGAGATTCCTTTGGACGATTACCGAAGCTATGGACGGCAAAAACGAAGTTCCTTGCAACTTACCATTTAAACAAACAGCAAAACTTTAACATTTGAAAAATATGACACTTTATCCAAAATTAATTTTAGATGCGTTGTCTCACGTTCGTTATCCCGGTACCGGGGTTGACGTGGTTTCTGCCAACATGGTGGAAGACAACATTCGCATTGAAGGAAATAAGGTTTCCTTCTCATTGATTTTTGAAAAACCCACCGATCCTTTCATCAAGTCCGTTGTCAAAGCATGCGAACAAGCCATCTTGACTTACATTGGATCTGAGGTGGAGATCGTGGGAAACATCACGGTGAAGAACAAAGAGGCGCAACATAAAGTTCAAGAAAAACCTTTGTCGGGCGTTAAACATATTGTAGCTGTTTTCTCAGGCAAAGGCGGCGTTGGCAAATCAACCGTCGCAGCCAATCTGGCAGTGGCCATGATGAAATTGGGCTATCGCGTGGGTCTGCTCGACGCCGATATTTACGGCCCTTCGGTTCCTAAAATGTTTCATGTGGAAGAAGTTCAGCCTTACGTCGAAAAAGTGAACGGAAAAGATTTGATTGTCCCCGTCGAACAGTACGGATTGAAAATTTTATCCATCGGCTTCTTTGTCGATCGAACCAATGCCTTGGTTTGGCGTGGCGCCATGATTACCACGGCCATCAAACAATTGATGAACGATGCCAACTGGGGCGAATTAGATTATCTGTTTCTCGACATGCCTCCGGGCACGGGCGATATTCCCCTTACCGTGGTTCAAACCGTCAAATTGTCAGGAGTCATCATCGTCGGCACCCCGCAGGAAGTGGCTTTGGCTGACGTGCGCAAAGGCATCAACATGTTCACCAACAAAAACATTGACGTTCCCGTTTTGGGCGTCGTTGAAAACATGGCCTGGTTTACACCCGCCGAACTGCCTTCCAACAAATATTACATTTTTGGAAAAGAAGGATGCAAACGGCTGGCCGAAGAGATGAAAGTGCCTTTGTTGGCGCAGATTCCTCTGGTGCAAAGTGTCTGCGAAAGCGGCGATGCAGGACGTCCCATTGCCTTGAATGATGAATCACCCATGGCGTCAGCTTTTGAGACGCTGGCAAAAAACGTCGATGCGTTGTTGAACCAATAACAACGACGGACTTTCGCTCCACGAATCTATTTGTTCAACTTTCAAACCGAATGTAAATGCGCTTCAAGCAAATATATTCATTTGCTTTTTGCCTTCATTCCGTTTCGGCTTATATGAAAAAGTACCCGAACAAGCTGATTCATGAGCGTTGACAATATGGGACAAGGCTTTTGCGTTTTTTTCGATCAAATGATTGATCTTTTGCACTGTTTTCAAGCATTGAAATCGATTGATTTGTCAGAAAAAAACGCTTTCGACAGATCAAATCAGACAACATGACATTAAAAACAAAAAACTCAATAACCAAATGAAACGAGCCATAAAAACGCTTATGCTCAAGCGTATGACTATTTTGGCGAGTACCATACATCATTAGCGTTACAAAATAAAAAAACGTATGAAACGAGCCATAAAAAGAGCTTATGCTCAAGAAAATGACTATTTGACGAGTTCCATACATCCTTAATGTTAAAAATAAAAATAGACGTATGAAACCATCGTTAAACATGTTGCTCAAAATGGGCATTGTAGCCGGATTGCACGAACGGGATGTCATCATTGACAAAATCAGTGAAGTGTTGCAGGAACGCATGGGTACGGATCCTGACAAAGCGCAAAAGATTGGCGAACAAATTCTGCAAGGATTGGAGACTTTTAAGGAGCAGCTTACGATTGATCAGCTCATTGACGGATTAACACGCAATGACGACGTGCTTACAAACAAATTGGATGAGCTGACCAAAGCTATCAACAGGTTAAACGATCAGTTGGATAAAATGAATGCTTCAACAGCGCAGTGACTTGTTGCACTGGATTCATGTTGATAACTTGATACAAATGAAAAAATGCTTCCTGCTTTTGGTTGTTTTCGGATGGACGTTGATCGGCCATGCACAGTTTGTTGTCACGGGAACAGGACGCGCGTTGGTGCTCACCGGAAACAACATTGCAGGCTTGCAGGCGCTTTGTTTGATCAACGGCATCACGGCCGACAATCAGCTCGTGTACAACGGTCATGCCGACAGCTACCTCTGGACTACTTTTGATGGTTCGTTTGTGAGCAATCAGCCTTCCATAGCCGTAGATGACGAAACGGGCTACATTCTGAATGCCAACGGACAAAAATATTATGTCTGGGTCATTGACTATCATCGTTATCCGGTTCAATTAACATCCATAGCACCGACTTTGACCAATACGGACGCTTGTTCCCAACTTTCGCTTCAAGTGTCGGCCAATGTGCCGCCATTGCTCTATCGCGATTCTTTGGGGAGCGCACATTCCTTGCCAAGATTGTTCACGCTGACTTACAACAACGCTTTATTTTCCAACAATGCATGGAATTCCATCACACAAACCCAAGTGGTAAACGACCTTGTTCACCCCGTCATCACCCCGGCTCCCTATTGCAACACATCGTTTACCATATCGGGGGATCAATATGCCGCTTCGTTTGGCATGGCCACTCCTTCGGTTACATCGCCGGTTTATCAGGCTGTTCGCGTAGAAGCTCATTTGACCGGCACCATCAATGAACGGACGGCACTAAACGAAGCCGGACGCGAAATCGGCCCATTGGAAGGTTCTGCACCCTTGGATGTTGATTTTCAGAGCAACGCCAATGTCCCCGTTACACAATTTTACGAATGGTTTGTTTACAACAATCAAGTGCCGGGCTCTTACTATCGCTACACAGACCAAAATTTGCATTATGTGTTCAGTCAGGCAGGAAGCTACAAAGTGGTTTTGACCGTTTCCAATGCGACAAGCAGTTGTTCCTACAGCGATTCATTGACGGTCAAAGTAAGCGATTCGTTCATCGATGTGCCCAATGTGTTCACACCCAATGGTGACGGCATTAACGATGAGTTTCGCGTATCATATCGTTCCATTGTTCAATTTCACATGACAGTCTATTCATCCTGGGCAGGTAAAGTGTTCGAAACCGACGATCCGGGACGCGGTTGGGATGGTCGGTCAAGTGGCCGACTCGAACCGCCGGGCGTTTATTATTATTTGATCAATGCCACCGGTGCCGACGGGAAAAAATACAAACTTAAAGGAAGTGTTACCTTGCTGCGTGACAAAGACAATCATTAAGACAAAGATTTAATGTATTTCTGTGAAAAAGAAATTGAATTTTATCAAATAAAAAAGCCATCACATCTTCCTGTTTTTGCTTGAAGCAATATGTGGCTGAAATGAGCTTTGAAATGTACTTTCTTGTTTCACAAAGAATATTGATACAAATTGAATGACTGAAAATAGTTTTTGAGAAGAGCCGTTCACTTCGTTCAGCAATGCCTACAATCTTTGCTTGATGCATTTTGCTCACGATGATGAAACAGTAAGCATTGAACAGCATCATATTAAACGACTTATTAAAATTGTATTTGACATTTATAGTATAACAATTTATGACCAATGGGTTTCTGACAATTCTGTTACTGTCTATTTCCAATATTTTCATGACCATTGCGTGGTATGGTCAGTTGAAATTGAGAGAATATTCATGGTTTGAATCGCTGCCGATTTTTGCCATTATTGTCTTGAGCTGGAGCGTAGCCTTTTTTGAATATTGTTTTCAAGTGCCGGCTAACCGCATCGGGTTTCGGGAAAACGGAGGCCCTTTTTCATTGATCCAATTGAAAGTGATTCAGGAAGTCATCACGTTAGTAGTGTTTATCATCTTCTCTATGGTGGTGTTTAGAATTACCATTCGTTGGAATCACATTGTGGCCATGTTGCTGCTGGTCGCGGCAGTCTATTTTGTGTTTAAGGAATAATGAACAATAATTCAATCATTTGATGTCCAACGAAATTCTTTTTTTCGGTCTTTTTCTGCTGCTGGTGTTGCTGTTGTTATTGTATGATCTTGGCGTTTTTCAACACAAGAAAAGTCATGAAGTAAGTGTCAAAGAAGCCACCGGCTGGACTTTGGTGTGGATCTTGTTTGCCTTAGGCATCTATCTTTTCATTCGCTTTGACGGTGAAGCCATTCACGGCATCTCCACTTTTGCACAATTGCAACACATCAATCAGTTGCACGGTCACGATCTGTCGTTGAACGAAGCATTGGGCTTGCAGGCGAACTTAGCCCAGTATCGTCAAGCGGTTTCTCTTCAGTTTATCACCGGTTATTTGTTGGAATATTCCCTTTCAGTGGACAACATTTTTGTGATGCTGCTTTTGTTTGCCAGTTTTAATGTCCCAAAAGCCTATCATCATCGGGTTTTGTTTTGGGGCATTCTCGGAGCTATTGTGATGCGGTTCCTTTTCATTTATGTCACAGCCTCTCTGATTCATCGTTTTGAGTGGGTGTTGTGGATTTTTGGCGGATTGTTGATTTTTTCCGGCATCAAAATGTTTCTTGAACGCAATAAAGAAGAACACATCGATGTGGCGCATCATCCCGTGGTTCGTTTTGCTTCAAAACATTTTAAGGTGCTACCCGATTTTGTCGGCGATGCTTTTTGGGTCAAACGTCAGGGAAAATGGATGATCACGCCGTTGCTCATTGTAGTGTTCGTCATTGAATTCACCGATGTGATCTTTGCCGTCGATTCGGTTCCCGCCATTTTTTCGGTGACAAAAGATCCTTTCATTGTTTTCTCCTCCAACATCTGTGCGGTGATGGGACTACGCTCCCTCTTTTTTCTCGTTTCACACGTGATGGGGTTGTTTCATTTTCTCAAAATCGGTTTGTCGGTGCTGCTCTCATTCATCGGGGTCAAGATGTTACTCGACGGCATTTTCCATCTGCCCATCAGCACAACGGTATCGCTTTTGGTCATCGTGACCATTCTGGGAGTGAGCATGCTGTTATCGGTGATTTTCCCCAAAAAAGATCATTTATCCGCTTCTTGATGCTGAGGTTTAGCCGTTGTACATTGATCAACCAAATAAACGATGGACATATAAGGGACTTTCCCGTTTGTGGTTAAGCCAATTTCGCAGGTGCGGCTGTTTGAATAACCGTACTTGACTTTTGAGGCTTCGAGCTGAGGCGATAATTTTCGAAGCGCATATCGGTTGACTTCCGGATGGGTGAATCCTTTATCGCCGGCAAAGCCACAGCACCCTACTTCCTGAGGAACAATGACATGATGACTGCATCGCTTGGCAAGGCGTAACAATGTCTCACCTAAATGCATCTTTGTCATCGAACAGGTGGTGTGAATGGCTATTGGTTCGTCGATGGGATGAAATTCAAGCCGATCAACGAGAAATGTTTCAATGAACTCGGCCGGTTCGTAAAGTTTGAGTCGTTTCATCTTTTCACGCATGCGCAGAAGACAAGGGCTTTGATCGCAAAGGACAGGATAACGTCCGTTTTCACTTGCTTTGATCAGGGCTTCCTCCAAATCAAAACTTTTTCGATCGGCAATGTCGTACATTCCTTTGCTTTCCCAAATGGTTCCGCAACAGTGGTTCTCCATGTTTTCGGGATAAATGATGTCATATCCGGCTTTCTTCAACAACCCGTCCATTTTGTCGGGAAGGGCAGTTTGATCGGGATTTTCTTTGGCCACGCCCATGGTTTGATTGATGCAACTAGGGAAATAGACCACTTTTAGCGGATTCGATGAAGCGGACGACGGCCGTCTCTTCATTTTGTAGGCTTTTGGCATAGCGGTAGTCCACAGAGGCGCCCCCATTTTGTGAGCTTCGTTAGCCAACCAAGTCATGTTTTTACTTCCCAACAGCGTGTGAGCGATGTTGTCCAAGAACAATAACGAACGCAGGCCGCTTTTGACCGTGGCAAAATGATCGGCAGTGATTTGCCCAATTTTTATGCCAACAGCCGGCAACTGATCATGCCTTATGTCGTGCGTCAGTTCGGCGGTATTGATTCCCATCGGGCAGGAAGTGGCACAAAGTCCGTCGCCGGCACAGGTCACGTTTCCTAAATAATAGTACTCGTTTTCTAATTGCCCAATCAACGGATCATTTGGACTAAACTTTTTCAGTCGCGATATTTCCCGGCGCACCACAATGCGTTGTCGCGCCGAAAGCGTTAATCCCGAAGTCAAGCAGTTGATTTCGCAGAATCCGCATTCAATGCATTGATCCACATGCTTGTTGGTGGGCTCAAACGATTTAAAATTTTTCAGGTGAATTTTTGGGTCATCGTTGAAAATGACCCCCGGATTAAGGATGTTTTGAGGATCGAAAATCATTTTAATCTGTTTCATCACTTCAAAAGCCTCTTTTCCCCATTCGGTTTCAACAAAAGGAGCCATGTTTCGTCCCGTTCCGTGTTCCGCTTTGAGTGATCCGTCAAATCGTTTGGTGACCAAGTCAACAACATCATTCATTAACGCTTCGTATCGTTTAATATCTTCCTGATTGTCAAATCGCTGATTGATGATGAAATGAAAATTTCCTTCCAACGCATGGCCATAAATAACGCCGTCGGAATAACCGTGATTTGCCAAAATTTGCTGAAGTGCCAAAGCGGCGTCGGGCAAATCATGCAAATGAAATGCCACATCCTCGATGATGGTGGTTGTTCCTGCCGGTCGCATCCCGCCAACAGATGGGAAAATGCCGGAGCGCATCGACCACCAGGTATTGTAAATGGCTTCATCATCCGTGAATTCTACGGGCATCAGCGTTTCAAATGATGCAAGGGCCTGTTCAATATGAGCTATGTTTGCTTGCAATGTTTCTTTTGTATTGGCTTTGGTTTCAACCAACAGCGCCGTTACATTTTCGTCAAATGAGGCCAAATAGTCAGGCATTCCTTCTTTCCCTTCCACTGACCGCAACGCTTTTCTATCCAACAATTCCGCTCCCACGGCCGGTGTGGGTTTGATGTGTTGCACCGCGCGACAAGCTGTTTGAATGTTGTCAAAATAGATCATGGCACTGGCACTAAAAGGTTCAACAGGTGCTGTTTTCATGGTTGCTTCCGACAGAAAAGCCAGCGTTCCTTCCGATCCAACCATTAAATGGGTGATGATGTCAAACGGATCTTCAAAAGCAACCAATGGAAGCAAATTAAGCCCCATCACATTTTTGATACCGTACTTATAAATGATACGTTGACGCAATGCCTCATTGTGCACAACCGATTGCCGAAGCGTTTCCAATGCCTCAAGGAATTGGGGCTTATCACGTCGAAATTGTTTTTTGCTTTCTTCATCTCCGGTGTCAAGCAACGTGCCGTCTGCCAAAAGGATGCGCGCCGACAATAACATTTTATCGCTGTTGGCATGGGTTCCACAATTCATCCCCGAAGCATTGTTCATAATGATTCCCCCAACCATGGCCGATTTTAGCGAAGCAGGATCGGGAGTAAACTTTCGTCCATAAGGTTTCAAAATCTCATTCACGCGAAAGCCGGTGATGCCCGGTTGCATCGTAATGATTTCTCCGTTTTGTTTCACGCTAAACTTTTCCCAACGATTTCCGGCAACGATAACCGCCGATGGAGAAATGCTTTGACCGGACAAACTGGTGCCCGCAGCTCGAAACGTGACGCCAATGCTTAATTGATGCGCTGACCGAAGCAACCATTGCACTTCCTTTTCATTGCGAGGCACCAAAACAACGGACGGAATAAGACGATAACAACTTGCATCGGTTCCCCAAGCCAATCGTCGGGTGATGTCGGAAAAAATTTGCTCTTTTGGGAAGATCTTTTGTACTTCGTTGATCCATTGATTCATCGCTGACATATCATTTCACGATTAAAAACAGCTTCATCAAGCTGCATTCGATTTATTTCAATGCAAAGTAACGCTGAATTTGTTCAATTTGATCGCTTGTCAATGTTAAATATAACTATATAAATCATAATTATCATGTATTTACATCTATTAATTATTAATTACATTTTTTAGATCATTCACCTGCTTGGCTGGATAGTAAATTAAGAATTTGATCGATATATTAATGCAAATTAAATCTTGAAAAACAGTAAAGAATTAATTAAGACTAAAATAAGAATAATATAATTAAATTCGATGCCTTTCTTGATGATTCTTCAAGAGCAATGTTTATTTTTGCAAGGTTCAAATTACAAAGAGGATAGCTTGTTTCAATTGGTATGAAACCGTTTATTTGAGTAACCTGTTTCGATCGGCGCATTCCGTGAAGGGGGACCACGTTGCAACTTGTCACTACGCCAACGTCTGAACATGGATGAGAATGTGTATGCAAACATGAAGTTGAAAGAAAAACGAGCATGATTGGACAATTGAACCGTTGTTTGAAGTTAAAACGCCGCTCATCGAACGAATTGAAAACGCAACTGCATGGTTGCATGCCATTTGACAAAAGACATCGATGGCGCAGAATTAAAAACAGTTGCCAATGAAATGGCATGACAAAATTTTATCTTCCTTAAACTCAATGAATGGATTAAATGTTGCCTTATGCGTTTCATATGACTTTAAAACATTGACACACTCATGAAATTAATTGCGGAAAGTGGATCTACCAAAACAGAATGGGTCTTAGTAGAAGGGATTTATGTGATTGAGCATGCTTTTACGGAAGGGTTGAATCCTTATTTTCAGATTCGTCGTGAAATCAGTCGATCCATCCGACTGCAATTGCCGGAAACATTTTTTAAACGAAAGATTGAGCAGATCTATTTTTATGGAGCCGGTTGTGCCTCCGACGACAAAAAAGAAATCATTAAGTCGTCACTCATCACGCAGTTTAGAGCACCTGTCGAAGTGGAAACTGATTTGTTGGCGGCTGTCCGGGCATTGTTCGGCAAACAACCCGGGCTTGGCTGCATTTTAGGAACCGGTTCAAATTCATGTTTTTACGATGGCGAAAAGATTGTGAAAAATGTTTCACCTCTTGGTTATATTTTAGGTGACGAAGGCAGCGGTGCCGTCCTTGGCAAAATGTTTTTAAGCGATTGCATGAAACATATTGCACCAGAGGAATTGGCGCAAGAAGTGTACGAAAAATATCGCATTTCGCCATCCGACATTATGGAACATGTCTATCGACAACCTTTCCCAAACCGATTCTTAGCTACTTTTTCATTCTTCTTACACGATCATTTGGATCATCCGTATGTATATGAACTTGTAAAACAAAATTTTAGAAACTTCTTCACCCGAAACATTCTTCAATACGACTATCGAAATTATCCCCTTCATTTCATGGGACTTGTTGCCTACCACTATGCCGACATTTTGCACGAAGTGGCAAATGAGTTTGGTATGAAAATTGGACAAATTCAAAAATCACCCATGTCTGGATTGGTAAACTATCATACTCAAAATGCCCAATTAGACTGATTCCCATCATCACTCTATTGGGTCAAAGCCATTTTTATGCCATAGCTTGAAAATAAATATATGTTTTCAAACTGAAATAATCACAAATATATTTATTTATTTGTTTCCTGATCATCGGAATGAGAATTTTTGTTTTACCTTTGTCACACATTTCAATGCAAAAAAAAGTCATTGGTCAGATTGAAAAGAGAATACGCCTTTGCCACAAAGTTTTATAACCAGGAATATGCCATTGACAATCTGATTTATTTGAAGAACAAAAAGCGAATTAATTTCGAAGCCGGCGATGGCCTTAAGTTCATCATTGCAAGCAGCTGTTGATGAAGAAGCCTACGTTAAGGCAATGCTTCAAAACAGGTTCTGTCAAGAGGAAATTTCAAAAAACGGGCAACCCATCTTTTTCTGACGATGAATTTGATGGGTTCATCATGCCTCTCGTTTTGACTTGAAAAATTATTTTAGTTAATTTATCTAATTATAAATTTCTTATTGTATGATTTTAATCGCCGACAGTGGTTCAACAAAAACATATTGGAGCCTTTTGCAGGACGATGAAACGGTGTTGCGCTACAAGACATCAGGCATCAATCCTTTTTTTCAAACGGAAACTCAAATTGAAAACCAATTGCGGAAACAGTTGCTGCAACAATTGAATCAAGTCAACATTGATTCCATCTATTTTTTTGGGGCAGGCTGCTCCACTCCCAAACAAAAACAATTGGTAATCAATGCTTTCGAAAAGGTTTTCTATTTTGACCGGATGATGGTGGAGAGCGATCTCCTAGGAGCAGCCAAAGCATTGTGCGGTGATCAACCCGGCATTGTATGCATTCTTGGAACCGGTTCAAACTCTGGATTTTACGATGGGCAGTCTATTGTGAAACAGGTTGCCGCACTGGGATATATCATTGGCGACGAAGGAAGCGGCGCCGCACTGGGGAAAAAGCTAGTTTCCGATTGTCTAAAAAACCAATTATCGCCCGAAGTGCAGGCAAAGTTTTTTGATCGTTTCAAACTAACTTCGGCCGAAATTGTGGAGAACATCTATACCAAACCGTTCCCAAGCCGATTTCTGGCATCGCTTTCCATTTTCCTGCACGAAAATCTTCATGAACCTGAATTATATAAAATTGTTTATGACAGTTTTACCGAATTTTTTCAACGTAATGTATTTCAATACGATTATCAACAGTTTGAAATCAATGTAGTTGGATCCATAGGCTTTTATTATCAGGATGTTTTGAAGCGGGTAGCTTCGGACTTACACATCAAAACGGGTTTGATCCTACAGGCACCTATGGATCATTTGATTGCATATTATCAATCTAAGAACGAATTCAAAATTAAGCATGATGGGATTTGAAAAAATTACCGAAAAGGAATCGCTCTATCAACATCTCGACAAAACTCCGATAGCGGATCTTCTGAAAGCCATGAACGCCGAAGACAAAAAGGTGCCCTTGGCTGTTGAGAAGGTGATCCCTGACTTGGAGCGGCTGATCACCATGGTTGTAGAACGGATGAAGCGAGGCGGCCGCATTTTTTATCTTGGGGCGGGAACAAGCGGTCGATTAGGCGTGTTGGATGCTTCGGAAATTCCCCCAACTTTTGGGGTGCCTCCCACATTGGTCATTGGCTTGATTGCCGGTGGCGACGTAGCCTTGAGAACAGCCGTAGAATCGGCTGAAGATGATGAAGAAGGCGGCTGGCGCGATCTTCAACCTTTTCATGTCAATAAAAACGATACCATCATCGGCATTGCAGCATCAGGAACAACACCTTACGTGGTTGGCGCATTGAAACGAGCCCAACAGCAAGGCTTGCTGACCGCTTCGATTTCCTGTAATCCCAATGCTCCGGTCGCTCAGTATGCCAATGTGCCCATCGAACTGATTGTAGGTCCTGAATTTGTGACAGGGAGCACCCGATTAAAAGCAGGAACAGCTCAAAAATTGGTTCTAAACATGATTACCACCACGGTGATGATTCAGTTAGGACGCGTCAAAGGAAACCGGATGGTTAACATGCAACTGAACAATCAAAAATTAATTGATCGCGGCACGCGCATGATCATGGACGAAACAGACCTGGAATATGATCTGGCCAAAAATCTTCTGCTGCTTCACGGTTCCGTAAAAAAAGCCTTAGATGCTTATCAACAAAACGAATAAAATATTCTTTCATGATGCTTTCCATTGACGTTTTTCTTCCTTATGAGTCATGGCAACAAGTTCAGCCGACTTACAACGAAATGATGAAGTATAGTCACGTTCGACATCTCTTTTTGATGAATGATTTGTCTGACCATGTATTTCCTGCTGAAGCAGATCGGCAAAAAGTGGAACTGCTTCCCGTTCAACATCTTTTTTCCACTGAAACAATGCACAAAATAGCTGCTGCAGCTTCTGCCGATTACTTATTGCTTTACCTGAAGAGCCAACCCTTAAAATTGGGTTATCTGGCATTGGAACGGATGCTTCAAATTGCCGATGACACACAAGCCGGCATGTTGTATTGTGATGCTTTCCGATTGAAAGAAGGAAACCTAACTAAACATCCACTCATTGATTATCAATTGGGTAGCCTTCGTGATGATTTTGATTTTGGTTCGCTTTTGCTCTTCAAAACCGCTGCTTTTCAACAAGCCGTCAACGAAATGACGGAAACCTATCAATGGGCAGGATGGTACGATCTGCGCCTTCGGTTGTCGCAGCATGAGCCCATTGAACATTTGAACGAATTGCTTTATACGGAAATAGAAACTGATGTTCGTAAAAGCGGTGAAAAATTGTTTGATTATGTCGATCCCAAGAATCGGCAAAGACAATTGGAGATGGAAAAAGCCTGCACAGCCCATTTACAGGCGATTGGAGCTTTTTTACCGCCCGATTTTGACGAGATTTCGTTTGACGAAACGGATTTTTCGGTGGAAGCATCGGTCATTATTCCCGTCTATAACCGCGCAAAGACCATTGCCGACGCCGTTGAGTCCGCATTGAATCAAAAAACGACTTTTCCATACAATGTCATTGTCATTGACAACCATTCCACGGACGGAACCACCGAAATACTTCGCCGTTACAAAGATGAACCGCGTCTGCTGCATCTCATTCCCGAAAGAATGGATTTGGGCATAGGCGGTTGCTGGAACGTAGGCGTCGATCAGCCACAATGCGGAAAATTTGCGGTTCAATTGGACAGCGATGATGTGTACAACGATGAAAACACCCTGCAAATCATGGTCGATGCTTTTTATCAACAACAGTGCGGCATGGTGGTTGGTAGCTATCGAATGACCAATTTTCAAATGGAAACCATTCCACCAGGCATCATCGATCATCTGGAATGGACGGATGAGAACGGACGTAACAATGCGTTACGAATCAACGGATTTGGCGCTCCGAGAGCGTTTTATACGCCTTTGCTGAGAAAATGGCATATTCCAAACACCAGTTATGGCGAAGATTATGCTCTTGGCTTAAAGTTTTCACGCACACATCGCATTGGACGGGTGTACGACGTGGTCTATTCGTGTCGACGTTGGGATGATAATTCGGATGCAGCATTGGATGTGGACAAAATGAACCAACACAATGTATATAAAGATCGGATTCGTTCATGGGAAATCAAGGCTCGTCAACATTTAAACGCACAACGAAAAACTTTTAAGTTTCGATCATAGCCATGCAAACATGGCATCCATCTCCAAAAACCAGCCATTTTAATTCCATGCTAAACCATCAATCCGCTGTTGTATGATCCAATCAGATGACTTGCCCCATACCGTTCAACCTGATGAATTCTTTTTGGAAGAAGCCGTTGAAAAAATATTGGAACAACAACGACAGGATTGGCCTTTGGTGAAAGACAATTATGCCGCTCTGACACGGGTTGAAACCAAAAAGATGGAAGTGGAAGGATTTGAAATGCTGGTTCAATTTAACCCTTCGCGCATCCTATCGTCTGGAGCCAAAGTGGATGCTGCCTCAATTCAGAAACGGGCTTGTTTTTTGTGTCGGTCAAATCGTCCATTGGAGCAGAAAGAGATCAATTGGCGAAATCAATATTGGCTGCTGGTGAATCCATTTCCGATTTTTCCGCAACATCTTACCATTGCGTCGATGAACCACGTTGATCAACGCATCGCGGGACATTTTATGGATATGCTTCAACTTTCGGAGCAACTTCCGTCGTTTGTTTTATTTTACAACGGGCCACGTTGTGGCGCTTCGGCGCCTGATCATCTTCATTTCCAAGCCGGCAATAAAGGATTTTTGCCAATGGAATATCTGTGGGAATCGCGGAGTGCAAAAGCGGAAAATTTGAAACAAGAAGAAGGATTTTGGCTGCGCCGCCTTCAATCGTATCCTCATGCCGTGTTGATGATGGAATCGACCAACGAAGAACGACTTGAACAATGGTTTGATAAAATATATCGCCTCATGCCGACTCCGGAAGAAGATGCGGAACCCATGATGAATGTTTTGTGCACACGACATGAACAGGTATGGCGCGTATGGATTTTCCTCAGAGAGAAACATCGTCCGTCCTGCTATTTTGCCGACAATGAACATCGATTGCTGATTAGTCCGGCAGCAGTCGATCTTTCAGGTGTCATCATCACACCGCGATATGAGGATTTTCAAAAAATCACAGACTCCGATCTTGCCACTGTTTTTCATGAAGTTTCCTTGAATGAGGCCATGTTCGATCAACTTTGCGCATCGTTATGTCATTAAAAAAAATAGGGGCTTGCCTCTTGAATCAATATCATGTTTACTGCGGAAAAATAATGTTTTAAGATAGATGAACCACATGAAGATCCCCTCTTTTTTTCACCGATCGCCTTGGGCATGGATTCCTACGCTTTATTTTGCTCAAGGGATTCCTTATGTTGCCGTAATGACCGTTTCGGTGATTTTTTACAAAAGGATGGGCGTTTCAAATTCGGATATAGCTCTCTACACCAGTTGGTTATATTTGCCGTGGGTTCTAAAACCCTTGTGGAGCCCTTACGTGGATTTGTTGAAAACGAAACGCTGGTGGATCGTTACCATGCAGTTGTTGGTTGGCGCAGGTCTTGCTGGAGTGGCATTTACGATCCCAATTCCTTTCTTCTTTCAGGCCACCATGTCATTTTTCTGGTTGCTCGCTTTCAGTTCGGCAACCCACGATATTGCTGCGGACGGATTTTATATGTTGGCTTTATCGGAACATGACCAAGCACTCTACGTAGGAATTCGAAATACTTTTTATCGAATTGCCATGATCACCGGTCAAGGCGCATTGATCATTTTAGCCGGCACATTGGAGCACTCTACGGGGTTGGAGCCGATTCACATTCAGGCTACGTTTCAACCCAACTCGCTCTCGTCTTCCATTTCCTCCAAGTTTGATTCAACAAAAGATTTTGTCGTGGCACCTGCTTCCGTATGTTTTGCTCAGGCTGCAGTGCATCGCGATAGCGCACAGAAAATGATCCAATATGCCGAAACCCAAAATAAGTTGAATGGATTTGTCCCCAAAGAAACCTCTTTACAACAACACGTCAGCCAAACCTCATGGTGGTCGCGCAACGTTTCCGTTCCCTTGGGAAATTGGATTCGACATCGTTTTGGAGAAAAAAGAGATGCTGAATCCACATTGACTACTACAGGGAATGTAGGTGTTGTGACCATTCGTTTGAGACATGCTCCCGCCAATGATAAACCCATAGCGTTGAATTTTGCCTTAAAACACGGAGAAAACAACTTTAAAATGCTTCAAGGGGAGCATCTTCGTTTTTCCAAAACCAATTGGCGTCAAACAGCTTATGTGGTGATTCAGACTGATCCGAAACTAACCAAACCGTGCAGTGCCGATTTTGAAGGCCTTTCAGGCAATATTCCTTTGGCATGGTCGATCACATTCTTTATACTTGCCGGATTGTTCATTGCCATTTTCCTCTATCATCGATGGGTGCTGCCTCGCCCTTTACGCGATCACGGCGGCGAACATTTGCAGACAACTTCTCAGCTTGTACGTGAATCATTGAGAACTTTCGGACAATTTTTCAGAAAGAAAGAAGTGGGCATCGGCATCTTTTTTATGCTGACGTATCGTTTGTCCGAGTCGATGTTGGTTAAAATGGCAGCACCATTTTTGTTGGATCCGAAAACAATAGGCGGCATGGGGCTGACTACTTCCGAAGTGGGCTGGGTTTACGGAACGGTCGGTGTTTTGTCATTAACCGTCGGCGGCATCGTGGGTGGCATCGTTTCGGCCAAAAACGGATTGAAGTATTGGTTGTGGCCTATGGCGCTCAGCATTTCGCTCCCTCATTTGGTCTATGTCTATTTAGCTTATGTTCAACCCGACAGCTTTTGGCTTATCAATTTATCGGTTGGCATCGAACAATTTGGTTATGGTTTTGGATTTACCGCTTTTATGTTGTACATGATTTATCTTTCGCGGGGTGAACATCAAACGACCTACTATGCCATTTGCACTGCTTTCATGGCGTTAGGTATGATGTTGCCAGGAATGATTGCAGGATGGATGCAGGAATTGCTGGGTTACAGACATTATTTTGTGTTCATTATGATTTGTGTGATTCCCACCTACCTTGCCGTTGCATTGCTAAAAATTGATCCGGCATTTGGCGTACGCAAAGAGACTCGGACGAAGGATTCGTAATGATATTTTTTTTACTTTGAAAAGTCCATACAATGTGATGGATCAAGATACATGGTTTTACTTAAATTGCTGATACATGGAACAGAACAATCGTCTTTTGTCGTTGGATGTCATGAGGGGAATTACCATTTCCGGCATGATTTTAGTGAATAATCCGGGCTCTTGGAGTCATATTTTTACGCCATTAGAACACGCTCAATGGAATGGAATGACTCCCACCGATCTGGTCTTTCCTTTTTTTATGTTTGTCATGGGCATTTCAATGTATTTTTCATTAAAAAAGTATGACTTCAAACCAACCAAAGCAGTTTTATGGAAAATTTCACGCCGCACACTGCTCATCTTTGCCATAGGCATTGCCATTGGTTGGTTCTCGATCTTATGTTCAAATGTTTTTAACATTGGGAGTGACAAAACATTGGCCGAACGTTTTCAACACGGTATTTTTCCTTTTGAACGCATCCGAATTTTAGGTGTCTTGCAACGCTTGGCTTTAGTGTACGGATTTGGCGCATTGATTGTTGTCTTAATCAAACATCGTTATGTATTATGGGTATCAGGAGGAATTCTACTCTTGTACACCGTCATCTTGTTGGTTGGAAACGGATTTGATTTGTCTGCCAACAATGTGATCAACATTGTTGATCGTGCCTTGTTAGGCGTTCATCACATGTACAAAGAAACGTTACCCAACGGGACGGTGATTCCTTTTGATCCTGAAGGAGTGCTCAGTACACTTCCTGGCATTGCACACGTACTTTTAGGGTTTTATGTGGGCATGATGATCAGCAAAACAAAAGAAAACAACGCCAGGCTGCAGTCCATTTTTATTTTTGGAACCATTCTCCTCTTCACGGGATTGCTGCTCAGCTACGGTATTCCGTTAAATAAAAAAGTGTGGAGTCCTACTTTTGTTTTGGTAACATGTGGTTTTGGATCCCTTTTGTTGGCATTGCTTTTATGGATCATCGATGTAAAAGGGGCAAAAAAATGGTCCGTTTTCTTCGAGTCGTTTGGCGTGAATCCGTTGTTTGTTTATGTATTGGCCGATTTCTTTGCCATCCTGCTGGGTGACATCCGAATTTACAACGGACCAAATGTGATTTCATTACAGGGATATTTTTATCACAACATCCTCATACCGTTCTTCGTCCCCGAATTTGCTTCGTTAATCTATGCATTGTTGTTTGTCCTTTTGATATGGATTTTTGGGCACATATTGTACAAAAGAAAGATTTACATTAAGATTTGAACCTGACACATTCAATCAACTCTTAGCCACATTGGGCAATGTGAATAAGAACTTATCAAGCGTTTCTTATTTTAACTTAAAAGCGTCGAATCCTTGTCCATAAACGCCTATCACGGATCCTTGCGAAACAAACGCATCGGGATCTATGGCTTTGATCAATCGGAAAATATTGAGCGATTGATTTTTACGTGCAATGACCATCAACACTTTAACCTGCTCATGCGTGTACCATCCTTCCCCGTTAAGTATGGTGACACCACGGTGAATTTCGGTATTAATGCGGTCTGCAATCGCTTCATATTCCTTGGAAATAATGAAAAACTGCACGGATTGTCGTACCCCGTTGATCATGGTATCCACCGTTATGGAATAAATGGCCATCGTGACCAAACCGTAAACCACTTTTTCGATGCTACCAAAAATGAGATAGGAAGAAGATATGATGAGCACATCGCAATAAACCATGGCTCTTCCCAACGTGACGTTTCGATATTTATGCAACATCTTCACAATGATGTCGGTTCCACCTGAACTACCATTGGCCATAAAGACCATTCCAATGCCAACTCCCGATAAGATGCCCCCAACAACACAGGCCATGAATGTTTCATTGGCATCAATAAAAACACCTTTCGGCATAATGGGAATCAAGGCAAATAACAAGGTTAAAACGCCAACGCCAAAAATGGTTCGAAGGCTGAAAACGATGCCGATGGAACGAATGGAAATGATCAACAGCGCAGCATTGATGATAAAATAAGTGATGGAAATTGGCGTGCCAAAAGCATAAAAAAGCAACGCACTGATACCTGTAACTCCACCTCCAGTAATTTGATGAGGAATCAATATTCCTTTCCACGCAAAAGCATAGATCATTAATCCGATGACGATCAATAAATGATCGCGAACCGACTCACGGGTTGGGCGTAAATTCCATTGTGACGGAATGCGAATCCCTTTAATTTGTCTTAAGCGAAACATATTGCCAATATTTGTCGTTTGTTTGATAATCCGTTCATATACAAACCATAATCGAAATATGATTTTATCCCGACACGAACAACTCCGCATCTTGGTTTCTCAAAAAAAACAGATTAAAAAATAATTGCTACTTTTGTTTGATGAAACAAGTCCGGCTTTTAACGAGCCAAAATCCATGTGACCTTTAAAAACAAGCTATTAACAGATAAAAAAAGAAACAGTGACGTTCAATTCCAATGCAAAGGTACAACATTTAGTCGATCCGATATGT
This sequence comes from Microbacter sp., assembly GCA_049976245.1. Lineage (GTDB taxonomy): Bacteria > Bacteroidota > Bacteroidia > Bacteroidales > Paludibacteraceae > Microbacter. The sequence continues at coordinate 100,351 of JBMFIQ010000001.1, read as the reverse complement.
CATTAACACTGCACAGTATTTCGAAATATTACGGCAAACAGGCAGCTTTAGAGCAAGTCTCGTTTCAGGTACAAGACGGCGAAGTGGCCGGTTTCTTAGGCCCAAACGGAGCCGGAAAATCTACCTTGATGAAAATTGCAACTGGTTTTTTAAAGGCAGATGAGGGCTATGCCGAAATCAACGGCACGGTTGTGGACGAATCCAATGTGGAGATTCGCCGTCACATCGGTTATTTACCTGAACATAACCCTCTTTATCCCGATTTATACGTTAAAGAATATCTGCTTTACATTGCAGGATTGTATCATTTGGGAAAACAAGCCGGATCGCGCGTTGATGAGATGATTGAACGAACCGGATTGACGCATGAATACAAAAAACGCATTGGAGATTTATCCAAAGGATTTCGCCAACGTGTTGGCTTAGCTCAAGCATTGATGCACAACCCTGAAGTGTTAATACTGGATGAACCTACCACCGGCCTCGATCCAAATCAACTGGAAGAAATTCGACAATTGATCCGGGAATTGGGGAAAGAAAAAACCGTGTTGTTTTCCACACACATCATGCAGGAAGTCAAAGCACTGTGCAAACGTGTCATCATTATTCACCAAGGCCACATTGTGGCGGACGGCAGTGAAGAGGAATTATTGACGCAACACACCCAAGGCGATGTTGTCACGCAGGTAGAATTTTCCACACCGGTAGAAACAAATCTTTTGATGACGCTTGAACACGTCAATCACATTGTACCAATATCTTCCACCTTTTTTGAGATACACAGCAACGCGGATGTAAGAGCCGGCTTGTTTCATTTTGCAGTTGCCCGTCAATTGGAAATTCTCACCTTGCAACATCAACGACGCACGATGGAAAATGTTTTCAAGGAACTGACTTTAAATGGATAAACATTGGGTTAAATAGTCAAAATTGACAACCAAACCTCATCAACACATCCGACAGCCGACAATGCTTGGTATCAAAAAAAATCAACAGAAGACTCAAAAGCAGGAAAAATAGTTGAAAAACAATTTATTAACAACTTCCATCATGTTGATTGACAAACAAACGTTGAAGGATTTGGATATTTTCGGGGGTGATCAGGATCACACATCCATTTTCCAGTGGATGAACAAAACACGAACAACCGGAGGCAGCAATCGACTCCTTGAAAAGATGAGCAATCCTCCTCATGGATTCGATGATCTACTGATTCAGGAACAAACCATCCATTATTTGGTCGATCATGATTTGAAGGATCGATTACCGTTTGGAGACATGGAGCTAAATGCTTTGGATGAATATTTTTCGTCCAACATCGACACCGTTGCTTCCACAAGCCTTTGGTCAAGCCTTCAGTTTGTAATGGCCGATTTATCATCCTATCGCTTTCTTCAAAGCAGTTTGCCCGAAGCCGTTCGTTTGGTCGAAACATTGCATCAATGGTTGAATGCCGACCATGACAATCTGCCATCCGTTTTGGCAACATTCAACAAACAGGTGGAGTTTATCTGGCATGATCGTGATTTTCAAAAAGCCAAATCCTTGATCGAACATCATCACGTCTCTTTTCATCGTTGGTTGCAGGCCGATCAACTATTGCGGCTAACTTTGAAAGAACCATTTAAAGCGCTAATCGAACAATATTTTGAACTCGACGCACTGATCTCCATGGCTTCTACGGCGCGAATGTTTGGTTTTACATTCCCCGCGTGGCGGAAAAATTCCGAGCCACTGTTTGAGGTGCAGGAATTACGTCATCCTTTACTAAAAGAGGGCATTCCGGTTTCCGTAACCATTGATAAAGCGCATCATCTGTTGTTTCTCACCGGACCAAACATGTCAGGGAAGACCACTTTTTTAAAGTCCATCGGATTGGCTCTCTATTTTGCCCATCTTGGCATGGGATTGCCTGCCCTGAAAGCGACGCTCTCCTATCAAGATCGATTGTTGACGGGCATCACCTACGTTGATAACATTTCGAGCGGATACAGCTATTTTTTTAGCGAAGTACAACGAGTGAAACACCTTGCCGAATTGCTTTCAAAAGGCGAATACATGTTCGTGATCTTCGATGAATTGTTTCGGGGCACCAATGTCAAAGATGCGTTTGATGCGCTATCCGTTGTGACAACAAAATTGGCTTCATGGGATAACAGCCTGTTCGTCATTTCATCTCATCTGACCGAAGTGGCTGAACACCTTTCATCCATTGATTCCATTCAAACACGCTATTTTGATTCGTTTCTGGAAAATGGACAACCGGTATTTACTTATCAGCTAAAAGAAGGAGTGAGCTCCATGAGACTCGGCATGACCTTGATTATGAAGGAGAATATTCTCAAAATGTTAGAAAAGCAAACGTAAAACAACCACAAACAACATTTTCAACAAAAATTGATTTCAATGAACATTCAAATTCCCGGTTTACAAACCATTCGTTTAGATCATCTGGTATTGGACTACAACGGAACTTTGGCAGAAGACGGAGTGCTGATAAATGGAGTAACTGAATTGCTACATCAGCTGAATCGTCATTTAACAATTCATGTGATTACAGCCGATACGTTTGGCTCGGTAGTCAATGCCATGGCAGAGATCCCATGCGAAGTTAAAGTCATCGATCCGTTGCAACAAGATAGACAAAAAGGTGAGTTTGTCAAAAAACTTGGAGCCGAACATGTATTGGCCGTAGGTAACGGACGAAACGACAAAATCATGTTAAAAGAAGCAGTATTGGGTATTGCCGTGATTCAAAAAGAGGGCACTTATGCTCCGCTCATATCAGAAGCCGATGTGGTCTGCACTTCAATCACGGATGCTTTGGAACTGTTGACTCACCCTAAGCGACTGATCGCTACCTTGCGAAATTAGCCCATCGCTCATTCCACGCATATTCTGTTGGTGATAATTTTGTATCTTTGTACTTTCATCACCGTTAAAGAGAAGAACCATTACCATGGCTCATCCATTACGTTTTATAGGAATCATTCCCGCTCGTTATGCTTCATCGCGGTTTCCAGGGAAACCTTTGGCCGACATTGGCGGAAAACCAATGATTCAGCATGTGTATGAACAAGCGGCTCAAGTGTTGGACAACGTAGTGGTAGCAACAGACGATCAACGCATTTTCGAGGCGGTAAAATCATTTGGCGGCGATGCCGTGATGACTTCCGATCAACATCGAAGTGGGACGGATCGCTGTTTTGAAGCTTTGACCTTACAATCGAAACCGTTTGATGTGGTGATCAACATTCAAGGCGATGAGCCCTTCATCAAACCGGAACACATTCAATTGCTAAAACATTGTTTCGATCAAGAATCAACTCAAATAGCCACGTTGATCAAGCCGTTTTCCGACAAAGATGATTTTGAACAGCTCTTCAACCCCAATGTTCCCAAAGTGGTGATAAATCAACGAAAAGAAGCGCTCTATTTTAGTCGCTCCATCATTCCCTACTGTCGCTCAGTGCAGCATGACGAATGGTTGCTTCATCACACCTATTATAAACACATTGGGATGTATGCTTATCGTACCGACATATTGAAAGAAATCACGCAATTGCCGCCTTCTTCACTCGAATTGGCGGAATCGCTCGAACAGTTACGATGGATTGAAAACGGATATCGTGTGCAAACCGCAGTGGTTCATGTGGAAACCATTGCCGTGGACACTCCTGAAGACTTAGAACGCGCCCGACAATTTTTTCATCAATTTCATTCATAACTCGTCTCAATCCCGATCACTCATGCAACTATCATCTCTTTCGGCCATTTCGCCTGTTGACGGTCGTTATCGCTCAAAAACAGCCTCGTTGGATGCCTATTTCTCCGAATTTGCATGGATGCGTTATCGTGTCCTCGTCGAAATTGAATATTTCATCATGCTGTGCAACATCCCGTTGAAGCCGCTGCAAGGATTTGAGGCCACGATGTTCCCATTGTTAAGAAACATCTATGCCGACTTTTCGGAAGAAGATGCGCAACGAATCAAAACCATCGAGCAAACCACCAACCACGACGTGAAAGCGGTGGAATATTTTATTAAAGAAAAATTTGATCAACTGCATTTGGATTCATTCAAAGAATTTATTCATTTCGGGCTCACTTCACAGGACATCAACAACACCGCTTTTCCTCTTGCCGTGAAAGAAGCCTTGACAACACACTACGATCTGTTGTTGCTTCAATTGACGGAACAACTTCGCGAAATGGCTCAACAATGGGCAACCATTCCCATGCTGGCAAGGACACATGGCCAACCGGCTTCACCTACCCGTCTGGGAAAAGAAATTATGGTGTTTGTCTATCGACTCGAAGAGCAACGGAAATTGCTAAAACAAGTGCCAATAACTGCCAAATTTGGCGGCGCCACAGGCAACTTCAACGCGCATCATGTAGCGTTTCCCGAAATCGACTGGAAAAAGATCGCTGATGACTTTGTGGCCAATTCGCTCGGACTTCAACGCGAACAATGGACCACGCAAATCTCCAATTATGATCACTTGGCGGCGCTCTTCGACGGCATGAAACGATTGAACACCATTTTAATCGATTTGAGCCGCGACTTCTGGATGTACATCTCCATGAATTATTTCAAACAACGGATCAAAGCCGGCGAAGTCGGATCGTCGGCCATGCCTCACAAAGTGAATCCGATTGATTTTGAAAATGCCGAAGGAAATCTGGGAATTGCCAATGCGTTGTTTGATTTTTTATCGCAAAAACTTCCTGTTTCCCGTTTGCAAAGAGATTTAACCGACTCCACCGTGCTGCGCAACGTCGGAGTGCCTTTTGCACACACCATCATTGCTTTCGACAGTTTGCACAAAGGATTGGATAAATTACTCCTTCACGAAACCGCCATTTCGGAGGATTTGAACAACAACTGGGCTGTTGTGGCTGAAGCCGTTCAAACCATTTTGCGACGCGAAGGATATCCCGCCCCCTACGAAGCCCTCAAAACACTGACCCGCACCAATGAGCCGATTTCCGAAACTTCGCTCAAGGCTTTTATTGATCAGTTGGACGTCAGCGAGGCAGTCAAAAAGGAATTGCGCAACATCACCCCACAAAATTATACCGGTTTATAACATTGCACATCAACTAAATTCATCATAGTGAACAGCTTTCTAAAAATACTCAAGCGTTTTATTCCGCCCTACAAAAAATTCGTTGTTGGAAGTGTCTTAAGCAACATCTTATCCACTTTATTCAGCTTGTTTTCATTTGGCGCCATCATTCCGATTTTACAAATTCTTTTTGGTATCGAAACCGCTACCTATTCCTATCAATCATGGTCGTGGGGCGAATCTCTGGGACACATCACTGCTGCATGGAAAAACAACATTTTTTGGTTCTTGACCAATATCATTCACGAACATGGCGCCATCCTGACCTTAGCTTTGTTAGGTCTTTTTTTGGTGACAACCACTTTTTTCAAAACAGGATTGTCTTTCTTAGCCAACTATTTCATTGTTCCCATCCGCACCGGCGTATTACGCGATTTACGCCGCGACATTTACAATAAAGTGCTTAGTTTACCGTTGGCTTTTTTCACTGAAGAACGAAAAGGCGACATTATTTCACGAATGACCGGCGATGTGAGTGAAATTGAGAACTCCGTCATCAGTTCGCTCGACATGGTATTTAAAAATCCCATCATCATCTTGGTTTATGTCATTACGCTGTTTCTAATCAGTTGGCAACTCACGCTTTTTGTTTTGGTGTTATTGCCCGTGAGCGGCTACTTAATCGGATTGGTTGGTAAAAAACTAAAAGCCAAATCATTGATCGGTCAGCAACAATTGGGTCAATTGCTCATTCGCATTGAAGAGACCCTGGGCGGATTGCGCATTATCAAAGCCTTCAATGCAGAAGAAAAAATGAAAAAAAGTTTTTCGGAAACCAACGAACAACTTCGCCGAACCTTCACCCGCCTGAATACACGCTATTTGTTGGCTCACCCGATGAGCGAATTTCTTGGCACTGTAGTCATTGCCATTTTACTCTGGTTTGGCGGCATGTTGATCCTAACACATCACAGCCACATCACTGCCCCAACGTTTATTTACTACCTGATCATTTTCTACAGCATCATCAATCCATCCAAAGACCTTTCGAAAGCCGTTTACAGCATTCAAAAAGGATTGGCATCGTTGGAGCGAATTGACAAAATATTGAAAGCAGACAACTCGTTAACCGTCATCGATAAGCCCAAACCGCTGCATCAATTTTCAAGCGTCATCCAATACAGGAATGTTTGGTTTAAATATCAGAATGAATGGATTTTGCGTGACATTGACCTCACCATTGAACGTGGAAAAACCATTGCCATTGTGGGACAATCGGGTTCAGGCAAATCGACCATTGCCGATTTATTGCCTCGTTTTTATGATGTAGACAAGGGAGAGTTACTCATTGACGGAATCAACATCAAGGATGTTGCGTTGCACGAACTGCGGGAATTGATCGGTTATGTCAATCAAGAACCCATCTTGTTCAACGATACTTTCCTAAATAACATCAAGTTTGGAGTTGATCACGCCACAGATGAACAGGTAATTGAAGCTGCCAAAATAGCCAATGCCCATGATTTTATCGTGGCTTCGGAACAAGGCTATGAAACAAAGGTTGGCGATCGGGGAACCAAATTGTCGGGTGGCCAAAAACAACGGATCAGCATTGCCCGTGCCATTTTGAAAAATCCGCCCATTTTGCTGCTGGATGAAGCCACCTCTTCGCTCGACACGGAATCGGAACGACTGGTGCAAGATGCCATTGATCAATTGATGCAAAACAGAACATCCATTGTCATTGCACACCGACTATCAACCATCAAACGAGCTGACGAAATTTGTGTTCTGCACGAAGGGCGTATCGTGGAACGAGGGAAACATGATGAATTGCTGGCGCTCAACGGCTATTACAAAAAACTCTACGATATGCAGTCGTTCTGACGAACAGGCGCTTAAACATCCGACTCGTTTTCGTTAGGTGCATCAAGCGCTTCCTCTGATGTAACGGGATAACGATCGGACAAATCGTCCTCATCGTTCACTTCGGCCTTCTCTTGGGCAGTCCATTCGACGTCATCTTTCACAGCCTCTCGTTGCCATGTAGATTGTTCTGTGAGTAATTGAGCATCCAGATTAAACACCCTTCCCGGAAACAGTTCAACCCATTGAACAAAATGAGTGGCCACAATGACGGTTGTCCCGGCTTGATGAATCTCGTACAAAATGCGCATCAATTTTTCCCCTGTTTTAAAATCAACATTGCCTGTGGGTTCGTCAGCCAAAATCAATTCGGGAGAATTTAACAACGCTCTGGCAATGGCCACACGTTGCTGCTCGCCTCCGGAAAGTTGGTGCGGAAACTTATTTCGGGCATGTTCCATCCCAACCTGTTCGAGTACCTGAACAACCTGATCGGCCATCTCTTTCTTGTTTTTCCAACCTGTAGCCTTGAGAACAAACAACAGATTTTGATACACGGACCGATCGGCTAAAAGTTGAAAATCCTGAAAAACAATGCCAATTTTTTTACGCAAATGCGGAAGTTGACGTCGTTTGATCTTCCGTAAATCGTAATCAAAAATCTCCGCAATGCCGTTTTTGATCGGAATCTCACCATATAATGTCTTCAACAATGAACTTTTCCCGCTTCCGACGCTTCCCAATAAATAAACAAAATCACCTTGTGAGATGTCCCACTGCACATGTTGAAGAATGACGGATTTTTCATGAACAACATCGACATCCTGATAATGAATGATTGGATTTTCCATAAAAATGTATTGATGGCTTTGCCGATTTTTGTTTTTTTTTCTTCTCCATCTTTAAACGACACATGTTGTTTTGCCGAATTTCTCAACAAACCAATGCGTCGTGTTGAAGGATTGATTTTCTTTCTAAACAGTTGAAACCAAACACCGATGAGCCCGTATTTTGCCAGATTATTCAGGCCTATCAAGATGGTTGTGCAACGTTCTTCGCTTGACTTGCCACAAAGTTACACATATTTTGCAACATTCATTCAACCTGCCTTTATCAGGTCACTTCGTCAATTTCGAAATGACGCTTTGGCAGTTATCCTAAAGTTGTCTATTTTTGTTTGTTGAATCAATCCGATGACGATGTGAATAAAACATTTAATCGAACATAACATGCAATCACAATACCATTGACAAAAAAACAGGAAGCACTCCATCATTTATGCATAGAGAACAATGCCAATCATTCTTATAAATGACAATGATCACATTGGTTCATTATTCATCCTTAAAAAATCAATCATAACCACATGAAACACTATAAACCAAGCATTCAATTTCTTCTTGTCATTGCCATTGCCGTGGTTTTGACTTTTTCAGCCATCCTTCTCTGGCAAAGCATCACGCCGCTGCTTGCCTCGCTGTTTCACCAATCCGTTTCAACATGGATGTCAAACGTCAACTATTTGAAAGGACTTCAATTAGTCACCTCCACAACCATGTTCTTATTGCCTCCTTTCGTTTTAGTCTGGATTCTTAAACAACCTGTTGCAAAGACTTTAATGATTCACCGAATCGCAAGCCATCAACTTTGGATGCTCACCTTGCTCAGCATGTTGGTAATACAACCCTTCATCAATCTTCTTGGCGATTGGAACGCACATCTTGCATTGCCTGCGGGATTGTCGTGGCTGGAAGATTGGATGAAGCAGATGGAAGCCATGAACGATGCATTGGTCAATCGGTTTCTTTTCGTACATCATTGGACGGGATTGCTCTTCAATGTTGTGTTGATTGCCTTCATTCCGGCATTGGCCGAAGAGTTCTTTTTTCGCGCAACAGTACAACGAATCTTTTCGGAAAAACTCAATACGCATGTTGCTGTGTGGCTCACGGCCATTATTTTTAGTGCCGTTCACATGGAATTTTACGGGTTCCTTCCCCGAATGCTTTTAGGAGCTTACCTCGGTTATCTGTTCGTTTGGTCAGGCACCATCTGGTTGCCCGTCATTGCTCATTTTACCAACAATGCCGTTGGTGTTTTGATTGGTTACCAAATCGCCAATCATCAAGGATACGATTTTTTAAATCAACTTGGAACACATTCCTATTGGAGTCTCTCGCTTATCGGCATGGCGTTGTTTATTCCAATGGCATTCCTCGTTTATCGCGAAACCAAACCAAAATCGGAACATTCTGTTCAATGAAATGCAAATTTTTATGCGTAAAAACCCCGGTAGCGGAAATAACACGCCAAAAATCAAATTTTGTCATTATAAACAGCTAAAATCATGAACGGCATTCCGATCAAAAAAACCATTTCAGAATTTCTCAACCTGATTTATCCAAACACCTGCATAGCCTGCCACAAAACGTTGGTGCAAGGCGAACAACACCTTTGTTTTCAATGCTTGTCGGAACTTGCTTTTACTTCCTTTCATTTGCAGCCCGACAATCCGATTGAGCAACGTTTTTGGGGAAAGATTCCGGTTTGTCGTGCCACGGCGCTTTTCATCTTTCAAAAAGAAACCCATAGCCAACTGATCCTGCATCATTTAAAATACAAAGGCAACAAAGACCTTGGAGCCGTGATGGGACGCATGTTGGGTGAAAAAATCAATGGAATTCCCGGATTCGATGTTGATCTGATCATTCCCGTTCCACTGCATCCAAAGAAATTGGCCAAACGAGGCTACAATCAAAGCGAATGGATTGCCAAAGGTATTTCGGAGAAGCTGAATGTGCCCGTGGACACACATCACCTGATACGAGTCATTGAAAATCCAACTCAAACCAAAAAAGGCGTTTACGAACGTTGGGAAAATACCAGCGGCATTTTTGATGTGCAGGATGTGGCCGCATTAAAAGAGAAACACATCCTCCTTGTGGATGACGTCATTACCACCGGATCAACGATGGAAGCCTGCGTCAAAGCGCTGCAAAAAGTGGACAAATTGAACGTCAGCATGGCCTTTTTGGCCGCTGTCATCTACTGATTACTCGTTGAGCCGTGCAATAATCGTCTCATTGCCAACGGTTTTCTCTCCATGTGTCACATAAATTTCAGTATCCATCGGCAAAAAGAGGTCAACGCGTGAACCAAACTTGATGAAACCAAGATGTTCATTGAGGTGGCAACTTTTTTGCGGTGCGGCATAAGTAACGATTCTTCTGGCCAGCACACCGGCAATCTGACGTACTAAAATCTGCGTTTTTAAAGGAGTTTCAATTACCACCGAACAACGTTCATTTTCACGACTCGATTTTGGTCGATATGCAGCAAAATGTTTCCCGTTGTGATGCTTCACATACTTTACCGTCCCTGCAATGGGATACCAATTAGCATGAATATTGAAAATCGACATAAATATGGAAACCTGAATCCGTTTATCGTGAAAATATTCATTTTCCATGGTTGGTTCTATCACAACCACCGTGCCGTCAGCCGGAGCAATGATGAGACTTGGATCGTCAATGTTGCCTGCCCGTGAAGGATTTCTGAAAAAATAGGTAAAAAACATGATGGTTAGAATGGAAATTAAAATGTTAATTTCCAAAAAGACTTTTGAAAAGCTAAAATAAATGATAATATTGATTAGCAATAAGATAAATAACAATGAGGACAATATCCATCGCCCCTCTCTATGAATCTTCATACGTAAATCTTTGTTTTAATGTCTCATGGAACGCACCCCGTAAAAAAACGAAACTCCATGCATCGGTTCCCAATTCTATTTTATGTCAGGCAGCGCCCTTCCCCGATGGGACGGAAGAAAGCGCAAGAATACAATTTTTCGGTGATGCTTTCTCAACGTGTCGTTCACATTTTCGCAGCCACTTTCAAAAGAAAAAGCAAATATACAAAAATTATCGGCGTGCTTAACAACAAACTGTCAAAACGATCGAGCATACCTCCGTGACCCGGCAGAATTTTTCCTGAATCTTTAATTTGCAAGGTGCGTTTCATTAACGACTCCATCAAATCGCCCAACGTCCCAAACACAGCCACAAGGGTTGCATAAAGCATCCATTCAGGCAAAGATATTTGGGGAATGAAATGAGCAAACACGGCCGACATACCACAAGCAATAAGCCATCCTCCAATGGCACCTTCCCATGATTTCTTGGGAGAAACACGCTCCAACAAACGATGTTTCCCAATGGAAACACCTACAAGATAAGCCCCTGAATCATAAGCCCAAATCAAGACAAAAAAAGCCAGCAGAAAACAAGACGGAAACAAAGTGTTCATCGCGTTTAACAACATGAACGGAATGACGATATAAACTTGTCCAGTAATGAAAAGCGACCAACTGTGCAACGGATTGGTATGCGTATAAAACAACTCACTGCCAAGAATGAACACGCTTCCGACCACATACAGGGCTATATCAAGCAAAAACCATTGAAATCCAAGACGATAAGCAAGCGGAGACACATAAAGCGCAATGCTGACAATAAACGCAGCCGTAGGTTCAACAAAGTTTTTTTCACCGTGATTGGCTATGGAATAAAATTCCCAGATGGTTAACGCAAGAATGATTAAAAATAATCCCGCAAAAAAAAGATAGCCGCCGCAAACTGAACCTACAATGGCTGCCACAAAAAGCGTTCCGGTAGCACTTCTTTTCAATAAATTATTCATCGTTTATTATTGTTTTTCAAGGTCAAATCGGGTATTGCGTTTTGTCGGAACCTATATTCCGTTAAACAATGGAAGACATTTCACCTGTATCATTTTTCACGATCAACACCCACAATTTTTTGGGACCGTGAGCTCCCAAAACCAGTGTCTTTTCAATATCGGCAGTCCGACTTGGACCCGTAATCAACGAAACAAACGACGGAAGCGCATCTCCATATTTTTGCCTCATCGCCGCATAAGCATCGACCACATAAGGCACCAATTGCGATGAATAAGCCAAAACAACGTGAATGGGAGGAAACACATTCATCTGTCTGCCTGAAGCATGAGCCGACGAAACCAATACACTGCCGGTTCGTGCAACTAAAAATTCGCAACGCGTTATGCCTATCTTCATGCTCACAAACTTTTCGGCAGCCGAAGAAACGGAAATCGCAGCATCCTGCATCATTTTCGTCAACGATTCATCACGACAATAAAGCTCCGTGACATCCTCCTGCTTCATTCGCTCTGAAAGTCGCTGCATGGCTTCACGCTCGCTTCCGACAACGATACATTCTCCGCTAACTTCCTGAATTTCTTTCGAAAAACAATCGATCAACGGCATTGAAATGGGCATGAAGCCACTTTCATTCCAATCAGGTTCTTTGGGGATTTGAACAGGTGCCAGCCGTTTAGCATCAGCAATTCGATTCAATATGGCTTCTCGAGCAGTCAAGATCAAATAATTTTATTCCTCTGTTTGTACATCGCTTGAGGCTAAATCTTCCTCATTACTTTGGGCTGAATCGGTGGACGCAATCTGTCCCTCCTTTTCATCGGTTTCCTGCATCAATTCATCTGCTCTCGATGTCCAAGGTCTTTTGCCGAAAATACGCTCCATGTCTTCCGTAAAAATCACTTCACGCTCAATCAACAAATTGGCCAATTGATGATGTCCCTTTTGATGTTCCGTCAAAATTTGTTTGGCGCGCTCAAACTGTTCCTGAATGATGCGCTTTGCTTCAGCATCAATCAAATTGGCTGTTTCGTCACTGTAAGGCTTCGAAAATCCATATTCATAGCTGCCTGTTGAGTCGTAATAACTCACATTGGGCAATTTATCGCTCATGCCGTAGTAAGCAACCATGGCATATGCTTGTTTGGTCACTTGTTCCAAATCGTTTAGAGCACCTGTTGAAGGAGAACCGAAAAACAATTCCTCGGCAGCTCTGCCGCCAAGCGTGGCACAAATTTGATCCATCATGTGCTCTTCGGTGGTGAGTTTGCGCTCTTCGGGCAAATACCAGGCAGCTCCCAATGCCTCACCTCGAGGCACAATGGTCACCTTGACCAACGGATTGGCAAATTGCAACATCCAACTTACCGTTGCATGACCTGCCTCGTGAAATGCAATCGATTTCTTTTCGGACAAAGTAGTCAATTTGGTTTTACGTTCCAAACCACCCACAATGCGATCGACTGCATCGATAAAATCTTGTTTTTCAACCGATTTCTTTCCTTTGCGGGCAGCAATTAACGCCGCTTCATTGCACACATTGGCAATATCGGCTCCCGAAAAACCCGGAGTTTGACGTGCCAAAAAATCGATGTCCAAACTTGCATCAATTTTAATAGGACGCAAATGAACCTTGAAAATATCGATACGTTCGTGTAAATCTGGCAATTCTACGTGGATTTGACGATCGAACCGACCGGCCCGAAGCAAGGCTTTATCCAAAATATCGGCACGATTGGTTGCCCCCAAGATGATGACACCGCTATTGGAACCAAACCCATCCATTTCGGTAAGCAACTGATTGAGCGTATTTTCACGTTCATCGTTAGCACCTAAATTTGGATTTCGACCGCGAGCTCTCCCGATGGCGTCAATTTCATCAATAAAAATGATGCAAGGCGATTTCTCCTTGGCTTGACGAAAAAGGTCTCTGACACGTGATGCCCCAACCCCTACAAACATTTCCACAAAATCTGATCCCGACATGGAAAAAAACGGCACGTCAGCTTCTCCGGCAACAGCCTTGGCCAACAATGTTTTACCCGTTCCCGGAGGGCCAACCAACAAAGCGCCTTTGGGAATTTTTCCTCCCAGCTCCGTGTAACGCTTCGGATTGCGCAGAAAGGAGACAATTTCCTCCACCTCTTGTTTTGCACCGTCCAATCCCGCCACATCCTTAAAAGTCACTTTATTTTCGGCTGTTGTTTTGTCAAACAATTGTGCTTTCGATTTCCCCACCGAAAAAATTCCTCCGGAACCACCTGCACCACCACTCATTCGGCGTGAAAGGAAGATAAAGAACGCAATCATCAACACAATGGGTAAAATAGAGTAAAGAAATGTGTTGAAATAATCGTTTTCTTTTTGATAGAACACTTCACCGGTAAACTGTTTGTTGGCACGCTCCGCCGATAAAAAATTTTGGATCTCCTGTGCTGATCCAAACCGAACGGTAATCTGCGGATTTTGAACGTATTTTGCCGAGTCCGCCCCAAAAACAGGCGTTAAAAAGCCTTTTTTGACAGTAGCCGTGGCATAATTTTGATTTGAAGTAACCGTAACTTTACTAATGTAGTTGTTGGTAATGTAACCTTGAAAATCAGAATATGAGACTTCCTTAGTACTTCCTGATTGAGCAAAAAAAGTCATGGCAATCAGACCAATGGCAATGATAGCATAAAAACCGTACAAGAAATTTTGACGGTTTGGCTGTCTTTTATTTAAGGGGTTATTTGGCGATCTGCCTAAATTATTGTTGTTTACATCCATAAAATAGAATCAAAAAAATTGAAATCCGTCGCATTGACGGAATAAATGATACTTTCTTGAAGTTACAATTAATGTTGCCTGTTTGTTGTTTCCACCAATGTCCGCTCGGTGAATCAGGCCATGTTTGCAATCTTTACAATTTCAGCATCGGCCCATAAGTGTTCAATGTCGTAAAACATGCGTGGCTCCTGCTGGAAAATATGCACAATGGCTTGTAGGTAATCCATCGCCACCCACTGTGCGTTATCTGTTCCGTCAATAGCTACCGGCTTAGTTTCCGTTTTTTTGTGCACGTAATCTTTTACCGATCGTGTGATGGCCGAAATATGCGTTGTGGAGTCTCCTTCGCAAATGACAAAAAAACTGCACGCTGCATTTTCGAACTTAGTTAAATCCACTACAACAATGTTTTTCCCTTTTTTTTCCTGAATTCCTTCTACAATGGAATTCACTAACTGTTTGCTATCCATTCGGTATCTCCGTAAAATAATATGAACTACGAGAGGACAATGCATCTCCTTCTTAAAACAATAGAAGCATGGTACTCCACAAATTAAGTTACAAAGATAATGCTAAAATACTACATTACATAATCCTTATGATTGCGGTTAATTTTTGGTTTTTTCTTTTCATTTGATGCAAATCGTTGCTAAAAGCATTAATAAAAAAACTGCCTTGGTCTTTTACAACCGAGGCAGCTTCTTAAGATAAAATGGAGAAACGATTTAATGCGTTCCGCCTGCCCACCAAACAGGATCCGTATATACATACTGCCCGTTGCCGTAAGCATTAGCTACGTTTGGATTGGCTGTTACATCCGAAGTTCCGTAAGTGTAACGCAACGGGAACTTGGTAGCATCCAACGGATTTTCCAAGGTGATGAATGAAGCTTGTCCCATAGCTTTCAGACGGCGATAATCGTTGTACACTTCCAATGCTTCACCTTCACCGCCGTACAATGCCAAGTATTTTTGTACCATGATTTCACGAGTAGGATAATCTTGGAACAACCGTTTTACATTGTTGTTTAGGTAATTAACCACTGCCGAATCAGGAATGGTTGACATGCCCAACGGACCACCATTGTACATTTGTACCGTTGGATCGGTATTGACAATGTTAGCCAGAGTGGTGATTTTGGTAGCAATACAACTCCGTACACCATTTGACATACATGCCCAAGCCGAATCCTGATTGCCTAAGCGTGAAAAGGCTTCTGCTTTCAAGAATTGCAGTTCATGATAACTCAACAAATCGGTAGGAACTTCAAACCCTAAACTGTAAACAGAAACGTCATACACATCCATTTGTTGTGTGGGATTTCCGTTAGGAGCTGCATAGATTTGTGACGGATCAGTGCGAAGTGACCAACCACCGCTCATAAACAGCACACTGGCACGCGGGTCATTGCGTTTAACCAATTTATCAACAAAACTTTGGCTTACCGAAAAATAGTCACGATCGAAGTAAAATTCAGCAAACGGACTATCGGCGGCTGATCCGTAACCTTGATAAACGGCATACTTGGCATCGTCTGAAGCCGAATTAAATGATTTGTTCGCCCAGGCAATGATATTTTGCAAATCCTGTGCCTGATTTGCACTGCGATACAACAAATGCATGGTGTAGCGTGCTTTCAATCCGTAAGCAAACTTAATCCATTGAGCAGCGGGATTGGCCGCATTTCCAAAAATAAAATCATGAGTGCCAAGCGGACCGGTTGCAGCAGCATCACTTCCCTGTAAATCAGTTATAGCCTGATCCAAATAAGCAAAAACAGCCTGATAAATAGATTGTTGCGTATCAATTTTGGGATTCAGGTATGAGCCCGGTGCAGGAATATTCAAATCGGCAGCTTGACTGTAAGGAGCATCACCAAACATATCGGCAATGATGGCCGAGTTGTAGGCAGCCAACACTTCGGCAACGCCTTTCGTTACGTTGTTGCCTGCTTCAGGCCCACCTGCCGAACAATTCTTAATAACAATTTTTGCATTTTTCAAGTTGTTATACAAATAGATCCATGCATTGTCATACGTGGTAGCCGATACCGGCTGGGTTTGACGCAACTCGGCATCATACATTTGGCCGTATGTTCCCACTTCGTGTTCCATATAAAGGGAAGCATAGAAGGACAAATCTGACCCAACCACATTGAAAGCGGTTGAAGTTTCCAAGTCCGAAACAACAAATTTGGAAGCCGCAGTTAACGGGTTATCGGGATTGTTGTTGATTCTGTTCATAATGGAATCGGAACAAGAGGATAACAACCCAATGCCTAATCCCATGATCACCCATTTTGAAAGATTTATTTTCTTTTTCATAATGTACATCAGATTAAAAAATTAGAATTTCAAATGCAATCCCATCCCGTAACTCGATGTTTGCGGAAGTGAGAATCGTTCAAAGGCACCTGCCATGGTCGTGTTTCCTTGAGAAGCTTCGGGGTCAAAGTTTGGATAGTTGGTCCAAATCAAGATATTACGAACATAAAGAGAAAGATCTAAAGTGACTCCTCCATGGCTCAATAAAGGATATGACACGGACAATTCACGTAATTTAATAAATGAATTATTGTAAATGGATGATTCGTCAATGTTGTTGATAGCAGCAAAATAATCTTGCAATTTGACCGAAGTCGTGTTCGGCGTACCGTCGGTATGAACACCTTGAACAATGATATCCCCTCTGTTGGTGGTGTTGGCACCTCTTCCATAGAATCCCAACAATCCATCAGTTCCACCGTACATTTGGCCACCATCTTTCCAGCTCAATACAGCATTCAGGGTCACCTTCCACAGACGAAGCGTGGTATTGTAATCCAAATTGAAGTTTGGTGCAACTTTTCCAATGACGCCCGGAGCGCCTGCAATGGGAAGCCCACTGTCATCGACCACTAAATTCCCCTTGCTGTCGCGTTGGTACGTAACCCCGTAAATAACCGGGAATTGTTGTCCGGCTTGAGCACGAACCTGCGGCGTGGTAAATCCACCAAGGAAAATGCTATTGACGCCTGGAGCCAATTTGTCAACATAATTCAACATTTTAGTCCAGTTGAATTGGTTGTCCCATTCAACGTTAGCTGTACGAATCGGATTGATTCCCAGCGTAATTTCATGCGTATTGGTATGAATGGCTCCACCATTGGTCATTAATTGAGAAGCACCTGTTGATCCGGCCAATGGAACGGCAAAAATTTGATCGGTTACATTTTGACGCGAGAAGGTATAATTCAACACCAATAAATTGCCAAACATTTTCAAATCAAATCCACCTTCGTATGACTTGGTATTTTGAGGCCGCAAGTTTGGATCATACACCGTAGTTGACAACTTAAAGGCATTTTGACCATTGATTGGATAAACAATGGGAGAACCACTCCAATAACCTCCGCCATAAGTCGGCACTGCATAGTAGTTAGGCAAATATTGTCCTGCCTGACCTACCTGAGCATAGGAAGCTCTCAACTTCAAATAGCTCAATGCATGACTTCTAACACCGGGCAATTCGGTAACGATGAACCCAAGTGAAGCAGAAGGGTAGAAGAAACTGCGGTGATGAGGAGGCATGGTTGAAACCACATCGTTACGTCCCGTAACATTCAGGTATAACATGTCTTTCCACGAAGCCGACAAGTTACCAAAAAATCCTACGGTACGGTTTCCTAATTGCGAAATGGTATTTTGTTTCGTAATCGTATTGTTCAAGTTATTCCATCCCGGCCAGTTGAAAGTTTGTCCGTATGCATCAACCGACTTGGTTGTTTCGTCATTGATTTCGTTCCCAACCAAAGCGGTAAAATCCCAATCGGAACTGATTTTCCAATCGTAATTGGCAGTCAGCAACGAGTTGATGGTGGTACGTTTGAACATCAGTTCATCGGCAGAACCTTGTCCGCCTTGGTGTCCGTAACCCCAAATGGTTTCATAAAGCGTTGAATAACTGTCTGCTCCCAACTGATACTTCACATCCAAGGTTTGATTGTTGTTCCATTTGGCTGAATAAGTGGTGTACACATTACCAAAGAAACGATTGGTTGTTTCATCAAACAAATTGTTCGTTAATGACCAGTAAGGATCGTCAAATGAAGCTGTTGAACGGTATGCGTTTTCCTTGTACGGGTTGTTGGCATAATGATAAGGAATCCCTTTCAAATCGTACGATGCCGGAGAAGGATAAACCAAAGCAACAATCCCGTCGTTTGCACTGGTTGTTTTTAAGATTCGATCCTGCACGTAATTGGTATTGATGCCGGTCTTCCAATGGTCGTTCAACTTGGTTTCAATGGATCCGCTTACATTGTAACGATTCATGCCGGTAGATGGAATGATCCCGGTTTGATTCATGGTTGAAAGCGATACCGAATAGTTGGTTGTTCCGGTGGATTGGGCAACGTTAAACATGTTGCTGGTAGTAAATCCCAAACGGAAAAAGTCTTTAATGTTGTTGTACACATGAGGGGTTGTCCAAGGATCCAAACCGGCATTGGCGAGTTGAGGAACATAATACATCCCCGGGTGCATCCCGTACTTATTGGTGTAGGTATTGGTGGTTTCTCCACCGTACTTGGCATCCTTGGGTAAATTAACAATAAGCGGCCCCCACGATTGGGAAGAAGTAGGAACATATCTTCCATAACTTCCTTGAGCCCAAATGTTTTGCAAGTTTGGATAACGAGCAATGTTTGCTACCGCGTTGTTGGTGGTAAAGCTAACTTCCGGTTTGCCTTTAGCCAGCCCTTGACCGTTTTTTGTGGTAATGATGATGACCCCGTTGGAAGCACGAATCCCGTACAAAGCAGCAGCAGCCTGTCCTTTTAATACGGTAATGCTGGCAATGTTGTTTGGGTCAATGTCCGCACCACGGTCAGAATAGTCGGATCCCGTAACGCTGTTTCCGGTCGAAATGTCAGGCGTTGATGCAATCGGCATCCCGTCAATGACATAAAGGGGCGTATTATCCCCCGTAAAAGAACGGGCACCACGAATGGTGATCAAAGAAGAAGCCCCGGGCATCCCGCTCGATGGCGTAACGGTCACGCCGGTCACTTTGCCGTCCAAAGCACCCGACAAACCGGTATTTCCTGCTCTTTCCAATTCTTTAGCGCTAACATCGGTTGCCGCATAACCCAATGCCTTTTGATCTTTTTTGATCCCAAATGCGGTGACCACCACTTCGTTCATCTGTTGTGCATTAGAATGCATGATGACGCGCATGTTGGGTTTTGCTTCCAATTCCTGCTTGTTCATCCCAACATACGAAAAGACCAATGTCTTATTGTCGGCAGGTACACTAAGACTGAATTTACCGTTTGCATCGGTAATCGTACCATGAGTAGTTCCTTTTACAACAACGGAGGCTCCAATAATGGGTTGTCCGTCATCCGCCGAAATAACTACTCCTGTCACATTTGTTTGAGCCGAGGCCCAACTTATGCCAATCAATAGGCATAATAGAGTCATTACTTTTCTCATAAATTTGACATTTAATTAAATTTCACTTTCCTTCATCTCTGTTTTTTCAGATTAAACGGGGCAAAGATAAAGATGATTTTTTTATTATCCAAATCTTTCCTTTCAGATTGAAAATTTTATTTCTAATTTAATCTCAAAATGTAGGTCTTTATGTATAATAATACTTAAATAAACAGACGCCGTCGGCTTTTTTGTCTCTTTTGATTTAAAACCACATTCATCTTGCTTTCGCTTATTCGGAATAGATTAACATAATATATATTAATTATGTGATAACATCTTTTATGTGTAAATAACTATTTTTTTATGTAAATATTTTTATGCAATTTTTCTATTGTCTCTTTTCAGTTTTGTCAAGTTTTTAGAATGTAGTATATTGATATTATGTTATTTAAAATTATATGAATGATAAAAAAGGCCAAAATGCTTTACAGCAGCCATTGAAACCATATTGTTAATTTCGCCAATCAATAGGGGTTTTCTTTGTCATTCAACGAGGAATTAGACTTCTCGATGAACGATGAGATGTTAAATTGAACAGTTAAATAATGGTTTGATATTGGAGTGGATCAACAATTTGAAAGAATTGTCCAAATTGTCATGAAGGATCACGAGCATCGTTCGGAATCCATTTGTTATGAGTTTGTTTCGGAGCACAAATCATTGCAGTGAAATCCGTTTTTTAATTGTTGAACGTAAAGTGGCAACCTATGAGACATCTCCGCAATGAAAGGATGGAGAAAAAGTAAACCCCAAAAAGATTCATAATCAATCAAAACCATGAAACTGCCTATGCAATCGTGACTTTGTGTTAAAAAGAACCACTTAAAAGGTATAAGCAAACTGAAAGATTCGGAGTAAAACAAGAGGAGATAAAATCCAGCAACATGCACAGAAGAGAAAATCACATTTCGAATTTTTCATCAAGTCATCATATGGTCGACAAGGACTTGACATTTGAAAACCAATCATGAATAACGGATTGTCATACAAAACGATTCTGATAAACACAGAAATAACGGCAAAAAAAAGCAATTCTGCCACAAGAAAGTGATCCATTGTTCACCATGCTTATCCATATTGAATGGGGAGAAGGATTGTCAATGCATTGATTCACTTTTCGAAAACGGATCAGCAAAACAAACATTGAAACTAAAGCAAAAAAAAGAGGTTAGTCTTTTGAACCAACCTCCATGAATTATGAAGAAAAAACTTATGCGTTTTTGAACGTTTTCATGCCGGCAAAATGAGCCATGCTGCCCAATTCCTGTTCGATACGCATCAATTGATTGAACTTTTCGATGCGTTCGCCGCGACAGCCGCTTCCCGTTTTTAGATGACCGGCATTGACGGCAACAGTCAGATCGGCAATAAAGCTGTCCACCGTTTCGCCGCTTCGGTGCGAAACAAAACAATTGTATCCGTTACGATAGGCCAATTCAATGGTTTCGAGCGTTTCGGAAACTGTCCCGATTTGATTCAACTTGATCAAAATGGAGTTGGCTACTTTCTGCTCGATGCCTTTTCCCAAAATGGCTTTGTTGGTGCAGAAAATGTCATCACCCACCAATTCAATCTTATTGCCCAACACTTTAGTCAAATTAGCCCAACCTTCCCAGTCATTTTCAGCCAAGCCGTCTTCCAACAAAATAATGGGGTATTGGTTTACCCAGCTTTCCCAAAGTTGAATCATTTCATCGCTCGACAGCAATTTGCCCGAACTTTTGAACATTTTGTATTTCCCGTCTTCCCACATTTCACTTGAAGCAGGGTCAAGGCACAAACTGACATCGTTACCGGGTTTATAGCCGGCTTTCGTAATGGCTTCAAGAATCACATCAACGGCTTCTTCGTTCGATTTGAGGTTGGGTGCAAAACCACCTTCGTCGCCCACACCGGTACTGTATCCTTTATTTTTCAAAACGGATTTTAATGAATGGAATACTTCAACCCCCATGCGAATGGATTCTTTAAAAGAGGAAGCATGGTGTGGAGCAATCATAAACTCCTGAAAGTCCACATTGTTATCGGCATGTTTTCCGCCGTTGATGATGTTCATGCAGGGAACCGGCAGAACGAATGAATTGATTCCGCCTAAATATTGATACAAGGGAATTTTTTCAGAGGTAGCCTTGGCTCTGGCGTAAGCCATTGAAACACCCAAAATGGCATTGGCTCCCAATTTCGATTTATTGGGCGTGCCATCCAGATCAATCATCATGTAGTCCAATTGACGCTGATTTTGAATGCATTTGCCTTCAAGTTCTTCGGCAATGGTTTTGTTCACGTTTTCCACTGCTTTCAAAACACCTTTGCCGTCATAACGTTTTTTATCGCCGTCGCGCAATTCAAAGGCTTCCCGTTCGCCGGTGGAAGCTCCGCTTGGCACCATGGCTCTTGCACGGCTGCCGTCTTCCAACACTATTTCAACTTCCACTGTGGGATTGCCTCTCGAATCGAGAATCTCAATTGCTTTTACTTTTTGAATTTTCATAAAGACAGTTTTTTAATGGGTTGTTATATTAATAGGTGTATGTTGCGCTTAGCAACATGCTTTCTTATCATACATTTTGGCTTGACTTACCAATCAATATTTAATCTAAAGTTGATTTATTTAAGTGCCTTCATCAATGTGCTCATGAATCCTTCACAGAGTCCCTGACGCATTGATTTTGTCATACAAAGATAAAGCATCAACATCCTTTTTGTTTTTTTATTAGAATTAGTAATGGAAAATGAACTAATTTTTAGGTTTTCGCATTCATCTCTCTGATCAATGACAAAGATGTTATTCATTTGTATTTTAATATTTTAGATGCTTATAACAATCAAAAACATCCATCTTGATGAATGGAATATTCATCCATTTTTCTAAAAATCGTCGCTTTGCAAACTCTTGCAAGAATAATACCGTTGTGCATTTTCTGAAAGCAAAGAGCTCGGTTGAAATCATTCATTTACGCAAGCCGTGTGAAGGAAAAATTTGTCGAGGTACTTTTCTAAGAAGCCAAGCAGCATTTCAAAACGACTAATACATTTTACGGATTTCGATTGTTTCCAAAGGTCAAATGCCACGCTTTCCATTTGAATTGGATTTTTTGACGGTTCACATCAGTCAATTTGACCGATCTATGCTTAACTTTGCATCCTTATTAACAAAAAAGCGCAAAAACAAGATATGGATCACAATATCAGCCTCAACGAAATCAATGAAATGTGTCGAGGATCCTTGTTGGATCAATTAGGCATTGAATTTACTTTTGTCTCAGACAATAAAGTAGAAGCCGTTATGCCGGTGGATGCGCGCACCATTCAGCCGATTGGCATTTTGCACGGAGGAGCTTCCATTGCCTTGGCCGAAACCGTTGCCGGATTTGGATCGCAATGGATTTGCGAATCGGACGAAACGGCTTTGGGCATGCAAATCAGCGCCAATCATGTTTCGTCCGTACGAAACGGAAAAGTCCATGCTGTTGCATCATTGATTCACCATGGACGAAAAAGCCATGTTTGGAATGTCGATATTTTATCGGATGAACAAAAATTAGTTTCGACCATCCGCGTCACGAACCTGATTGTAAAACAGCCCATCCTTTGATTACCAACATAAACCATATTGACATCATTGATCAGTTGATCGGAAAAGAACTTGGGCTGGTTTTGTATCGATTGCCCGGCGAAAGTGAACCATCGCTGCTCTTGTCTCTGACCAATCAAACAGAACTACTCGAGGATTATTCGTTGCTGAACGACAAAGAAGGATTTGTGATGGCCCCTTTTCATTGCGATGCCGCACATCCGGTAGTGCTTTTACATCCTGAAATAATGGTGACAGGGATGCGTGCAATGGATGATTTTTTACAATCAGAGGCTGCAGAGCAATGGCTTTCACTTCGGTCAAAGCCTGCAGAAAAACCACCTCTTCATCTTTTGATTTCAGAGAAAAAAGCCTACGAATATGCTTTTACTCAATTTCTGCAAGCATTGACTCAAGGAGAAGCGAACAAATTGGTATTGTCACGCTGCCACGTGGAAGAGCGCAATGAAGAGATCAAACCCGGTGCAACATTTCTAAAAGCATGCCGACGTTACCCCGACGCATTTGTTTATCTGTTTTACACTCCCTTTACGGGTCTTTGGATCGGAAGCACGCCAGAAATGTTGTTGAGCGGCATGTCACCTCATTTTCAAACGGTAGCTTTGGCAGGCACCAAGCCAATTGCCTCCGACGGGAAAGCCATTCGATGGGATGCCAAAAACAAACAGGAACAACAGTGGGTCGTTACCTATTTAAAAGAACTTTTCACCGAAATGAACATTGATTGGAGACAAAGCACCACGCAAAGCATCAAAGCCGGAAATATGATTCACTTGAAAACTCCATTTGTTTTCAGTTTTTACGGTAAGGCTCAATTGGGCGATTTGCTGAAAAAACTTCATCCAACACCCGCTGTCTGCGGTTTTCCAAAAGAGAAAGCTTTTCGCTTTATTCTTGACCACGAAGGATATGATCGAACTTATTACAGCGGATTTGTCGGCAAAATTTCAGTGAAAGATCAAACCAATTTATACGTAAATTTGCGTTGTATGGAATGGAATTCGAATCAAATTCGATTGTATGCCGGGGGAGGATTGTTGAACAGCTCACGACTGCTGACCGAATGGAAAGAAACCGAAACAAAATTGCAAACCATGCTGACACTTCTTCATGCCGAAAAAACTTGATTAGATAATATTTATGGCATATTCCGATAAAAAAAACATATTGGAACTGGTGGCTTTGATGGATGCTTTTGGCATTCATCGGGTGGTTTTATCTCCGGGTTCCCGAAATGCGCCATTGATTCACACCTTCATGGAGCATCCCGACTTTACGTGCAACACCATTGTTGACGAACGAAGCGCCGCGTTTTTTGCGCTGGGCATCGCACAACGCACACGCAAGCCGGTGGCTTTGTGTTGTACTTCGGGGACAGCGCTTTTGAACTACGGACCGGCAGTGGCGGAAGCATTTTACCAGGGAATTCCTTTGTTGATCATTTCAGCCGATCGACCAGCTGCCTGGATTGGTCAGGCTGACGGACAAACCTTGCCTCAACCGGGCGTTTTTGGATCCATGGTCAAAAAAAGCGTTCAATTACCCGAAATCACCACCTCGGAAGAGCAATGGTATTGCAACCGATTAATTAACGAAGCCATCATTGCCTTGACACAAAACGGATTAGGACCTGTTCACATCAACATCCCATTGTCCGAACCGCTGTATCAATTCACTGAAAAACAACTGCCTAAGGTTCGCATCATTCGGATGGAACAAACAAAACCTGCGCCGGATCTCGTCAAACCGGTAGCCAATTGGCATTCATCGAGAAAAAGAATGATAGTAATCGGGCAGATGGAGCCCAATGAACGGCTAAATCGAGCTTTGTCGCAATTAGCAAAAAAAACCGATGTTGTCATCCTCACGGAACATCTGTCAAATATCACCATTCCACAAGCCAATGGTTCATTCGATGCCGTTTTATCGACACTGTCGGACGAAGAGTTGAAAGCCTTTGTTCCCGAATTGGTCATCTCTGCAGGAGGCCATCTGACATCAAAACGCATCAAACAGTTTTTGCGTCAAAATCCGCCTGCTCATCTTTGGGATATTCGTCCCAACGGGCAAGTGATCGACACTTATCAACACTTGACGCATGTGATCCCCATGGAACCGGATCAATTTTTTGAACATTGGATCGACACGGTGACAGCGGAAGATGAGCATCCTTTTTTTGAACTTTGGAATCAATCGGCCAAAATAACAAAAAAAAGACTTCAAGACATGGTAACGTCACTGCCATTTTCCGACTTGAAAGCCGTATCGGCCTTAATGCTTGGCCTGCCCGATCATGTTGCATTGCAAATAAGCAACAGTTCGCCACTTCGATACGCGCAACTGTTCCCGTTAAAACCAACCATTGAAGTTTTTGTTAATCGCGGAACCAACGGCATCGACGGAGCGCTTTCCACGACCGTAGGTTTTGCCTCCGAAAATTCAAAACCAACATTTCTATTAATTGGCGACCTGAGCTTTTTTTACGACGTCAACGGGCTGTGGAATCGCTATGTATCACCGCTGCTTCGCATCGTGTTGTTGAATAACGGAGGCGGCAATTTATTTCATTTGATTGCAGGGCCACGCCAATCATCTGCAATCGACGAATCCATTGCTTACAAACACAATACAACGGCCAAAGAACGAGCCTCCACGTTGGGATTTGAATACCTTGAAGCACATAACGAAGCGGCATTTCAGTCGCAACTGCCGTTGTTGTGGAATTCCAACACCAAAAAACCGTTGCTACTGGAAATATTTACGGACACTGAAGTGAACAGAACTGTTTTTCATTCTGTTTATCAATCATTTAAAAATCACAAACAATGAAAATTCAACGTACTTGGACTCCCATTAAAACGTATGAAGAGATTCTTTTTGAATATTTTGAAGGAATCGGGAAGATAACCATCAATCGGCCTCGTTATCGAAATGCCTTCACGCCAACGACAGCTTCGGAAATGAGCGATGCGTTGCGTTATTGCAAAGAAAATCCCGACATTCAGGTAATTGTTTTGACCGGTGCAGGAGACAAAGCCTTTTGTTCGGGTGGCGATCAACATGTCAAAGGCGTTGGCGGCTATGTCGGGAAAGACGGCGTGCCTCGTCTGAACATTTTGGAAGTTCAAAAACAGATTCGTTCGATGCCTAAACCGGTCATTGCCATGGTAAATGGCTATGCCATTGGCGGCGGTCATGTATTGCATGTGGTGTGCGACCTTTCCATTGCTTCCGAAAACGCCGTATTTGGACAAACAGGACCTCGTGTCGGAAGTTTTGATGCAGGATTTGGTGCGTCTTATTTAGCCAGCATCGTTGGACAAAAGAAGGCCCGCGAAATATGGTTTTTGTGCCGACAATATTCAGCTCAGGAAGCACTTGAGATGGGATTGGTCAACAAAGTTGTCCCTTTAGATCAATTGGAAGACACCGTAGTCGAATGGGCTCAAATCATGATGCAACACAGTCCTATGGCCATGCGGATGTTAAAACTGGCCATGAATGCCGATTTGGATGGACAAGCCGGGTTGCAGGAATTTGCCGGAAACGCCACTTTGCTCTATTACCTGACCGAGGAAGCTCAAGAAGGCAAACAGGCTTTTCTGGAAAAAAGGAAACCCGACTTCAGTAAATTTCCAAAATTTCCTTGACACAAAATTCGTTATCCCGCTTTATGCCATTGTCATTTGACATCATTCCATACCGGCTGCACTTTAAACAACCGGCAGTTACTTCACGCGGCGTCTACCATGAACGAACCTCGTGGTTTATAGTGCTCAGCACGCCTGAATCTCCTTTCAAAAAAGGAATTGGTGAATGTGCTCCCTTGCCAGATTTGAGTTGTGATGCCTCCCCCGATTACCTCTTGCGACTGACGCAGGCATGTGAACAGCTGGCTCATGACGAGAAACTTGATTATGAGGCATTGCGACCGGTTCCGTCCATCCTTTTTGGGTTGGAAACAGCTTTACGCCATTTGCAAACAGGATCATTTGCGCTGTGGGACACCCCTTTTGCCCGTGGGGAAAAAGGCATTCCAATCAACGGATTGATTTGGATGGGAAGCAAAGAGCAGATGTTGACTCAAATTGAACAGAAATTAATGCTTGGATTTCGTTGTGTGAAATTGAAAATCGGCGCCATTGATTTTGACGATGAACTCATGCTGATCAAACACATCCGTGAACGCTTTTCACCTTCCGAAATTGAACTTCGTCTCGATGCCAACGGCGCTTTTGCACCCAAAGACGTATTGCAAAAGTTAGAACGATTGGCACCTTTTGCCATTCATTCCATTGAACAACCTATCCGTGCAGGACAATGGGAAATCATGACCAATTTGGTCAACAGCTCCCCCATCCCAATTGCGTTGGATGAGGAGTTGATTGGAATCCACGTACCGGAAGAAAAGAAACAACTGCTTGAGACGATTCGACCAAACTACATCATCCTGAAACCTTCATTGCACGGAGGCTTTCAAGGATCGTCAGAATGGATTGAATTGGCAAAACAACAACAGATCGGTTGGTGGATCACTTCCGCTCTCGAATCGAACATTGGACTGAATGCCATTGCACAATGGTGCGGTTCACTTGAAGTGACCATGCCACAAGGATTGGGCACCGGTCAATTGTTTATTAACAATTTGCCTTTACCGTTAATGATTCAAGGCGATCAATTGTGGTTCAAGCAGCAGAAACATCATGCTGCCAAAGAAACAAAACCTCATTTTGAAACCAATCGCGCTCATCAAATCCTCTTGATGGAAGGCATTCCCTTCACCAAAGAGTTGGCGTTGCAATGGGCAGCCCAACGATTGAGCAATGACTCCATCTCTGACAGTGAACGCACTTTTCTCTCCTTTTTGCAAAACTGGTGGGACGATTCTCCTACGTTGACAGTGCAAACTTCCGGCTCTACAGGAACACCAAAATTGCTGACTGTCGAAAAAGAACGCATGATGCAAAGCGCCATGATGACTTGCCGATATCTGCAACTGCATCCGGGTAACAAAGCATTGCTCTGCCTGCCGGTCGATTACATTGCCGGGAAAATGATGGTTGTTCGGGCATTGGTAGCAGGACTTGATTTATATCGTGTCGATCCGTCCACTCATCCGCTTCAACAGATTCCGGAGATAAAGTTTGATTTTGCCGCCATGATACCACTCCAAGTGTTTCATTCGCTGCACGATCCAACTGAAAAAGAACGACTGGCAGCCATTCACCATTGCATTATTGGTGGAGCTCCTCTTGATGCAACATTGGAAAGGGAACTTGCACCCATGCCAAATTCGTTTTACTTAACCTACGGCATGACCGAAACCCTTTCGCACATTGCCATGCGACATCTGAACGGCAAGAAAGCTTCTCCGTTTTACGAACCCTTTCCAAAGGTTCATCTCTCTTTGTCGGATGAAGGGACACTGATCATTCAAGCTCCTTTGGTGGCCGATCAAGAAGTGAGAACCAATGACACGGCGCGGCTGCTTGAAGACGGACGCTTCGAAATATTAGGCCGCAAAGACAACATCATCAACAGCGGTGGCCTTAAATTTCAACCGGAACAATTGGAACATAAGCTGCGTGAAACATTGTCGTTTCCCTTTGTGATCACTTCCGTTTATGATGTCGTTTTAGGCGAGAAAATGGTTCTCCTGATTGAGCAACCGACATCGCAACAAGAAGCACTGGACGTGCAAGCGCTTCAACAAAAAATTCGTGCTTCCCTTTCCGGATACGAACAACCAAAAGCATTTTACTTCTGTTCGCAACTCCCTTTAACTCCTAACGGGAAAATCGACCGTATAGCCGCAAAAAAGCTGATCAAGCAGTTAAAGCCGGTTGCTTTTTAATCTCATTCATTTTATGATTCAAGGCAAAAAACCCGACTACAAGCATGAACATTTTATTGTAATCATCATTTGGTCTATATAAAATTGATTTCCATTATTTTAGTCATCAATTGCCATTGAGAAAAATCAGATTTCAAATCATTTCGACAGTTTGATTTAGCTTCTTTTTATACTCATTGAAAACTCATTGCTTGTTTTCCAAAAACTTTGTACCTTTGCAGCAAAGGGAAGAGCCAATCTTCCCTTTTTTTACCGTTACAATGAAATCAAACACCACAAAACACACACATTATGAGCATTAAATTTCGTTTGACGCTAATGACTTTTCTCCAATTTTTCATTTGGGGATCATGGTTAATCTCTTTAGGTGGCTACCTTGGTAGAAATTTAAATTTTGAAGGAGGGCAAATCGGCTCCATATTTGCCACCTTAGGCATTGCTTCGTTGATCATGCCGGGTTTGGTGGGCATCATTGCCGATAAATGGATCAATGCCGAGCGATTGTTGGGAATTTGTCATTTGTTGGGTGCTGCGGCACTTTTATACGCCTCAACGGCTATTGATTATGACCACATGTATTGGGCTATGCTGCTGAACCTGCTTTTCTACATGCCCACTATTGCCCTCAACAATACGGTAGCGTACAATGCGTTGGAGCAATATCATTACGACATTGTGAAAGTATTTCCCCCAATTCGAACTTTTGGTACCATCGGTTTCATTGTGGCCATGTGGGTGGTGGATCTTACGGGATTTAAAAACTCCAACGCACAACTCTATTTAGCAGCCGCTGCTGCCATCGTACTGGGATTTTATTCCTTTACGCTGCCCAAATGCATTCCTGCCAAAACGCAACGCAAATCATGGCTTTCGGCTTTCGGACTTGATGCGCTGGTGTTGTTCAAACGTCGTAAAATGGCCATCTTTTTCCTTTTCTCCATGCTTTTGGGAGCTGCCTTGCAAATCACCAATTCCTACGGTGACTTATTCATTGGTAGTTTTAAGAGCGTGCCTGCCTATGCCAACGCTTTTGGAGTAAAACATTCCGTCATCCTGCTTTCCATTTCACAAATGTCGGAGACATTGTTTATCCTGACGATCCCCTTCTTTCTGAAACGTTTCGGAATTAAACGGGTGATGCTCATGAGCATGATGGCATGGATATTCCGATTTGGACTGTTTGGTGCAGGCAACCCCGGATCAGGACTTTGGATGTTGATCCTTTCAATGATTGTCTATGGTATGGCGTTTGATTTCTTCAACATTTCAGGATCATTGTTTGTCGAAACTGAAGCCAAGCCTGAAATCAGAGGAAGCGCGCAGGGCCTTTTCATGATGATCACCAACGGAGCCGGCGCCCTTATGGGAGGCTACGCCAGTGGCGCCGTAGTGGATCATTTTTCAAAATACGCCCTCAATCATGATTTGATCAGTCGCAATTGGCCTGCCATCTGGTATATTTTTGCGGCTTACGCCCTGATTATTGCCATTCTGTTTGCCGTCTTTTTTCAATACAAACATCAACCCGAAACAAAAACATTATAAACAAGATTCTTGACTGTTGCAATTTAGCCGTTCGTGACATCATTTTATAAACGTTTTATGTTGGCCGTTTGAAAGATTTTCGAACGGCCATTTTATCAACCCATTTCAATCATCCGTTTTTTGCTCATTTTTCTCCAAATGTAACCTCGTGTCTACCTGTTTAATGGGTTGCATAATGGATTGAACAAATCATTTCTGTCAAGAAATACTTCATTGTAAGCAAAATACAATTCCTTCCTTTTTTGAGGCATGAAGCATTTTCTTCACATAACTTTGTGTTATCATTTTTGGCTATTTCTTTCTTTGAAGTGCTATCATTTTCTTAGTGTAACTTTGTGCCAATACTTTGTGTCGCTTTGTGTAATAGCCGTGACACCAAAAACTCAAAATGACATAAAATGAGATCACGTATTGGGGTTTGATTTATTGGGAAACAATAAAGTTGCAATAGAAATTAGATCCGTTAATAAATGTATAAATGAAGACCCTGTCATTTTTCATGTTCATATACCTTTTTGCAGGCAATCCGTATTTCGGATCACCCCAAGAACCTTCACATGCTTTTCGTTTTGCATTGATCACCGACATGCATCTTCAACAAAACGACACCCACAACACGGAAACACTGCGTAAAGCCATCAATGACATCAATCGACAACATGACCTTGCCTTTGTGCTGGTGGCAGGTGACATTGCCGACAAAGGCGATCGAACGTCAATGCTTACCGCAAAAAAACTATTGGACCAATTAAACATTCCATATTATGCAGTACCCGGAAATCACGACACACGTTATTGCCGGAACGGCACCGCCAGGTTTGATTCCGTTTTTGGCAATC
The DNA here is from genome assembly GCA_049976245.1 of Microbacter sp. GTDB lineage: Bacteria > Bacteroidota > Bacteroidia > Bacteroidales > Paludibacteraceae > Microbacter. Next base: position 68,635 of record JBMFIQ010000001.1, on the reverse strand, counting down.
ATCATTTCTCTTTCATCTTTCGGCAAGTTCGTTTCATCGGGTTTAACACCGGACAAGGCAACAGCATCAATTCAGGGTGGATCAGCGATGATGAGATGCAGTGGCTACAACGTCAATTGAACGAAACGAAGCGATCTCAACCTTTAATTTTTGTGACCCATTTTCCGCTCAATGTCACCGATGTCGGGAACCGTGATCGTTTTTTGCAGATGGTGACCCCTTGGACGGTGGAGGCTGTTTTGGGAGGCCATTATCATCGCAACTTAGTCTTTGACGAAGACGGCATTCCCGACGTACTGACACGAACGCTCCAAAGCAATGGCATCATACCGGGCGGCTATTCCGTTATTGAAATCGATCATGAAATTCGCTTCTACGAGAAAAAATTGAATGACAATCTACCTTTTTTATGGTTAACTTTGCCTTATCGTCCAATGCACTTGCCGCCGATTCAGCACATCGAAGAGCAGACATCGATGCCGAAGTAAAGATTATTTTCCTTATAAGCGTTCTTATTCAATAAAAATAACGAACTTTGCACTTTCAACAATGAATTCGGATCAACATCCGATTGAAGCATGGTTAATATGGCACATTACAATCGTATTCTATTAAAAATCAGTGGTGAATCGTTGATGGGTGAGCAACAATACGGCATCGACGCTCAACGATTGCAACAATATGCCGAACAAATCAATGAAGTGGTTTGCATGGGTGTCCAAGTAGCCATTGTCATTGGCGGAGGCAATATTTTTCGTGGTCTAAACGGCGTCGGTCAGGGATTTGATCGTGTCAAAGGCGATCAGATGGGAATGTTGGCCACCACCATCAACAGCCTTGCTTTAAGTTCGGCATTGGCTTCGCTGGGTGTCAAAACAAGGGTATTGACAGCCATTCGCATGGAACCTGTAGGAGAATTCTACAGCAAACAGAAAGCCATTGATGCCCTTGAAAACGGTGAAGTTGTGCTGTTGGCAGCCGGAACGGGAAATCCCTTCTTCACCACCGACACGGGTTCGTCATTGCGTGCCATCGAAATTGAAGCCGATGTGATGTTGAAAGGAACGCGCGTTGACGGCATTTACACGGCTGATCCCGAAAAAGATCCTTCAGCCGTAAAATTTGATGAGATCACCTACGATGAGATTTATCAACGCAACCTCAAAGTGATGGATCTGACGGCCACCACCATGTGCAAAGAAAATCATTTACCAATCATTGTCTTCAACATGGATCAATACGGAAACCTAAAAAAAGTGCTTCACGGCGAACCAATTGGCACGTTAGTGAAAGAAAAATAACCGATTGAATAAAGTCTCCGACCAAATCATCGGTTTTCATAGACATTAAAACTGAAATTATCATGGAAGTTTTTTCAACCATTGCCTCCATTCGGGCAGCTGTCTCAGCCGAAAAAGAAAAAGGCAGACAAGTAGGATTGGTCCCCACCATGGGCGCACTACATAAAGGACATTTGTCGTTGGTTCAACACAGTGTCACCGAAAACGACATCACCGTGGTCTCCATTTTTGTGAATCCTACTCAATTCAACGACCCCGATGATTTATTAAAATATCCAAGAACATTGGACAAAGACATTGAATTACTGGCTAAGTCACATTGCGACATGGTTTTTGCGCCCACCGAACAGGAAATGTATCCCGAACCCGACACCCGACAATTTGACCTTGGCGGACTCGATCAGGTAATGGAAGGAATTTTTCGACCGGGACATTTTCAAGGCGTGGCTCAAGTTGTCACCAAGTTGTTTGACATCGTTAACCCTCATCGGGCTTATTTTGGTGAAAAAGATTTTCAGCAACTTGCCATCATTCGCCATTTAGTCAACCAATATCAGTTGCCCGTTCAAATTGTGGGATGCCCTATTGTGAGAGAGCCTGACGGATTGGCCTTCAGCAGCCGCAACGAACGCTTAACCCATACGCAGCGAAGCAACGCCCCCATCATTGCCCAGACACTTTTCGAAAGCCGCAAGTTTATTTCGGACTGGACGGTAGCCGAAGTCAAAAATTGGGTTATTGAAACCATCAACGGTGTGGAAGAAATGATGGTTGAATATTTTGACATCATTGACGGTTCAACCTTGCGTCCCGTTCATTTTTGGGATGAATGCGATTGCATCGTCGGGTGCATAGCCGTTTATTGCGGCCAAGTGCGTTTAATTGATAACCTGCATTATTTGTAATGTGACCATGTAATGTTGATTGTTTAGTTAAAAATTTAATTTCATGCAAATTGAAGTATTAAAATCAAAAATTCATCGTGTAACGGTGACTGACGCCAATTTGAACTACATCGGGAGCATCACGCTCGACGAGGATCTGATGGAAGCTGCCAATATGATTGAGTTTGAAAAGGTTCAGGTTCTGAATATTAACAATGGCGCTCGTTTTGAAACATACATTATAAAAGGAGAACGCGGAAGTGGTACGGTTTGCCTCAACGGCGCCGCAGCCCGATTGGTTCAACCGGGAGACGTGGTGCTCATCGTCTCGTTTGCGCTGATGGATTTTGAAGAAGCCAAACATTTCAAGCCTACCATTATCTTCCCCGACACGGCAACCAACAAATTGGCTTAAATTTCCAATCCGTTGACATGGATGCTCCAAAAAAGCACTATTACGAGCCAATGCACACGGCAGAACACATTCTGAACCAAAAAATGGTACGGATGTTTGGTTGTGGTCGTTCGCGCAATGCGCACATTGAACGCAAGAAATCGAAGTGTGATTACCTTTTGCCCGATGCTCCTTCCGAAGCACAAGTCAAAGCCATTGCTGAACAGGTCAATGCCGTCATTGATGCGCACCTGCCTGTCACCGTTGATTTTGTTCCCAAAGAAGAAGCTACCAACTTTGTCGATTTATCCAAATTACCCGAAGATGCCGGCAATACGGTACGCGTTGTTCGTGTGGGCGATTATGACGCGTGTGCCTGTATCGGAATGCACGTAAACAATACTTCGGAAATCGGAAAGTTTGTAATCCTTAGCCACGACTATCAGGATGGCATTTGGCGAGTACGTTTTAAACTGGAACAAACGGAAGAATAAACGACTTGGAGATTTACGTAAAACGCCGTTTCAAGCTGTTTCCTATTTTTTTAGCGGAATAACGAACACTTTTATCCGGTTCTTTCCTTTCGCCTTCAAAAGGAGTTCCCATCCGCAAGTAATAATGGTAAAAAGTGCGTGCAGTCATTTGCCATTTGTCGAGAAACTCACGTTTCCCGTCTTTATTAGCCTCTTTCTTGAGCTTTCCGGTCGATTTCGACATAAAGTGATAAACCCTGCTTTGTGAAACTCCTTTGAAAAACCTAACACCTGCCTGCCAAAGTTTCATGGAAAAATCAGGATCAGAGTACATGCCCGGCGTGAATTCAATGCTGTAACCTCCAACTAAATGCCATACATTGCGATGCACCACATTGGGCGGCCACGAAGCACCGTTCCAATCGACAAATGGAAGTGTTGCATATTCGTTCAGTAATCGGTCTTCATCGAAAGATTCCGGCGAATGACCATAATCGTAAGGAGCTATCATGCAATCGCAACCGGTTTTGCGTGGTTCGATCAAAGTGGATGAAAAGAAAAAATATTCGCTCCGACAAGCCAAAATCTCCTGATACAAATATCGATCCCAATCGGGACAGACGTACATATCGTCGTTCATGTAAACAATGTAATCGGCCACGGCAAGAGCAGCCGCAGCATTCAAGGCATAGCAAACACCGATGTTTTCGTTGCTGTGCGTAAAATCAATCTGTTGCTCATTCACCCACTCGAGCGTGCCATCTTTGCCCTCATTGACATGCACAATGATTTGATGAGTAAAAGCACTGTTTTTCCGAATGGAGGCAATGCATAGTTTCAAAAATGAAAGATTGTTCCAGGTTGGAATCAAAATGCTGAACAATGGCTTTTCTGAATTTGGATGAGCATGTCGAGTAAGCTCCATAAAAAAGGGTTAAGACGAAAAAAAATCCAAAAAGCATACGAAGAAAACGGTTTGATCCATTCACCCCTTTGCTGTCACAAAGATATAAAAAAATAAATGTCATTCCCATTTTCCACACTTTTTCTACATAACACCACACCCACCCAGAAACCACAAATAGATGAATAACAATATTTTAATACTGAGGCATGGATTTTGCATCGGGGTTTGTAATAGCAACTGTGAAAATGGATCTTCACAATGACAAAAGCATCATCACAAACCTTTTTTTAACTTTAACTTCAAACGAAAAATCAATCCAAAGAGATTCAACATTGATCAAATAACCCAATTCATTAAATTCATCAACATGAGAAAATTAAAATTTTTTGCAATCATTGCTTTCCTTTCCGTTGTGACAGTGTCGTGTGTCGAAAACTCATCCAAGTACAAAGCCGTAGTAGCCCAACGCGATTCATTGGCCATCCAGGCACAGTCATTGGATTCTTCTTACAATCAAACACTGGTATTTTTAAATGACATAGAAGCCGGTTTTGCCAAAATCAATCAAAATGAAAGTGAGATGAAGGTCAATATGAAAGGCGTTGAAGGATCAACAAGCCGGAAAGAACGCATTGCGGCTCAAATGATGGAAATCAAGCAAACCATGGAGCAAAATCGAGAAAAAATCAAAGCGTTGCAACATCTTGCCGCTAAAAACAAAAAAGCAAATGCCATGTTGCAGGAAACCATTCAGCGGTTGCAAGCGGAATTGGATGCCAAAAATGCCCAAATCCAATCATTGCAGGCTGAACTGGAACAAAAAAACATTAAAATCAATGAGTTGAACACAACCGTTGCGGAACAGGGGAAAAACATCAATGAACAACATGCGGTCATTGAGCAGCAAACCTCCACCATCAAAGGACAAGATGCCGATCTGCACACGGTTTGGTATTGCATAGCACCGCTGAAACAACTGAAAGAAGAAAAAATTGTGACGGGCGGAGGGCTTTTCCAATCCAAAAAACTTTCTGCCAACGCTTTTGATCCAAGTTACTTTACCAAAGCCGACTTAAGAACGCTCACCTCCATCCCGACCAACAGCAAGAAAGTAAAAATTCTTTCGTTGCATCCAAACGACAGTTACAAGTTGGTTGAAGGTCCGGATAAAAAGATCACCATCGAGATTACCAATTCGGCCAAATTCTGGAGTGCCTCCAAATACCTCGTGGTTCAACTTTAACAAACACACTGCCATGATAATCAGTTAATAGAACAAGCTGTTTTTGATCGCACAAGGAACAAATCGACGAATTTTTTCTATCTTTGTTCCTTGTATGAAACAGCGAATCCTAATCATTGACGATGACACAGCCTTTGGAACCATGTTGCAAAGCTGGTGTCATCGTCATGGTTTTGAGGCAGCACTTTGCAATGGCGTTGCATCAGCTCAGGCCGCAATGACACGTAGCGATTTTCATTTATTGCTGAGCGATTTACGTTTGCCTGATGGTGATGGCCTAATGTTGTTACACTGGCTCAGGGAACGTAAAATGGCCATTCCAGTGATCATCATGACAAGTTACGGTGAAATTCAAAGCGCTGTGGCAGCAATGAAATTGGGCGCTGAGGATTTTTTGGAAAAACCGATGAACCCTTCCGTTTTGAAAGAAAAAATTGAATTGGCGCTTTCCAAAAAACCATCTTTGGAGAAAACGGCACTACCCAAAACTTCATCCATGATTTTGGGCAAAAGTCCCCTTGCCGTTCAAATGTACGATCACATCCTGCGGGTTGCTCCCACCCGCATGTCGGTCTTAATCGTTGGAGAAAGCGGGACAGGCAAAGAGTATGCAGCCCGCATGATTCACGACAACAGTCCCCGCCGCAACAATCCTTTTATTGCCGTCGATTGTGGCAGTTTGTCGCGTGAACTGGCTCCAAGCGAACTCTTTGGCCATCTCAAAGGCTCATTCACATCGGCCATTGACAACAAAACAGGCATTTTTGAACAAGCCAATCATGGAACCGTTTTTTTGGATGAAGTAGGGAATTTGTCATACGACGTGCAGATACAATTGCTCCGAACTCTACAGGAACAGAGTGTTCGACCGGTTGGTTCAGCCAAAGACATCAAGGTGGATGTACGTATTCTTGCGGCTACCAACGAAGATTTGAGTACAGCCATTGCCGAAGGTCGTTTTCGCGAAGATCTTTTTCACCGTCTCAACGAATTTTCACTCTTTGTCCCGCCCATTCGGGAACGAAAAGGAGACATTGAACTTTTTGCCAACGCGTTTCTTCATCAGGCGAATGAAGAATTGGACAAATCGGTACGCGGGTTTTCCCCTGAAGCCATGAAATTGCTTGAACAACATCATTGGAGCGGCAATCTGCGTGAATTGCGCAACACGGTAAGACGTTTGGTACTCTTTGCCTCAAATGACCAAATCACGGCCAACGAAATGCCTGCTTTTATGCTTACGCCGCAACCAACGGAAACTTTGACCTTGCAGCCCGAAAACGAACGGGTACAAATAGAAACCGCCTTGCGTAAAGCCGGAGGCAATAAAACCTTAGCCGCACGGTTGCTAAAAATTGACCGAAAGACACTTTACAACAAAATGCACCATTACGGCATTAAATTTTAATACTCAAAACAGTCTCAACATCTTTTTGCCAGCCCTCATAAACTTTTGCACGCTGAGCATCCATGCGGCGCAAGGCATCAGTGGGATAACCCAACAACGTGAACATAGGCAACATCTTGTGGCAAACAGCCTGAGCTTTGTCAAAGTCATCATCGGCCAACGCCTGTTTTAACCATTCTTGGTGTTCGACAGTAGCCGATCGGAACAACTTCATCACAGCGTCGTCAGCTTCGGGTGAAAAATCATCGGAACTGCTTGTCCCTTCACCAAAAATTTCGCGAAGTGAATCGATGAAAAAAGGTTTTGGGAGGAAGTCGGCAAATCCCATTTGAAGCGCCTTTTCGAGGGTAAAATCAGTATGCCCCGTCATCACAATGACTGGGATGGATCCTGCCGACGTCAGAATATCTTTCCCCGAAACGGGTCCCATTTCCAAATCGGTTAAAATCATTTCATAATCTTTTTCCGTAACCGTATGTCCCAAACGCGTAAGCATCTCGCCGGCCATCTTCACAATGGTCGGATCATCATCAAACACGGCAATGCGTTTGGCTCCCTGCTTGATTTTGCTTTCTGCTTTATTGCACGGAATCTTTACGGTTACGGAAGTGCCTTCTCCCACGGCAGAGGCAAGCCGAATGGTGCCTCCCAACAGGTCGATGAGTCCTTTCACCACAAACATTCCCAAGCCTGTACCGTGTGCCAGTGCATTGTTGCTTTCAATCCGCACAAAAGGCTTGTAAATTTCATTCAACTTGTCCCTGGGAATCCCGGCTCCGGTGTCCTTCACCTCAATGCACAATTGTTGATCAACATAAGTCATGGCAAGTTGAACCGTACCTTGTCGAGTATATTTCACGGCATTAGAAACCAGATTGATGATGATTTGTCTGATTTTCACGGCATCCGAAATAAGACGAATCCGATCCGAAGTGCAGGTCAATGCTATTAGTTTAGCCTGAGCCAAAGGCAAAAACAGTTGATTGATTTCTTCTCCTAATTCATGAAGATCAAATGTAGAAAAAGAGCATTGCAATGATCCTTGTTCGAGGCTCGAATATTCCAGTAGATTGTCAAGCAACGATTGAATAAGACGCGCGGAATTTTGCATGGAATGGATTTCATCTTCGCTGAAACGATGCAATTCAAGATACCCCAAAATGGATCCCAAAGGACTTTTAATGTCGTGTGAAACGGAGAGCAGCAGTTGATGGCGGCTTTCCATGACCTGACGAAGTTTTTCTCGGGCTTCTTTCCCTTTGTTGACGTCGTAAATGATGAGCAGAATGAAAAACAGGATAAAGCCTAAAGCCACCATGCTGCCAATGATGGAAAAGGTATAGTTTCGATCAATGGAACGTTCGCCGGCATCTATACCGGAAAGCATGGATTGAAGTGTTTCGCGATGAAGCGCCAACAACAAGTTAGCCACTTGCGTGGAAATTTCCCTGTCAGACATCATTTGATTGGCAACTTGTTGCGCTATTTCACGAATCTTCTGATCATACCGTTGACCTGCCATTGTCACCAGCTTTTTTACATCCGTCAATACGGGAGCCGGATTGACTTGCTCTACCCGAACGGTATCCACCCGCACATTGGAAATAACCATCGTGGTACTTTTTTCAGGGCTAAAAACTTCTTTGATTCGCCTAAAAAAACCCTTTTTCTTCTTTGATGGCTGATATAACGTGTCGCGTCGAATGTTGGCTATCTGAGTTGTGACATTTTGTTGAGGTTTATATTGAAGAATACTTTTATTGATGGACGTAATGGGATTTTCATTATTCAAAAGCCGATTTAAAGCCAAGATATTCGAGGCTTGACGGGAAAGCAATTGTTTGATTTGCAATAATTTTCCCTTCCCTTCAGGTTCAATGACGCTAAGCGTATCAATCAATGCATCAATCGACAACAATTTTTTCCTAAAACGGATAACGTGGGTTGTGTCATGAGTAGTAAAAAAGAGGCTGACAGCCGACTGAGCCTCATTAACATCATAAATCAATTCATTGGTAAGCGTCAATTTTTGACGTTGTTTCGCTATCACTGCCTGCTGATGGGCAAGGTTTTTTCTCAGGTTAAACAGAAAGATTAACATCGCCACAACAACAATGGCTGTGATCATGTACAAACCGGCAGCTTTTAGGCGAATCTTTGTTTCGATGTTCATGCCACAAAGATAAAGAGAAATCCATGCATCACCTATGAGCTTTGCAATGAGATACGCAAAACGTCCAAGCCTTTATAAAAAAAAAGATTGAGTGAAACGAGCCATGAAAGATCTTATGCTCAAGAGAATAATTATTAAGCGAGTCACATACGATCTTAGTTTTAAAAATAGACGTATGAAACGAGCCATAAAAAGAGCTTATGCTCAAGAAAATGACTATTTGGCGAGTTCAATACGACCTTAATGTTAAAAAATAAAATAGACGTATGAAAAAAGTGACATCAACACCAATCTCTGACTCAAAAACATGCTTACACCAAGATGGAGGTTAAAGAAGCTGTTCTTTTTTGGACAACATGGTTTCAACGACATTGATGATTTCTTTAGCCGTTGTGTCAAGACCAAGAAGGTCTGTTTTAAAAGTAAGATGATAGTGCGTGGCATCTTTCCAGTCCACGCCGGTAAACTGTTTGATAAAAGCTCCTCTGGCCTTGTCGTATTCCACAATGGTTTTTTTTGCTTTGACTTCCGACATCTGGTGAACATCGCAAAGATGTTTGATGCGGAACTCATCGCTTGCATGTAAAAAGACACTGATCAGATTGGGATGGTCATGAAGGATGCACGAACCACAGCGACCCATGATCACGGCAGAACGTTCAAAAGCCAAACGCCTAATGACTTCACTTTCAGCCTTAAAAAGTTCTTTATCGGTAGGAGGAAACGGCTTGAATTCAATCCGTTCGGGAGGTCGAGTAATGGCTTGAATAAATGATTCCCATCCGGAAATCATTTTCTCGTCACGATGAGCAATGTCTTTAGGATGGAGCGATAATGTTTTGGCTGTGTCGGCAATGATGTCACGATCGGCGTAAAGAATGTCAAAATATCTTGCAATCAACTGCCCGATGTATGCCCCACCCGAACCTAACTGTCGACTGATGGTAATGATTAAAGGCTGTTTTGTTGTCATAATTGTTTCCTCCTTATCTTCTGAAAGTGGTGAAAATAACACACTAAAATTCAGACGAAAAAGTTACGCATAAAAGATGAATTTTTGCAATTTTTTTATGTTAAAACATTCTGTTAAAATAATATTTAACAAAAATCCATCCTCTGATCAAAAAAGCGGCACCAAAAGTTCCATTTTCCGGAAAAGTTCATTCAATCATTCGCCAAGCTGATGATGCAATACATTGAGAAATCGGAGTGTCAAACATTTATTCATGACCATCATTGCCACTATTGACGGCGTTAAACAATTGATAATAACCTCCTTTCAGCGCCATCAATTCAGTGTGCGTGCCCTCTTCTCGAACTTCACCATCGTGAAAAAAGTAAATTTTGTCTGCCCATTGCACGGTGGACAACCGATGACTGACAATGACGGCAGTTTTGTCGGCGGTAAGCCTGCGAAGTGCATTGACCATTTGTTTTTCGGCATGAGCGTCGAGCGCACTGGAAGGCTCATCCAAGACAATCAATTCCGAATCTCTATAAAAAGCTCTGGCTAAAGCCATTTTTTGCCACTGACCCATGCTCAACTCTTCTCCTCCTTCAAACAAATTGCCCAATAGATGATGATAACCGCGAGGAAGTTTGTTCAACACATCATGAATACCGGCTTTTTGTGCTGCCAACTGCGTCTTCTCCAAATTGACGGGCGAAGCCACATTGCCTAATCCGATGTTTTCGAGGGCGGTGAGATTGTAAAGTGCAAAATCCTGAAAAACGGCAGCAATGTGTTCCAAGATTGCAGATGGGTTGAACTCGGTGGTAGAAATGCCGTCGTAAGTCACTTTGCCGCTGTCGGGATAGTAAAATCCGCAAAGCAATTTGACTGTGGTTGTTTTTCCCGAGCCGTTTTCGCCGACAAACGCCACTTTTTTACCCACAGGAATAATCAAATCAATATTCTTCAATGCTTGGCGTCCGCTGTGCGCATAACTGAACGAGGCTTGTTCAAATCGGATTTCTTTTTTTAATGAAAATACGCGATCATGTTGTTTATTTTCAACATCTTGTGATTGTTGCAAAAACGCACTCACATCGTCCAAAAATATATTATCCTGTGAAATTCGGATAATGGATTGAAAAAGCTCATTCACCACGGCATATCCACGTTGAAAGGCAAAGAAAAACAGCACCACCGTGCCCACGCTAACTGAATTGTTCAAGCTCAGATAAGAGAACAATCCCATGCTCCCAAAAATGACCATGACGGCAAAGAGTTGTGTCAAAATCCCGCCCGTCATTTCCGCTTTTCTAAGCGATAATTTCTCCGCAAACAAATCTTCCTGTACCGTCGAGAATTTTGTTTTAAAGTAGTCGGAAAAATGAAAAAGTCGCAGCTCTTTAGCAAACGGAAAAGCTGTCAAGACACGATTAAAATAGTACAAGGCACGCTCTTGGGTACTTTGGGCTGTTTTGAGCCGGTAGTTACGGCGAGCATACCGAAGTCGTACAACCACACCAGGCAAAACGGCAACTAACAAAATGATGGGTAAATACCACCGAATGGTCAAAAAAATTACGGCTAACAACAGAGATCCCGTAACGGAACGTATCAACCCCAAAAGTTCATTCAACCATTTCAAAGGACGAAATGACGCCTCCTGAACGGCACGATGCATTTTATCCTGCTCTGTCGGTATTTCGTAGGCTGCCAGCGGAATCGTTGCGTGTTTGTCGTGCATACTGCGATAAACCATGCGCGAAACCGATTGTTCCATTTTCTCTAAAAAGAATCCTGACATCTCGGTCAATATCCCTGCCAAAAGAAAAAGAGAGCCTGTAATGATCAGCCAGAAAAGGACATAGACTGAACTGCCTTGAAGAGAAGCCTTTCCAATTTGATCAATAAGCATTTTGATGGACACAATGGTCAACAACGGAACAACTCCCTGAAGCACGGAAATCAAGCTATTGATGAGAAAAATCCTGACTGAACCTTGCAAAAACAGCTTGACATGCTTAATCAAACGGGCAATGCTTTCTCTGGTATGGAGAAATTGCAGCAGGATGGATAATTCCATGCTAAAAAGTCTTGCACTGAAGGTTGGAAAATGCAATACAAATTGCTTTCTTAAAACCAATCCATTCAATGAGACGGTTTTGTTGTGTCGTTCATAAGCGATCACCTTTCCCACAACGGCTTTTTCATCAACAGGCGCATCAAACGTTTTAAGCCGATCTCCTTTTGTCAAAAACGTAGTGCCATTTTCCGTGACTTTGATCTGCATGAGTCGGTGCGCAATCCATTGTTGATCTTGTCGAAAAACAAGGATGTCCCCTTTTCGAAGGTCTTTTGGATGACATTTTTCGACCAACCCTTTGTCAGACGGACGCAACGTTGGATACATGCTGTAGCCCTGCATCACAAAACTCACCGAATGGTCACCTTCAAGCAGCGCTTCGGCTAAATGGATCAATGGTTCTTTTCCGGTCAGTTTTGTCATACTTGAATCTTTGTTCTTTGCAAGGGAAAATAGCAATCCGGTTTCTGTTCTTTATGCCATCATTCAGCATGTTGTGAAATAAAATCCACAACGCTTTTGTCAGGGACAAAACCAAGTTCATAAACCTTCACTTTAGAGCACAGTTCGACAAAAAAGTTCAACCGCGCATTCACAAATTGTCGATCAAAATTATTTTGAATGCAAAAAGCCATTACTTTTGTCACAGCCAATGCTCCCGTTAATTGTTTTATGCTATTTTCTGGCGAGTGATGAATCAAATAAATGGCATCCAATGAGGCATTTTTGGGTTGATCGACATAATACATCGGCGTATTGTAAGCAATAAAGTTCCCTTTTTCTTTCCGAATCAGGATTCTGTCATCATTCACCACAGTTTGACCCGATTTTGAGAATATGCGTGAAATGGTGCTTTTGCCTGCGCCTGAAAAACCGCTGAACAAACGCCCTTTCTGCCCATCGAAAACACATGAAGCATGCATCAAAACGGCTTCCAAATTCAACGCCATATAGTGAATGATGATGGGGCCGAGAGGAAATTTTAAGGGAATAAGCATCCCGTTCATCGATTCCGAAAATATTTCCCATTGATCAAAAGTCGCATTGCTAATGGCTATCTGCTGCGTTTTGCCATCCTGCTGATCAAAAATTTGAAAAAGCAATCCTTCACTTCCGCGATCGTAAACGGCATAAAATTGTTGAACTTCAGTTTTGGCCTCAAAAACAGGAGTAGAAACAGGAATCACGGAAGGTGGAATTCCCAAATGGCAATCAATAAGAACGGATGGCAAAAAGGCATTGTTCACGACAAAAGGCAAATAACCTTCTTCCAGCATAAAAGGGGAATCGGAACGAAGTTGAACAACGATGCCGGCAATGGAAAGTGTTTTGACAGGCATTTCAAATTTATAGGCTGCGTTTTTTAATGAATAAAGTAGCAATTCGATCTAAAAAGTTTGAAATATCCTTTTGTGCAGTTTCACGATCAATGTCGAAAGCATCGGTCATTAAAGTGGCCATTCGATCGATGTCCTCAACGTTGTCGCTGTTTTGCCAAATAAACCGACCGGTTTCATTGAGCGTAAAAAGTTCATTCATCTGAACGACATTATTTGTCAGCGGCACTAAAACAAGTTCATCGCCTACTTCTTTAGAAACAAAATGAGATTTTAATGCTTTTAATTGTTCAAAATTCATAGATCAAAGGTTTGAAAAAAGATACATATTTGACAAATATAGCACATATTCTTAGTTAAAAGATGAAAAGCACAAAAAAACCGTCCGAACTAAAAGGCTACAGACGGTTTTTTATTTTGAAGCATCCGTTTAGGTCAATGTCGGATTATATGGATCATTTGGAGTGAAATGTTCCCGGGTGTTTAAAGTTTCGTCAGGCCCATTCGGCGGGGTCGATTCCAACGCTAAAGAGATTTCATGATCTAATTGGATGGTTTCAATTTCGGGGGCGATATAAATACGTTTCATATTGACTTGTTTTTATTTTTGATTGATTCTTGATTGATTCTTGATATTTATCTCAGTTCAAACTGCCTTTTTAATGCACCATGACTTTCCTGATTTGTCGGCCGGTTTGGTTCATCCATTCCACCACATACATCCCTTCATTCATCGCTGGAGTGATCAACTGGCTTCCGGTAAATGTTTTCGAATAGATCAATTCGCCCATCGAATTGTACACGTTCACCCGTTGCGCCCCTGATCCATTGACGTTGCAACTCACTACAATGGCATGATCGTTCGTGGTGTAAACCTGTAGTACTCCGCTTGTGGTTGTCCCAATTTTCGTAGCCGGATTGGACGATGTGAACAAAACCGAAAATCGAGAACTCATCGTGCCATCTGACGTAAAGGTGTAGGTGTCCGTCGTCAAATCCGTTTTGCTGTTGGTGTCGTGATCGATCAAATAAGCATGTGTATTCGGATCAAAATTGCTGAATTCCAATGCCGATATGGTAAAGGTGCTGGTCGGCGCTGCATTGGCATTGAGCGTCAAGGGAATTTCCGTATCGTAAGGAATGGTATCCATCCCGTTAATAATCAAGGGTTCGTTCCCTTCGGAAGTGTAAAGATCGGGAAGTGTCGATGTGCTTCCATTCAGCATTTTAGGCGAATCGTAATCATCCAAACCATTCGAAGCGCCAGGATTGAAGTAAATCACGGCCTGATCGGTATTGTCACCGGCAGCTACCTGCAAGCGCAACACTTTATTGAACGGTGCAGGAGAAGATTTAAAGGCTATCGGAGAATTGGTGGTGTTGTGAATCCGAAAAGCCTCCTTAAAATGAAATGAAACGCCGTCTGTTGTAGCACGAACCCAAAAAGCCTGCATAGGAGGAATGAATCCAAGGTTGTCAGCCGGAACTCCGATTCCGGAGGATGCATTAAATGTTGGGAATGACCATGCGCTACCATTCTTGGTACGATACCAGATGGTAGGCAACACGCTGCCTGTATTGTCCGGATCATTCATCAACGCATTGACATTCAAAAATGAAGCGTAGGGATTTCCTAATAAATTAAACCCAACATAATTTGTTTTGGTTGAAGTCCGCGTCAAAGTGATCGCCGGTTGATCACCGCTGTTCAAAAGCCCACTGAAAATAATATGATCGATAGCGTCTGCTTTAGGATTGACAATGTAACCTCTTCCAACTTGCAACAATCCGGTAGGCGATTTCCAACTATCATTGGCGTTAGCACTGACCACCGTTTCGTCATAATACCAAACCTGATCGGCATCCGGTATAGCTGCATTACTCACCGGTGATGACAAATACCAGTTACGGTCGGCCCCAAGAACCTGAGTTACGTTGGTCGTCCCACTGCCGTTAACCGTTCCTGTAATGGTAGCTGTTCCATAGGTTCCATCGGACAACAAATTCAACGTCCCGTTGTTTGTTAAAGTACCTGAAACGGTAAGTTGTCGGGCTGGATTAAGACTGCAGGATGCACCGCTTGCAATGGTTAAATTACCACCAATAACAGCATTGTTGTCAATCATAACACCGGCATTATTACTGATGTTCAAAGTTGAATTAGTAGCAGTGGTGATGATGCCACCTCCTGAAATGGTTTGCAATGCACTTCCGCCGAGATTGACCGTTCCTGCTGAAGTAGGGGCAAAATTCAATGTGGCTCCGGGCGCCACGAAAATGTTCCCTTTAATGATATGACCGGGCGCTCCGGTTACATTGAAATTCAATGTCCCATTCGTAATGGTCAGGTTGTCCATGACAACAGCAGAAGTTCCTGTTGGAGAGATCAAACTACCGGTAGCATCAATTTCCACGTTCGCATATGTTCTTCCCGAAAATGATGGAGAAAGACTTCCTTTCAACTTAAACAAGCTCCCTGTTTGAAAAACAACCACTGAAGATGGAGCTGTTTTTTGAAAAGGATTGGATCCTGCATATTGAACAAAACTTGAACCGTTTGCAAACACAACACTGTTGGCTGTGCCACTCCCAAAGACATTGCCTGTACTGTTCAGATTTTGGGTAAATAGAGCTCCTGCATTGAAGATAAGTCCTGAAGCGTCAGCGGCTGTAATTTGATTTACGGTATTGGCTGTGGTACTCGAAAAATCCATCGATCCGGAAATGCTCCCTGTGGCTCCTGAAGCAATCGCTATTGTAAAAGCATTTGCGGAGGTTTGAGCAATATTTAATTCGCATCCGTTATCTACAGTCAAATCAAAACCGCTTATGCCATTGTTGATGGTAAGCGTTGCAGGGGCAGAACTGGAAAAGGTTACTTTCGATCCATTCGATACAAGCAATCCGCCAATGGTTTGAGACGAAACGCCTGTAACGGTAGTGACAGCTCCGTTGTTAAAGACCAAAACATCCGTTGGATCGGGATTGCTTCTTGCCGGAGTCCAATTAGAAGCTGTTCCAAAATCTGCAGAACCCGTTTGATTCCAAGTATAAGAAGCCGAAGCGTTGGTCGTTGCAGTGGCGGTAGGCTCAGTTCCGTCAGTTTTATAATTGATGGCAGTGCCACTATTGGTGTATGGCCAAATGGAAACATTGTATGTTGTTGAAGCTGCTAAACCCGAAAATACCGCTTGCTGTGTTCCTTGCGCAACATTTAGTACCAATGCGCCATTTGATTCTGCAGTGCCGTCAACCGGTGCAGTTGGTGTCCCCGTTGATGCTTTCACCAAATAGCCATCGGGGACCTGTCCGCCTGTAGCATCAGTCCATGTTATCGTAATTTGACTGCTCGAATTGGCAGTGGCGGTAAACGACGTAGGATAAGCAGAGGGCTCTGGTTTTACAGGCGATGTCACGCTCCCGCTGCATGTGATTGTTTGGTTGTCAGCGCCTGTTGAAGAAGCCGTGATTGCTTCATTACTATAACTACCGACTGACAATCCTGATTTCAAACGGACATAAATTGTAGTCGCATCCAAAGTTCCGTTCGATGGAGTAAAAACCAACGGTGAAGCATAACCTGAACCGGAAGTTTTTGAAATTTCGAAATCTGTCGAAGCTGTCAAGCTAACATCTGCTGTCAAATTACTGCCAGAAAGCGTAAATGTTTGTTCAGATGAAGGGCCGGACCCTTCAACGTAGGTAAACCCTGACAAAGAAGCAGGCGAAAGGGAGATGATTCCTGTGGAAGAAGAAGCAGCCGCCAGAGAAATATTCTTTAATGCAATATTTGTCCCTGATCGTTTAGTGCTGTAAATCCATTTCACATATCTGGTCGTTGCATTTAAATTGCTGATTGTTTTAGTTCCACCTGAACAGTTTGTGTAATTGGCCACATCGGTATAAATAGTTCCATCGTTCGACTGTTGTAGTGTGAAAGTTGCACCTGAAGGAATACTCCCCGGAAATGTAATATTGACTCCTACATCAAATGTCAAAACACCTGGTGTACCGGCAAACCAAAGAATCAAGTAATCACCTTGCGTGTCAAATTTCAACGCACCGGCATATCCACCCAAGCCCGATTGGGTAAAGCCGGTAGGCATCGTACCAGGACCTGAAGTTGTTACTGATGAAAACGTGGCATTTACAGGCAAAGAGGCTTGTCCGTAAAGAACCCCGTTTACAACGAGTAAAAACAAAACAAAAAACAACGTTCTTAATAATGTAATTGATTTTTTCATGATGTTAATACATTGTATTTATATTAATTTTAACTTTGCAAATATAGTAAACATTTATATTCAATTCAATCTGTTATGTTAATTATTAAGTGGTTTATTGTTATTTTATATTAATATAGATCATGTAGATCCATTGAAAAATCATCTATATTTTTTTTATTTTCTTTTTTATGAGCATATTAAATTTCTTAACAAGAGATCACTTTGTTGCAAACTTTACTATATTACTGATATTGAACATATTCATTGAAATTGATTTAATCTCATTTATATTGATAATTTTACATCAAAGATCATATTTAATTGTTATATTTATATGAAGTAAATATTACATTATTGTTACATTATTTCAATGATAAGCATTGATTAGAAATAGTATTTAGCAATTTATGGTCATCTCAATTACCATAAAGAAATCATTTCTGTTCTACACGCGCATGATGGGAGTCGTCTCAAGAGAACAAATGGAGAAGGAGCAATGATAAAAAGATTGTAACCACATCAAGGCATTTACGGGAAGTTTATAATGAAACAAAAGATGACCTGTAACAAAAGTCATCTCAAACCGCAACCAATAAAAAAGCATTCCAATCCGGATCATTTCATGGTGATGGATCATAAAATCAACGCTTACGAATAAACCCCTATTGATCTTTTATTTCAATTAGCTGCAAAGCCATTCGCATTTTTTGAGGGTATGAAAACCATTTACTAAATTTGCGGAAAACAAACCACACAAACATGTACAGCCAAACACTTGATCATTTGAAATGGAATCATTATGAATGACGACAAAAAGATTATTTTTTCCATGGTGGGAGTTACCAAATCATTTACTCCTCAAAAACAAACACTTAAAAACATCTATCTTTCTTTCTTTTATGGGGCAAAAATTGGCATTATTGGACTGAACGGATCAGGGAAATCAACTTTAATGAGAATCATTGCCGGCGAAGAAACCAACTACGAAGGGCAGGTCATTTTTTCGCCAGGCTACTCCGTGGGATATTTTCCTCAGGAACCGCATTTAGATCCAAACAAAACCGTAAAACAAACGGTGCAAGAAGGTGTGCAGGAAACGATGGATTTGTTGAATGAATTTGAAGCCATCAACGCAAAATTTGCAGAGCCTGATGCCGACTTCGATGCTTTGATTGCAAGGCAAGGCGAGCTTCAGGAAAAACTCGACCACTTAGACGCATGGAACATTGACAATAAATTGGAACGCGCCATGGATGCCTTGCGTTGTCCGCCGGAGGATGCCCTTATCCAGACTTTGTCGGGCGGTGAAATGCGGCGCGTGGCTTTATGCAGACTTTTACTGCAACAACCGGATATTTTATTGCTCGACGAACCAACTAACCATCTGGATGCCGAATCCATCGAATGGCTCGAACATCATCTTCAACAATATGAAGGCACGGTCATTGCCGTCACGCACGATCGTTATTTTTTGGACAACGTTGCCGGTTGGATTCTTGAGTTGGATCGCGGAGAAGGCATCCCGTGGAAAGGGAATTATTCATCGTGGTTGGAACAAAAAACACAGCGTTTGGCTCAGGAAGAAAAACAAGCAAGCAAACGGCGTAAAACGCTCGAACGGGAACTCGAATGGGTGCGAATGGCTCCAAAGGCGCGCCATGCCAAAAGTCAGGCTCGTTTGTCCGCTTATGATCGACTGCTGAACGAAGACCTAAAAGAACGTGAAGAAAAATTGGAGATATTCATTCCAAATGGGCCTCGACTGGGGAATAAAGTCATTGAAGCCAAACAAGTCGGCAAAGCCTACGGCGATAAATTATTGTTTGACAACCTCACCTTTTCGCTCCCGCCAAACGGAATCGTCGGCGTCATTGGTCCTAACGGAGCCGGCAAAACGACCCTTTTTCGTCTCATTATGGGACTTGAAAAACCCGACAAAGGAACTTTTGAAATTGGAGAAACGGTGAAATTAGGCTATGCAGACCAACTCCATGCCGACATTGACCCAGAGAAAAGTGTTTATCAAGCCATTTCGGGCGGAATGGATCTGATTCGAATCGGCGGAAAGGAGATCAATGCCCGAGCTTATTTGTCACGCTTCAATTTCACGGGAAGCGATCAGGAAAAGCTTTGCAAAATGCTTTCGGGCGGAGAACGCAATCGCCTTCAACTGGCGTTGACACTGAAATCGGAAGCAAATGTGTTGTTGCTCGACGAGCCCACCAACGACATCGACGTGAACACCCTTCGAGCCATTGAAGAAGGGTTAGAGGATTTTGCCGGATGCGCCGTCGTAGTTTCACACGATCGGTGGTTTTTGGATCGCATCTGCACCCATATCCTGGCTTTTGAAGGAAATTCGGAAGTGTTTTTCTTCGAAGGATCCTATTCAGAATACGAAGAAAACAAAATCAAAAGATTGGGAGACACCGGTCCAAAACGGATTCGCTATCGCACGCTTCTTTCGTAAGATCTTCAGATGCTGATAGAATAGGCATGGGCACCGTTTATTTATGCAGCGAAAAATGAAATTCCAATCCTCCTTCCTGACGATTCTTAACCGAAATGGAACCCGAATGCAACTCGACTGCATTTTTGACAATGGAAAGACCAAGTCCGGTGCCGCCTGTTTTTCGCGAACGACCTTTATCAACCCGATAGAAACGATCAAACAAGTGACTTAAATGTTCCGAGTCCACGCCAATGCCGTTATCAAAAAACACAAAGTGATAATGTGTGGCATTTTCGCCTGACAATCCGATGGTCACCGTTGCATGTTCGCCGGCGTATGCAATGGCATTGTCAAGTAGATTTCTGAAAATGGAATAAACCAACATCGAATTGGCATGAATCCAAATTTCTTTTTCTACGGCAACATGCGCTTTCATCTGTTTTTGTTCAAGTTTCAGAGAAACATCCTGAAGAACCTGTTCAATCAATGGATTGATACAAATCAACTCCATTTCAATGGTTTGTGGCGCCTCATTTAATTCATTCAGCAACAAGATATCCTGCAAAAGTTGATTGAGTCTTTGGGCCTGAGCATAGCTTCGTTGAATAAAAAATTGCTGCTTATCAGAAGGCAAATCGGGATTGTCGTACAATGTTTCCATGTATCCTATGACACTGCTCAATGGCGTTTTTAGCTCATGAGCAATTTGATGTGTCAATTTACGTCGAATGGCGGCATCACGCTCCGACTGCGATTGAATCATCTGTGCATTGAAACGATTGGAAAAGTAAAACAAAAAAGCAGTTACCAGAAAGATCAGCATAATCCAAAAATAAAAATAAAGATTATCGGGAGAAAGCAACGACATCACCGTCACATTGTATGGCAAAGCGGAACGCACGTAATAACCGTTAAAACGGGAAGCATGATAGTAATACCGTCTGCCGGTCGTTTTGGAAGTGCGAATATCCGACCCGTTGCCTTTATGTGTTGCCATGATGATCTCAGGACGCATCAAGTGATTTTCCATTTGTTCAACATGACTTACGACATTGTCATAAATCACTTGTCCGTTAGGGCGTATAACGGTGATTCGCTGATCTTTATACGGGAAAAGCGCAATGAGGGAATCAAGCCGAATCAATGAATCATGATGAAGAGACAAATAGTGGTAAACCATTTCGTTGGTATCATTCAAAATGGTATCCAACGAATTGGCCTTGTATCGCTTTTCCCGATGATATTGAAAAGCCAATACGGCAATGGCAAATGTCAGAAAAAGCAAGAGATAATAAAAGAATAATTTTCTTTTCAATGATTGAAGCAATTAAGATAAATGAGAAAATTCAACCCATAAAACAGTATCCGTAACCCGACCGTGTCACAATATTCTTACCGTAAGGAGCAATTTTCTTTCGTAAACGGGTGATGTGAACATCGACGGTTCGATCGGTGACAAACACATCATTAGCCCAAACTTCCTGTAAAATGACGTCGCGTGAAAACACCTTCGTGGGATTTTGCAAAAACAACGCCAAAAGTTCAAATTCGGTTTTGGTCAACACCACTTCCTGATCGTTCAGCAATGCTTTTTTACTTTTCAAATCAAGCGACAAAGTTTTAAAACTGACAACATGATCTTCGGAAATTTTTATTGCCCTATTAATCACTGCCTTAATGCGTGCAGCAACTACTTTGACCGAAAACGGTTTAACAATGTAATCGTCAGCTCCCGTTTCAAATCCACGCAACATATCCTGTTCGGTTAAACGAGCCGTTAAAAAAATCACCGGAATATGCTTTGTGTCTTCTCTGCTTTTCAACAATTTTGCCAAACTCAACCCATTCATTTGACCCATCATGATGTCCAACAGAAAAAGATGGTATTCATTCAAATTCTTCTTTAAAGCCTCTTCGGCAGAATTGGCGACATCTACATGATAACCTTCATGTTCCAGATTAAATTGTAAAATTTCACAAATATCCGGTTCATCTTCCACCACTAAGAGTGAATACTTGTTTTCCATACTCGTCAATGATAAACTTATTGATACAAAGATAATATGAAACGAGCCATAAAGAGCCTATTCTGAGAAGGAACAAAGAGACATGTTCTTAACGTTTGCGCAGTCCCATCGTCGCAATGCGTTTTCTACTCAATGGTTGTTTTCGAAAAAGGAGGCAAAGAAATATCCGCAAACTGATGATTTAGAAACTTATAGTACCCGGAAATAGCAATCATGGCAGCGTTATCGGTGGTAAAAGCAAATTTTGGGATAAACACATTCCAACCACATTTTTGAGCATGTTCAAGAAAAGCATTTCGCAAGCCGGAATTGGCCGAAACACCTCCGGCTACGGCTACATCCGAAATGTTTAAATCGAAAGCCGCCTTTCTGACTTTTTCCATCAGTATTTCAATGATGGTGTATTGCAATGATGCACATAAATCATGTTTATGCTCCTCCATAAACGCGGGATTATTTTTCAATCGATCGCGAACGGTATAAAGAAATGACGTCTTCAGGCCACTGAAACTGTAATCGTAACCTTTCATTTGTGGCTTGCTGAAAGTGAAAGCGTGTGGATCACCCTCTTTGGCCAAACGATCAATGTGAGGTCCGCCGGGATAAGGCAATCCAATGACCTTAGCGCATTTATCAAAAGCCTCTCCGGCAGCATCATCAATGGTTTGGCCTATAATTTCCATGTCTGAATAGGATTTCACCAGCACAATCTGAGAATTTCCGCCCGAAACAAGTAAACAGAGAAAAGGGAATGCCGGCGGATGAAATGGAACATCTCTTTCCCGAATGAAATGAGCCAACACATGACCTTGGAGATGATTGACATCAATCAAGGGAATTTGAAGAGCCATCGACAGCCCCTTAGCAAACGATGTACCAACCAACAAAGAGCCCATCAATCCGGGACCTCTCGTAAAAGCAATGGCGCTTAATTGAGACGGATTCACATCGGCCTGTTTCAATGCTTCATAAACAACAGGAATCATGTTTTGTTGATGTGCCCGCGAAGCCAACTCAGGAACAACACCTCCGTATCTTTTATGCACATCCTGATTGGCAATGACATTGGAAAGCAATACACCATCTTCAATCACCGCAGCCGATGTGTCGTCACATGAAGATTCAATACC
The DNA here is from genome assembly GCA_049976245.1 of Microbacter sp. GTDB lineage: Bacteria > Bacteroidota > Bacteroidia > Bacteroidales > Paludibacteraceae > Microbacter. The sequence goes on along the minus strand of JBMFIQ010000001.1, from coordinate 45,645 downwards.
CAAAATTAACGTTCTCATAACCTTGTGTTGATCAAACAATTTGAAAACAAAGATACGGTTTTTTCAAAAATAACTTGACTCCCAAACGAAGTAAATAAAATAAAAACGATTGAAACCCGATCCGTTCTATTTGATAAAATTGTATCTTTGTAATCATTGAATAAAAAATGATTGTTTCAACAATGAATGTTTCACTTTCACCATTCGATGACATTGCGCCCTTAACCGAACAAGATGTTCCTCAAGCAATCAGTCAATTACTCTCCGAACCAAAATTCATCAGGATTCTCGCATTTCTTTTTCCTGGAGAACAGTTGACATTGATGACCTCTTTGTTTCGCAGCATCAAAAATGTCTCGGAATTTCAATCGAAAATTGCTTATCCTTTTTTAACTGACTTGGAATTAAAAACCACACACGGCATTCGACTTGAAGGCAGCGAGCATTTAAGCAAAACGAAAAATTATCTCTTTCTCTCCAATCATCGGGACATCACTTTGGATGCCTCTTTTCTGTGCATTAAACTTCTTGATGCGGGCTTTGACACCGTCGAAGTGGCTGTTGGAGACAATTTACTCGTAGAAAAATGGATTGAAACCTTTGTTCGACTCAACAAAAGCTTCATTGTGAAACGCGGCTTACGCGGGAAAGAACAATTGGAAGCATCCCGTCACCTTTCAGCTTACATTCATTATGCCATTCTTCAAAAACATCAATCCGTTTGGATGGCACAACGCGAAGGAAGAGCAAAAGATAGCAACGATCGAACTCAGGAAAGTCTCTTAAAAATGATTGCAATGACCGGAGACAAAACTCCGATTGAAAATCTGGCTTCTATTCCCATTTGCCCGCTGACCATCTCGTACGAATACGATCCGTGCGATTTCTTAAAAGCCAAAGAAATGCAACAGCGACGAGATGATCCTTGCTTCTCAAAATCAGCTTCCGATGACCTAATCAGCATGAAAACCGGCATTCACGGATTTAAAGGCAACATTGTGTATGTCATTGGCAATGAATTAAAAATTGACTTGGCAGCACTTCAACATCTGCCTCGTGCCACGCAATTTGAAACATTGGCAAAACAAATTGACCATATCATTCACAGCAATTATCACATCTATCCTGTCAATCACATTGCTTTCGACATATTATTCCCAGATCAAGCCGAAGGCGGATATTCCGAAACAGAAAAACAGCAATTTCAGGAATATGTCCATCATCAAATTGAAAAGATTGATCTGCCCGGCAAAGATGTTTCGTTCCTAAAGCAAAAAATGCTTGAAATCTATGCAAATCCTTTGGTCAATTATCGTGAAGCCACGCACGATGAAAAATGATGATCATGGGAACATTGTTCGTATGAGGCAAAAAGAGTAAAAGGAACCAAGACCAAAAAAGACGATTCACATGCTAATCATCGTTCACCACAATGATGCAGCATCTGATAAAACCAATAACTTTTTTCTCAAATCAAACAGGACTAAAAGATGAAGCGACTGGTAGTTCTAACCGGCGCAGGCATTAGCGCCGAAAGCGGCATTCGAACTTTTCGCGATTCCGGCGGACTATGGAATTCATATCGAATTGAAGAAGTAGCAAGCCCAGAAGGTTGGAATGCCAATCCTGCTTTGGTGTTAAGCTTTTATGCTGCCCGAAGAGAAGAACTTCGTCATGCCAAACCCAATCAAGGACATCTTGGGTTAGCTCAATTGGAGAGTTTTTGTGACGTTGAAATCATCACTCAAAACATTGACAACTTACACGAAAAAGCGGGAAGCAAAAAAGTGCTGCACCTGCATGGCGAGCTCAACAAAGTCTGTTCCTCGTGTGATCCTCATTACATTAAGACCTTGTCGGACAATGAACCGTACATTCAAATAGGTGATCTTTGTCCCAAAGGATGCCAATTAAGGCCTTTTGTTGTATGGTTTGGAGAACCGGTGCCTGCCATTGAAGCAGCCATTGAACTGACAAGAAAAGCTGATATGTTTCTCATCGTAGGTACCTCCATGAATGTATATCCCGCAGCAGGCCTCATTCAGTATCTTCAACCCACCATCCCGATTTTGCTCATTGACCCGAAACCGGTATCTCTTTACACCAATCATCCCTTGCATGTCATCCCCAAACCGGCATCTTCAGGAATCTTTGAGGCGAAAATCATCATCAAAAATGCCATGCTATAATATCAGCCATTCAAAGCACAAAACAATGGACTGTAAAAGTCCACTTTTTTTAGATTTTTTTCAATATGGAAGATGCTTTTTTCTTCTTTTTCTTTTTCTCATCGTACCCGACCGCACCATATCCATAACGATAACCATAACCCGCTTTCATATCAACCCCATTCAGCACAATGCCTACATTATTCAACTGCTTCTGTTGCTCCAACTGATGCAAATGATTGATATAATGTTTCGGAGTAACATCTTGACGACAAACGAACACAACCGCATTGGCAACACGATTCAAGGAGAAGGTATCAGCCACCAATCCCACAGGCGCCGAATCAACAATGATGATGTCATACATGCTGTCCAATTGATCAAACAACTCCTCGACCCTCGAAGTCATTAACAGTTCAGTCGGATTGGGAGGTATAGGTCCGGACTGCAAAATAGATAAATTTGGATGAATGACAGATGAAAAGATCAAAGATTCCAAAGCAATGGATGAATCCATCAGAAAATTCGTAACGCCTCCATCTACTTTCAAATGAGTATAACCAGCCAAACGAGGAACACGAACATCCATCCCCACCACAATCACTTTCTTTCCCAACATGGCAAAAGAAAGAGCAAGATTAATGGCAATCACCGTTTTCCCTTCCCCCGAAATGCTGGATGTCACCAATACACGTTTCCCTTGTTCTGCAGCCAATAAGAAATTCAGATTGGTTCGAATCATTCTAAACATTTCGGAAAATTTAGAATTTGATCCCTCTTTTACCAAAATTCTTTCATCACCTTTGAAAATACCCACTTCTCCCAGAATGGGGATCGATGTCATTTTCTCAATTTCTTTGCGCGAAATGATTTTATTATGAATCAAACCATAAACATACAAATAGCCAATGGTTAAGAAAATAGCAAGAAGAAAAGCCCCAATGAGCACAAGGTTTCGTTTTGGAGAAACAGGCAAAGGCGAAACAAAAGCGGGATCAACCACTTTGGTCGAAGAAACGGCAGCGGCCAACGATAATGCATTTTCTTCCCTCTTTTGCAATAAGAAAAGATAGAGACTTTGTTTGATTTCCTGTTGCCGTTTAATTTCAGTGTATTGCCGTTCAATCGAAGGTACCTGATCAATTTTGGCTAAATACGAATTATTCTTTTTAATGATGTCATTTTTGGTAATAGTCAACCCTTCACGTACGTTTTTAATACTTGCCAAAATATTGGAACGAGTCATTTTGATTTGCGTTTCTAACTGTTGTAACACAGGATTGTCCTGATTGGTCGATCGTAAAAGACGTAACCGCTGCATCAACAAATCATCATAACCGGCAATAATACCCATCAAACCTTTGTCTTCTATGCCCAAATTAGCCGGGATAAGTGCATATTGTGTCTTGGGACTAAGCAATTGTTGTTCAACCCAATCCACACCGTTTAACTGAATTTCAATGGAAGCAAGTTGCTTTTGATATTCATTGGCTGAGGTCAATATCATTTGAGCCTGAGCCGGAATATCCACCAAATTATGACTAACCTTATAAGCTTCAACCTGACTTTCAACCGTTGACAGTTCATTCGTAATTTTTTTCAAACGCTCATCTACAAACTCCGCCGTCCGAGCTGCCATTAAATTTTTATCATTCAATGCATCCTGATTATACAACGAAATCATTGCATTGATAATATCTCTTCCTTTCATTTTATTGGCCACCACAATGGACAGATTGATTACGTTCGATTCACGCTGTGCTAAAGTAATCGAAAGAGCCTTTTCGTATACTTCAATTTGATTCGACAACGGAGAAATAATGACTTTCATTTTATCCCCATCTTCCATTGGTTTATTTTGTTGAAAAGTGATATTACCCCATGGCGTAACATAGCTTCCGTTGATTTGGCGGATAATGCAATGGTATAATTCTTTATTTTCCTTTTTATAAACTGCATCGATTCGGTAAACATCTTCTTTTTTTGTAATCGTCATCTCTATCGGCTCCAACAAACTGTCAAGCAATGACTGAGGAATGGTGACACTAATTGAAGGAACCGGATATTGTTCTTGATATTTTAATCCTTTACGGATATAATATTGTGTCTGTAAACCCAGTTTTGTAATCATTTTACCTATCAAACGCTCAGATTTTATAACATAAATTTCATCCGAGGCCTGCTTTTGGCCTAAATTCAAACCAAAATCTCCCAATTGAGAAAGTTGAGAAGTGATATCGTTTTTATCGGATGTCCGTAGCAAAATAGCTCCATTAACCTGATATTTAGGGGTTGCCACCTTTAAGTAAACAACGGCTAAAACCATGCAAGCAACGATGGCTATGACAAAATAACGCCATTTTGATAAATAAAACAACAATAACTCTACGATATCAATCTCTTCATTTTTATTCGCAGGTTTTGAGTTTGACTGAGGTTGCATAAAATAATTAAATTAAAAAAAAGCAAAAATTATTTTCTAAACAAAGAGATCAATACGGCTGCTGTAGTTACAACGGTTGAAATAATGGAAATATAAAGTGTCGTATTCTGATTATCAACATTAATCATCTTCGTCTTGTTGGGCTCAACATAAATCACATCATTTTGCTGCAGATAATAATAAGGAGAATTGAGCACCTGTGAATTATTTAGATCAAGTCGAACATATTCTTTCCTTCCACCATGATCGCGAATCAGCAACACGTTGTTGCGTTTCCCATACACGGTCATATCTCCGGCGTATCCTAATGCCTGAAGAATGGTGACTTGATCATTCGGAATGGTGTAAGTTCCCGGATGATTCACTTCTCCTAAAATGGTCACCTTAAAATTCATGATTTGCAACACAATCACCGGATTCTTTAAATAAGGGGCTAATTTTTGTTTTAATAAATCCACAACCTCTTGTTTGGTTAAACCGGCAACGTGAATGTCCCCTATGACAGGAAATGTAATATCTCCTTGTTTGTCAACAATATACGGTTGTAAACTGGGCGTACTGTACATTTGATCGGAGCCCGGTGCCGCATATGAAATTAAAGGTAAATTAAACGGCAGGGCAGCTGACGGATCCATTGTTGACACGGTAATCGATAAAATATCTCCTATGTCAATCCGTATGCTTTTAGGCAATAACGTAGTATCCGACAGAATCTTTGCGTTAGAAGGAATATCTCTAAAATATGGAATATTTTTATTGGAAGCACATGAGAACAAGAGGAGTGACACGATGGCCACAAGAAATAATTTTTTCATTAAACATCAAGTTTACAATGAGAATGAACCGGAATCACCGCCAACAACAAAGAGTTAAAGGATCGGCAATGAAATGCTGTTTTTTCAAATAAGACCGGCTTTAAAATTCAAGGTTGCAAAATTACATAAAATGCTACAACCACAAAGTATTAAAATTACTTATTTTAAATTATTAATATAACTTGATTACATGCTAGCCTTCAAACCAGCGATCACAGCGCGCGAAAATCCTGCTTCTTCCATGGCATTCAATCCCTTAATGGTTAATCCGCCGGGAGTGGTTACCTTATCTATTTCCACCTCTGCATTGTCTTGATTGTGGAGCAACAATGTAGCAGCTCCCATCATGGTTTGGGCAATCATTTCCTGCGCCTGTTGTGGTGAAAATCCTAATTCAACGGCACCTTCCGTGGCTGCGCGTACGTATCTTAAAGCATAAGCTATGCCGCATGAAGTGATGGATGTGGCCGCACTCATCAAGGTTTCAGGAATAAAAAGCACCTTCCCCAATTTTTCAAAGAATTTTCCAATCATGATGTCTTGATCATCCGTCGAATTTTGAGATGAAATCAATGTCATGCTGGCGCCCAATTCAATGGCGGTATTGGGAATAATACGATAAACCGGGAAAACATACGGCAATCGCTTATTGATCGAATCGATGGTAACTCCGGCCGCCACCGAAACCAACAAATGACGTTCTGGATTTAAAGCGGCATTGATTTCCTCAATAACCATTTCAACTAACCATGGCTTAACCGCAATGACAATGACGTCAGCACCTTCAATGGCTTCAACGTTATTGGTAAAAGTCTTGTCGCAAAAACCAAGCAAAGCATTCAGTTTATCTTTGTTGACATCAGATAAACAAATCCGCAAATTTTCCGATGGATCTTTCTTTTGATACAATCCTTTGGCAATGGCACCCCCAATGTTTCCTGCTCCAATAATGGTAATTTGCATAATAATTGAATTTAAATTATTTATAATCAATAAATTACTTCCTAATTTCCAAACCAATAGCCGTAATGCCTTTTAACAAGTCATCACGCATCCCTTGACGAATGCCAAAAAAATAATATCCACGATGATGAAATTTTTTGTGATGAGCAATCAGGACAGGCATGGAATAAACACTGAATCCACGACCTAACCAACGTCCACGATCATCAGCCAAATAGCATTCCACCGTGTCTTTCTCCACTTTGCCCGTAGGTGATTGCTCGTCGATAAACATCCAAAAATTTTGATATGGATAAGCAGCATTGTTTCGGACCGTAACCATCACATCATATCGACTCATGGTATCAGGAATAAAAACGGAGAAATAGGCCACACTATCTTTATCCCATCCTGAACGATGAACCGTTTTGAATTGATCATAAACCGTCCTGCTGTTGCACGAAACAATGGTCAATACCAAAATCACCCAAATGCTAAGAACGGCCTGCTTCCCCTTTTTTCCCGGAACCATTTTTTCTATATCGATTTTTATTTTTCTTCTTTTTGGTCTGATCAAATCGCGTCAAACTGTCTTGTCCTACCACATTCTGAAAATCAATGCTTACCTCATTCTTTTTGGCAACAACCTCTTCCAGTGTTTGAACCTTTTCACCTCTGCGATTGACGGCAATGATTTCTTTCACCCGTTCAACCGACAACGTAACTAAATTGGATGCCATTCCAGGCGCAGAAGAATAGGTCATTTGACGTTTGAAAACATCGGTTTTGAAATGATAATAAGTGCCCGAAGCCGCTTCAAGGGCAATCTCTTTGGATGGAAAATCTTTTTGTACATCAACATAAGCATCCAATTCGTAGTTGAGACAACATTTCAATTTGGCACATTGGCCGGCTAATTTCTGCGGATTGGTCGATAAATCTTGAAATCGCGCTGCATTGGTTGCTACCGATACAAAATTTCCCATCCAGGTCGAACAACACAACTCCCGTCCGCAAGGACCAATGCCTCCGATCCGACCTGCTTCCTGACGGGCACCAATCTGACGCATCTCGATCCGAATGCCAAACTCCTCAGCCAACACTTTAATTAATTGACGAAAATCAACGCGTTCATCAGCAATATAATAGAAAATCGCTTTGCTGCCATCACCTTGATATTCAACATCCCCAATCTTCATGTTAAGATGCAGATCAGCTGCAATACGACGAGCTTTAATCATGGTGTCGTGCTCTTTGGCTTTGGCTTCTTCGTACTTCTCCAAATCAATCGGACGAGCTTTTCGATAGACACGCCGAATTTCGGACTTCTTGGGATTGATCCCATTTTTTTTCATTTGAAGTTCTACCAAACGTCCCGTCAATGTCACTTCTCCAATATCGTGACCTGGCGTTGCCTCAACCGCCACCACATCGCCTTTTTCGAGCTTTAGGTCGTTGCTATTCAAAAAATAGCCTTTGCGCGTGTTCTTAAATTGCACCTCCACATAGGCACATTCTTCCTGCGTCTCCGGCAGATCACACAACCAATCGAACGTACTTAACTTCTTGTCGGAATTTCGATTGGTCCCTTTTTTATTCATCCGACATCCGTCGGGAGCTGATATATAATCCATGGAATCGTTGCAAAAACAGTGTAAAAATCAATTTGGATTGATTTAACTTATTGACTCATAAAACCTCGTCAACACTTCAACCCATTATTTGCAAAGTTACTAATTTTTCAATAAACGGCTAAACTGAATTGACAAATCAAAAAAGATCATTTTGGCATTGACGTTACTTTCAATGTGTTGTTCGGCCAATGCCGTTTCTTCCATCATTTTTTCAATATTACGCTCATTAACAAAAACCGAAAACTTACTGGAAAAAGCCATTTCTTCCTCGTTCAAATAATTCAGTTCTTCCATTTCTAAGTTCAAAATGAAGTTTTCACGCAACATGTTTTGCATGTATTTGAAAAACCCTTTTTGTTTTTCCCTGCCAATTTTGGACATCATGTCCGACCATTTTTTCAATGCTTGCACGTCACGTTTGTAAGAGTTTCGCATGAAAAACTTAAATTGTTCAAAATTAAACTTCTGGCTATCTGATGAAATGATTAGATCCAAAGCCTTTCTAAAGTTTCCGTTTGCCACACGAACAATTTGGCGAATCATCTGCTCATTTAAGCTAAATCGTTGTTGTAAAGCATTGGACATATCCTCTTTTTCAATCAACGGAACATTGATACGCTGAACTCTTGACAGAATGGTAGGCAACAACAAGTCCGGCTGTTCGGAAATTAAAAAAAACAAGGTTTTTTCAGGCGGTTCTTCAAGAATCTTCAACAATTTGTTGGCACATGCCGTGTGCATTCGCTCCGGCTGCCAAATAATCATGATCTTATATTCTGATTCATAAGTTTTAAAATTCAATTTGCGTATGATTTCGGCACTTTCGGCTTCGTAAATCATCCCTTGCTTGTCCGATGACAATTCATTCATCCAATCATCAGGCGTTCCGTATGGATTTTCGAGCAGAAACTTTCTGAATGAGAAAACAAAATCGTCGCAAATGCTTACTTTACTACTGTTCAACTTTATGATTGGAAATACAAAATGTAAATCAGGATGTTGCAGTTTGGCAAATTTAATACATGACGGACATTTTCCACACGCTTCGTCAGCAGTTCGATGCGTGCAGTTAACATACTGAGCAAAAGCAAGAGCCAACGGCAAAATTCCGACCCCTTCGGCTCCGATTAGCAACAAAGCATGCGGCAAACGATCTTCTGCAACAAATGCACGTAAACGCTGTTTTGTCAGTTCTTGACCTATGATATCGTGAAAAAACACAAAGGTTGCTTTTGTTAAATTAAAACGATCAATCTATTTTTCAATGGCTTAAATGCAGCTCTGTTGCCAATGCATGAATGTGATCAACAAATTGATCAATGTCATCTTCTGTTGTGTCAAAAGAGCACATCCAACGCACCACATTCTCATTTTCATTCCAAACATAAAAAGGAAAATCTTTTTGAAGCGGTTCGATCAATTCGTGCGGAAGCCTCACAAACAGAGCATTTGCCTCAACCGGCTGCGTGAGTTCAACAAAAGGGAATCGACCAATTTGCTCTTTCAGCAATGCAGCCATCCGATTGGCATGACGCGCCATGGATAGCCACAGATCATTTTCAAGTAAAGCTGCAAACTGAGCCGATATAAACCTCATTTTCGAAAAAAGTTGTGCCGTTTGCTTTCGCACAAACGCTGCATGTTTTGCCAACAATGGATTAAAAATCAACAATATTTCACCCACCATAATGCCGTTCTTCGTCCCGCCAAAGCTCATGATGTCCACGCCGCAATCCACCGTACAATGCTTTAAGTCCGTTCCTAATGCAGCCACGGCATTCGAAATTCTGGCTCCGTCCATGTGAACAAACAACCCATACTGATGTGCAAAATCACACAAAGATTTCAATTCATCCGGTTGATACAATGTCCCTAATTCCGTAGTTTGTGAAATAGAAACCACACGAGGCTGTACGTTATGTACATTCCCGAATCCTTTCAAATAGGGTTCAATCAACGCCGGTGTCAATTTTCCGTCGGGCGAAACAATGGGACGTATGGTACTCCCCGTAGCTTTTGTCACAGCGCCACATTCATCGGAATTGATATGCGCAGTTTCAGCACATAAGATCATATCAAAAGGATGAACTGCACACTGCAACCCAACAACATTGGCTCCCGTACCGTTCAAAAGCGCCAATACCTCGGTCTCCTCACCTAGCATTGCTCGAAAAGTACTTTCCAAAAGATGCGTGTACGGATCGTTACCGTAAGCGGAAGCGTGCTGTTGATTGGCTTCAACAATTTTTTCCAACACTAGAGGATGAATTCCGGAATAATTGTCACTGGCAAAACTCTTCATAATCGTTGATTTTCAATATTCAATAGCAAAATAGACGACTAAAGGCTCTCCTTTTCGTCAAAACAGTGCAAAGATAAGCATTCCGACACTACGATGATGGTGTCCGAGAGCAAAGAAATCAACACGCAAACCAAACATCAACGGAGAATGACGTTCCAAAAATCAGCTTGGCGTGATGACATCAAAAATCAATTCACTCATAACAAGCAGTATAGAGTCAGAAAAAGAGAAGAAAAATCATCTTGCTCAAGAAGAATAAAGATGTTTCATGTCAGGAATATCGTTATTAGCTTATTTAGCCGCATCAAGACCGTTATTTTTGATGTTAATCAACTCGATCAACTCCTGCATGCCATTTAAAAATTTCTCAAAATCCTCTTTGTAAATAAAGATTTTGTGTTTCTCAAATGTCACAATCGGATTCTTTTTATCATCTTCGGCAACGGCTTTTTTACTTTCCGTGATGGCAAGATAATAATCACCGAATCGGCTTCGTTTCATGTCCAAATAATAAATCCGTTTGCCGGCTTTAATTTCTTTGGAGTAATAAATTTCCTGATCATTCAACTTTTCGTTAGGCAACAATGTGGAAGTTTTCATACGTCTTTTTTATTTTTTTTACGCTAAGGAAGTATGGAACTCGCCAAAATAGTCATACGCTTGAGCATAAGCATTTTTATGGCTCGTTTCATAGGTAAATAGTTTAATATCTTGATATTGAATATAAATCATGGTTTAATACAACTTCACTTACGGCTAATGGCTATTCCCAAAATCTTCACGACGCCAACATCGTCAAATCAAACTTCAAAATGCAAAAAATATTTGTTTTGGATCATTTGAAAAAAAACGGATGAAAGCCATATTCTTGATTACGAGTCAATTAAATCAACAGTTTTCTTGATGCATACGTCTATTTTACATTTAACACTAAAGGATTTGGAACTCGCCAAAAAGGCATGATCTTGAACATAAACTTTTATAGGATCGTTTCATTCCATCTGAACATGTTAAATTATTTTTTCCTTTGAATGACTGTATTTTGTTTTTAATCTATAAGTTATTGTTATTTTTTATTTTTTCAACGAATGGAAATGGTTACAAACAAAGTTTTAACCACATTCAAATCAATGTCAAACATAAGAATAATATTTTACTTTGTCAAACAATTAAGATAAATATTTGTTAATATAATTCACAACCAACAGATCCCGATTTTTTGCACTATATTTGTGAATAGATCAGTGATGTTTTCAATTTAACTTCAACCCGTATGGAACCAACCTTTGTAACGATTGCCATTCACACCGGCGAAAGAGCACAACTGCTTAAAAAATTATTGGAATCGGAAGGCATTCAGGTGCAAATCAATCCTGTCAATGAATCTTCCACGGAATTAACCTCCGGATATCGGGTCAGAATTCCGGAGATGGATCTTGCAAAAGCCTTGCTGATTGTGGAAAAAATGGAATACGCACAACATCTTGGTGAAACCCTTGTCAACTTAGAAGAAAAAGAGATTCTAATCCCGGTTGATTTCTCCGATTATTCATTGCGCACCTGCGATTTGGGCGTGAAAATAGCAGCCTCCATGAATGCACGAATCGTGTTGTTACACAGCTATTACAGCATGAATTTTTCAATGATGCAACTCACGGAAACCTTGTCCTACGACATGTACGAGACTGAAACCATCAAAGAATTGGTTAAGAAAGCCGAAGACGACATGCAAAATCTTTTCAATCTGCTTAAGCGCAAGATGGAGAAAAAAGAATTACCTAAAGTTCCCATCAGTGCCGAAATCAAAGAAGGCGTCCCGGAGGATGTCATTTTGACGTACGCAAAGGAGCACAACCCGATTTTAATTATCATGGGAACCCGAGGCAAAGATCAAAAAGAGAATGATTTAATTGGTAGCGTGACGGCAGAAATCATTGATCGAAGTCATACACCCGTTTTGGCAGTGCCCGAAAACATTCCGTTGTCCACTTTCGAAGAAGAACTCAACGTGGCATTTGTCAACAGTTTGGACGAAAAAGATTTAATGGCTTTTGAAAAGATGATGCTGTTATTGACCCCTTTTAAAAAGAAAATCTTTTTCACACAGATTCTGCCTCGTAAAGGGAATCAATCCAACGACAAGCTAATCAACAAGCTAAGAGAATACGTCAAAACACATTATCCGTTATTTAAAACCGAATACGGATCAATCAAAGAAACAGACCTTTTGGCCGAATTGGAGGCATACATTCAAAAACAACGCATCAGCCTGATTGTGATCAACTCACACAAACGCAACATTTTCACGCATCTTTTCAATCCAAGCATTGCCCACAAAATGATCTTCCACTCTGACACTCCTATGTTGGTGCTGCATTTGTAGCAATGGCATGGGACATAAAAAAAGCCACTCTAAAAAAGCGGCTTTTTTTATGTTGAAACAACAAGTTTAATTTATTTCGAGAAGAATGTTTTTATTTCGTCGTTATGCACCATTTCTTCTTTGAAGACGTAAGCTCCTGTTTTGGGAGACTTCACCATCTTAATCACTTTGGCATACGCACGCCCTTCTCCTGTTTGCAACGATGCAACTGCTTTCTTTGCCATAGTTATCTGATTTTATTTGATTTCTTTATGAACGGTAACTCTTTTTAGAATGGGATTGTATTTTTTCAACTCCAATCGTCCCGGAGTGTTTTTACGATTTTTCGTGGTAATGTAACGGGATGTGCCCGGCATGCCACTCTCTTTATGCTCAGTACATTCAAGAATGACTTGGATTCTGCTTTCTTTTGATTTCTTTGCCATAATGCCTCCTAAAAATTAAATGTATAAATAACCCTTTTCAGCCGCTCTGCGAATGGCTTCATTGAGGCCTAACTTATTGATGGTGCGAAGTCCGGCAGCAGAAACTTTCAAGTTAATCCACATATCTTGTTCTACCCAATAAAATTTGCGTGTAAACAAGTTTACATCAAACACTCGCTTTGTACGGCGTTTCGAATGTGAAACGTTGTTTCCCGTCATTGCTTTCTTCCCTGTTATTTGACACATCTTTGCCATAGCGTATGCTTATTTTATAATTTATTCTCTCACAGAATGGAGTGCAAAGGTAATTATTTTTTTATGAACAAACAATTTACACTCCTTTTTTTTGAAATTTTTTCGGACAACTGACATTGAAATAACAGCACCTTATTGATTTTGAAGTTTTTGTACCTCCGATTCAGCTTTCGAGAGGACATCCTCCGCTTGTTTTCGAGCTGAATTCATGATTTTATCTGCTACCTTTTGTGCTGCCATCTTGGCAAAGGGATTTTTTGCCTGACTGATCAACTGATTGGCACGGTTTTGCGCTTCCTGCAACAGCGCATCCGATTTGGCTTTGGCGTCGGCTCGTATCTGATTGATGCGTTGTTCCATATCGGCTTGCTTCACTACACCTGATGGGGCTATGGCATTGATGGCCTTTGTGACTGCTCCGCTAACCATTTCCTTACCCAAAGCATTCATGTCCAATTTAACTTTTGGCTGTGAAAAAGTCCCGTAAAGTTGAAATGGAAGATTGGAAATGGGAACTCCCAATGGAGATGAAAGATGAGACGGTAAAGAAATTTTCCCTTGATACTGAATGGATTGATCCAACCCTGTAGTTCCACCCAAAGTCAACGCATAACCGGCCACTTTCAAATCAAAAGGAGGCGTTCGAACCAAGCCGTCAGTTATGGTAAACGGAATGCTTATGTCTTTTACATTCAGCTTTTTAAGATCTTGCGTTTTCAAAGCATTCGATAGAGCATCCAATGCAGGAATTTCACCCACTGAAATGTTATGTGAAGTTAAAAGCCCTTGTGCGTTGAATGTTTTGTAGATCACATTTAATTGACGATCCAAATCGGTTTTCATGGACATGTTCAAATGATAAGAACCCTGAATATGTGAAAAAATCGGAGCCAATTTTTTAGCTATATCCAATGTTTGATACGTTTTGAAAAAATTGGCATCTTGCACCTGAAGGGTGAAATCGACAGAAGGTTTTGTCGGATCGATCGCTGTATTGTAATTCCCATTCATCGACACCTGACCACCCAAAAAATCGGTTTGCAAATGATTCAATGTCAAAATTCCATCTTTGATTGAAACCTCTCCAAGCACATTTCTAAAATCGAATGTATTCAAAAAAACTTGCTTCAATGAACTTATTAAATCAAAATCAATGTTTTTAGGCACTTGAAAAGCTGTCGCAGCTGAAGTAGTTTTTGAAGAGGAAGCACCCATCCATTCATTAAGATCCAAATAATTGGACGAAAGTTTCAAAGCGCCCTGAATGGTTTGACCCGACATGACATACGGCAAAATATTGTCCACTTTCCCGTTGGCATTGAGATCACTTTTCCCATAAAGAAGGGAAAGTTGTGATAATGTTGCACTGTTTTGATTGAATGTCAACACTGCTTTGGGAATCGATAATTTTTTTGACGAATTGCTTTGATAAGTTAACTGATTAACTTGCAATGAACCAGACGCCTGAATGGCATTGTAACGATCTCCTTTCACGGCAGCCATCGTGCCTGAAGCAGCCAAATTGGCCGAGATGGTTCCGCTCAACGAAATACCTTGAGCCGGTGGATAAAACTGACGCACATTGGAAAGATCCAATAATCCTGCCAATGTCATCTTGAAATTTGTATTTCCCTGAAGATCGCTGAAAAAACCGGTAAAATCGAACGGATTATGGCCAATCACAAAATGGAAACGAGGCACGGCAATGGTAGCCTGACTGAGTTTGTTGCCTTTGTCTTCGGCAATCAATTGCAAATTAATGTCCGTAACAGGCTGTTTCAGTTGAGCATATTGCATCCGGCCATTGGACAATGACACTGAAAACCGAAATGAAGGAATAGAATCCTGACTGTACAATCCATTTAAAGATCCCGTCAACGAAACCTTCCCGTCTGCCTGTAATGACTTGTAATCGGCCGTATAGAACGATGGAATTAGGGATAAAAGCGATTTAAACGAAATGAGAGGCGTTACCAGTTTCAAATTCATGCGATAACCCTCTTTAAGCACGGCAACCCAGCCATCAAATTGAAGCGCTACATCATTGATTTTCAATTCATTATTTTTTAACGAATAAATCTCCTTTTGAAAATTGGCTTCGATGGTTGCTTTGAGATCAGCCTTGGCATTGCTCAACAATCGGACCTTGTTGTCATCAAAGTAAAGATGCTCAACGTGACATTGAGTCTTTAAATTGGACAAATCGGACGTAAAATCACCGGAAAGCGAACCTGAAAAATCGTTCAAAACCATTTGCTGATGCGCTTGATAATCGATATAATAAATCACAGCCGATTTGACGGAAACGTTTTTCAAGCGGATGTGAAAAGGAGAAGAGGTAGTCTGTTTGGTTGTATCGGATTTAACAATGTCCCAATTCACCAAACCGTTTTGATCAATAACCGCATGAACAATAGGCTGATCCAGAGCAATCTTTGACACCTCATACCCTTTATTTCCAAAAAGACTCATCAAATTGATGACCACTCGAAAAGATTTCGCCGTAAGAAGGGTATCGTTTTTGAAACGATCAATGCCTTTGATCGAAACATCATTGATTTCGACGGTAGCATTCGGAAAATTTCGGAAAAGATTCAAATGCAGTGATTCATAATTGAATACAGCATTCAGTTTTTTATTTGCTTCCTGCTTTACGATGGTATTGATTTTTCCTGAAAAAGCAAAAGGCAAGACCAATAAAATAACCATAAAGGCTAAAATCACCGAAGCAGTGATCATGAATGATTTTCTCATACGTTTATTTAATTTTAATTTATATTGCATTATTAGTCTGTAATTTATATCCAATGAAAAGCTCAACAACCACATCAATGGTCAATCTTCGAGTAATTCCTTTTTCAACTGTTTTTCCACAAAACAAAAACATTAAGCCCATTGCAACTGATCCATAAACCAATTAGGTCTTGCGCCAACATCACCGTGACAAGGTGAAGAGCCGGTTCCTCTCAGTTCGTCAACAATCGTTTGAATCATAGGTTGTTGAATATGAGTTGGCTTCTCAGTGACAAAAGATTGTTTGCCGGTAGCATTTTCCAACTCAATGGGCGTGAATTCAAAAACCGAAAACCAAAGATGTCCGTTTGATCCAATGACATGAACCACATCCGACGTTGCAGCAGAAGCAGAAACGAACTCCCAAAGCGCATTTCCCACAGCTCCTGTTTCGAAAACAAAGGAAGCCGATACGCTATCTTCAGGCTGATAGAGTCCTCCTTGATTGGTTTTAAAACCAGCCACCTTAACCATTTTACCAATCAGAAAATCAAGAATGTCAATGACATGAGGCGCAAGATCAAACAAATAACCGCCTCCAGCAACAGACGAATCTACACGCCATGTCTGTTGGTCGTGATTGAGATCGGAACTCAAAGGTGGTCGCGCAAAAAACACATTCACAGCCAATGGTTTGCCGATTTGTCCGGCATCAATGAGTTCTTTGATTTTCAAAAAATAAGGTAGCATCTTACGGTAATGCGCAACAAAAAGCGGCATCTTGGTTTCATTGGAAACATCCACCATCCGGCGGCATTCAGCGAAATTCATAGCCATCGGTTTTTCAACATAAACGGCCTTCCCTGCTTTCATAGCCCGAATGGCATATTCGGCATGAGAGCTGGGAGGCGTGGCCACGTAAATGGCATTGATTTCGGCATCGGACAACAACGCATTCACATCAGTGTACCATCGTTTGGCTCCATGCCTTTTTGCAAAATCAGCGGCTTTTTCTGCATTTCGACGCATTACAGCCACTAATTCGGAATGTTCAATCTTATAAAAAGCAGGCCCACTTTTCACTTCACACACATCGCCTGCTCCAATGATTCCCCAACGAACAACATCAACCTTCATTTTTTATCATTTAAATGTTTTGGCAAAGATAAAACAGAAGTGAAGGATGTGAATGACAAAAGTAAAAAATCTCATTCTTTCGCAAGACAATAAGTAAAAATCATTTTACTGCGTATCATTTAAAACTCGGTTCGATAAAAGTTAAAAAGATTAGGATTGATTGACATGAATGTTTTACGATTCAAAAATCGTTATATTTGTAAGAACATTTTAATTAACGAAAAGCAACATCTTTGATTCTTGTACTTTATATGACTCAATCAAATTAAAAATAACTTTTCGATGAATGGCAGTTCCACTTTTTACGAATCAGGAAGCATTGACGAAGTACTAAAAAACCTTCAAGTAGAAAAAGATCGCGGCTTGTCGGATGCAGAAGTAAAAGATCGTCAAGCTCAATACGGATTGAATGAGGTAAAGGAAAAAAAACCTTCTATTTTGTTGCTTATTGCGAAAAAATTTTGGGGACTGACCGCTTTCATGCTGGAAATTACCATTTTGGTATCCCTTCTATTAGGCAGATACATTGATGTTTACTTAATTGGCGGATTGATGATTTTCAATGCGGCAATAAGCCTTTTTCAGGATTTACAATCGGCCAAAACAGTCGAAACATTGAAGAAAAAACTTCAGGTTATCGTGAGGGTTTTGCGTAACAAACAATGGGTTAATATCATGGCAAACGAACTGGTTCCAGGTGATATTCTTCGCATTCGAACGGGTGATTTCATTACGGCTGATGCAAAAATCATTCAAGGAAACCTCAGTGCCGACCAATCAGCATTGACCGGAGAATCATTGTTTGTAGACAAAAAAGAAGGTGACATGCTGTATTCCGGCTCCATTGTCAGAAACGGAGAATGCAATGCAGTAGTCACGTCAACCGGTATCCATACTTTTTTTGGAAAAACCACCGCATTGATTCAAACCGCCAAGCCACGTTTGCACATGGAAGAAGTGGTGTCAAAGGTCGTCCAAATTCTGTTTCTCATAGTCATCGTATTTGTCGGCATCTCTTTTGGTGTTTCGCTGATTCGAGGTGTAGCTTTTTTGTCCATTCTTCCTTTACTCTTAATTTTATTGGTTTCGGCCGTTCCCATTGCATTACCGGCCATGTTTACGGTTAGCATGGCCAAAGGGGCCAAAGAGTTGGCAGATAAAGGCGTTTTGGTGACACGGTTAAGCGCCACGGAAGATGCTGCTACGCTCACCACCTTGTGTTTAGACAAAACAGGAACGCTAACTCAAAATAAATTAACCGTTGAACGCCTTGCCGCAGCTTCTCCCTACTCGGAAACCGACGTGTTGCGTTTTGGCATTTTAGCCTCAGTCGAAGCCAACAACGATCCGATTGACATGGCATTTATCAACAAAGCACGTGCAAACAACGTTGACAACGACGGTTATCGACAGGTATCATTTACCCCATTCAATGCAGAAATCAAACGAACTGAAGCAATAGTTGAAAAAGAGGGCGTTTCGTTCAAAATCATGAAAGGGGCTTATGAAACATTGAAGGCATTAAGCAATCACTCATCATTTGCATTTGATGACACTGTTAAAGAATGGGCAGAAAAAGGCTTCAGAACTTTAGCGGTGGCCATTGAAAAAGGAGAAGAAGTCTCACTGGTAGGAATCGCCGCTTTAATTGATCCGCCCATGCCTGATTCAGCCCAATTGATTCAGGAAATTAAAGCACTTGGAGTCAAAGTTAAAATGCTGACTGGAGATGCATTGCCCATTGCACAAGAGATAGCGCGAGAAGTTGGCATAGGGAACAACATCGTTTCGGCATCGTTGTTACGAAATGATGATTCCGCATTTGACGCACATGACTTAATCATTCAAAACGACGGATTTGCCGGAGTGGTTCCCGAAGACAAATTCAACATTGTGAAGAACTTGCAAAAACACCACGAGATTACCGGAATGACAGGAGACGGCGTCAATGATGCCCCCGCTTTAAAACAAGCAGAAGTAGGCATAGCCGTCATGTCGGCCACCGATGTGGCCAAACAAGCAGCCAGTGTCATTTTGTTAAAATCGGGATTAGAAAGCATTACAAATCTGATCACCATTGGAAGAATGACTCATCATCGCATTACCAATTGGGTGATGAACAAAATTTCCAAAACTTTTTCTTTGATTATCTTCGTATGTCTGACCTATTTGTTGAGCGGCTATTTTGTGGTGAACGCCTTTGACATGGTAATGCTGCTTCTACTAATCGATTTTGTCACATTATCCCTTTCAACCGACATTGTGGAGTGGTCAAAAAGCCCCAACTCCTGGAATATTCAACCAATAATAAAAAAGGGATTTATCATTGGCATTTTCATGTTGTCCGAATCGCTTCTTTGGTTTTGGGTCGCCAAAAACCATTTTCATTTGATCGATGTTAATCAAATTCATTCATTGGGATTTGCCATTTTATTCTTTTCAAGCATTTTCAACATCATCATTGTCAGAACCGACAAAAGGTTTTACAAACAACCGATTGGGAAATTATTGCTTTTAGCCTTAACAGCCGACTCGTTGTTGGTAAGTTGGCTTTTGATGATGGGATTAGCTGGATTTACTTCCGTTTCGTGGGCTGTCGTCGTGTCTTCTATTTTCTATTTTGCTTTTGTCACTTTGATAATCAATGACTGGATTAAATTGAAAATCTAATCCTGATCAATAATCTTTGCCCAATATGCTGAAAAGTCACCTTAGAAAATCTTTTATAAACAACCCTTAATACCAAATTAATTTATGAAAAAACGAATTGTTATCGTTGGTGGAGGTTTTGGCGGCCTTACCACCATGCATGCACTCCGACATCATCTGGGACACCGGATTGAACTTGTGCTAATCGACTTCAGATCCAACACGTTGAACAAGCCACGCTTACCGGATGTGGCCATCAAGGGAGAATCGGTGGAACACGCCCGTTTTCTAATGAAAAAAGCGGTTGATGCTGACGGCTATTTGCTGATTCAGGAATCAGTCACACGCATTGATCCTAAAAACAGGAAAATTTATCTGAAAGAAGGAGGCATAGAATCGTATGATTACTTGGTTTTAGCTCCCGGTGTTGAAAAACATTATGACGGCATTGAAGGATTTCGGGAATATGGCTATTCTGTTTGCGACGACGTACAAGCTCCGCGATTGTGGAGACGGCTGCAAACTTATGAAGGCGGTCCTGTATTCATTGGATCAATGCCTTACAAATCAGGTAGCCGCATTGAAGCACCCAAATTGTTAGCTCCTTGCGAAGGACCTGTCGGAGAAGTGATGTTTATGCTCAAAGCATTTCTGGATTCCAAAGGAATTGGTGCTGTGAGTCCAATCACCGCTTTCAGTCCGGCCAAAATCTTTTTTGAAGATGTTGGAGATGACGTACGCAACAACGTAGGAGCGATCATGAAACAAGAGCAAATTGGACTGATCACGGAAAAAACGGTGAAAAAAGTGGACGCCGAAAAGATCTATTTCACCGATGGCACCAGCGAACGCTGTTCGTTGCCCATCATCCTGCCCGAATACAAACCATACGACTTTGTCATTGAAGCCGGATTGGCCGATGAAGCCGGATTTATCCCGACAGATCAACAGATGAGGCATTTGGATTATCCCAATATTTTTGCCGCTGGTGACGCCACGGCACTTTCCGTTCCAAAATTAGGCCATATTGCTGTGTTACAGGCTGACATTGCCGCCAAAACCATTGCCAAAGAGCTGGGCGCCAACGTTGTCATTCCACCATTTGAACCGGCCGTACTGTGCATTATGGAACGATCCAATTTCAAAGCCACCATGATTTATTCTGATGTTTTGTATGGAAGAAAAACCGATCAAACGCTCAACGGCACATTGCCATTCATCATGAAATGGAGCTTTGATTTTTATTATAATTTCACCAAAGGACACATGCCGCCTGATTTTGCAGAAGGTTTATTGGTAAACTATTTAACAAACAAAAAATCTTAGCCGCAAGGCATTCCTGAATATGAACAGGGAAACATCAACTTTTTTCAGCGCAGTTGCATCAATGTTCGAAACTCGTCCTCAATTTGTGACGGGTTTCGCATTGTCTGCTTAGAATTCCTATTTTATGATCGATCCAAGACAAAAATCTGCTTAATCTAATCAAAGAAAATCAAAAAAAACAGGATTCTCCAGCTTCTTGATCGTATCTTTGAATATTGAAAACATGACTTTAATAGAACAATTGATTGGCAGAAAATGATCTTGAATGAAAACATACTTGTCAATTGTGCCATGACCACAAGTCTCTTTGACAATGAAACGCGCCATAAAAAAGCTTATAATTAAGCATATGACCATTTGACAAGTTCCATACATTCCTAGCATTACAAAAAAGGCATAAACACCAACAAACCAAACATTTTTTCTCCACATCATGCTCAAAACGATTTTACTTATTGGCAGCGGCGGATTTATTGGGAGTGTTGCACGCTATTACGTTTCGAAAATCAACTTGTACATTCAATTCCTTTCAATTCCCGTTGGAACATTGTTAGTCAATGTTTTAGGATGCTTCATCATTGGATTTCTTACCGGGATAGTTGAACAGCGTACCATCCTCACCGTGGAATGGCGCATGTTTTTGATGGTGGGATTTTGCGGCGGGTTCACGACTTTTTCCACTTTTGCAAACGAAAATCTGATGTTGCTGCACAATGGACTGTCCTATTCGGCATTGCTTTACACAGGAGCCAGCATCTTGTTGGGATTTACGGCAGTTTATCTTGGATTTAATGCAGCTTCGGTTATTTAATCATAAAACACAGCTATGGAAACACAAGAATACAGCGTTTTGAAATTTTATCTGAGCACCACCGATTTGCTTAACCACAAATTATTGTATGAAGAAATTGTCCAACAGGCCAAAGCTCATGGCGTAACAGGTGCAACAGCCTATCGCGGAATTATGGGTTTTGGGAAATCAAGCCACATTTTGAGTGCCCGTTTTTGGGAACTGACCGAAAAACTTCCAGTGATGATTGAACTGATTGATAAGACAGAAGTGCTGGAATCATTCTACGAAAAAATTGAACCTTTGTTGGAATCCTCGCTTAAAGGATGTCTTGTGACAATGCATGCCGTTCAAATAAAACTTCACAAAACAGGAAAAAAGTAATGCAACAGCCTGTTTTTTCTTCTTGATTGACAAACAATCATTCATTTTTGTAAAAGATTGCTTATCTTTGCGCTCAAATAATCGACATCAACGGGTGTACAACGTTGCATGGCGTTTATTGAATATATCCTTACTTTGGGGTGCCTTAATATAACGGGCTGAGATTATACCCTTTGAACCTGTCCGGGTAATGCCGGGAAGGGAATGAGCACAGATCCTCTTCGTTTTTTTAAGCCCTCATTTCATTTTGTTAAACATTAAACTAACTAAATGGTATGAGAACAATGTTATTTGCTGCAATCTTGCAGCTTAGTGCGCTGATGCTTACGGCGCAAACTGAAATTAAAGGCAAGGTAGTTGACGACAAGGGAATGCCCTTGGCGGGCGCTACGGTGATGTTAAATCACAAAGACGGTCAATACACCGATGCGGAAGGATTTTTTCGGTTTTTACGCTTCACAGGCAGCAAAGCTGAAATCACCGTTTCATTTATCGGGTATGAACCTGAAACCAAAACAGTCGGCATTCCTACGGCCAATGTTATTTTTCAACTTCAAAAAAGCAATCACTGGCTGAACGAAGTAACGGTTTCGTCCACTCAAGCAACGGCACAATCGCCTGTTGCTTACAATAATGTTTCGCGAAAACAATTAAACCAAAACAATCTTGGCCAAGATGTACCTTATCTGCTTTCGTTCACACCCTCTTTTGTGGCCACTTCGGATGCTGGCACAGGCGTGGGTTACACCGGTTTTCGCATTCGAGGCACCGATGCTTCACGAATCAATGTCACCATTAATGGAATTCCATACAACGATGCCGATGAACAGGGAACATATTGGGTTGACATTCCCGACATAGCCTCATCCCTTGAAAACATTCAAGTGCAACGCGGTGTTGGAACATCCACCAACGGAGCCGGTGCATTTGGAGCAAACATCAATCTCCAAACCGAAAAACCTTCACTCAAACCAACCGGAGAAGTGGATCTCAGTTACGGATCGTTCAATACTTTCAAGGGCAATGTCAAGGTTAGTTCCGGCTTGATCAACCATCATTGGGCCATTGATTCACGTTTTTCATCCATTTCGTCCAATGGATACATTGACAGAGCTACCGCACGCTTGTACTCATATTTTTTGCAAGCAGGATATTACAATGCCAACACAACCGTTAAATTAATTACATTTGGCGGAAGTGAAAAAACATACCATGCCTGGAATGGTGTTCCTGCCGATTCGCTGGCAACTCACCGTACTTACAACCCATGCGGATTTATGGGTTTTGACGCCAACGGGAAAGCGCTCTATTACAAAAACCAGACGGATAATTACTTGCAAACAACTTACCAATTAATTGGAATTCATCGTTTTTCGGACAAGTTTAGCATGAATGCCGCATTGCATTACACACCCGGCAGTGGTTATTACGAAGAATACAAACAGAACCAAGTATTGGCTCAATATGGACTGATGCCCTTCAATGTCAATGGAACAGAAATCACCAACAGTGATTTGGTGAGGCAGCAATGGATGACAACACAATTTGCCGGTGGAGTGTTCTCGCTCAATTATCAGACAGAAAAACTCACGGCACAACTTGGCGGCGCATTAAATGATTATTGGGGAGTACATTACGGACAAGTAACATGGGTAAAAAATTATCTCGGCAACCTGCTCCCCGATTGGCCATATTATCGCAACCATGTCAATAAATGGGACGGAAATTTCTATTTAAAACTTAATTATGACATTCTTTCCAAGTTAAACATTTACACCGATTTGCAGTACCGGCAAGTGCATTACTCGCTCTACGGGCAAAATGAAAACTGGGATGATGCCTTAAACGCCATGCAGCCACTCAATGTCGATCAGATGTTCCATTTCTTCAATCCAAAAGTAGGTTTAATGTTTCGCCCATCAGCTCATCACCGACTCTTTGTCTCGTTTGCCGTGGCGCACCGCGAACCGGCACGAACCAACTATACCGATGCCACTGCAGGAGAATGGCCAACCCATGAAACCTTGTACGACACGGAAATTGGCTACAAATATGACCTGCCGTGGGTGTCATTGGGCATCAACGGCTATTACATGAACTACAAAAACCAGCTGGTGTTGACCGGGAAAATCAATGACATCGGCGAAGCATTGACAACCAACATGCCCAAAAGTTATCGCACCGGCATTGAATTGACTTGGGCCATAAAACCGGTTTCGTCTCTTCAATGGAATGCTGCGCTAACTCTTAGCCAAAATCGTATTGACAACTACACTGAATACGTCGATGTTTACACCGGAAGTGACTGGGCTTGGAATCGTCAGATATCCAATTATTTGGGGAATGTCCCCATTGCCTTTTCCCCGTCGGTGATTGGCAACAGTGTGCTCTCCTTTATCAAGCATGGTTTTGAAGCTGATCTTGAGACACACTGGATCGGAAAACAATACATTGATAACACAGGCAGCAATGAACGTTCCTTAAATGCTTACTGCTTCAATAACATCCGGTTGAGTTATCTTTTCCCAATCAAAGGACTTCAAAAAGTTCAACTTTCACTCTTACTCAACAATGTATTGAATGCAATGTACATCAGCAATGCTTGGACCTACTCGTACTATTATCAAGCATCAACGTCTGATCCGTTAACACGCTACAATGACTTTGGCTATTTCCCTCAAGCCGGGTTTAACTGCTTGATTGGATTAAGCGTGAAGTTCTGAAAAAACCGCTCACAAGGATTTAAATTCCGACACGCCAAAGTCATCCTTTCTATCTATCGTCTGATAATAAACATGTTTTATCAGACGAATTTTTTTGGAAGTGTTACATTGACAGGGAAATTCGTTTCAAGAAAAAATTTGTTGATTTAGTTCCGCCTAAATAGCTTCAGCCCTTTCCTTCTTAAATATTGGAACAAATTCATTCGTCATAGATTACTTTTGGGGTAAAACAACGATGACGCTGTTTCTACCTGAACGATGCGATGGAATTCATCAATGTTTAACTTCATTTTGTTGATGATCACATTGCTTCATCTCATTCATGCAACAAACGTCAAGGGAAGGCATGATGAAGGGATTAAAAACATTATTCAAAAATGTGTATCTTTGTCCCAAATTATTGATTACTTTCATGCTAAAATCAGACGACATCAACCAACATTATAAAAACGAAGAGCGCTCAAAAAAATTATACATTGAAACGTACGGGTGCCAGATGAATGCCGCCGATTCTGAAGTTGTGGCCTCCATTTTAGAGATGGACGGATACGAACTAACCGACCAATACGATCAAGCCAACGCCATCCTCATCAATACCTGTTCAGTACGCGACAATGCTGAACAACGAGTGATTCATCGGTTGGAACAGTTTGAACATTTCAAAAAACAAAAAAAGGATCTCATTGTCGGCATCATTGGGTGCATGGCCGAACGAATGAAAGATGAACTTATTGATTCATATGGAGTTAACTTAGTAGCAGGACCTGATGCTTATATGGACTTACCCCATTTGCTTCAAAGCGCTTCGCAAGGTCAAAAAGCCATCAACGTGACGCTTTCAACCGTAGAAACTTACCGCGATGTCATGCCGGCTCGCATTGGGAAATCCATCTCCGGATATGTTTCAATTACAAGAGGATGTAACAATTTTTGCACTTATTGTATAGTGCCTTATACCCGAGGAAGAGAACGAAGCCGCGACGTTGAAAGCATATTAAACGAAGTAAACAACCTGCGACAAAAAGGATACAAAGAAATCATTCTTTTGGGGCAGAATGTCAACTCTTATGTTTTTAAACGTCAGGAGAAGACGATTGGATTTTCCGAATTACTTGAAATGGTAGCCGAAGCAGCTCCCGAACTTCGCATTCGGTTTACGACATCTCATCCAAAAGACATGAGCGACCGAACATTGGAGGTGATTGCTTCCTATCCAAACCTTTGCAAAAACATTCATTTACCTGTCCAATCGGGTAGTGATCGAATATTGGAAAAGATGAACCGAAAATACACACGCGCGTGGTATTTAGATCGGATTCATGCCATCCGTACAATATTACCTGAAGCAAGCATTACCACCGATCTGTTTTGCGGATTTCCTTCCGAAACAGAAGAAGATCATCATGAAACACTTTCATTGATGAAGGAAGTTCGATTTGATGCCGCCTTTATGTTTAAATATTCCGAAAGACCCGGAACTTATGCTGCCAAACATTTGAAAGACGATGTACCGGAAGCTATTAAAATACAACGGTTACAGGAAATCATTGACCTGCAAAATCAGATTTCAAAAGAAAACAATCAAAAAGAAATTGGGAAAACGGTAGAAGTATTGGCAGAAGGCTATTCAAAACGATCACGCGATTTCTTTTATGGTCGAACATCACAAAACAAAGTGGTCATTTTCCCGAAAGAAGGAATTCACATCGGAGAATTGGTTCAAGTTGAAATAACGGATGCTTCATCTGCCACCTTGCAAGGAATCACAGTAACCACCAAAGTTTTACAACAGTAAAAAACTGTACCTTTTATTATCCCATAAAAAACTCACAGACATGGACAAATCATTTTGGTCAAAATCGGTGCCACACGTTGTAGCCATTCTCTTTTTCATCGTCATTTCGTATGTTTATTTCAGTCCTGTGCTCGACGGGAAAGTTGTCATTGGTCATGACAATCAGACGTGGGCAGGTATGTCTAAAGAAACTGTTGACTACAACGCCACTCACAAAACGCCCACCCTATGGACCAACAGCATGTTTGGCGGGATGCCGACTTATCAAATTGCCATGAAAACTCCGGCAGATGCAGTCAGCTTCATTTATTCATTTTTTACTGTATTCCCACGTCCGGTTTATTATCTTATACTTTACTTAATTGGATTTTACATTTTGTTGCTTTCGCTCCGTGTAAATCCTTGGCTAAGCATCGTAGGAGCAGTGGCATTTGCCTTTGCTTCTTACAATTTCATCATCATTGCAGCAGGACACAGCAGTAAAGCCATTACCATAGCCTACATGGCTCCCGTCATTGGAAGTGTGGTGATGTCCTTCAGCGGGCGACGATGGCTTGGCGCCATTTTGACGGCCATTTTTTTGTCATTAGGCATCAAAGCAGGACATTATCAAATTGTTTATTATGTCTTGATCTTACTGTTTGTTTTTGGCGTATCGGAACTTATTTACAGCATTAAATTCAAACAATATGCCGACTTTTTAAAGACAACAGGCGCATTGCTCATCAGTCTGATATTGGCGGTAGGAGTCAATGCCACAACGCTCATCACAACCTACGAATACGGAAAATATTCGATGCGGGGCCAGGGATCATCGGCTTCGGAAAACGGACAACAACACAATGGGCTTGACAAAGATTACATTACACAATGGAGTTATGGAATTGGAGAAACGTTGACTTTATTGATCCCTGACTTTCGAGGTGGTGCCAGTGACGGCATGTTGAGTGAAAATTCGGCAACAGGACAAAAACTCGATGCGTTGGGAGCAGATGCTTCGCAAATTATGAGTACTCAAAAATGGCCGCTTTACTGGGGCGATCAACCCATGACTTCAGGACCGGTTTACGTAGGTGCCATAGTCTGTTTTTTGTTTGTTTTAGGACTATTTCTGGTTGAAGGACGATTTAAATGGTGGCTTTTGGCTGCAACCATACTTTCAATCATGCTGGCTTGGGGTAAAAACTTTGGCCTTTTGACCGACTTCTTCATCAATCACATTCCGATGTACAATAAGTTCCGAACGGTTTCCATGATTTTGGTCATAGCAGGCTACACCATGCCCATTTTAGCGATATTGGTCATTCAACAAACCGTAAAAGGAAACTACAACCCTGAAAAATTCAAAAAAGCATTGCTTTGGTCATTTGGAATCACCGGTGGTTTAAGTTTGCTCTTTGCGCTGATTCCTTCGCTGGCGGGAAATTTTGTCTCCCCTTCCGACAATCAGTTTGCAGGCGATTATGCTTTTCTCAAAATCACTTTGCCGTTGGATCGGGAAGCATTGCTACGCGCCGACGCATTTCGTTCGTTTGTTTTCATCACATTGGCGGCTCTCACTGTTTGGCTTTTCACTAAAAAGAAAATCAAAACAATGCATCTCTATGCCATTTTGGGAGTTTTGATTCTGTTTGATATGTATCCCGTAGCAAAAAGATATCTCAATGACAGCAATTTTGAATCAAAAACCAAGGCAGCCGACATTCAACCAACCACCGCAGACAAGGACATCATGCAGGATACTTCCTATTATCGGGTGTTAAATTTGTCGGTAAGTCCCTTCAACGATGCCTCCACCTCATATTTTCACAAAAGCATTGGCGGTTATCACGGCGCCAAGCTTCGTTCATATCAGGATTTGATTGATGCTCAGTTGATTCCTGAAATTGAATCGATATTCAACGCTTTCAAACAAGCCAAAACTGCTTCAGACATTCAACAGGCATTAGCCAATCAGGTGGTGTTGAACATGATGAACATGAAATATTTGATTTACGATCCTAAAGCACCGCCAATTCTCAATCCTTATGCCAACGGCAGCCAATGGTTCATCAAAAAAATCGTCACGGTCCCCGATCAGACAACAGCACTTCAAAAAGTGGGTCAAATTAACACCAAAAGTGAAGCTGTGGTAACATCATCCATTGCAGCCACCTTGCCATCGTCGTTTGGAAGTGATACCACCGCCACCATCACTCTGCAAAAATATGAACCCAATGAATTGATATACAACTATCAGTCAAAGAGTCCGCAAATTGCCATCTTTTCGGAAATTTACTATCCCAAAGGATGGCACGCAACCATTCAAGGCAAAAAGGCGACGTTTTTTGAAGCTGATTATTTGTTGCGAGCCATGCTGTTGAAGCCGGGTCAATATCAAATTACTTTTACGTTCGACCCAGAATCCTATTCGTTAGGAAACGCCCTTTCACTGATTTCTTCCATTTTATTGGCATTATTTGTTCTGGGAGGCCTTTTTGTCCAGTATCGCAAAAAGAAGAAGGGCAATCAACTTGAACAACCAACGAAATGATGAAAGCAGCAAGATCAATCAATCGAAAATCGTACCTTTGTACCAAAACATTGTTCATTGAACCAAACCATACGGATAGAAGCCAATTTATTTGAACATTGCCGACATGTCACAAAAAGGAATACATAGAAGGAAATATTTTTTCAATCTACATT
Organism: Microbacter sp.; assembly: GCA_049976245.1. Classification (GTDB taxonomy): domain Bacteria; phylum Bacteroidota; class Bacteroidia; order Bacteroidales; family Paludibacteraceae; genus Microbacter. The sequence goes on along the minus strand of JBMFIQ010000001.1, from coordinate 16,053 downwards.
TCATTTCAACAATCAGCATTTCGTTTGTGCTCTACTTGATAGGGCTCATCACCTTGTTGATCATCATCGGAAATGACATTTCAAATTATGTTAAAGAAAATGTGAACATGTCTGTTGTTTTGCATGACAGCATCGCCTCCAACGATTTACAACGAGTTCAACAAGCCATTCAAACCATGCCAGGCGTAAAAGGGTATGAATACATCAGCAAAGAACAGGCTCTGAAAGACCATATTCGGGAATTAGGCGAAAATCCGGCCGATTTTTTAGGATACAATCCACTGCTGGCTTCTTTTGAGGTAAAACTGACATCGGCCTATGCCAACACTGACAGTGTAGCCCGAATGGAAAGTCGGCTCAAACATTACGCCGGGGTTAAAGAAATCATTTACCAAAAGGAGATTATTAAAACTGTCAACGACAACCTCTCCAAAACAGGCTATTTCTTGATGGGCATTGCGGCGGTATTGGTATTTATTTCCATTGTATTGCTGAATAATACCATCCGATTAAGCATTTATTCCAAGCGTTTTGTCATCAACACCATGCGATTGGTCGGAGCACGAGCATGGTTCATTCGCCGCACGTTTGTATGGCGTTATTTATGGAACGGCATCATAGCCGCTTTAATTGCCCTGTTTCTACTGGCAGGATCAGTCTATTATCTTCAATCGTGGCTGGGCATTCAATTTAATCTTTACGATCTCCGCCTCGATGTGATTGTAGCCGGTGTGGTCATGCTGTTCGGTCTGCTGATCAGTTTCTTTGCAGCACTTTTTGCGGTCAACCGATACATTCGCATGACCACCAACGACATGTACTTTATTTGACACAAGTTAATTTCTTAATAATTTATGTATGAATACGAAGCAAAATAAAAAACAGCCCGTTTTGAAAGACGAAACCGAAAACCAACGTGATTTTGCTCTCAACAAAACCAACTGGATCTTGATTGGCGTTTCCATGCTTTTTATCGTAACCGGCTTTTTGTTGATGACGGGTAGCAAATCGGGAGTAGTTTTTAATCCATCCATTTTCAGCACACGACGCATTACCGTTGGGCCGATGATTTCGTTGTTTGGTTTTTTGTTTATGTTTGTGGCCATCATGTGGCGTAATAAAAAGGAGGACGACAAATGACCTGGTTGCATACCGTGATTTTGGCTATCATTGAAGGCCTGACGGAATTTTTGCCTGTTTCATCCACCGGACACATGGCCTTAGCATCAGCTTTTATGGGCATTGAAAAAAATGATTTTACAAAATTGTTTATCGAAAACATTCAGTTTGGCACCATCTTATCGGTCATTGTGGTCTATTGGAGAAAATTTATTGATTTCAAAAGATGGCAATTTTATGTCAAACTCATCTACGCGCTGATTCCGTCCGCCATTGTTGGGCTACTATTAAAAAATTACATTGATGAAGCCCTTCAAACCCCTTTGGTTATAGCTTTTGTGATGTTTGCAGGTGGTTTTGTACTGTTGTTTGCTGATCAATGGTTTAAACAACCCACCATTCACTCCGAAGAAGAAATCAGTTATAAAAAATCATGGATCATTGGGTTTTATCAAATTTTATCGGTTGTCCTGCCCGGATTGAGCCGAAGCGCATCCACCATCATTGGCGGCATGCAACAAAAACTGACGCGAAAAGCCGCTGCCGAATTTTCATTCTTTTTGGGTGTCCCAACTCTGGCAGGAGCATTTGTGGTCAGCTTTTGGGATGCTTACAAAAAAACACCCGAACTGTTGACGCATCATAACCTCATCGTGCTGGCTGCCGGCAATCTCATCGGATTTTTTGTGGCCATTTTTGCCATCAAAGGATTTATTGCTTTCCTCACTAAATACGGCTTTAAACTTTTTGGATACTATCGCATCATTTTCGGACTCATCATTATCATATTATTGTTGTTGCATGTTCATGTTGATTTTTAATGCAATACGAACCATTTCTCATGGATTTTATCGAAGGCGAGATTCTCTATTTTAACAAACCTTTACATTGGACTTCCTTTAGTTTGGTCAACAAAGTTCGTTGGCTCATCAGTAAACAACTTCACGTAAAAAAAATAAAAGTTGGACACGCAGGGACGCTTGATCCGTTGGCAACCGGGGTGTTAATCCTTTGTACCGGGAAAGCCACCAAACAAATTGACACCTTTCAACATCAAACCAAAGAGTATGTAGCCACCCTCTTTTTGGGAGCTACAACTCCATCATATGATTTAGAGAAACCCATTGATCGACATTATCCGGTTGATCACATCACTTATGCTTTGGTTGAAGAAACGTTGAAACAATTTATCGGAACCATTGAACAAATCCCTCCTGCTTTTTCGGCGGTAAAAATTGAAGGAAAACGTGCTTATGAATATGCACGACAGGACATTGAAGTGCCAATGAGCGCCAAAACTTTAGTCATTGATGAGCTGGAAATTCTATCGTTTGAACCGCCGACTTTAAAACTCCGCATCGTCTGCAGCAAAGGCACTTACATTCGAGCATTGGCACGTGACATTGGGTTTGCCCTTCAAAGTGGCGCTCATCTTACGGAACTCATTCGAACCCGAATTGGTGATGTTACCCTCGATCAATGCATGAGCCTCGAAGCGTTTGAGTCGTTGCTTCACAAGAACATTCCACCGCGCTGAACACTCCATTATTACATAATATTGAAAAAGTTGAGATAAATTAACCGTTTGTCTATTGACTTTGCCTATTGATATAGTGTACTTTTGCACACTATTTGCCTTATTCTGACCATCATTTTTATTTGTTTTTTAAAAAACCTTGAATTCATACAAACAATCGCGAGATTCTTTATTTTTTTAACTACCTCATATTATGAAGCTTTCTCAGTTCAAATTTAAATTGCCTGATGAACTAATAGCCCTTTATCCCACCAAACACCGAGACGAATCCCGACTTTTAGTCCTTCACAAACAAACAGGTGACATTGAGCACATCTATTTTACCGATATCTTGAACTATTTTAACGATCAGGATGTTTTTGTGTTTAACGACACGAGGGTTTTCCCTGCCCGTTTGTATGGAACGAAAGACAATTCTGACGCTAAAATTGAAGTATTTCTTTTAAGGGAACTGAATCACAACCTTCGGATGTGGGATGTATTGGTTGATCCGGCACGAAAAATTCGTGTTGGGAATAAGCTCTATTTTGGTCAAAACAACGAATTGGTTGCCGAGGTAATTGACAACACAACATCAAGAGGTCGCACCGTGCGCTTTTTGTATGACGGCGAATATGAAGATTTCAGAAAAACCCTCTATTCACTAGGCGAAACGCCCCTTCCCCGCTTTATACGTAGAGAAGTGGAACCCGAAGACGCCGTTCGATATCAAACCATTTTTGCCCGAAACGAAGGGGCTGTAGTATCTCCAACAGCCGGACTTCATTTTAGTCGTGAGTTGATGAAACGCCTTGAAATAAAAGGTGTTGAATTTGCTTTTTTGACTTTACACGCCGGACTTTCTAACTATCGAGACATCGATGTGGAAGATCTGACCAAAAACAAAATGGATTCCGAGCAAATGTTGCTCACACCGCAAACAGCCTCCATCATCAACAAAGCCAAAGAAAACCATCGATCGGTGTGTGCGGTCGGAACAACAGTGTTACGCGCTATGGAAACTTGCGCCTGCACCAATGGAACCGTTAAGCCCTTTGACGGCTGGACCAACAAATTCATTTTCCCTCCTTATGATTTTGGCGTAACGGATAGTCTGATTGCCAATTTTCATCTTCCTTACTCGCCCCTTTTGATGGCCACGTGTGCCTTTGGCGGTTATGAAACCGTGATGAAAGCCTATGAAATAGCCGTAGAAGAAGGCTATCGCTTCGGCATTTACGGCGACGCCATGTTAATCATTTGATTCATCAACAGATATTTATTGAACAAAAAAGAAGAACATATTTGGCTGCCCACATCCAAAAAAGAGGTGGAGCAAAGAGGTTGGACGGAATTGGACGTGATTCTGTTTTCGGGGGATGCGTATGTTGATCATCCTTCTTTTGGAGCTGCCGTCATTGGCCGTGTCCTTGAAGCACAAGGCCTTCGCGTGGCCATTGTTCCACAACCAAACTGGAGAGACGACCTCCGAGATTTCAAAAAGTTGGGAACTCCAAGACTATTTTTCGGCATTTCGGCCGGATGCATGGATTCTATGGTCAATCATTACACCGCCAACAAAAGATTGCGCTCCAACGACGCCTACACTCCGGGGGGCGTGTCCGGATTTAGACCTGACTACACGACCATTGTGTACTCCACTATTCTAAAAAAGCTCTTCCCCGACGTTCCCGTCATCATCGGAGGCATAGAAGCATCCATGAGGCGGTTTACCCATTACGATTACTGGTCAGATCAACTTAGGAAAAGCATACTGATTGACAGCAAAGCCGATATGCTTGTTTACGGAATGGGCGAAAAGTCGATCATCGCCATTGCCAAAGCATTAAACTCAGGCCAACCCATTCAAGCACTTCAAACCATTCCTCAAACCGGATTTTGTGTGGATGTCAAATCATCCGTTCAGCCATTAGCCGGCGAAACGATATCTTTGTTTTCACATGAAAAATGTCTGATCGACAAACGTCATTCGGCTGCAAATTTCAAAATCATTGAAGAAGAATCCAACAAAATGGTGGCAGCCCGTTTACTCCAACAGTGCGATAATCGGCTCATTGTGGTAAATCCACCGTATGAAACCTGGTCACAGGAAGAGATCGATGCTACATATGCATTGCCTTTTACCCGATTGCCTCATCCGAGATACAAAGACAAACGAATTCCCGCCTACGAAATGATTCGTTTTTCGGTCAACACACATCGCGGGTGTTTTGGAGGATGCTCTTTTTGCACCATATCAATGCACCAAGGAAAGCAGGTTTTGTCACGATCTGAAGCATCCATTTTCAAAGAAATAAAGAAAATTAGTGAATTGCCCAATTTCAAAGGAATTCTGACCGATCTTGGAGGCCCTTCTGCCAATATGTACGGATTAAAAGGAAAAGATTTGAACCTATGCAAGACCTGTAAACGACCATCGTGCATCTTTCCTCACATTTGCAAAAATTTAGATCGGGATCATTCCCGCATGACCAAGCTATACCGCAAAGTAGATCAACTGCCTTACATCAAAAAAAGTTTTATCGGCAGTGGCATTCGTTATGATTTGCTGCTATCGGATGACGATCACGACGAAAATGTCAACAGCCTAAATGAATACTTGGATGAAGTCATCCGACATCATGTATCAGGCCGTTTGAAAGTTGCACCCGAACACACCTCGACCAAAGTGCTTGCACTCATGCGAAAACCTTCGTTTGATTTGTTCAGAAAATTTCAACAAAAATTTGAAGCCATCAACCGAAAAGCCAATCTCAATCAACAACTTATTCCTTATTTTATTTCAAGTCATCCGGGTTGTTCAAACATTGACATGGCCGAATTGGCCATCATCACCAAATCAATGGATTTCAAACTGGAACAGGTGCAGGATTTTACCCCAACACCAATGACCCTTTCCACCGAAATGTTTTATACAGGAATCAACCCTTACACCGGAGAAGCAGTCAAAACCGCCAAACTTCCTCAGGAAAAAATGGCACAACAACAATTCTTCTTTTGGTATAAACCGACGGCTCAAAACGTGATTAGAAACGAATTGAGAAAAACTGGTCGCCCCGATTTAATTGACAAACTGATTGGGAAAAATGTTCACACAACATATCGGGATGACACCTACGAAAAGCAAAAACCGAATAAGAAAATACATAAAAAATAATACAAGGCCAAATAAAACCATATGGTTTTTATATTCAGTGCCTTATCCATATTTTTAAAGACGTTCCATGCTTGACAAAACAAGAAAAACAAGCATCAAGAAAAAAAGTGCATGACAAAAAGACGCTCTTTGCTTAATATTATTTACCTTTGCATCCTAAATTAGCATGTTTTTATACCAAAAACCTCACAAAATAACATTTTTGTAAGAACAAAGCGCAAAAATCATGGGATTGATCGGACACTATTCATTCCAGATGCAACCACAGGACGGAGATTTTACCGAACACATATACGCATCATCATTGGGTGATTACATTTTGCAGGCAGCCGGGAAAAATGCAGACGACAACGGTTTTGGTGTGAGAGAATTAAACAGAGAAAATTACACCTGGGTGTTGATTCGTATGGCTGTTGAAATCATTCGTATGCCAACCATGTATGAACGCATTTCCATTAAGACATGGATTGAAAGCATACGCGCAGCCACCACCACACGAAATTTTGCCGTTTTTGACGAACAAGATCAGGTGATTGCATATTCAGGAACCAATTGGGCCATGATTGATTTGACCCATCGTAAACCGGTCGATCTCGGCAAATTGCCGACATTGACGCATTACATCAGCGGAAACCCGATCCCAATGAAAATGGTTGCAAAACTTCCTTCGATAGCATCCTCACCCATCACAACTCGCAAAGTACAATACAGCGACATTGACTTTAACAAGCATGTCAACAGCATGAAATATTTACAATGGATATTGAACGAATATTCCATTGATTGGTATAACCATCATGCCATACAGCGATTCGACATCAATTTCCTTCACGAAGCCATGTACGGAGATCAAATCAACATCTACCGACAACAGGAGGGACTGAAAGATTTATTTGAAATGAAACGGGAGGATGAATTGCTGTGTAAGATTCAAATACAATGGATTAATAAATATAAATAACGGATCAACTTTTATCAACCACTAAATACTATTGATTATGGCAGTAATGAATTTTGGAGGAGTCAATGAAAATGTGGTCACTCGTGAAGAGTTTCCATTGGAGAAAGCACGTGATATACTGAAAAACGAAGTGATTGCAGTGATTGGTTACGGCGTTCAAGGGCCGGGACAAAGCATGAATTTGCGCGACAACGGATTCAATGTGATAGTTGGGCAACGCAAAGATTCAAAAACATGGGACAAGGCCGTTGCTGACGGTTGGGTGCCCGGACAAACATTATTTGAGATTGAAGAAGCATGCCAACGAGGCACCATCATTCAATACCTGCTTTCGGATGCAGCTCAAATTGCCGTATGGCCAACCGTCAAAAAACATCTTACCGCAGGAAAAGCCCTTTATTTTTCACATGGATTTGCCATCACTTACAAAGAACGCACCAACATCATTCCACCAGCTGATGTGGATGTCATTCTGGTGGCACCGAAAGGATCAGGAACTTCCCTGCGTCGCATGTTTTTGCAAGGACGCGGATTGAATTCATCCTACGCCATTTTTCAGGATGCCACCGGCAAAGCCTATGAACGTGTCGTCTCACTGGGAATTGGCGTTGGGTCGGGTTATTTGTTTGAAACCACTTTCCAACGTGAAGTTTATTCGGATCTGACCGGAGAACGGGGTACTTTGATGGGAGCCATTCAAGGCATTTTTGCAGCACAATATGACGTGCTTCGTGCAAATGGACATTCACCCTCCGAAGCCTTCAATGAAACCGTTGAAGAATTGACACAGTCGTTGATGCCGTTAGTAGCCGAAAACGGGATGGATTGGATGTATGCCAACTGCTCCACTACCGCCCAACGCGGCGCACTTGACTGGTGGAAACCTTTCCGCGATGCCACAAAACCCGTTTTTGAAAAATTGTACAAAGAAGTAGCCAGCGGCAACGAAGCCCAGCGATCCATTGATTCAAACAGTCAACCCGATTATCGAAAAAAATTAGAAGAAGAATTGGCTGCTTTGCGCAACAGTGAGATGTGGCAAGCTGGAGCTGTGGTGCGGAAACTGCGGCCGGAAAATAATTAAAATAGTGATTGACAATATGTAAAAACAGACCATTCAACCCAATGAATGGTCTGTTTTTGATTATAAGATTTTTACTAACTTTGCAGGCACTTAACAATGCATTATGTCCGTCGAAATTCGAGAAGTTAAAACAAGGAAAGAACTCAAACAATTTGTTTTGTTTGGCATTCGACTCTACTCCAATCACCCTTATGCAGCGCCCCCGTTGATGATGGATGACATGACTATACTGAACAAGGAGAAGAATCCTTCATTTGCTTTTTGCGAAGCACGTTATTTTATGGCGTTCAAGGACAACAAAATGGTTGGTCGCGTTGCAGGCATCATCAATCATCGCACCAATGAACATTGGAACTATCAACATGCCCGTTTTGGCTGGCTCGACATGATTGATGACTTGGAAGTCACCAAAGCCCTCCTTGATGCCGTTGAAACTTGGGCTAAAGAAAAAAAGATGACAGCCATTCACGGGCCGGTAGGATTTACTGATTTCGATCGGGAAGGCATGCTGGTGGAAGGTTTTGACAAGCCGGGAACAATGGCTACTAATTATAATTTCCCCTATTACCCTCAACATTTGGCCGCCTTAGGTTATCAAAAAGACATTGACTGGAAAGAATATAACATTCAAATACCCAAAGTTTTTCCCGAAAAACATTTCCGCATTGCCAAGATAGTCAAAGAAAAACACCAATTGCAGGCACTCCGGTTTCGATCCATTAAACCTTTAGCCAAAAACTACGGCAAAAAGATTTTTGATCTCTTAAATATTTGTTATAAAGATTTATACGGATTTTCACCACTCTCTAACGAACAAATCCAATTCTACATTAATCTCTATTTATCGTTAGCCCGTCCCAACTTGGTACGCATTGTCGTGAATCAGGCAGATGAAGTAGTCGCTTTTGGATTTTCCCTGCCAAGCATGACCAAAGCACTCCAAAAAGCCAAAGGAAGACTTTTCCCGTTTGGATTTCTATTTTTACTCAAGGCGCTTTACGGCAAAAACAAAGTAGTGGATTTGTACCTCATGGCCGTTCGCCCCGATTATCAAGCCAAAGGAGCCAGCGCTTTACTCTTTGCCGAATTGATACCCGAATATGCCCGAGCCGGATTTCAGTATGCCGAAAGCAATCCCGAACTGGAAACCAATCAAAAAGTATCCACACTATGGGATAGCTTTGAAACAAAGCATGTTAAGACCAGAAGAGCGTTTATCAAATCATTGTAAAAATGGAAGAAAAAATAGAAAATGACATTTGTGACAACATGAATGTCATTTTTTGTTTGCGATTTGCTCAAAAATAAACTACTTTTGCGAAGATGGTGCAATCGTTTCCCGTCAACATCATCCATTTTTCATCCAAAATCCTTTTGCAATGAAAACAATTTGCTTCTATTTCCAATTGCACATCCCCATGCTATTGAGGCGATACCGATTTTTAGAAATCGGACAAGATCACTATTATTTCGACGATTTCGCCAACGAATCCAATGTGCAGCATTTAGCTCAAACGTCCATTTTGCCAACCAATCGGTTGCTGTTAGAATTGATCAAAACATCGAAAGGGAAATTTAAGGCAGCAGTTTCCATTTCAGGCTTAAGCATTGAGATGTTTGAGCAATTTGCTCCCGAAGTCATTGAAAGTTTCGTGGAATTGGCCAATACAGGCAACGTGGAATTTATTGCCGAACCTTATGCACACTCGCTGGCTTCACTTTTTGATGTGGATGAATTCATTCAACAGGTTGAACAACATTCCAATCTGATGAACGAGCTCTTTGGTGTCAAGCCCACCACATTTCGAAACACGGAAATGATTTATTCGGATGAAATTGGTGAAGTGGTTCACAGCATGGGATTTAAAACCATCCTGACAGAAGGGTCAAAACAAGTTTTGGGATGGAAAAGTCCCAATTTCATGTATGGTCATCCAACGATTCCCGAATTAAAAATATTAGTAAGAAACATGCGGTTAAGTGACGACATCGGCTTTCGATTTTCAGATCGAAGCTGGAGCGACTTCCCATTGACCGCCGAAAAACTGATGAACTGGATTAAATCAACCGATCCATCAGAACAAATTTTCAACCTTTTCATGGGTTATCCCACTTTTGGAGAACGACAAAAAGCAGAGAGCGGCATCTTTGATTTTATGCGCGCCATTCCTTTTCATGCTTTAGCCAATCGCATCACTTTTTCGACACCTGCCGAAATTACCAAAAAATACAACCCGATTTCTTCCATCACCCTACAATATCCTCAATCGTGGAGCGGTGAGGAAAAAGATGTAAGTCATTGGACCGGGAACATCATGCAAACAGAAGCATTGCAAAAACTTTACAATCAGGGCGAACGCGTCAGACTCTGCTCCGATCGAAGTATCAAACACGACTGGCTCTGTCTGCAATGTTCCGACCATTTCCATTTTATGACCACAAAACCATGGAACAGCTTCAACGTATGGCCAAACTACGAATCACCATTCGCCGCTTTTACCAATTTCATGAATGTGTTGTCCGACTTCATGAGTAGGGTCAACGAACAATATCCTTCTAGTATCGACAATGAAGAATTAAATGCATTGCTTACAACAATATACAATCAGGAACTTAAAATTTCGGAATTAGAAAAACAATTGAAACACACGGATAGCACAGTTGCCGTGACCGAACCTGAATACACGGAAGATGATTAACAACGAAGACAAAATCCCAATCGAAAGATCTTCAGTTATTTAAGAGCGACAAAAAGCAAAGGATTATTTTTTTTGCCAAAATATTTTGCAGAAACATAGAAATCCATTAACTTTGCACCACTTTTAAGCGAAAAACTCTTTTGTCCCGTGGTGTAATGGTAGCACAGCAGATTTTGGTTCTGTTAGTCTGAGTTCGAATCTTCGCGGGACAACGTTCACAAAAGGCCGGTAGTTTGACAAACAAACCATTGGCCTTTTTTTATTGAATTACATCGCTCGTTCAGAAACTCATTCTTCTTTTGTTTCAACAACCCACACAACCGCAAAATCATCATGGCACAATTCAAGGAGCAATTATCTCAGGTCAAAGCGCTGGTATTTGATGTGGACGGCGTTTTATCTCATTCTACCATACCACTTTATCCCGACGGCGAACCTATGCGAATGGTCAACATCAAAGACGGATATGCCATTCAACATGCCGTCAAAAAAGGACTTCATGTTGCCATCATCACGGGCGGCAACTCACCAGCCGTTCGTGTTCGATTTGAACGTCTCGGCGTAAAAGACATTTACATGTCATCCAAAAGAAAAATGGACGATTTGATTCATTTTCTCCATAAATACGGATTGGACAAGCAACAGGTGATCTACATGGGAGACGACATTCCCGATTATCATGTGATGAACTATGTCGGACTGCCTGTTTGCCCTGCCGATGCCACACCCGATATCAAAGCCATTTCGGTGTATGTTTCGCCCTACATGGGAGGTGAAGGATGTGCCCGCGACATCTTGGAACAAGTGATGAAAGCACAAGGCAAATGGATGGACGATGAGTTGGCTTTTGGCTGGTAACCTGCAAAAACGATTTGAAAATTTCTCAATCATCAAATGATTTACATACCTTTGCAACAAGTTGTTGAGGATCATTGACGAAATGTCATTGAAAATTTTTGTCGCATACATTTTTCAGCAAACATCAAAGCATTGAAAATCAAATAAAAACACAAACAGATGAAAGGCATCATTTTAGCAGGCGGCTCCGGCACGCGACTTTATCCGGCCACTAAAAGCATTTCAAAACAGATCATTCCGGTTTACGACAAACCAATGATTTACTATCCGTTGTCGGTGTTGATGTTGTCGGGCATTCGTGAAATATTAATCATTTCCACGCCACAGGACATTCATCTTTACCAAGAGTTATTCGAAGACGGATCGTCACTGGGACTTTCCGTTCAATATGCCGTTCAGCCATCTCCCGACGGTTTGGCACAGGCCTTCATCATTGGCGAATCATTCATCAATCGTGAGCCGGTGTGCATGATTTTGGGGGACAATATTTTTTACGGATACAACTTCTCCTCACAACTTATTGAGGCATCAAGTTTGCAGAACGGAGCCATTATTTTTGGCTATTACGTAAATGATCCCGAACGTTATGGCGTGGCTGAATTTGATGCACAGGGCAATGTGTTGAGTTTGGAAGAAAAGCCGGCTAATCCCAAATCCAATTATGCCGTCACGGGACTTTATTTCTACGGCGATGACGTGAGCGAAAAAGCCAAGCAACTCAAACCGTCAAAACGAGGTGAATTGGAAATTACAGACCTCAACAAGATTTATTTAGCCGAAAACAGGCTCTATCTGAAAATGCTCGGACGCGGCATGGCATGGCTCGACACCGGCACGCACGACAGTTTGCTTGAAGCATCCAACTACATTGCCACCATTGAAAAGCGGCAAGGACTGAAAGTGGCCTGTATCGAAGAAATTGCTTATCGAATGGGGTTCATTGACCGAATTCAGTTGATTGAGCTGGCACAACCACTGCTCAAAAATCAATACGGATCCTATTTAATTCGTCTGGCCAACGAAACAAAGGAATAAATAGTCATGAAGGGCACAGCAAGCGATCTAAACTTTAGAAAAAGAGCATTTTAAACCTTTTTTCCGCATAAAAACAAAAAACAGCGAATGGAAATCATCAAAACAGCCATACCGGATTTATTGATCATACAAAACCGCTTTTTTAAGGACGAACGAGGCTTCTTCATGGAGCATTACAACAAAAAACGATTGATGGAACATGGCATTGATTTGGATTTTTGTCAAGACAACTTATCTCAATCAACATACGGCGTCGTTCGTGGACTTCATTATCAGCTTGAGCCGGACGCTCAAACAAAATTAGTTTCCGTAATCTACGGAAAAGTTTGGGATGTTGCGGTGGATTTGCGCAAAGGATCGCCCACATTCAAACAATGGTTTGGCATTGAACTTTCCGATGAGAACAAAACTCAATTTCTCATTCCCAAAGGATTTGCACATGGATTTTCGGTGTTAAGTCCGATGGCCATTTTCAGTTATAAATGCGATCAATACTATCATCAAGCACATGAGCGAGGCATCCGTTTTGATGATCCTGATTTGGCCATTGACTGGAAAATCCCCGTTGATCAAGCCATTGTTTCAGTTAAAGATCGAAAACATCCGTTGTTCGATGAAGCAGAAATGAATTTCACCTACAAAGCGAAAAAGTGATAAAGAAATCCTGAACGAATCATTGATTAACAACATGATTACAAACCTTTTGATAACAGGAGCCAACGGACAATTGGGAAATGAATTGCGGCAACTGGTCACCTCTTATCCGAATTTCCATTTTATTTTTACCGATGTCGAAACGTTAGACATTTGCGACAAAGAAGCCTTGAATGAGTTTCTAATAGAGCAACCGGTTCAATTTATTGTGAATTGCGCCGCATACACGGCCGTTGACAAAGCCGAAGAGGATGCGGAACGATGTTATGCTATTAATCGGGATGCCGTACGCAATTTGGCCGAAGCTGCCGCCACACACGGCAGCAAAATGATCCACATCTCTACCGATTATGTTTTTAGCGGCAAAGCCTTTCGCCCTTACACCGAAGAAATGCCTCTTTCACCTGACACCATTTACGGTAAATCAAAAGCTGAAGGAGAGCAAGCCATGTTGGATCATTGCCCTGAGTCAATCATTCTTCGAACATCATGGTTGTATTCGTCGTTTGGAAACAACTTCGTTAAAACCATGATCAAACTTGGTCGCGAAAAAGAAATACTCAAAGTGGTGTACGATCAAATTGGGACTCCCACTTATGCCGCCGATTTGGCCTCGGCCATCCTTGAAATCATCCGGCAAAGCATCGAGCATCCGGACTATTTTAAGCCCGGCATTTACCATTATTCCAACGAAGGCATTTGCAGTTGGTATGATTTTGCCGTCACCATTCATCGTTTAGCCCATATTCAATGCCGCGTTCAGCCAGTCCCATCTGAAGCCTATCCCGCCAAAGCGCCGCGTCCTTTTTACAGCGTATTGAGCAAACAGAAATTTAAAGATACATTTCATCTTTCTATTGCACACTGGGAAACCAGTTTGGAAAAATGCATACCGCTCATTATGAACGAAATAGACTAATACCAGGCCGATCAACTGAAGCGAAGATTCAACTTGGTGATGCTTCATGGTGAATCACTGAACAATGAGCAACATTTTAATCCGTCAAAAAAAACAGTTATCACATCATTCATGTGTGAAAAGCAGCCATTTTTGATTACAGCTTAACCTCACTTTACTTTATGCGTCTTTATTGGAAAAAATCGTTTCAAACATCCCTTCTGATTCAATCTTTGGTCATCATTGGATTGATCGTTTTGTTCAATGTGCTTTCGCAACACGATTTCATCAGAGTCGATCTCACTTCCGAAAAACGATTTTCCTTGTCAAAAAACACCCAACACCTGATGAAAACGTTAGAAGATCCATTGCAGGTGAATGTTTATTTAGCGGGCGATTTAAACGTCGGATTTTTACGCCTCAAACGCGCCACTGCCGATTTGCTCGACGAATTGAAAGTGTATGCCAAGCAACCGATTACGGTTCATTTTATTGATCCGTCCGATCAACCGTCAAGCGAAGCACAGATCAAGATGTATGCTTCACTCGAAAAAAAAGGAATGCATGCCACTACTGTTTATGAAAAAGATGCCAACGGCAAAGCCATTGAAAAAATCATTTTCCCATGGGCTCAAATCATTGCTCATCAAGATACCATTCCTGTTAATTTATTGGTCAACATTCCCGGCAACACCGGCGATGAAAATCTTAATGCATCCATCGAAGAGCTTGAATATCAATTGACTGATGCCATTCGAAGACTTGAAACCAAAACAGTGGAGAAAATTGCATTTCTCGAGGGGAACGGGGAACTCACGGAGGAAGAAGTGTATGATGCTTCCACAGCTTTAAGCCGATATTTTGAAATAGATCGGGGATCACTCGGAACCGATCCCAATGCATTAAAACCTTTCAAAGTGGTGATCATTGCCAAACCCCGCATTCCATTCACCGAACAAGAAAAGTTCATTATAGATCAATACATCATGAACGGTGGACGCGTGTTGTGGCTGGTGAACGGTACCAACATTGACACGCACAATCTCTCACTTAACGGAGAAGCCACCATTCTTCCGCTCGACGTCAATCTGAACGATCAACTTTTTTGTTACGGAGTACGCATCAATCCCGACATTGTAGAAGACGTCCAATGTGTTACCATACCGGTAAACGTGGCAAGACCAAACGAACAGCCTCAATTTAAGCCAATGCCCTGGTTTTTTTCACCCCTTTTATTGACCAATCCTTACAATCCCATCACTCGAAATTTGGGTTCCGTCAAGTCCAACTTTCCCTCTTCCATTGACTTAGTGGGCGATTCATCCCGAGTCAAAGCCGATATATTGCTGGTAACATCGAATGCTTCTCACATTCTGGCGCCCCCGGCTCTGATTGATCTAAAACATTTACCCGATCCACAAGATCAACGTTATTTTAACATGCAAAACATTCCTGTTGCCGTGTCACTTTCCGGTATTTTTCAATCGGATTTTATGAATCGATTGGTGCCTCAAGGCATCAATCCCTCCACACCCATTCTGCAAGTCAGCAAGCCGACACGCATGATCGTGATTGCCGACGGAGACATCATTCGCAACGATGTGCAGGAGGCGCAGGGAAAACTGCAGGTTCTGCCTTTAGGTTACGATCGATACACGAATCAAATGTATGCCAACCGTGCTTTCATTGTCAATACCGTGCTCTACTTAAGCGATCAGGATGGATGGATGGCGCTGCGTTCACGTCAGTTTAAGCTCCGATTGCTCAACCACATGGCCATTACAAAAGGTAAAATAGTCTGGCAAGCGATCAATGTCGTGACACCTTTGGCGTTACTTGCCCTTTTTGCGCTTTTCTTTTTCCTTTTCAGGCGAAAGCGATTTCAATAATTGATGATGACTCAACTTTCGCATGTTCATTACAAGGAGCTTCCGCTTCTTAACCCTGACTGACTTTTTGTCCCCGCAAGCGGGATGTTCCACTTAACACAAAAAGGAAGCGAATGGAACAATCCGAATGATCGGATGAAGTCAAGACTCCGCCCGCCTGAC